>NZ_CP158165.1:7852828-8456892 GCF_040254265.1 Kribbella sp. HUAS MG21
TGGTCCCCCCAACCGGACGCACCACAACCCGGCCCCGCGCAGACCGGACCTGCCCACACGGGAGCAGCACACACCGGCCCCGCACAGCCGGTCCAGCCGCAGACCGCCCCGCCCCCGCCCGGCCCCACCCAGGCCGCGCCCACGTACGACGACCACACGCGCCCCGGCCTCGCACCGTCGTACGGCGACCACACACGCCCCGGCCCTGCGCCGTCCCCGACCGACCAACCGGCGCCCACACAGCACCAGCCCGAACCTGCCCAACCGCAGGAACCGCAGCCCCCGACGCAACGTCAGGCTGCAACGCAGCCAGTCAACGAGACGACAACGTCCGGCCCTGTCCTGCGGGCCATCAACCCAACGGGAACTGACGCGACTGGCACGACTGCAGCCGCCGGTGCATCTGGCACCGCCGGTGCGCCTGGCGCAGCTAATGCGGCCGGTACGGCACCTGCGTCTGCCGCAGGCAGTGCGTCTGGCGCTGCGGGTGTGTCTGGCGTGGGTAGTGCAGCTGGTGCGGCTGGACGAGCTGACCAAGCGGATGGAGGCAGCTGGTGGCAGCCGGCCGGAGCCCCGCAACTCTGGGACAACCAGCCCGGCAACGAGGTAGCCGCGAACGGCGGCCCTCGCCTCCGCGCAGTCTCCCCCGACGAGCAGGCACACGAGCCGACGCAGCCGATCAACATCCAGCAACCCGCCGTGCAGACCACAACCCCAACCAACGACGGCCCCACCCCCGCCGAACGCGCCCGGGCAACCTGGGGCGCCCCAGAACTGGCCCCCGCACCCCCAGAACACTGGACCCAACGCGAGGTCACCGAGGAACTCGAGCCAGCCAACACCGAAGCACAAGCGGACCAACCCAACGGCTGGACCCTGAAACTCGCCCCAGCCCCACCCGAAGAACCCGCCCAGGAACCCACCACACAACCCGACGCTGCAGACACCAGCACCACGCAAACTGACACCGCGCAGCCCACCGGCACAGGGGCCGCGGCTACAGCGACCGCCGGTACAGAGACCGCCGACGCAGTGGCCTCCGCACCCGGTGTCGCGGATGCCGGTGCCGTAGGAACCGGCGCCGCAGGGACTGGTACCGCAGGAGAAGGAACCCGAGGGGACGGCTCCGTCGGGGAAGGTGCCGCTACGGCCGGGCAGGCTGCGGATGGTGCTGGTTTGGATGCTGCTGAGTTGGAGGCTGTGCAGGCGGCGGATGAGCTGGCGGCTGAGGATGCTGCGGTCGCGGTGGAGTTGCAGCCGGACTGGGGTAGCCAGGGTGGTGACGAGCAGGACGAGCAGACGTCCAACGACGTTCCGGCGTGGGGTGTTGAGTCCGACGACGAGGAAGAGCAGGCAGTAGAGAACGCCGCACCGCTCTGGACCGTCCCGGAGACAACGGAGACGCCGCAGGAGCAGCCAATCCAGCTGTGGGGCGACCAACCGTCCAGCAACACCACCCAGGACCCGAACTGGAACGGCCAGCAGTCCACCGGCCAGGACCAGGGCTGGAACGGACAGCAGTCCGGCGGCCAGGAGCAGGCCGGCGGCGGGCAGCAGGTCGGTCCGCAGGGCGGGCAGCCGGCTGCGCCGCAGGGCGGGCAGCTGTGGGGTTCGCAGCAGGGTACGGCGGCCGGTGAGGCGTCGGCTGACAACGGGTGGGGTGCTGCGGGCCAGCACGGCGTACAGGAATCCGGTCAGTGGGGACAGCAGCCGGCGGACTCCCAGCAGAGCAGCAATCAGCTGTGGGGCGGGCAGTCCTGGCCGGTGCAGGAGGCCAAGCAGCAAGGTGGCAACGGCTGGGGCGACTCGCAGCAAGCCGCGCAGCAACCGGCTCACCAAGGCTGGCAGGGCGGGCAGTGGGGTGCGCAGCACGGCGCGCAGCAGACGACTCCGCGGGCCTGGGGTGAGGACGAGGCCTGGGGTGCTCAGACCGATCTGAGTGCCGGCGTCGGCAAGCGGGAGCCGGGGAAGAAGAAGTCGAAGGGTTCCGGTGGCGGCAGTCCGTTCGGCGGGAAGCTGCCGTTGATCGTCGGCGGCGGTGTCGCGCTGGTACTGCTTGTCGTGACCGCGATCGTCCTGCTCACCAACGGCGACGACACGACCGCCGACCCCGGTCCGAGCCCGACGCAGACCGCGTCCCCCACGCCGACGAACCAGTCCAGCATCAAGCCCGGCCAGTCGAAGAACCCGAAGTTGCACGAGGGCATCGAACGGATCTCGTCGGACGCGATCTCGTTCCCGCGCCGGAACCCGCCGTGGTCGGATCACAAGCTGTTCGTGCCGGAGACCCGGAACGCGGGCGGCCAGCGGATCCTGCTGCAGCGCGACGCCGCCGGTACCCGCGACGACTGGAGCGCCGACATCTTCGTCGGCGGTCTCGGTACCGGGTCCGGGTTCAACGGCGACCCGAAGGCGACGGCGGCGACCGTGTCGACGCAGTTGCAGCGCACGATGTACGGCGACATCCCGGTCACGTTCAAGACGATCGCGAACGGTGCCGTCAAGCGGAGCGAGAAAGCGGGCTGGTTCTACCAGCAGACCGTGACCGCGAAGTCGGCCGCCGTACCGAATCGGGTGCTGACGCTGACGGTCGCCGTGTTCGACCTTGGCGACGGTACCGCCGTCGCGTACGTCAGCAGCATCCCGAACGACCGCCCAGACCTGAAAACGGCCGCGGCCGAGGCCTTCAAGGGAATTCAAGTTGGCTGAGAACGAGAACCAGACCCCTCCCACCGGACACACTCCGCCCCCTCCAGGCGGTCCGGACGACTGGGCTCCCCCAACACCCGGTACGCCGGACGACCGGAGCACGCCGCCCAACCCATCAGACCCACTGAGCGGCACGCCCCAAGCCCCACCCGCTCCCAGTACTCCGACCCGCCCGACCACCTCGGACCCGCTGGCAGGCACACCGCAGGCGCCACGCGATCCCGGTGCCCCGGGCGGTCCCTCACGGTCGGCGGCCGAGGATCCATTGGCTGGTACGCCGCAGGCACCGCGCGAGCCTGGCATGCCAGGTGGTGCTCAGGCGTCGGATCCGTTGGCAGGCACACCCCAAGCGCCCCGCGAATCTGGTACCTCGGGTGGTCCTGCGCGGCCTGCGGCCGGGGATCCGTTGGCTGGTACGCCGCGTGCACCGCGCGAGCCCGCGATGCCGGGTGGTCCGGCTCATGCGTCGGATCCGTTGGCAGGCACAGCCCAAGCACCGCGAGAATCTGGCAACCCGGGTGGTGCGGCACGGCCGGGGGTCGGGGATCCGTTGGGTGGTACGCCGCAGGCGCCGCCGGTTCCTGAGGCGTGGGGCGCTGAGGGTAGCGATCGGGTGCCGGGTCAGGGTGGTTCTTCGTCGGATGCGTTGTTCGGGCAGTCGCCTGCTCCGGCAGCGCCTGGCTCGGCGGGTGTCCGCGGGCAGCACGCGGCTCCTCCTCCGCAGCAGCAGCACTGGACCAACCGGCCGCCACAGGCCAACGAGCAACAGCAGCCAAGTACGCAAGCGTCGGGCTGGCAGTCGGTCGTCGTACCGCCCCAAGCCGCTCCACAGCAGGCTGGGCCTCAGCAGCAGCCCGGTTCACAGCAGTCCGGTTCACAGCAGCCCAGTGCACAACAGTCGGGCGCGCAACAGCCCGGTGGCCAGCAGTCAGGTGCACCGCAGCATGGGGCGCACCAGTCCAGTGCACCCGGGCATGGTGCGCAGGAGTCTGGCGCGCAGCAGCCGGGTGTGCAGCAGCCGCAGCATGCGGGTCCGCCTGCTGGTTCGCAGTACGGCGGTAGGCAGGCGCAGCCGGGGCAGGCGGCACAGGGCCCCCATGGGCCGTCCGGTCACGCACGGCCGGGTGTCGGGCCGCCGGCCACCGGGCAGCAGGCTCCCGGGCAGTCGGGTGGCGGGCAGGCCGGCGCGGCGATGCCTGGCGACGGACGCCCTGGTGCCGGACAGGCGGGTAGCGGGCAGCCGCAGCCTGGGCAAGGTGGGCAAGGGCAAACTGGCCAGGGTCAGGGGGCGCAGCCGGCAGCTGGTGGGCAGATGTGGGGTGTGGCGCAGGCGCCGCAGCCGGGGCACGGTCAGGGTGGTTGGCAGGTGCAGGGCGGCGGTCAGTTCGGTGGGCCGCAGGCTGGGCAGCATCGTGCTGGGCAGGGCGGTCAGCATGCAGGTCCGCAGGGCAATCCGTACGGTCAGCCGCAGGCCGGTCAGGCTCGGGGCATGCACGGCGAGCAGCAGGCCGGTGGTGGGCTCGGGCAGCAGGCCGGGGGTGCGCACGGTGGGCCGCAGGCTGGTGGTGGATACGGGCTCGCGGGTGGTGGGGTTGGGGATCCTGCGTTTGGGCGGGCTGTGGCTCGGGCGGCGGGGCCGTATGTGGGGGATGGCTCGGCTGGGCGTGGTAGTGAGGGGGGTGAGTTTGTCCCGGGTGGGAACGGTGGGCGGGCTCGGCTTGTGGGGGCCTTGGTGTTGGTGGTGGCTGCGTTGGCGGCTACTGGGTTGAGTGTGGGGTGGATCGCTCGGAAGGCGGACGCCATCACCCCGGTCGCGTTGCCGTCGGGGAAGCCGCTCGAGACCGTCAGTCCTTCGGTGAAGCCGTCCAAGACGCCGACGCCGTACGGGAAGGTGCTCGGGACCCAGATCGTTGCCGCCAACAACGACTCGATGCCGGTGATGAGTTCGGCGTGGGGCAACACCTACGAGCGCACCGGCCTCTGGGGCGGCGCCGCGGTGTGGCTCACGGTGCACAAGAACTACAACGGCAAGGGCGGCGCCTGGGGCAACTACGTCGCCTTCGGGCAGCTGCCGCCGGAGATCCCGTACCAGAACACGCCGGCCGGCCGGAAGCAGGCCGCGATCCAGATCGGCGCCCGCGCCATCGGCCGCCTGTACGACAAGCCGAACATCCTGAAGGGCACCACCCACAAGGCGATCACCGTCGACGGCCACCCCGGCCACGAGATTGTTGCCCGGGTCGCGGTCAAGGAGCCGCTGCTGAAGGAGACGTTCTCCACGGTGATGATCGCGCTGATCGACCGCGGCGACGGTACCGCGGCCATCTCGATCGCCGACCTGGCCGGCTCCACCCCGGCCTGGCAGAACGTCTGGCGCTACAAGATCACCCAGGTCAAGATCCAGCAGTGACAGCAAAGGCCGGCGAGGGACCCGCTCGCCGGCCTTTCACCAACAGCAAGTTCAGCCGCGAACCTCGGCGCACACCGCGATCCACCGGTCCAGCGTGTCCTTTGCCGCGCCCGAGTCGATCGCCTCGGCGGCCCGGTCCATCCCGGTCCGGATCCGCTCGATCACGGTGCCCGCTTCCGGCGTGTACGCCGCCAGCGCCGCACCGGCGTTCAGCAGTACGACGTCCCGGACCGCGCCCGGCTCGCCGTCGACGAGTGCCCGTACGACCTTCGCGTTGTACGTCGCGTCCGCGCCCTGCAACGCCTCCGCCGCCACCGGCTCGATGCCCAGCTCCCGCGGGTCCAGCGTGACGGGCCCCTCGACCTCGCCGCCGCCGACGCTCCACACCTGCGACGTCGTCCGTGTGGTCAGCTCGTCGAGCCCGTCGTCGCCGTGGAACACCAGCGCGTCGATCCCGCGCCGCGCGAGCACCCCGGCCATCAGCCCGGCGATCCGGCCGTCGCCGACACCGACCGCCTGCGCCGACGGGTTGCCCGGGTTCGCCAGCGGCCCGAGGAAGTTGAACGTCGTCGGCACGCCGAGCTCCCGGCGCGGTACGGCGGCATGCCGCAGCGCCGGGTGGAACGCCGGCGCGAAGCAGAACGTGATCCCGGCCCGCTCCCCCACGTCGGCCACCTGCGCCGCGGTGAGGTCGAGCGGGATGCCCAGCTCCTCGAGGACGTCCGCGGCACCGCAGGCCGAGGAGGCCGCGCGGTTGCCGTGCTTGAGGACCTTCGCCCCCGCGCCGGCGGCGACGATCGCGGACATCGTGCTGATGTTCACCGTGTGGGCTTGGTCACCACCGGTACCGACGACGTCCAGCGTCCGGCCCGGCACCGAGATCTTGGTGGCGAAGTCGCGCATCGTCGCGACCAGGCCCTCGACCTCGGTGACCGTCTCGCCCTTGGAGCGCAGCGCGATCACGAAACCGGCGAGCTGGGCCGGCGACGCCGCTCCGGACAGGATCTGCTCCATCGCCCACGCGGTGGCGGACGCCTCCAGGTCCTCGCGCCGCAGCAGCGGATTGAGCACCTGCGGCCAGGTCGTCACGGCCATCGTCGGTCAGGCGGTGGTGGCGGGCAGGCCGGCCACGCGCTGCCGGAGCAGGTCCGCGGTGACGTCGGCCAGCTTGATCGGGTCGATCGGGTGCGAGACCGCGCCCTCGGCCCGCGACCAGGTCGCCAGCCAGGCGTCCTGCGGCCGGCCGGTGATCACGAGCACCGGCGGGCACTGGAAGATCTCGTCCTTCAACTGCCGGGCGATCCCCATGCCGCCGGCCGGGACGGCCTCGCCGTCCAGGATCGCCAGGTCGATCCCGCCCTTGTCCATGGTCTTGATCACGGCCGGCTCGGTCGCGCACTCGACGTACTCGAGCTCGGGCAGATCGGCCGCCGGGCGCTTGCCCAGGGCCAGCCGGACGGACTCCCGCGTCGTACGGTCGTCGCTGTAGACCAGGACCTTCAGCGGACGCTCTGAACTCATCGATCCATCCCAAGCTGTGTTCTAAAGAAGACTGGACACCGGAATGCTACCGGGGCGCCTGTTCGGACCGGCGAGCCTGTTCCTCCAAACGGTCCAGGCGGCGGTCCTCGCGGCGCGCCTCGCGCTGCGACTCACGCACCCACTGGACGAACAGTACGGCGAAGAACACCAGCCCGACGATGTCGCCCGAGCCCCAGAGCAGGCCGCCCGCGATGTACTGGTCGCGCAGCGGCGACGGCGACCACGACCGGCCGAAGCTGGTGTACCAGTCCTCGGCGATCAGCGTGCTGGCGCCCATGATCGTGATGCCGAGGAACGCGTGGAACGGCAGCGTGAGGAACGTCATCAGCAGCCGGAACGGGTAGATCACCCGGCCGGGCACCGGGTCCAGCCCCAGCAACGGCCAGAAGAACACCGAGCCGACCAGGACGAAGTGCAGGTGCAGCAGGTCGTGCAGCAGCGTCGACCGGAGCGTGGCGTCGTACCAGCCGGTGAAGTACAGCGCCCAGGGGCTGATCACGAACAGCGCGAAGCCGATCAGCGGGAAGCAGATCAGCTTCGCGAACCACGAGTGCAACACGGAGAGCAACCACTTGCGCGGCCGTTGCGGCAGCGTCCGCAGCGCCAGCGTCACCGGCGCGCCGAGCGCCATCGCGAGCGGCGTCAGCATCGACAGGATCATGTGCTGGACCATGTGCACGCTGAGCAGCACGGTGTCGTAGGTGCCGAGCACCGACTGGGTGGCGATCACGGCGCTCCCCAGACCGACGCCGACGAACGCGAACGTCCGGCCGCGGGACCACTTGTCACCGCGTTTGCGCAGCCGGTGGACGCCGTACAGATAGAGCCCGCCGAGCAGGACGATCACGCCGAGTAACACCGGTTCGAAGGTCCATGCCGTCAGCAACCGGGCCGGTGTGAGCGGCTCGATCTGGTCGCCCGGTGCGGCGTGAAGGGGAAGCACGCTTCCACAGTAAGAACAGCCGGTCGGCGACATGCACGGGGGTGGTCGTAGCGCTGAACGCGCGGACCGACATAATGACCGCGTGGCCACTGCAACCGCGCTCCCAGCGTCCCGTGAACACGGACACCACGACCGTCCCAGCATGGTCAGTGTCGGCACGATCGTCTGGCTCTCGAGCGAACTGATGTTCTTCGCCGCCCTGTTCGCGGCGTACTTCACGATCCGGTCGGTGACGACCGCCGCCGCGGCTCCGGGGACGGAGACCCTGTGGCAGGTCATGACGGAGCACCTGAACGTGCCGTTCGCCTCGGTGAACACGTTCATCCTGGTCGCCTCGTCGTTCACCTGCCAGGCCGGCGTCTTCGCCGCCGAGCACGGCAAGGTCGGGCGCACCGGCTCGCTGCTGAACATCCGGGCCTGGGGCATGCGTGAGTGGTTCATCCTCACGTACCTCATGGGCGCGGTCTTCATCGGCGGCCAGGTCACCGAGTACGCCGAGCTGGTGCACGAGGGCGTCACGATCTCCTCGGACGCGTACGGCTCGGTGTTCTACCTGGCCACCGGGTTCCACGGTCTGCACGTGACCGGCGGCCTCATCGCTTTCGTGTTCGTCCTGGCCAGGACGTACATGGCTCGTAAGTTCACCCACGAACAGGCTGTTTCGGCGATCGTCGTGTCGTACTACTGGCACTTCGTCGACGTGGTCTGGATCGCCCTGTTCGCGACCATCTACCTGCTCAAATGAGTGAGAAGAGACATCCCTTGTCACCGGCGCGCTTTCTCTCCGCGCGACGACGGCACCGGTCCGCCGGCCTCGTCGTGCTCCTGTTCGGCCTCCTGGCAGTGGGTTCGGCGTACGCCGCCTTCGCCCCTGACAGCGCGGTGGCCGACAACTCGGCCCAGTCGCAGCAGATCGAGGAGGGCAAGAAGCTCTTCGCGGTCGGCTGCTCCAGCTGCCACGGCCTGAACGCCGAGGGCGCCGGCAACGGCGAGGGCCAGATGGCCGGCCCGTCGCTGATCGGCGTCGGCGCCGCCGCGGTCGACTTCCAGGTCGGCACCGGCCGGATGCCGGCCATGCAGCCCGGCGCGCAGGTCCCGCGGAAGGCTCCGGCGTACTCGGAGAAGGAGATCGAGGCCCTGGCCGCGTACGTCGCCTCGCTCGCCCCCGGCCCCGCCGTCCCGGCCTCGGACTCGTACGACGTGAGCAAGGCCACCGACGAGCAGGTCACCCGCGGTGGCGAGCTGTTCCGCACCAACTGCACGGCGTGCCACAACTTCGCCGGCCGCGGTGGCGCGCTGCCGAACGGCAAGTACGCGCCGTCGCTGATGGGTGTCGACGAGAAGCACATCTACGAAGCGATGCTGACCGGCCCGCAGCAGATGCCGGTCTTCTCCGACCAGGTCATGCTGCCCGAGGACAAGCGCGACATCATCGCGTACCTGAAGGCGCTGGAGACCCAGAAGGACCCGGGCGGCTTCGGTCTCGGCCGGCTCGGCCCGGTCTCCGAGGGCCTGTGGGGCTGGCTCGTCGGGATCGGCCTGCTGGTCGGCGTAGCGGTCTGGATCGGCGCCAAGGGCGTCAAGGCCAAGGGAGCGAAGGCCAAGTGACTGAGAAGAACCTGCCGGCGAAGCCGGAGGAGCACCACGGCGACGTCGAGCTGGCGGAGCCGATCCCGGACCCGGGCATCGAGCCGCACGAGCCGCGGATCACCGACATCGACCCGAAGGCGGCCGACCGCGTCGAGCGCCAGGTGTCGGGGATGTTCGGTCTGGCGACGTTGCTCGTGCTGGGCGCCTGCGTGGCGTACTTCGCGATCCCGCGGGACTCGATCATCGAGTTCGGCCCGCTGTCCGGCAACGCGAACAACATGACCATCGGCCTGTGCATCGGGCTCGCGCTGTTCCTGATCGGGGCGGGCGCGATCCAGTGGGCCAAGAAGCTGATGGTCGACGAGGAGATCTCCGAGGAGCGGCACGCCGCGCACTCCTCGCCGGAGCAGATCGCCGAGATCACCGAGGCCTTCAAGCAGGGCACCGCGGAGTCGGGCTTCACCCGGCGCAAGATGATCCGCAACTCGCTGATCGGCGCGCTCGCCGCGCTCGGCCTGCCGGCCGTCGTCCTGCTCCGCGACCTCGGCCCGCTGCCGGGCCGGGCGCTGTACACCACGATCTGGGCGAAGGGCATCCGGATCGTCAACGACGTCACCGACCGCCCGATCAAGCCGGCCGACCTGGTCGTCGGCCAGCTGGTCAACGCGCAGCCGGCGAACCTGGCCGAGCTGCAGGAGGAGAGCCCGGCCGCGTACCAGAACGCCAAGGCGAAGGCGGCGGTGATCGTGGTCCGGATCAAGCCGAGCGAGATCCGCACCAAGCCCGGCCGCGAGAACTGGGGCATCGACGGCATCCTGTGTTACTCGAAGATCTGCACCCACGTCGGCTGCCCGATCTCGCTGTACGAGCAGACCACGCACCACGTGCTCTGCCCCTGCCACCAGTCGACCTTCGACCTGGCCGACAGCGCCAAGGTCGTCTTCGGCCCTGCGGCGCGGCCGCTGCCTCAGCTACCGTTGGCTGTGGACAGTGAGGGCTACCTGGTCGCGCAGAGCGACTTCACCGAGCCGGTCGGCCCGAGCTTCTTCGAACGAGGGTGACAACAGTGTCGACTAACACAGAGTTCCCCGGACCGGTCAAGTGGTTCGACGATCGCCTCGGCATCGGCAAGATCGGGAAGAAGAACCTGCGGAAGATCTTCCCGGACCACTGGTCGTTCATGCTCGGCGAGATCGCGCTCTACAGCTTCATCATCCTGATCCTGACCGGCACCTTCCTGACCTTCTGGTTCAAGCCCTCGATGGCCGAGATCGAGTACCAGGGCTCGTACAGCCTGCTCAAGGGCCTGCACATGTCGGAGGCGTACGCCTCCACGCTGGACATCAGCTTCGACGTCCGCGGCGGTCTGCTGATCCGGCAGATCCACCACTGGGCGGCGATCCTGTTCATCGCCGCGATGATGGTGCACCTGCTCCGGATGTTCTTCACCGGCGCGTTCCGCAAGCCGCGGGAGCTGAACTGGCTGATCGGCTTCGGGATGCTGTTCCTCGGCATCATCGAGGGCTTCATCGGCTACGGCCTCCCCGACGACCTGCTGTCCGGTACCGGTCTCCGGATCACCAACGGCATGATCCAGGCGTCACCGGTGGTCGGCACGTACATGAACTTCTTCATCTTCGGCGGCGAGTTCCCGGGTGACGACTTCGTCGCACGGTTCTTCATCGCCCACGTGCTGCTGATCCCCGGCATCATCCTGGCGCTGGTCACGGTCCATCTGTTCCTGGTCGTGTACCACAAGCACACGCAGTACGCCGGTCCCGGCCGGACGCAGAAGAACGTGGTCGGCTACCCGCTGTTCCCGGTGTACACGGCCAAGGCCGGCGGCTTCTTCTTCGTGGTCTTCGGCATCACCGCGCTGATGGGCGCGCTGCTGCAGATCAACCCGGTCTGGCTGTACGGGCCGTACAACCCGGCCGAGGTGACCGCGGGCTCCCAGCCGGACTGGTACATGGGCTGGCTGGAAGGCTCGGTCCGGATCTTCCCCGGCTTCGAGTCGACGTTCTGGGGCATCACGCTCAGCTGGAACCTGATCATCCCCGCGCTGATCATTCCGCCGGCGTTCGTCACGCTGGTCGCGCTGTATCCGTTCATCGAGGGCTGGATCACCGGCGACAAGCGTGAGCACCACCTGCTCGACCGGCCGCGGGACGTCCCGACCCGGACCGGTATCGGCGTCGCCTTCATCGTGTTCTACGCGATGCTGTGGGTCGGCGGCGGTAACGACCTGATCGCCACCCACTTCGGTCTCTCGCTGAACAGCGTGACCTGGTTCCTGCGGTTCGCGGTGATCCTCGGCCCGATCCTGGGCTTCTGGATCGCGCGCCGCTGGGCGATCTCGCTGCAGCGGGCCGACCAGGAACGGCTGCTGCACGGCCTGGAGACCGGCGTCATCATGCGGTCTCCGGAGGGCAAGTACACCGAGAAGCACCAGCCGATCTCGACGTACGAGGCCTACTCGCTCACCGCGCGGGACCGGGTCCTGCCGCACGAGCTCGGCCCGGAGACCGACCTCAACGGTGTCCGCGCCCCGCGCCGCGCGCTGTACAAGGCCCGCGCCGCCCTCTCCCGGTTCTACTACGCCGACGCGGTCCAGAAGCCGACGGCGCAGGAGATCGAGGAGGCGCACGAGCACGCGCACGACGCCGACGAGATCCACGAGCTGACGGAGGACACGGAGACCTACCGCGAGGTCACCAGCGACCGCTCGTAATGTCGTAAGCACGAAAGAGCCCCGGCGACCTCGCCGGGGCTCTTTCGTTTATCCGAGCGCTTCGCTGACCGCGGTGAGGTAGTCCCGGACCACGGCGCGCTGGCCGGTGTCGAGTGCTCGGGTGGTGTCGGTGAGGCGATTGAGCAGCGGGCCGAAGAACTGCCAGCCGAGGTCGACGGCGCTGTCCGAGACCTGGAGGTGCGCGCTGCGGGCGTCGGTCCGGCTTCTGACGCGTTCGACATGGCCGGCGGCCTCCAGGCGGTGGATGACGGCCGTCGTGGCCTGAGAGGTCATTCCCAGCTGTTGCGCGAGCCAGGTGGGCGTCGGCTCGAGTCCGGCGCGTTCGGCGTCCAGGAGGCGCACCAGGGCGCGCACGTCGGTCCCGTGCAATCCCGTCGTACGGGCGAACTCCCCCATCGCCAGCTCGAGGCGCAACGCGACCTCACGCAGCAGGTGTACGACGTTCAACGCCGCCGCCCGCTCCGGGTCGGCCGTGGTCACTCCTTCACGCATACCCGGCAATTTACCTCACTCAGTGAGCTATCCTCGGCAACATGGGCTTCCAGGAGGCGTACGACGCTCTGCTCGACCGCTGGGGCGTACCGGTCGAGCACCTCGATCTCGGCGGCACGCATGTGAACGTGTGCGGGCCTGCCGACGGCCCGCCGGTGGTGCTGCTCGCCGGGCACGGCGCCACGGCCGCGGTGTGGTTCGCCGTCGCGCCGCGGCTCGCCCAGCGGTACCGCGTCTACGCGCCGGACCTGCCGGGCGATGCCGGGTTGAGCACCGCTCCCCCACCGCGCACCGTCGCCGAGCTGATGACCTGGCTGTCCGGCGTCCTGACGCCGCTTCAGAGCCCGGTGCTGGTCGGGCATTCGTACGGCGCGTGGACGGCGCTCACGTACGCGCTCCAGGCCCCTGTGGCGCGGCTTGTACTGGTTGACCCCACGGACTGCTTCACCGGCCTCAGACCAGGCTACGTGGCGCGGGCCCTCCCGATGCTCCTGCGGCCGTCAGAGCGCCGCTACAAGTCCTTTATCCACTGGGAGACCCAGGGCCTCCCTGTCGACCCGGAGTGGCTCCACCTGGCCGCCCTCGGCTCCGTCGAGCCCAGCAGCCGCCCTGTCAGGCCGCAGCGCCCCAAGCAGTTCGCTGCGCTACCACCGACCACCGTCGTCGTTGCCGACCGCTCCAAGGCCCACCATCCCCGCGAGCTGGCCCGGCGGGCCGAGGCCGTCGGCGCCACCGTCGTACACATCCCCGAGGCGACCCACCACTCCCTCCCCGCGCTGCATGCGGACGAGGTCGCCGCGGCGGTGGTCAGGAATCGAGAAGCGGGCCGCGGCCCCCGCGTCTAGCGTGAGTGGCAGACCCGGACGACCCGTAGGAGTGACCATGACCGAGGTGCTGTCAGAACTGCAGGATCGAACCTTCGCAGGTGCCACCGCGGCGACAGCGCGCACGTACCCGCCGGAGCGGCGGCTGACGGGCGAGCAGCTGACGAGCTACCTCGGCCGCCGGGAGTACGCGGTCATCGGTACGACGCGTCCGGACGGGCGCCCGCACGCGTCGATGTCGATGTACATCCGCCGCGGAGGGGCGTTCTGGCTGCCGGCGGTGGCCGGGTCGGTCCGCGCCCGCAACCTGCGGACCAACCCCTGGCTCACCATGGTCGTCGCGGAGAACGACGACGAGAGCCATATCGCGGTCATTGCTGAAGGCCCCGCCGAGCTGGTCACCCAAGTCCCCGACGACGTACGCGCCGCGGTCGATCAGAACTGGCCCCAGGTCTGGACCTGGGTCGACACCTGGATCGTCCTCGACACCGAACGCGTCCTGTCCTACGCCGCCGAGGAAGCGCGCCCCTGACGCACTGACGCGGTTCTGAGGTATGAGCTGCGTGTGGGCTGTGTGGGCCCACGGATTGCCCACAAAACAAGGGGATTCCGGGGCGAGAACTGTCGGTGGCGCTGTCTAGAGTTCGGGGTATGGACAGGCCACCTGAGTTGATGAGCGACCGCGAACTGGTGCGCGCTCTCGACCGGGCCGACGCCGACCTCGCCCGCCTCGAGACCCACCGGCTACGACTCATCGCGGCCCTGGACAAGTCCGGGTACGCCGAGGAGGTGGGCGCCCGTGACACCGTCCAGTTCCTGCAGTACCGCTACCGCCTCGACCACCACCACGCCCGCCGCGACGTCCGCCTCGCCCGTGCCCTGCCGAAATACGCCGCCGTCACCGCCGCCCTCCCCGACACCGAGACCGGACCGGGCGATGACGGACCGGACGTTGACGGACTGAGCGGTGACGGACTGAGCGGTGACGGGACGGGTAGCGACGGGCCTGTGATGTTGCGGCCGGCGCAGGCCGAACAGATCGTGACCGCGTTGGAGAAGGTCCCGGCCCACGTCCCGGTGGCCGACCTCGAAGTCGCCGAACGCGAACTGGTCCGCCTGGCCAAACACCTGCCCCCAGCCGAACTCCGCAAGGCCGCCGAACAGGCGCGCGACATCCTCGACACCGACGGCCCCGAGCCCAAGGAACACGAGGCCTACGCCCGCGAGTCCCTCACTCTCACGCCGGCCGATCGCGGCGTCAAGTTCCGCGGCTACCTCGCCAACGAGAACGCCGAACTCCTCCGCTCCCTGATCATCACCGGCGCCCGCCCCCACAAAACCATCGACGGCCAGCCCGACCCCCGCTCCCACGCCAAACGCCAAGCCGACGCCCTCACCACCACCCTCACCCTCGCCGCCACCACCCTCGACACAGCCACCACCCACCCCACGACCACCGCACGCACAAGCACCGGCGCGGACATTGGCGCAGGCACAAGCACGGGCACGGGCACGGGCGCGAGCACAAGCACTGGCGCGGGCGCGGGCACGGGCACGGGCGCAGGCGCGGACACTCGCGCAGGCGCGGACATTGACGCGAGCACAGGCGGGAGCGCTGGTGCTGGTGCTGGCAGTGGTTCGGTTGGTGGGGAGGGGGTTGGGGTGGCGGGTGGCTCGCGGGGTGTGGTGCCCGGGTTCGGGGCGAAGGCGAACATCACCGTGACCATCGACCTGGATGACCTCAGAGCAGCCACGACCGACGCGATGGGGACCATGGTCCACAGTGGTGGGCTGTCCGCGGCCTCGATCCGGCGGCTGGCCTGCGACGCGAACATCATCCCGATCGTCCTGGGCTCGAACTCCGAACCCCTGGACGTCGGCCGCCGCGAACGACTCGTCACCAGAGCCATGCGCCGCGCACTGAACACACGTGATCGAGGCTGCGTGGTCTGCGGCGCACCACCGGTGATGTGCGACGCCCACCACCTGATCTCATGGATCGACGGCGGCGAAACCAAGATCACGAACCTGGCCCTGCTCTGCCGTCGTCACCACGTCGACCTGCACAACGGCCACTGGACCATCACCATCACCAACGGCGTCGTCCACGTCGCCCGTCCCAAGTGGGCCGACCCACCACCCACCCACCTCCGACGCCACCGTCATAATCAGCTGCAACCCAATCCCACAACGGCCCCGGGACCCTACCCAGCCGCGCCAACCACCCACTCGCATCCGGAACGAACCGCATCACGGCCCCACGTCGATGGATCCAGTGCGGGCATGGCGGCACCATCCCACCCCACGGCGCCACCCCACCCGGCGCCACCCCACCCCGCAGCGCCGCCCCCCACGGCGCCACTCCACCCCACAGCACCGGCCGAGACTGCAGCACCACCCCATCCGGCGGCGGCACGCCCCACCGGGGCAACGTCGCACGGCGATGGATCCGGGGCGGGTGTTATGGCAGTGTCCGAGACTTGGTGGGATGACGCGGCAGATCCAGGCTCGGCCGGAGTGATGAGGGTGGCCTCGATCGCAGGCGATTCCGTCGTACCGCTTGGCCGGCGGTCACGGTGGAAGGCGGACGGGGCTGTGCTCAGGGAGGCTGCCGAGTTCGCCCTGGTCGATGCACCCGCCAACTGAGGCATCAGGCCCCGCTGATCGTCGGCGGGACACTGTCGACGCCCCTGCGCTTTCCAACTTGCTGGAGCTGGTGAGGGGTTGCAGACCGCGCCGTGGCCTGGCGACCAACTGAGGCAGCCGGCCAACGCACGGATCTGCCGATAAGCCGGACAACGGGTGGCCGTCCAGCTTCTGCGCGTGCGTTGATCAAGAGGAGGTGGGATGCTGCGGCCATGGCCAAGTACCCATGCCCGTGTTGCGGCTATCTGATGTACGACGAGGAGCCCGGGTCATACGAGATCTGCGAGGTCTGCGGATGGGAGGACGACCTCTCGCAACTACGCTTCGCGACCATGGGTGGCGCCAACAGGCCTCTGATCGAGTGTCAGCGACAGCTCATCGCTGTCGGCAAGCCAACCGAGGCCGGCCATCGACGGGACCCCGGCTGGCGGCCGCTAGACCTCGCCGTCGACCAAGTTGAAGTTCCGGAACCGGGACGGGATTACGGACTCACCTACGCCCAGGACAGGACGGCCTACTACTGGCGACGGTGACTCGCCGACCCTCATGCCGCGGTCCGGGCGACCGATGTCGCCAAGTTGACCCCGGCATCAGGAGTAGACGCCCTGACCATAAGTTTCAATCGGGACCGTGAAGCACTCCGCGTGGTTCGCCTTCAGAAAGCTCACGCGCCCATCTACAACAACGATCGCGTCGCGAAGCGAAAGTCCACCCGCTTCCCGCAGATGCTCGAGCGCCTTGATGATCCGGCCGTCGAACAGAAAGCCATCGGCCACAGACCAAACGTCGTCGGGCATGTCCACAGGCGAGGACTCTAGCGTCGCTTCGGCGTTTCCGCAGCCGCGATCCGCGCTTCCGCACTGTCGCAGATCACCTGGCGGACGAGTTTCGCGCATCAGTCGACGGAGGACAGGCGGTCTTCCCAGGGCAAGGCCGAGTCGGCCTTGTCCTGGCCCAGGTGCTGCTCCAATCCGGCCGTTGCCGGGCAGCATGTAGCGGTTGGTGGCGGTGACGATGTGCGGTGCGCCGCGGAGGGGGTACCGCGGGGCGCGCTTGAGGCTGATGCCGCCGTAGCCCTGGCTGACGTTCTCAGTGCTCTAGCTGCCGGGCAAACCACGGGGCGCCGTGGCTGACGTTCTCGGTGCCCTAGCTGCCGGGCAACCACGGGGCGCCGCGGCTGCACTCGCGGCCGTCGTACACCTCCCCGATGCAACCCGCCAGGCTCCGCCGAACCGTCACTCCGAAGAACCGCAGTACTCGTCAGCTCCTCGACCCGAGGCGACACACCGTGACCGATGCGGTCCAGACCGCTGCTAGCCGACGATTGACAGGTGGCCAAGTGCGGGTGGATCAAGGAGGACGGCCGGCTCTGCAAGAATCCGGTCAAGCAGGAGGGCATGCGCTGCTGGCGCCATAAGCACATGCGCACCCCCAGCCCGCGAGCCCCTGGCCCGCGGACGTCCAACTCGGGGACCTCCAGGCGGCGGCCTTCTACCACCGCGAGGACCCGCTCCGCCGGCCGCACGAGTACCGCACGCAAGCGATCAACGCGACAGCGACGTCGGCCCGCCAAGAAGAGCCCTCGTCGAGCACCCGATCGTTCGTACAGCAGCCTGTCCGCCGCACAACGAAGGCGGGTCGACAGCGCCGTCGAACTGTGCGCCGAGGTCGTCACGAGCAGCTGGCAAGAAGCCGTCAGCGACCGCGCAGCCGAGTACGCATCGTCGGAGACACTGCGCAAGCTTGCCCGCTCCCGGCGCCGGCGCCACTGCAAGTCGCTCGCGGAGGTGGCGAAGTTCATCCTCGCCACGAAGGACAAGGCGCACGAGCTCATGGGATGGCTCGGCGGTGGCGTGCTCGGGCTGTTCGGGCTGAGCGGGCTGGCGAAGCGGTTCGCCCGTGAGCTGATAGAGCGAATCCCGCTGCCATTCGACGCAAAGGTCGTTGCGGCAGCTCGTGGCGTGCAGCTGACCGGCATCCTGCTCTGCCTCATGAATTCCGAGGACCTTCGCCGTTGCCAGTGCTTTGTCGACCTAGCCCTCGAGCAGGCGAAGACCACGGTCAAGAAGCTGCTGACCACTGCGCTTGAGGACTGGACACAGTTGGCGGCGTTCGGCGCTAAGAGGTGAGGGCGGGCCTGGCGGGTAGGAACCGCCCTCACGGACACTCAGGACAGTGCGGAGCCGGCCTTGTACTTGGCCCAGGTGGTGTTCCAGTCGGTCCAGCCGTTGCCGGGCTCCATGTAGCGGGTGGTGCCGGTGACGATGACCGGGTCGCCGCGGAGCGTCTGTTTGTAGTACCACTGGGCGTCCTTGAGGCTCATGCCGACGCAGCCGTGGCTGACGTTCTCACTGCCCTGGCTGCCGGACGACCACGGGGCGCCGTGGATGAACTCGCCGGAGCTGGTGACGCGCTGGGCCCACTTCACGTCCGGGATGTTGTAGTACTCCGGGTCGCCCGGCTTCAGGCCGACGGTCGCGGCGTCCATCCGCTTCACCGGGTACTTCTCCATGATCACCTTCACGCCGCTGCGGGTGGTGAAGCCGTCCTTGCCGGCGGTGATCGGGATGGTCTTGGCGACCTTGCCGTTGATCGTCACCGTCATCAGGTGCTTCTTGACGTTGACGTTGGTGACCACCGACTTGCCGATGCTGAACTCGATAGTCCGGCTGGCGGTGCCCCAGGTGTTGTTGCCGGCGCTCACGCCCTGGGTGGCGATGTTCACCGTGACCTTGGTGCCGGCGGGCCAGTAGTTCTTCGGGCGGTAGTTGACCTGCTTGCTGTTCACCCAGTGCCAGCTGCCGTCGACCGGGACCGAGGTCTTCACCGACAGCCGCTTCTCGACGGCCGCACGGTCCTTGACCGGGTTGTTCCAGAAGATCTGGATCGGCAGCGCGACGCCGACGGTCTCGCCGTTCAGCGGGACGACCGAGGCCTTGAGGCTCTTGGACGCCTTGAGCGTCTTGAACGTCGAGCTGATCGGCACGGTGGCGCCGTCGGTGCCCTCGGCCGAGCCGGTCACGGTGTACGTCGCACCGGGCTTGAGCTGCGGCAGCGACGTCCACTGCGTCTTGTCGGCGTTGAAACTGCCGGCGACCTTGTCGCCGTCGTCGTCCTTCAAGGTCACCGCGGTGAGCTTGCCGGCCGTGGTCGTGACCGTGACGGGGTTGTTCGGCTGGACGGACGACGCGCCCTTGGCGGGCACGACCGCGATGCTGGCCGCCGTGGGAGTCTCCGACGGCGTCGGCGATCCGTCCGGGGTCGTGGAGGCGCTCGGCGAGCTGCTCTGCGAGGTGGAGGCGCTGGGGGTTGTCTGGCTGCCACCGCCGCTCCCGCCGGCCTCCGTGTCGCTACAGGCCGTCCCGGCCAGCAGCAGGACGCAGATCCCCGCCACGGCCAGGCCGTGCTTCCTTACCGAACCGCTCACCATTCCCCAGTTCTCCCCTGTTTAGTCAAACCGCGGTAAGGGTAACCTGCCGCAGCGACAATTCCGTGCACCGCACGCGACCGAACCGGTACGGTCCACAACACTCGGTGCCCGGTCGCACTCCTTCAGACGCACGAAAACGCCGCCCGGTTCGTTCCCGGACGGCGTTCTCGTACGACGATCAACTAGTGAGCGTGGTCACCGCGGTAGTACTCGAAGATGAAGCCGCTCAGCGTGATGATGCCCACCGCGCAGCCCGCGATGAACAGCCACCAGCCGAAGACGACGCCGAGGACGACGACGCCGAGCGTCAGCGCGCACCACAGCGGCCACCAGGAGTGCGCCGGGAAGAAGCCGAGCTCACCGGCTCCGTCGGCGATCTCCGCCTCCTTGCGGTCCTCCGGCCGCGCGTCCATCCGGCGCGCGGTGACGGCCAGGTAGAACGCCACCAGCAGCGACAGGAAGAACGTCATCACCAGCGCGGTCGTACCGGTCGGGTCTTCCGACATCAGCCAGTAGATCGGCGTGACGACGACCACGAACACACTCAGGATCCCGAAGACCCAGGCCTCGACCTTCACGCCTTGTCCTTCCCGTCGTTCTCGGTACCGGACTGACCCGACTCAGCCGACTGACCGCTCTGCTCGAGCAGGTGATCGACGCGGCCCTGGTCCTCGCCGGCGTCCAGCAGGTTGTCCTTGCCGGTCCGGTTGTCCGGGTACTCCGCGAGGGCCAGCTCCGCGTGGTGCAGGTCGAACGCCGGCGACTCCGACCGGATCCGCGGCAGCTTCTCGAAGTTGTGCCGCGGCGGCGGGGAACTGGTCGCCCACTCCAGCGAGCGGCCCCAGCCCCACGGGTCGTCGACACCGACCGGCGGCGCCTTGCGGGACTTGTAGACGTTGTAGAAGAACGGCAGCATCGACGCGCCCAGGATGAAGGCACCGACGCTGGACACCTCGTTCAGCGTGGTGAAGCCCTCGTTGGCGCCGTACGACGCGTAACGCCGCGGCATGCCCTCCACGCCGAGCCAGTGCTGCACCAGGAACGTGGTGTGGAAGCCGATGAACAGCAGCCAGAAGTGCAGCTTGCCCAGCCGCTCGTCGAGCATCCGGCCGGTGAACTTCGGCCACCAGAAGTAGAAGCCCGCGAACATCGCGAACACCACGGTGCCGAAGACGACGTAGTGGAAGTGCGCGACCACGAAGTACGAGTCGGACAGCTGGTAGTCCAGGGCCGGCGAGGCCAGGATGACACCGGTCAGGCCGCCGAACAGGAACGTCGTCAGGAAGCCGATCGACCAGAGCATCGGGGTCTCGAAGGACACCGACCCGCCCCAGATCGTCCCGATCCAGTTGAAGAACTTCACACCGGTCGGGACCGCGATCAAGAACGTCATGAACGAGAAGAACGGTAGGTTCACCGCACCGGTGACGAACATGTGGTGCGCCCACACCGCCACCGACAGCACGGCGATACCGAGGGTCGCGCTGACCAGGCCGATGTAACCGAAGACCGGCTTGCGGCTGAACACCGGCAGGATCTCGGTCACGATGCCGAAGAACGGCAGCGCGATGATGTACACCTCGGGGTGCCCGAAGAACCAGAACAGGTGCTGCCAGAGGATCGGTCCGCCGTTGGCCGCGTCGAACACGTGCGACCCGAGCGTTCGGTCCGCCTCCAGCACCAGCAGCGCGGCGGCCAGGATCGGGAACGCGATCAGGACGAGGATCGACGTCACCAGGATGTTCCAGGTGAAGATCGGCATCCGGAACATCGTCATCCCGGGCGCGCGCATGGTGATGATCGTGGTGATGAAGTTGACCGCACCGAGGATCGTGCCCAGACCGGCCATCCACAGACCCATGATCCACAAGTCGCCGCCGACACCCGGCGAGCGGACCTCGTTGGACAGCGGGGCGTAGGCGAACCAGCCGAAGTCGGCGGCGCCGCCCGGGGTGAAGAAGCCGCTGATCGTGATCAGGCCGCCGAACAGGAACAGCCAGAAGCTGAACATGTTCAGCCGCGGGAACGCGACGTCCGGTGCGCCGATCTGGATCGGCATGATCTCGTTCGCGAAGCCGACGAACAGCGGGGTCGCGAACAGCAGCAGCATGATCGTGCCGTGCATCGTGAAGAGCTGGTTGTAGACCTCCTCGTTCACGATCTGCAGGCCCGGCTTGGCGAGCTCGGCGCGGATCAGCAGCGCCATCACGCCGCCGATCAGGAAGAACGCGAACGACGTGACCAGGTACATGTGACCGATCAGCTTGTGGTCGGTCGTCGTCAGGTACTTGACCAGCAGTTGGCCCTTGGTGCGCCGCCGGGGCAGCGCGGTGGTGCTACCGATGGCGCCGGTGCGCTCGGCGAACTCGGTCACTTCTCGCCCTCCCCTGTACCGGGAATGGTGGTGGCGTCGGCGCCACCGGTTGCGGCTCCGGTCTGGCCTCTGGCGGCCAGTTCCTTCAGGTGTGCGTCGTACTCGGCCCGCTCGACCACCTTGACCGTGAAGACCATCCGGCTGTGGTAGAGGCCGCAGAGCTCGGCGCACTTGCCGGCGAAGGTGCCGGTCTTGGTCGGGGTGAGCTGGAACTTGTTCGTCCGGCCCGGGATGACGTCGAGCTTGAAGTAGAACGACGGCACCCAGAAGGAGTGGATGACGTCCGGCGAGGTCAGGTCGAAGTGGACCGACTCGTTCACCGGCAGCCACAGCGTGGCGGGCTTGTCGAGCGTGCCGGTCTCCCAGACGCCCTCGTTCCCGTCGACGGTCTCCTTGTAGTTGAACGTCCACTGCCACTGCTGGCCCACCACGTTCACGGTGTGCTGCGGGCTGGCGTCCATCTTGGTGACCTGGTTGCCGTGCTCGACGGTGTAGAAGAACAGCACACCGATGATCGCGAACGGGGCCAGGGTGTAGAGCACCTCGAGCGGCAGGTTGTACCGCACCTGCCGGGGGGCCTCGTCGTTGCGCTTGCGGTACCGCACGCTGACCCAGAGGATCAGCCCCCAGACCAGCACGCCGATGATCAGCGCGGCGATCCAGGCCCCGATCCAGAGACTGCGGACAGCCTCGGTCCGGTCCGATGCGCCCTCGGGCAGACCGAGTCGCTTCCACTGCTCAGTGGTCGCCGACGAACAACCGGTGAGCAGCAGGGTGCCGAGCACCACCGCCGCACCGACCAGCAGGCGTCGCTTCGCCGGACGTGTGGCGCCGGCAGAACCTGCCGGTCGCTCCTCCACTCCGGGCGTGCCGTTCGAACCCACGGGGCGCCTTTCCCTTCCCAAGTGAGACTGACGACCAAACACTACTGGACACCGTTCGCGCTTCTGCGCATAGGTAGGGCTTAGCGTTTCCCGTGTGAGCGAGCGTACGTATCTGGACGCGGCGTCGGCCGAGCCGTTGCACCCGGCGGCGCGGGAGATGTTGCTCTCGGCAGTCGATTCCGGGTGGGCCGATCCGGTGCGGTTGCACCACGAAGGACGGACCGCGCGGTTGCTCCTGGACAACGCCCGGGCGGTGCTCGCGGACGCGATCGGCGTACGGCCGGACGAGCTCTACCTGACCACCTCCGGTACGGCGGCCATCCAGGCCGGCCTGACCGCTGTACGGGCCGCGAGGCACCGGGTCGGTACGGCGGTAGTGCACAGCGCAGTCGAGCACTCCGCCGTGCTGCACACCGCGGGCGGAGCAGGTGTCGAGGTAGGCGTCGACAGCCACGGGCGGGTCGACGTCGACGCGTTTGCCGACGCAGTACGGGGTCCAGGTGTGGCGGTGGCCGCACTGCAGTCGGCCAATCACGAGGTGGGGACGCGCCAGCCCGTGGCGGCGGTCGCGGCGGCGTGTGGCGACGTACCGGTGCTCGTTGACGCGTCCGCTTCCGTCGGGCGTGACGTAGTACCGCCGGGCTGGTCCGTGCTGGCGGCCAGTGCGCACAAGTGGGGTGGACCTGCTGGTGTGGGGCTGCTGGCGGTGCAGAAGGGCACGCGGATCGCTCCGGCGTGGCCGATGGACGAACGGGAGGACGGCCTCTCCCCCGGCTTCCCCGACGTACCGAACACGCTGGCCGCCGCTGCAGCGCTGCAGGCCCGTCTCGCTGAGGCCGACGCGCTCGACAAGCAGCACCGGGCCTGGATCGACGAGGTACGTCGCCGCGTGGCCGCCGACATTCCCGACGTGGAGGTGGTGGGCGACCCGGACGACCGGCTGCCGCACATCCTCACGTTCTCCTGTCTCTATGTGGACGGTGAGGCGCTGGTGACCGCGCTGGACGCGGAAGGGTTCGCCGTCTCCAGCGGATCTGCCTGTACGTCGAGCACGTTGCAGCCGTCACACGTACTGGCGGCCATGGGCGTGCTGACCCACGGCAACGTCCGGGTCTCGCTGGGGCGCGACACGAGCCACGACGACGTACTGCGGTTCTGCGCCGTACTGCCCGGGATCGTGCAGCGGATCCGGGCGGAGGTGGGGATGTGAACGTCGACCTGGACTGCACCGGCCTGCTCTGCCCACTCCCGGTGATCAAACTGGCCAAGGCGCTACCGACCGTTGCCGTCGGCGACACGGTCACAGTGCTGGCCGACGACCCGGCCGCGGCGACCGACATCCCTGCCTGGTGCCGGATGCGGTCGCAGGAGCTGGTGTCGGCGGCGGAAAACAAGTACGTCGTCCGGCGGGTGAGCTGACACACTGCGCGGCGTGACCGACTTCGCGCACAAACCGACGCTGACCGGGGACCTCGTCGTCCTGCGGCCCGTGGACGAGGCCGACTACGACGCGCTCGCGGCCGCGATGGACGACCCGGACGTGACCCGGCTGACCGGCAGCCACGGGGAGATCGGCGAGGAGCAGGCCCGCCAGTGGTACCGGACCCGCAAGGACCAGACCGACCGGCTGGACCTCGCGATCGTCGACAAGGCGTCCGGCGCCGTCGTCGGCGAGTCCGTGCTGAACGACTGGGACCCGGACAACCGGTCCTGCAACTTCCGGATCCTGATCGGCCCGGCCGGCCAGGGCCGCGGTCTCGGCACCGAGGCGACCCGGCTGACCGTCGGCTACGGGATCGAGCAGCTCGGTCTGCACCGGATCAGCCTGGGCGTGTACGCGTTCAACCCGCGGGCCCGGCGCGCGTACGAGAAGGCCGGCTTCACGGCCGAGGGCGTACTGCGGGACGCACTGCTGTGGGACGGCGAGTGGGTCGACGAGATCGTGATGTCGGTCCTGGCCGACGAATGGATACCGTCTGAGGTGTGATCAAGGCAGAGCGCATCGCAGTCCTGACCGGAGCCGGGATCTCGACTGCCTCGGGGATTCCCGACTTCCGGGGGCCGCAGGGGGTGTGGACGAAGGACCCGGCGGCGGAGGCGATGTTCGACATCGACGAGTACGTCGCCAGCCGCGAGGTGCGCGTGGCGACCTGGAAGCACCGCCTGTCGGTGCCGGCCTGGACGGCCGAGCCGAACCCGGGTCACCGCGCGCTGGTCGAGCTGGAGCGTCAGGGCCGCCTGACCGGGCTGGTCACGCAGAACGTCGACGGCCTGCATCAGAAGGCCGGCTCGTCGCCGGAGCTCGTCCACGAGCTGCACGGGACGGTCTGGTACGTCGACTGCCTGCAGTGCGGGCGCCGCATCCCGATGGCCGACGTACTCCCCCGGCTGGACTCGGGCGACGAGGACCCGGCCTGTGAGGTGTGCGGCGGGATCCTCAAGTCCGCCACCGTCTCCTTCGGCCAGTCGCTCGACCAGGAGGTGCTGGCGCGCGCAGTCGCCGCCACCGAGGCAGCAGACCTCTTCCTCGCGGTCGGCACGTCGCTGCAGGTCTACCCGGCCGCAGGTCTGTGTGACCTCGCACTGAACGCAGGCAAGCCGCTGGTCATCCTCAACGCCCAGCCGACGCCGTACGACGACCAGGCGACCACGGTGCTGCGCACGCCGATCGAGACGACTCTCCCGGGCCTCGTGACCTTACCGTGACATTCGAGCCCTCCTCACGGTAAAGAGCGGCGGCTAGCGTCCCCGGCAGATGAGTCGGCGGGGAGGGGCACGCGATGCGCGCGTTCAGGCGTTGGACAGCAGGATTCACCGCGGCAGCGGTAGTCGTACTAGGACTCGGGACGGCGGCACCAGCCCAGTCACAGGTTGCGGCCGAGCGGGTGATCACGCTCGCCGGGTCGCTGCAGAGCGAGCTGGGATGCGCGAGCGACTGGGACCCGGGCTGTGAGGCGAGCAGCCTAGGTGCGAGTGCGCCGTACACGAAGGTGTTCGACGTACCGGCCGGGTCGTACGAGTACAAGGTCACGGTCAACAAGAGCTGGGACGAGAACTACGGCGCGGGCGGCGTACTGAACGGGCCGAACATCCCGCTGCGGATCGAGGGCCCGGCCAAGCTGCAGTTCAGCTACGACGACACCACGCACGTCGTCACCGTGAAGCCGACGGTGCTCGCCGGGCCGACCGTGACCGCGGCCGACAAGGCGCTCGCGACGCCCAGCCTGCGTCCGGACCTCACCAAGGAGCGGTTCTACTTCCTGATGGCGGACCGGTTCGCGAACGGGGACAAGTCCAACGACACCGGCGGCCTCACCGGTGACCGGCTGCAGACCGGGCTGGACCCGGCGGACAAGGGCTTCTACCACGGCGGCGACCTGGCCGGGGTGATCCAGAAGCTCGACTACATCAAGTCGCTGGGGACGACGGCGATCTGGCTGACGCCGTCGTTCAAGAACCGCCCGGTGCAGGGCGCCGGCGCCGACGTCAGCGCGGGGTACCACGGCTATTGGATCACCGACTTCACCCAGATCGACCCGCACCTGGGCACGAACGCGGACATGAAGCGGCTGATCGACCTCGCGCACGGCAAGGGCATGAAGGTCTTCTTCGACATCATCACCAACCACACCGCGGACGTGATCGCGTACCAGTCCGGCGACTACGGGTACATCCCGAAGTCCACCGCGCCGTACAAGGATGCGCAGGGCAACGTCTTCGACGACAAGCAGTACGCCGGCGGCGACACCTTCCCGGCGCTGGACCCGAACACCAGCTTCCCGAACGTCCCGGTGTTCCGGACCGAGGCCGACAAGACCGTCAAGGTCCCGGCCTGGCTGAACGACCCGACGCTGTACCACAACCGCGGCGACTCGACCTTCGCCGGCGAGAGCGCGGAGTACGGCGACTTCGTCGGGCTGGACGACCTGTTCA
The DNA here is from genome assembly GCF_040254265.1 of Kribbella sp. HUAS MG21. Taxonomy (GTDB): domain Bacteria; phylum Actinomycetota; class Actinomycetes; order Propionibacteriales; family Kribbellaceae; genus Kribbella. The sequence continues at coordinate 7,879,358 of NZ_CP158165.1, forward strand.
CCGAGCAGCCGAAGGTCCGCGACGGGATGATCGACGTCTACAAGACGTGGGCCGAGCTCGGCATCGACGGGTTCCGGATCGACACCGTGAAGCACGTGAACCTCGAGTTCTGGCAGAAGTTCTCCCCCGCGGTGCTGGCCGCGGCGCGGAACGCCGGCTCGGAGGACTTCTTCATGTTCGGCGAGGTCTTCGACGCGAACCCGCGGTTCATGTCGACGTACACGACGCAGGGCGCGCTGCAGGCCACGCTGGACTTCGGGTTCCAGCAGAACGCGGTCGCGTACGCGAAGGGCGACCCGGGCACCAAACTGCAGGACTTCTACGCGGACGACGACTACTACACCGACACGGACTCCAACGCGTACGCGCTGCCCACCTTCCTCGGCAACCACGACATGGGCCGCGTCGGCACGTTCCTGAAGCAGGGCGGCGCGGCTGGTCAGGAGCTGCTCGCCCGGGACAAGCTGGCGCACTCGCTGATGTACCTGACCCGCGGCCAGCCCGTCGTCTACTACGGCGACGAGCAGGGCTTCACAGGTCCGGGCGGTGACAAGGACGCACGGCAGGACATGTTCGCAACCAAGACCGCCGACTACATCGACGACGAGGTGGTCGACGGCACAGGTACGACGACGATCGGCAGCAAGGACAGGTACGACGCCGGCTCGCCGATGTACCAGCACATCGCCGCGCTGGCGAAGCTGCGCGCGAAGTACCCGGCCCTGGCGGACGGACGGCAGGTACATCGCTACACGTCCAACAGCAACGGCCTGTACGCGTTCAGCCGGCTGGGCAGCGACAACGTCGAGTACCTGGTCGTGGCGAACAACTCGAAGACAGGTGCCTCCGCCACGGTTCCGACGTACGTGCCGAACACCTGGCTCAAGCCGGTCTACGGCGGCTCCAAGCTGGTCAAGACCGACCGCGAGGGCAGGGTGGTCGTCAGCCAGGCGCCTCTGTCCGTGACGGTGTACCAGGCGCAGTCCAAGGTCCCCGCGCCTAACAAGGCGCCTAGCGTCTACATGAGCTCGCCGGAACTCGGTGGCACGGTCGGCGGGCGTGCTGAGATCGCTGCCGCGGTTCCGGCGAACACCCCGGTCACCGTGACGTTCGGCTACCGCCCTGTGGGTACTACGGACTGGAAGCGGCTCGGCGCCGACGACAACGCGCCGTACCGCGTCTTCCAGGACGTCAGCGCGCTGCCCAAGGGCACGCTGCTCGAGTACCGCGCCGTGCTGCGGGACATCGCCGGCAACTACTCGGTGTCCGGCTCGTACGGCGTCATCGGCGACGCCCCCGCGGCGGGTGGCGGAGGTGGTGGCACAGGTCCGGTCGTACAGCCGGCCAACGTGTCCGTGCCGGGTGACCACAACAGCGAGATGGGCTGCCCGGCGGACTGGTCGCCGGACTGCACCCAGGCCCAGCTGAGCCTGGACCCGAAGGACAAGGTGTGGAAGGGCACGTACACGATCCCGGCCGGTGAGCACGCGTACAAAGCGGCGATCAACAAGACCTGGGACGAGAACTACGGCGCAGGCGGTGTGCAGAACGGCGCCAACATCTCCTACACGGCACCTACCGGCCCAGTGTCCTTCTACTACGAGCACGGCCGGCACTTCGTCACGTCCAGCGCGCAGGGCCCGCTCATCACCGTGCCTGGGTCGTTCCAGTCCGAACTGGGCTGTCCGACCGACTGGGATCCCGCCTGCATGCGACCCTGGTTGACCGACGAGGACGGTGACGGCACGTTCACCTGGTCCACCAGCGAGTTGAAGGCGGGCAGCTATGAGGCGAAGGTCGCGCACAACCTGTCCTGGGACGAGAGCTACCCGGCGAACAACGTGCCGGTCACGGTTCCCGCTGACGGGCTGGTCGTCACGTTCTCGTACGTGCTCGCGACCCACCAGCTCACGGTGACGACCGCCAAGCCCGGTGCGCAGCCGGACCTCAGCCAGGCGAAGGCGTACTGGCTCGACCGCGACACTCTCGCCGTACCGGCCGTCGCCCACCCGGAGCGGTACCGCTGGCGGCTGCACTGGTCCGACACCGGTTCGCTGAAGGTGGACGTCAACGACATCGGCGGCTCGTCGGCAGCACTGCGCTACGACCCTGCTGAGGTGAAGCCCGGCTACACCACGCTCCGGCTCGACCATGGCGACGTACGCAAGATCCTCACCGGGCAGCTCGGTCTGGCGCAGTACGACGACGCAGGCCGGCTCCTGGATGCGACAGGCGTCCAGGTCCCCGGCGTGCTCGACGACATCTACGCAAGCGCGACCAACCGCGCGTACGGCGTCACCTGGCAGGCCGGCAAACCGACCTTCACGCTCTGGGCCCCCACCGCCCAGTCCGTGAAGCTCCTGGTCGGTTCGGCGGCACTACCGATGCAGCGTCAGTCCGACGGGTCCTGGGCCATCAGCGGTCCGCGCTCGTGGAAGGGGGCGTCGTACCGGTTCGAAGTCACGGTCTACGCACCCAGCACGGGCAAGGTCGAGTCCAACCTCGTCACGGACCCGTACTCCGTGGCGTTGACGACCGACTCGGCGTACTCCGTTGCGGTCGACCTGAACGACCCGGCCGGGAAGCCGGCCCTCTGGTCGAACACACCGTCCCCGAAGCTCGCGCGTGGTCTCGACTCGACCATCTACGAGCTGCACGTCCGGGACTTCTCGATCAACGACAGCACGGTCCCGGCCGCGCACCGCGGTACCTACCTGGCCTTCGCCGACGAGGGCAACGGCACCAAGCATCTACGCAAGCTGAAGGCCGCAGGCCTCAACACAGTGCACTTACTACCTACCTTCGACATCGCGTCGATCCCGGAGACCGGTCAGCAAACGCCTGCGTGTGACCTGAAGGCGCTGCCGGCCGACTCCGACCAGCAGCAGGCCTGCGTGACAGCAGTGGCTGCGAAGGACGGTTTCAACTGGGGCTACGACCCGTTCCACTGGCTGGCGCCGGAGGGGTCGTACGCGACGCAGAAGGAGGGCTTGGCGCGGGTCGCGGAGTTCCGCACGATGGTCGGCGGGCTGCACAAGTCCGGGCTGCGCGTGGTCCTCGACCAGGTCTTCAACCACACGCCGGCCGCCGGGCAGGCGCCCACGTCGGTGCTGGACCGGATCGTGCCGGGGTACTACCAGCGGCTGAACGCCACCGGGAAGGTCGAGACCTCCACCTGCTGCAGCAACATCGCCACCGAGCACGCGATGGCCGAGAAGATCATGGTCGACGGCACCGTGAGCTGGGCGCGCAACTACCGCGTGGACGGCTTCCGGTTCGACCTGATGGGCCACCACTCCAAGGCGAACATGCTGAAGGTCCGGGCCGCTCTGGACCAGCTGACCCTGGCCAAGGACGGTGTGGACGGCAAGTCGATCTACGTGTACGGCGAGGGCTGGAACTTCGGTGAGGTGGCGGACGACGCCCTGTTCGAGCAGGCGCGCCAGGGCAACCTCGGCGGGACCGGCATCGGCACGTTCTCGGACCGGCTGCGGGACGCGGTGCGGGGCGGCGGACCGTTCGACGAGAACCCGCGGCTGCAGGGCTTCGGCTCCGGTGCGGCGAGCGACCCGAACGGCGACCCGGTGAACGGTACGGCGGCAGAGCGCGCGAAGCGGCTCGCACACGACACCGACCTCGTCCAGCTCGGCCTGGCCGGCAACCTCCGGTCGTTCAGCTTCAAGTCCGCATCTTCCGGACAGGTGGTGCGCGGCGACCAGGTCGACTACAACGGCTCTCCGGCCGGGTACGCGGACCAGCCGGACGAGGTGGTCACGTACGTCGATGCCCACGACAACGAGACGCTGTGGGACGCGCTGACGTACAAGCTGCCGCCCAGCCTGCCGATGGCGGACCGGGTCCGGATGAACACGTTGTCGCTGGCCACGGCCGCCCTGTCGCAGACACCGGCGTTCTGGCACGCGGGCGCGGACATGCTGCGCAGCAAGTCGCTGGACCGCAACTCGTACGACTCCGGCGACTGGTTCAACACCCTGGACTGGACGGGCGCCGACAACGGCTTCGGCCACGGTCTGCCGCCTAAGCCCGACAACGAGGCCAAGTGGCCCTACATGAAGCCACTGCTCGCCGACCCGGCGCTGAAGCCGTCCGCAACCGAGGTGGCGACAGCCTCCGCGGCTGCAGCGGACCTACTGAAGCTGCGGTTCTCCACGCCGCTCTTCCGGCTGGGCTCGGCAGCACTGATCAACCAGAAGCTGAGCTTCCCCCTCAGCGGTACGACGCCCGGCGTCATCACCATGCGCATCGACGACACGGTCGGCCCGGACGTCGACCCGGCGCTGAAGGGCGTCGTGGTGGTCTTCAACTCGACCAGCTCACCCGTGACGCAACAGGTCCCGGGGCTGGCCGGGGCCAACCTGTCCCTGTCCCCTGTCCAGGCAGCTGGTTCGGATCCGGTCGTCAAGCAGACGACGTGGTCCGTAGCCTCCGGTACGGCGACCGTGCCGCCGCGGACTGTCGCCGTACTCGTCCAGAACTGACCGGGCTACTCCGCGCCGGTCGTCCGCTTCACGGCACGCGGACGACCAGCGCGGAGGGGTCGACCTCCGCGACCAGGTTGGCGCCCGACGTGATGGCGTCGCCGTCGAGCTGACGTCGTACCGGACGGTCGGCGCGGATCTGGATGCGCTGACCGGTGAACCGCTCGACGTGCCGCTCGCGCCAGGAGCGGATCACGAGTCCGAGCGCGAGCCGCGGCCAGTGCGTGATCCGGCGGGGCGCGAGCACCACCGCGTCGATCGTGCCGTCGTCCGGGGTGGCGTCCGGGAGCAGCGGGATGTTCGCCTGCAGGGTGCCGACGTTGCCGATCACCACGGTCCGCGCGCGGCGGCGCACCGGCGGCTGGTCGTCGACCGTGATCTCGACCCGGACGAACGGGTGGTTCAGGTTCTTCAGCGTCGACACGACGTACGCCGCCCAGCCGACGCGCTTTTTCAGGTCGTCGGGCGCGTCCTCGATGATCGCGGCGTCCAGCCCGAGGCCCGCCATCACCACGAACCGGTCCTCGGGCAGCTGGTCGCCCTTCACCAGGACGCTGTCGATCCGCTGCTGCGAGCCGTCCAGCAGCTCGGTCAGCGCGACCTCCAGCTCGAGGGAGATCCCGAGGTTGCGGGCCAGCAGGTTGCCGGTGCCGCCGGGCAGGACAGCGACCGGAACCGCGGTCCGCGCCAGCTCGGCGCATACCACCCGGACGGTGCCGTCGCCGCCCGCCACGAGTACCAGGTCGACCTGCTCCTCGACGGCTCGCCGGGCCATCGTGACGCCGGCGTCGTCCTCGGTCGTCTCCAGCCACAACGGCTCCCCGAACCCGCGCTCGGACAGCGCGACCTCGACGATCCGGCGGAACTCGTCGCCCTCGACCTTCACCGGATTCACGATCACGGCTGCCCGCCTGGCAGAACTCACCTGATTTTGTCCGTTCCTGGAGATAGCGTGCTGTGCGTGAGCAGACTTCCACGGAGTACGCCGGAATCCCAGGGCCTGGACGCCGCGGCGCTCGGCTCGTTCGTCGCCGCGCTGGACGCGGGCGCCCCCGAGATCCAGACGTTGATGGTGCTGCGGCACGGCCAGGTGGTGCTCGAGGAGGCCTGGGCGCCGTACCGGCTCGAGGACCGGCACCTGCTGTTCTCGGTGTCGAAGAGCTTCACCTCGACGGCGATCGGGCTGGCGATCGACGAGGGCCTGCTGTCGCTCGAGGACCCGGTGGTGTCGTTCTTCGGCGCCGACGAGCTACCGGAGACGATCAGCGACAACCTGGCCGCGATGAAGGTCCGGCATCTGCTGACGATGACGACCGGCCATTCGAAGGACACGGTCGAGGCGCTGAGCCGGGACCGCCGGATGGTGAAGATCTTCCTCGGGCTCGACGTGGAGCACGAGCCGGGGACCGTGTTCGTCTATAACAGCGGCGCGACGTACATGCTGTCCGCGATCCTGCAGCGGCTCACCGGCGAGCGGCTGCTCGACTACCTGCGACCGCGGCTGTTCGAGCCGCTGGGCGCCACCGAGGCGACCTGGCAGGTGTCGAAGGAGGGCATCACCGTCGGCGGGTGGGGGCTGAGCGTCAACACCGAGACGCTGGCGTGCTTCGGGCAGCTGCTGCTGCAGCACGGCGAGTGGCAGGGCCGGCAGCTCGTCCCCGTCGAGTGGTACGAGGCGGCGACATCGAAGCAGGTCCCCAACGACAACGAGGAGAACCCGGACTGGAAGCAGGGGTACGGCTACCAGTTCTGGCGCGGCCGCCACAACACGTACCGCGGCGACGGCGCGTTCGGGCAGTTCTGCGTGGTGATCCCGGAGTACGACGCCGTGCTGATCGTCACCAGTGCGACGCAGGACATGCAGGCGATCCTCAACACCGCGTGGGAGTACCTGCTGCCGGCACTGGAAGGCAAGGAGGTGCCGGTGCTGCCGCGGCCGGAGCGGCTCGAGCTCCCGCCGCCGAGCGGTCCGGCGCCCGCGGGCGGTGACGGGCGGACGTACCGGTTCGCAGCGGACAACATGCTCGGGCTCGTGTCGGCACGCATCGACCCGGACGGCACCGGCACGTTCAGCTTCCGGGACCTCGAGGACGGCAGCCGGCACGACCTGGTCTGCGCGGCGGGCGACTGGCGTGAGGCGTCCGCTCCGGGCACGGTCGACGACGCGGCGCCCGAGGTGGGCGAGCGGGTGGTGACCAACGCGTACGGCGACGGCGACGCGTTCGTGGCGACGCTCCGCTGGCTGGAGTCGCCGTACGTCGCGACGCTCACCTGCCGGGTCACCGGCGACACCCTGACCGTCGACGTCGCCCTCAACGTGTCCTTCGGGCCGACCGATTTCACAATTGTTTCGGAGCCGATGTCACAGAACTGAGGCAGCGCGTGTCCTCCGGGTCGTACTCACGGACGACGGAGGAACGACGATGAAGATCTTGGTGGCAGGTGCGACCGGCGGACTGGGCCGGTCACTGGTACCGCAGCTGGTCGCGGCCGGGCACGAGGTGACCGGGATGATCCGGTCCCAGTCCGGCGCGGCCGGGGTGCGGGCCTTCGGTGCGGACGTCGTACTCGCTGACGGGCTGGACGCCGCCGCCGTACGCGCCGCGGTGGAGTCGGTCCGGCCCGAGGTCGTCGTGCACCAGATGACGGCGCTCAGCGGCGGGATCGATTTCAAGCACTTCGACGACAGCTTCGCGCTGACGAACCGGCTGCGGACCGAAGGCACCGACAACCTGCTCGCCGCGTCACAGGCTGCCGGCGTACGACGGTTCGTCGTCCAGTCGTACGCCGGCTGGAACATGCAGCACGGCGGGTCCGCCGCGAAGACCGAGGCGGACCCGCTCGACCCGACACCGGTGCCCGCGCAGCGGCAGACGATGGCCGGCATCAAGTACGTCGAATCGGCCGCGCTGAACGCCGACGGCATCGAGGGCGTCGCGCTCCGGTACGCGAACTTCTATGGGCCGACCGCCGCGCTCGGCAAGGGCGGCTCGATGGTGGAGCTGGTCCAGAAGCGCCGGCTGCCGATCATCGGCGACGGCACCGGGGTGTGGTCGTTCATCCACTACGACGACGCGGCCGCCGCGACCGTGAAGGCAATCGAGAGCGACGTGACGGGCGTGTACCAGATCGCCGACGACGAGCCGGCGCAGGCGTCGGTCTGGCTACCGGAGCTGGCCCGCATCCTCGGCGCGAAACCCCCACGGCACATCCCCACCTGGCTCGGCCGCCTCGCGGTCGGCGACGTCGGCGTAGCAGCCTTCACCGAGATCCGCGGCGTCGACAACACCCTGGCCAAGAAGACCTTCAACTGGCAGCCCCATTACGCCTCCTGGCGCGAAGGCTTCCGCGAGGGGCTGTAAGGCCATCTAAGGTGGGTGGGCATGAGCCTGTCGCCTGCTGAACAGAAGGTGCTGGATCGGATCGACGAGGATCTGCTGGTCCGGATCACGCAGGACCTGCTGCGCTCCCCCGGCCAGAATCCGCCCGGCGAGGAGGCCGCCACGGTGGCCGTCCTTGCTGCGGCGGCGCAGGAGCTCGGCCTCGACGTGCGCCGTTCTCCGGTCGAGCTGGGCCGCGAGAACGTGGCTGTAACTCTTGCTGGTGGCAACAATCCTGGCCTGCTGCTGCTCGGTCACACCGACGTGGTCCCGGTCGGCGACGGCTGGACGGTCGACCCGTACAGCGGATTGCTCCACGACGGCCGTCTTTATGGTCGCGGTGCCTCCGACATGAAGGGCGGCCTCGCCGCGGCTCTGGTCGCGATGGCCGCCCTCCGCGACATCCCACTGGCCGGGCCGGTCGAACTCGCAGCCCTCATAGACGAAGAAGAAACCGGCAAAGGCATCCGCGCCTACATCTCTGAGAACGACCGTCGGTATATCGGGTGCATCACCGCCGAGCCGACCGACCTGCAGACGATCATCGCGGCGCGCGGGGACTCCTATCTCCAGGTGTCGGTCCACGGGCGCGCCTCGCACGCGGGCAACCCGGACGGTGGCGCGAACGCGATCTACGGCGCCGCCGCAGTGGTCGCCGAGATCGAACACCTGCATCAGGAACTCGCCGCCACGCCCCACCCGCTGCTCGGCCCGGCAACCTGGAGCGTCGGTCAGATCAACGGCGGCACCGGCGGCTCGATCGTCCCCGCCGACTGCGTGCTGGTCGCCGACCGCCGGCTCCTCCCCGGCGAGTCTCCCGCGGAGGTGCTCGCCGACCTCGGCCGCCGGGTGGCCGCCCTCCGCCTGGAGGATCGCGGCCTGACCGTCGAGCTCGCGATGCCGATGGAGATGCCCGCGTTCGAAACGGCCGAGGACGCGCCGCTCGTGCAGATCACCGAGACCGCGCGCCGTGACGCCGGCGGCGAGCCGATGCCGCTGGCCGGCTGGACCGCGGCCTGCGACGGCGGGTACGTCGCCCGCGATCTCGGCGTACCGGTCGTGGTCCTTGGCCCAGGCTCCGTCACAACCCAGGCCCACCGCGCCGACGAGTCCGTCGCCGTCGCAGAACTCGTCACAGCAGCCCGCACCTACGCCCTCACAGCCCTCCGCCTCCTGGCGGTCCACGAATGACCAGGCGGGTGGTGTTCCGGGGTGGGATGGTGCTGGATGTGCTCGGCGGGGAGGTCGCGCAGGCGGACGTCGTGGTGGAGGGCGAGCGGATCGTCGGGGTCGGGATCGGGCTGGACGGGGACGAGGCGGTCGAGTGTGAGGGTGGGCTGCTGGTTCCGGGGTTCATCGACTGTCACACGCACGTGTGCATCGCGCAGACGCGGTTGGATCCGTTCGGGTTGCCGCGGTCGGTTCGGCCCTTGTCCGCCGTACCTGTACTGCGGACGCTGCTGAGGCTCGGCGTCACGACCGTGCGGGATGCGTGGGGTGCGGACGCGGGCGTGCGAATGGCGGTGGAGCGGGGCTGGATCGAGGGGCCGCAGGTGCTGCTCAGCTTGCGGCAGGTCGGAACGACGGGCGCGATCGGCGACCTCTGGGCGCCGCGCACCGGACCGCTCGACTTCTTCGACGATCCCTCGATGCCGGATCCGATCTTCGACGGCCCCGACGCGGCCCGTGCCGTCGTACGGCGGATGGTGCGAGCGGGTGCCGACTGGATCAAGGTCACGGCCACCGGCTCCCTCGCGATCGGCAAGGGGCTCGAGGACGTCGAGCTGACCTTCGACGAGCTCGCCGCGCTCGTGGACGAAGCGGCGAGGCGCGGCGGCCGGCGCGTGATGGTGCACGCGCACGGCGCCCGCGCGGTCGAGCTGGCTGCGCGAGCGGGCGCGGCGAGCATCGAGCACGGCACCTACCTCGACGAGGCCGCCGTCGACGCCATGGCGGCGAACAACACTTGGTACGTCCCGACGTTGTCCGTCACGCAGTCCGACCCCCAGCAGGTACCGCACGGCGCACCCGAGGCACACCGGGAGTCGATGCGCCTCGCGATCGACGCCGGCGTCCAGATCGCGATGGGCACCGACAACCCCGTCCGCCCGCACACCGAAGTGTTGTGGGAGCTCAATCACCTGTCAGCCGCAGGCCTGGGCGACACGGGAGCGCTCCGAGCCGCGACGATCGACGCCGCCCGCCTCCTCGGCCTCGCGGACGACCGCGGCGAGCTCGCGGTGGGCAAACGCGCCGACCTGGTCCTGCTGGACGGCACAGACCTGGACTGCACATCACTCGACGGGCGCATCCGGCGGGTCTTCCGCAACGGGACCGAAGTCGAGCGTTGACCCTGACACTGTGTCAGGCCATAGACCGGGCGCATGGACACAGCACTAGAGATCGCGGAGCGGATCCGCACAGGTCAGGTGACCTCGCGTGAGGTGACGGAGGACCTGCTCGCGCGGATTGCGAACGACACCGAGGTCAACGCGGTCGTCGAGGTAGGTGACGACGCGCTGGCCGCAGCCGACCGCGCCGACGCGATGGTGACCGAGGGCGCACCGATCGGGCCGCTGCACGGCGTACCGATGACCGTCAAGGACTGCTTCGACGTGGCCGGGATGCACACCACCTGGGGCAATCCCGCGTTCGCCGGCAACATCGCCGACCGAGACGCGACGGTCGTGCAACGGCTCCGGCGTGCCGGAGCAGTCATCGTCGGCAAGAGCAACGTGCACACGATGCTCGCAGACTTCGGCCAGACCGCCAACGAGATCTACGGACGCACGAACAACCCGGCGGACCTCAGCCGGACACCGGGCGGGTCGAGCGGCGGCGGCGCGGCCGCGCTCGCCGCAGGCCTCACTTATCTCGAGTACGGCTCCGACCTGGTCGGCTCGATCCGCCTGCCTGCGGCGTACTGCGGCGTCTACGGCCTCAGGCCCACCAACGGACTCGTCCCGCTGCGCGGCTTCGACGTCCCCGGTACGCCGTACCTCCCGAGCGAACTGCCCAACTTGTCGACAATCGGACCACTCGCCCGCTCCGCCGCCGATCTGCGGACCGCACTGCAGGCGACCGCCGGCCCCGACGCGCCGTACTCGTACCGACTTCCGCCGCCCCGGCACACCCGCCTCCAGGACTACCGCGTCGGCGTCGTCACCGATCACCCCGCGGCGCCGGTCACCGGCGACGTCGGCGACGCGTTGTCGGCCACCATCGACCGCATCGCCAGAACTGGCGCGAAGATTGTTGACAATTGGCCGGTCGACGTCGACCCGAACGAGCAGGCGGAGGACTTCGGCCGTCAGGTCGAGCTGTTCTTCGCGCTGCACGTCGACTCGGACAGCGAACTGTCGCTCGCGGAACTGCGCGACCTCGAGCGGCGCCGGATGACGGCACGCCAGAAGTGGCAGCGGTACTTCGAGGACGTCGACGTCTTCCTGTGCCCGACGAGCTTCACGGTCGCGTTCCCGCACGGTGCCACGACCATCGCAGGGCAGCCGTACGAGGCGCAGGTGTTCTGGATCGCCCACGCGTCACTGACCGGGCACCCCGCGCTCAGCATGCCGATCGGGCACACCCCGGCGGGGTTGCCGGTGGGCGCTCAGGTGATCGGCCCGTGGCATGAGGACGACACCGCGATCACGTTCGCCGAGCTCCTGGCTGGTTGACTGCCGTCATGTTCGCGATCGGTGAGTTCGCCCGCCACGGCCGGGTGTCGATTCGGATGCTGCGGCACTACGACGCGATCGGCCTGCTGCGACCGGCGTACGTCGATCCCGCCACCGGCTACCGCAGTTACACCGCGGCGCAGCTCGCCGACCTGAACCGGATCGTCGCGCTCAAGGACCTCGGCTTCTCCCTCGACCAGGTCCGCACGATGATCGCGGACGACCTCGGCCCGGCCGAGCTCCGCGCGATGCTCACGCTACGCCGCGCGCAGCTGGAGACCACGCTGGCCGAGAGCCACGCGCGGCTCGCCCAGGTCGCGTCACGCCTGCGCGGCCTGGAGTCCGACGTTCCGGCCGCGGATGTCGTCGTCAAGGAGCTGCCCGCTGTACGGCTCGTCGGCCTGACCGCCGCCGCTCCGAGTTTCACGCCAGACGACATCACGCCCGTGGTACATCCGCTCTGCGCAGAGCTCGGCCGGCGGTTGCCGGAGGCCGACGTCCGGCCCTCGGGTCGTCTGACTTGCCTGTACGAGCAGGAGTCCGAGGACCAGGTCGTCGTCCGCGCGACGGTACCGGCCGTAGTCGATGCCGGAGGCAACCTCAACGGGCTGGACGTGATCGATCTGCCCGCCGTGCAGGCGGCGACGCTGGTGCACCGCGGGCCGATCGACCAGGTCCTTCCGTCCTGGCAGGCGCTGGCCCGCTGGCTCGACGACAACGGCCGGCGCGCCGCCGAGCCGGCCCGCGAGCTCTACCTCGACATCCCGGACGATCCAGATGGCTGGGTCACGGAACTGCAGCAGCCGCTCACAACCGGCTGAACGACAGGGTCTCGCCGCGGGCGCCGCCCATCCACAGGTCCTGGCAGGCCGCGGCGAACTCCTCCAGGTTCTCCGTCACCGCACCGAACACGTTGCCCGGCACCCACCCCTGGTCACCGTTGATCAGCAGGTTGTTGCGCCCGTAGAACACCGCCAGGTCGACGATCGCCCCGGTCGTGCCGGTGCCGGTGGTGTTCTCGTACCCGTACGCCGGGTTCCCGAGGTCGTCGGAGTCGAACGAGAACCAGCACAGATCGCCCGGGATCGGCGTGACCGTGGTGTTCTCCTTGCCGGGATCGGGCGCGAACGCGGGCAGCAGCGTGTAGATCTCGTTCCGCGCGTACTTGCCGTGGAACACCGGCGCCGACAGCGGCAGCGCGTCCCACACCGCCGCACAGGTCCGCGGCGCCACGTCCTCGAGGAGCTTCGCGACGCAGCTCACGCCGCGCTTGTCCAGGCTGACGGTGATGTACTTGCTCACTGGGCCTCCAGGGTCGGGGTACGCAGGTGCCACTCGGTCGCGGCCTGATAGGCCTGACCGACCCGCAACGTCAGCGCGTCGGCATGCCTCGGCCCGACCACCTGCAGCCCCACCGGCAGCCCGGCCCGGGTGAAACCGCACGGCACACTCAGCGCCGGCTGCTGCGTGAGGTTGAAGGGATACGTGTACGGCGTCCAGTCGGTCCAGTCCGGCGACGCCGAACCGTCCGGCACGTCCTGCCCGATCGGGAACGCGGTGATCGGCAGCGTCGGCGTCACCAGTACGTCGTACCGCTCGTGGAAGCGGCCCATCAGCGTCCCGAGGTCCATCCGTACGGCGGTCGCGTCGAGGAAGTCCGAGGCCGTGTACGCCGATCCGAGCGCGGCGACCCGCCGCAGCCCGGGGTCGACGCGATCGTCGACCGTGTACGCCGACAGCACCTTCGCCGCGCCCGACCACCACAGCACGTTGAACGCGTCGACCGGGTCCGCGAACCCGGGATCGACGTCCTCCACCTCGGCGCCGAGGTCCGCGAGCACGCCGGCCGCGGTCCGTACCAGCGCCTCGACCTCGGGATCGTTGCGGACGTACCCGAGGTTCGCCGAGAACCCGACGCGCAGGCCCGCGATCCCGTCGTCGATGCCGTCCAGGAAGGAGTGGCTCGGTGTCGGCATCGCCGACCAGTCGCGGGAGTCGAACCCGGTCACGATGTCGAGCAGCGCCGCCGCGTCGCGCACGGTCCGTGTCATCGGCCCCGCGTGCGAGAGCGTCCCGAACGCGCTCGGCGGGTAGAGCGGGATCAGCCCGTACGTCGGCTTCAACGCGACCGTGCCGGTGAACGCCGCCGGGATCCGGACCGATCCGCCGCCGTCCGTGCCGAGCGACCACACGCCCATCCCGAGTCCGACCGCGGTCGCCGAGCCGCCGCTCGAACCGCCTGCGGTTCTCGCCGGATCCCACGGGTTGCCGGTCGCGCCGTACGTGAACGAGTCCGTGACGCCCTTCCAGGAGTACTCCGGCGTGGTCGTCTTCCCGAGGATGACGGCGCCCGTCTCACGCAGCCGCGCGACCGACGGCGCGTCCTCGTCCCACGGTCCGGCCGGGTCGATCATCGTGCTGCCGCGGATTGTCGGCCATCCTTTTGTCCACAATGCGTCCTTGACGGACGTCGGCACACCGTCGCCGGGTCCCAGCGGGGTGCCCGCGTGCCAGCGCGCCTCCGACTCCTTGGCCGCGGCGAGCGCACCCTCGGCGTCGACGAGCACGAAGGCGTTGACCTGCTTGCCGTAGCGCTCGATCGCGTCGAGCGCGGCCTGGGTCGCCTCGACCGGGGACAACTCTCCGGTCCGGTAGCCCGCCACCAACTCGGATGCCTGCCTCATCGATCTCCTGTCGGAATGTAGCCAAGCTTCTTGTCAACAATGTTCAGGAGCGGTTCGCCGGCGAGCCAGCGGTGGACGTTGGTCGCGAACTGGGCCGCGAGGGTGTCGCGCCAGCCGATCACGTCACCGGACATGTGCGCGGTGACCGTCACGTTGGGCGCGTCCCACAGCGGATGGTCCGGCGGCAGCGGTTCGGTGTCGAACACGTCGAGAGTCGCCGCGATCCTGCCGTCGTGGAGGGCGGCGAGCAGTGCGGTTTCGTCGACAATCGGACCACGAGCAACGTTGACCAGGTGCGTACCGGGCCGCATCGCGGCGAGCACGGCCGCGTCGACGAGTCCCCGGGTGGCGCTGGTCAACGGCGCGGCGAGTACGACATGATCCGCCCACGCGACCTCGGCGACAAGATTGCTGCTGGCAACGATCGTGCCGAAGTCCGGGTCGTCCCCTCGCGCGACCCGGCCGGCACCCCGGACCTCCAACCCGGCCGCACGCAGCAGCCGGGCCGTCTCCCTCCCGATCGCACCGGTCCCGACGACCAGTGCCCGCGCCCCGAGCACACTGCGCGTCTCGCGGTGCTGCCATTGCCGGCCGCGCTGCAGGTCGTAGCTGCGCAGGCTGTCCTTGGCGTGCGCGATCACGGCACCGAGCACGTACTCCGCGATCGGCCGGTCGAACACCCCGTGCGCGTTGGTGACCACGACCGCGGAGTCCCGCAGTTCGTCGAACAGCAACGTGTCGACACCCGCGGCGGTGACGTGGATCCATTCGAGCGACCCGGCGTCGTCCCAGACGTCCCGGACAGCCGTCGAGAAGAAGTCCCAGAGCATCAGGGCCCGGGCACCGTCGACCGCCGCCCGCAGCCCGTCCGCGGCGCAATACCGGAAGTCGACGGGCAGGCCGTCGAGCCCCGGCGGACGGTCGGTCGCCCGCTCACAGAGCACCGCGACGACTGGTCTGTCCGCGGAGCTCTTCGGGGTGGCCGGCACAGGTTCGAGGCTAGGAACTCGCTGGTAGGATTGTCAACAATCCATCAAGAGCCGCACACTGACTCGCATGAGCACGCGTCCCCTGACCAACCCGATGCCCGCGGCGGTGCCACCACTGCTGCAGACCGGCATCGGCGTCGTCGCGCCGTACGACTTCGCGCTCGACCGCGAGCTCTGGCGCTGGACACCCGACGAGGTCACCCTGCACCTCACGCGGACGCCGTACGCACCGATGGCCGCGACCGTCGAGATGGCCGTGCACATCTCGGATCCGGAACTCGTCGCGCGGACGACGTACGACGTGCTCGCCGTCGGCCCGCTGGCGGTCGCGTACGCCTGCACGTTCGGTAGTTTCGTCGGCGGCCTGGCCGGCGAGCTCGCCCTCGTGGACGCGATGGTCGGCGCCGGTGCGCCGGCGGCGGTCACCACCAGCGGCGCGCTGCTGCTCGCGCTCCGGCGGCTCGGCGTGCACCGGATCGCGACCGTCACGCCGTACACGCACGACCTCACCGCCGGGCTGACCGCGTTCCTCGCCGAAGCGGGGATCGAGGTCGTCGCGACGGCTGGGCTCGGGCTGATCGCGCAGATCTGGGCCGTCCCGTACGAGACGACGGTCGAGCTGGTCCGGAGCGTCGACAGCGCCGCCGCCGAGGCGATCTTCATCAGCTGCACCAACCTGCCGACGTACGACGTGATCGCCGGCCTGGAGGCCGCGCTCGGCAAGCCGGTGCTGACCGCGAACCAGGTCACGATGTGGGCCGTCCTCGAACTCACCGGGCACACCGGGATCGGCCCGGGCCAGCGATTGCTGAGCGTCCGATGAAGGAATACGACGCCCGGCTGGCCAAAGTTCGCGCCGTACTGAGGCAGCGCGGACTCGGCGCGCTCGTGGTCAGTGATCCCGCGAACATCTTCTACCTGACCGGGTACGACGCCTGGTCGTTCTACACCCCGCAGTGCGTGCTGGTTCCGGCCGACGGCGACGTGCAGTTGTTCGCGCGGGCGATGGACGCCGCCGGGGCGTCGTACACCTGCGACCTGCGGGCCGACCAGATCCACGGCTACCCGGAGTCGTACGTGCACCGGCCGGACCTGCATCCGTTCGACTGGATCGCGCAGCGCTGTCACGAGCTGATCCCGGGCGGCGCGGACGTCGCGGTCGAGTGCGACGCGCACTACTTCACCGCCCGGAGCTACCTTGCCCTCGGCAACGGTCTGCCGGGCCGCCGGCTGGTCGACTCGGCCGAGCTCGTGAACTGGGTCCGGCTGGTGAAGTCGCCGTACGAGCTCGGCCAACTGCGGATCGCCGGCACGATCGCGGAGCACGCCATGCGGGTCGCGCTCGACGGGCTGCGCCCCGGACGGCGGCAGTGCGACGTGGCCGCCGAGATCCTCGCGGCGCAGACGACCGGCACTGCGGAGCACGGCGGCGACTACCCGGCGATCGTGCCGATGCTGCCGACCGGCGACGCGGCCGGCACACCTCACCTCACCTGGAGCGATCGTCCGTTTGTCGACAATGAGGCGACAACGATCGAGCTGGCCGGCGTCCACGGCCGGTACCACGCCCCGCTGGCGCGCACCGTGATGCTCGGCGACCCGCCGCGCCGGCTCCGGGAGACTGCGAAGATCGTTGCCGACGGCATGCAGGCGACATTGTCGACAATCCGTCCGGGCGTCACCGGCGGAGCGGTGCACGCCGCGTTCAACGAGGTCATCTCCGCGCACGGGCTGGTGAAGGAATCGCGGATCGGGTACTCGATCGGCATCGGGTACCCGCCGGACTGGGGCGAACGCACCGTCAGCCTGCGCGCCGAGGAGACCACCGTGCTCACCGCGGGCATGGCGTTCCACGTCATCCTCGGGATGTGGATGGACGGCTGGGGCTACGAGCTGTCCGAGCCGGTGGCGGTCACCGACGACGGAGTGGAACGGCTGACCGGCCTGTCCCACGAACTGACGATCAGGAGGTAGTCCCTTGCCAGCACTCCCGTACGCCGCGCGCGCCGCCGGACTCGTGGGCTCGGTGATCGACTCGAGTACGTCGCTGCTGCACAAGCAGACGCACGACATCGTCCGCTTCGCGATGGGATCACCGGCGGCCGAGGCCGTGCCGTCGGAGGTGCTGTCCGCGATCGCGGCCGAGGAGCTGAGTCGGCCCGCTGCCTACGACTATGCGGCCACCGAGGGCGACCCGCCGCTGCACGCGGCGCTGCTGGAGATGCTGCGCGGGACGAGCGACGAGACGACCGCCGAGCGCCTCACCGTCACCGCCGGTGGCATGCAGGGCCTCGACCTGTTCTGCAAGATCTTCGTCGATCCCGGCGACCTCGTCGTCGTCGAGTCCCCGACGTACACGAACGGCAGCGCGACCGCGCTCTCGTACGGCGCCGAGCTGCTCGAAGTACCGGTGGACGACGACGGGATGATTGTCGACGATCTACCGCGGCTGCTCGACGGGCGGCGGCCGAAGGCGATCTACACGATTCCGACGTTCCAGAACCCGTCCGGCGCGACGCTCTCCCTTGAACGCCGGCACCAGCTGCTCGACCTCGCCCGCTCCTGGGGCTCGATGGTGATCGACGACGACCCGTACGGTCTGCTGCGCTTCGCCGGCGAACCGCTTCCGACCCTGCGCGAACTCGGCGCGGGCGATCCGCTGGTCTTCTCCGTGCGGACCTTCTCCAAGATCGTCGCGCCCGGGCTGCGCGTCGGCTGGGTGGACGCGGATCCCGAACTCCAGCAGGTGCTGATCAACGCGAAGCAGGCGATGGACACCTGCACCAACCTGCCCGCGCAGCGCTTGCTCGCCGGCTTCCTGACCGGCGGTCATCTCGAGGAGCATCTGGTCAAGCAGCGAGCGGAGTACAAGCGGCGCAAGGAGGCCATGCACGCCGCGCTGACCGAGCACTTCGCCGACATCGCTCGCTGGACCGATCCGGAAGGCGGCTTCTTCCTCTGGGTCACGTTGCAGAACGGCGTCGACACCGAGGAACTGTTCGAGGTCGCGCTGGCCGAAGGTATCGCATTCATCCCCGGTCCGGCCTTCTCCCCCGGCGGTCGCTTCACCGACGCGTTCCGGTTGTGCTTCGCATCGACCACGCCCGACCGGATCCACGAGGGTGTCGCTCGGCTCCGGCGGGCCGCGGACAAGCTAGCGGGGTAGCGCGTCGGCCAGGAGTTCGGCCAGATGGCGAGCGCGGCGCGGGGTGCCTTGAGCGATCTGCGTGCGACAGCTGAAGCCGTCGGCGAGCACGGTTGTTGATTGTGGCAACGACCGTACGGCGGGCAGCAGCACGCGCTCACCGACCGCCTTGGAGACGTCGTAGTGGTCGCGTTCGAAGCCGAAGTTGCCGGCCAGACCGCAGCAGCCCGGAGGCGCCAGGCCCGCCTCGATGCCAGCCGCTGCCATCAGCTTGCGGTCGGCGTCGAAGCCGAGAACGGCGTGCTGATGGCAGTGCGGTTGCACGAACGCCTCTCCCCCGACGTGCGGCGGTTGCCAGGCGGAATCGACGAGGAGTTCGGAGAAGGTTCGGATCTGGGTCGCGGCCGACGCGGCGAGCGGGTTGCCGGCCAGGAGCGCGGGCGCGTCGTGGCGGAAGGCCGCCGTACAGCTTGGCTCGAGACCGATGATCGGCGTACCGGCGTCGAGGTGCGGGGCAAGGGTGTCGAGCGATCGGCTGACGACGCGGCGGGCCTTGGTGAGCTGCCCGGTCGAGATCCACGTGAGTCCGCAGCAGACTGGTTTGCTAGGCAGCACAACCTCGTAGCCCGCTGACTCCAGTACGGCGACCGCGGCGCGGCCGATCTCTGGTGCCAGGTAGTTGGTGAAGGTATCCGGCCACAGTACGACGCGCTGGCCCGCGGCCGACGTACTGCGTCGTTCGAACCAGCGGGTGAAGGTCTCCGTGGCGAAGGGCGGTACGTCGCGCTCGGCGGCGATCCCTCCGAGGCGCTTCGTCAGCCTGGAGCCGGCGAAGCGGTTCGCCAGCCGGGGTGCGTGCGCGGCGAATCGTGACCACAGCGGCAGCCAGCCCATCGACCAGTGCGACAACGGGCGCGCCCACGGCCGCCGCGCGTAGTGGTGGTGGGTGAACTCGGCCTTGTACGTCGCGATGTCCACGTTCACCGGACAGTCCGAGAGGCATCCCTTGCAGGACAGGCAGAGGTCCAGCCCGTCGCGTACTTCGGTCGAACGCCAGCCGTCCGTGACCACGTCGCCTTGGAGCATCTCCCACAGCAGGTGCGCGCGGCCGCGGGTCGAGTGCAGTTCCTCGCGGGTGACCTGATAGCTCGGGCACATCACGCTGCCGGACGTCTGGCGGCACTTCCCGATGCCCACACACCGCCGCTGCGCCTGCGCGAAGTCGTGGTCGTCGCCCGGATAGTCGAAGATTGTCAACAACCCACGGTCCTTGGCCGGTCCGTCGTGCCGGATCGCGAGGTCGAGCGGCGGCGGTTCGGCGATCATGCCCGGGTTCAGGACGTCCGCGGGATCCCAGATTCGTTTCAGCTCGCGGAAGAGCGCCAGCCCGTCGGCGCCATACATCTTTCCGAGCAACTCGCCGCGCGCCCTGCCGTCGCCGTGCTCCCCCGACACCGAGCCGCCGAGTTCGACGACCAGGTCGGCGGCCTGTTCGACGAACTCGCGGTACGTGGTCAGGCCGCGCGGACTGAGCAGGTCGAAGTCGATCCGCATGTGCATGCAGCCCTCGCCGAAGTGGCCGTACGACGCACCGGAAAGGCCGTGCTGGTTGAGCAGTACGTCCAGGCCGCGCAGGTACGCGCCGAGACGTTCGGGTGGTACGGCGGCGTCCTCCCAGCCGCCCCACGCCTCGGCGCCGTCCGCGCGGCGGGTCGCCAAGCCGGCGGCGTCCGTACGGCAGCGCCAGAGGACGGCTTGCGCCTTCGGGTCGGTGACCAGTGAGGCGGTCGCGGGTGAGCCGGAGTCGCGCAGTTCTTCCAGCATCGCGCGGGCGGCTGCGGCGGCTGACGGTTCGTCCTCGCCGCCCAGCTCGACAAGCAGCCAGGCCTTGCCTGCGGGGAGGCCGGCGTGGACCGCAGCGTCGCGGACCTCGGTCGGGAGGCGGTCGACGAGTTCGTGGTTGATGGATTCCATGGTCAGCGGGGCGTGGCGCAGTACGACCGGGACGCAGTCCGCCGAGGTGATCGAGTCGCTGAAGCCCAGTACGCACAGGACCTTTGCCTTGGGCAACTCCACGAGGCGGACGGTCGCCCGGAGCGTCGCGGCCAGGGTGCCTTCGCTGCCGGAGAGCAGGCCGGCGACGTTGTAGTCGTCTAGTAGGCGATGCAGCGCGTAGCCGGAGATCTGGCGGGTGAACTGGCCGAACCTTCGCCTGATCAGGAGTTCGTTTCGGTCGGTGAAGGCCTGCAGGGCTCGGTGCAGTTCGCCCTCGCGTCCCGGGCGGGCGGCTGCCTCGGCACGGTCGGCTGTCGCGTCGAGGGTCAGGCGGGTGCCGTCGGACAGGACCACGTCGAGCGCGCGCAGGTTGTCGGCCGTCGTACCCCAGGCGACCGAGTGCGCACCGCAGGCGTTGTTCGCGATCATGCCGCCGAGCGTCGCGCGGCTCGCGGACGACGGGTCGGCACCGAACGCGAGGCCGTGCGGTTTCGCGGCGGCGAGCAGGTCGGTCAGTACGACGCCCGGCTCGACGACGGCGGTCCGCGTGGTGGGGTCGATGTCGAGGATCTGGTTCACGTACCGGGAGGTGTCGACCACGACACCGCCGCCTGCGACACTCCCGATCGCGTTGCCCGCCATCGACGTACCACCCCCACGCACCACCACCGGCGCACCCGCCCCCGCAGCCAGCGTCACAGCCGCCGCGAGGTCCTCCACATCAGCCGGCACAACCACCAGCTCCGGCACCGCCCGATAGTTGGACCCGTCCGCCGCATACAACGCCCGAGTCCGCCGATCATCGGCCACCACCCCCCGCAGCTCTCGCCGCAGCACCCGAGCCACCCGCCGAACGTCATACCGAGCTCCGGGTGCCCCATCCCCGCCCGCACCACCGCCCGGCGCACCACCGCTCCGTGCGCCGCCGTGCGCGGCTCCGTCGGGACCGGGGTCGGGGGCCGGGGGGCTTCCGGGGGTGGGGTTGGGGTCAGGCATGGGGTTGTCCACAGGGGAGCCGGGGTGGGGCGCACCGTGGGGTTAACATTGTCGACAATCTACCTATTCGGTGCGCATCAAGCCAGGAGGTCCGATGGTCACGGTAGGGCTGCTGTACCCCGGACACAGCGCCGAGGACGACTACCCGGCGCTCGAGGCGCGGCTCGGTGGTGCGGTCAAACTGCCGGTGGTCATCACCTCGGTGGGCGAGGACGCGCACCGGGTGGACGCGCTCCTCGACCTCGGCCGGGCGGAGCGGCTCGCCGAGGGGGCCGCGGAGCTGAAGCCGGCCCGGCCGGACGCGGTGATGTGGGCGTGTACGTCGGGCAGCTTCGTGTTCGGGCGTGAAGGCGCGAACATCCAGGCCGCGGGCGTGGCGCAGGCGCTCGGCGTACCGGCGTCGTCGACGTCGATCGCGTTCGTCGACGCGTGCCGGGCGCTCGGCGTCCAGCGGGTCGCCGTCGCGGCGTCGTACCCGGAGGACGTCGCGCAGCACTTCGTCCGGTTCCTGACCGCGGGCGGCGTCGAGGTGGTCTCGATGGGCAGCAACGGGATCATCACCGCGGCCGAGGTCGGCACGCTGCGGCCGGAGCAGATCGTCGCGATGGTGCGGGCCGCCGACCACCCGGACGCCGAGGCCGTCCTGGTGCCGGACACCGCGATGCACACGCTGGAGATCGTCGACGATTTGGAGAACGCGGTCGGCAAGCCGATCCTGACCGCGAACCAGGTGACGGTCTGGAAGGGGCTGGAGCTGGTCGGGCCGGTACCCTCGTTGCCGGCTCTGGGGACGTTGTTCGGCACAAGGGGGAAATCGGAGTGACCAGTTACATCGAGCCGCTGGCCCAGGAGTCGACGCCGAGCATCATCGCCGACAAGCTGCGCAAGGCCATCGGCCACGGGGAGATCAAGCCAGGTACGCAGCTCGGCGAGGCCGACCTGGCGCGCAAGCTCGGGGTCAGCCGCGGCCCGTTGCGCGAGGGCATGCAGCGCCTGACCCAGGAGGGCCTGCTGGTCTCGATCCGCAACCGCGGCCTGTTCGTCATCGACATGACGCCGGACGACATCCGCGACATGTACCTCGCCCGCGAGGCCATCGAACGCGCCGCGGCCCACAAGATCCTGCAGGGCAACTACGAGGCGGCCGGTACGGCGCTGCTCGCGATCGCGAACAAGATGCTCGACGCCGACGGCGATCCGAAGGCGATCGGCGAACTCGACATCGCGTTCCACGAACTGCTCGTCCGGCTGGCCGGCAGCCCGCGGCTGACGCGGATGCACCAGACGTCCATCGTCGAGACCCGCATGTGCATCCACGCCCTCGAGGAGACGTACCTCGCCGCCGACGCCCGCGCCCTGGAGCACGAACGCCTCGCCAACGCCATCCGAACCGGCGACCCCGAACGCACCGACCGCCTCCTGATGGACCACATGGACGACGCCATAGAACGCCTCGTCAACCGCACCGCCGAGCCCACCAGCCGCTGAACCCCACCGGCCGGTGGATCAGTCGTTGACTGCTATGCCGATGTACTTGGTTTCGAGGAATTCTTCGATGCCTACGGAGCCGCCTTCGCGGCCGAGGCCAGATTGTTTTACGCCGCCGAAGGGGGCGGCGGGGTTGGAGACGATGCCTTGGTTGAGGCCTACCATGCCGGTTTCTATCGACTCGGCGACGCGGAGGGCGCGGCGTAGGTCGTTCGTGAAGACGTAGGCGACCAGGCCGTACTCCGTGTCGTTGGCGGCCCGGACCACCTCCTCCTCGGTGCTGAAGGCGGTCAGCGGTGCCACCGGGCCGAAGATCTCCTGGTCGGCCATCGCCGCCTCCCGCGGTACGCCGGTCAGCACCGTCGGCGGGTAGAAGTACCCGTTGCCGTCAGCAACCTCTCCGCCGGTCAGCACCGTCGCACCACGGTCGACCGCGTCCGCGACCAGCGCGCGGACCTTCGCCAGCCCGGCCTCGTCGATCAGCGGGCCTACCTGTACGTCCGGCTCGGTCCCGCGGCCGACCGTCAGCGCGCCCATCCGTTCCGCGAGCCGGCGCCCGAACTCGTCGATCACCGACTCGTGCACGAAGATCCGGTTGGCCGCCGTACACGCCTCGCCCATGTTCCGCATCTTCGCCGCGATCGCGCCGGTCACGGCCTCGTCCAGGTCCGCATCCTCGAACACGATGAACGGCGCGTTGCCGCCGAGCTCGAGCGACGTCCGCAGTACCTTCTCCGCGCACTGCTCGAGCAGGATCCGCCCGACCCGCGTGGACCCGGTGAACGACAGCTTCCGCGCGAGTCCGGAGCGGATCAGCGGCTCCATTACTCCGCCCGCGTCCATCGCCGTGACGCAATTGACCGCGCCCGCCGGCAGGCCGGCCTCGGCCAGGATCCCCATCAGCGCGAGCATCGACAGCGGCGTCTGGTGCGCGGGCTTGATGACACTCGTACAACCCGCAGCGATCGCAGGCCCGAGCTTGCGGGTCCCCATCGCCATCGGGAAGTTCCACGGCGTGATCAGCAGGCACGGCCCGACCGGCTGCTTGGTGATCAGGAACCGCGCGTTCCCGGCCGGTGCCGTCTGGTACCCGCCGTCGATCCGCAGCGCCTCCCCTGCGAAGTGCCGGAAGAACTCGGCCGCGTACGCGATCTCGCCACGCGCCTCCGCCAGCGGCTTGCCCATCTCCAGCGTCATCAACAACGCGAGCTCGTCGACGCGGTCCATCAACAGCTGGTACGCCGTCATCAACAGGTCCGAGCGTTCTCGCGGTGACGTCGCGGCGAAGGCCGGCTGCGCGGCGACCGCGGCCTCGAGCGCCGCGCGACCGTCCGCGGGCGAAGCGTCCGCGACCGCGCACAGCACCTTCCCGGTGGACGGATCGACCACGTCGAACGTCGTACCGCGGTCCGCGTCGACCCATTTCCCGTCGATGAACAGCCGCTTCTCGACGGCCTCGACCACCGTGGACTCGTCCATGAGCACCCCTTCACCGGCCTCGTGAGCTGAGATACGCTGATTGTCGACAATCTACCATCCTACGACTGGAGGGGAAGTCCGTGGCCGAGCTCTCACAGATCCTGAAACAGGCAACCGGCGTGGTCGCCGCCCGTGGTGAGGGCGTCCAGCTGTTCGACGAGGACGACCGCAGGTACCTCGACTTCACCGCGGGCATCGGCGTCACGTCGACCGGCCACTGCCACCCGCGCGTGGTCGCGGCGGCCCAGGAGCAGGTCGGCCGGATCATCCACGCGCAGTACACGACCGTCATGCACCGGCCGTTGCTGACGCTGGTGGACCGCCTCGGCGAGGTCCTCCCCCGGCACCTCGACCGGATGTTCTTCGCGAACTCCGGCAGCGAGGCGATCGAAGCAGCGCTCCGGCTCAGCCGGCAGGCGACCGGCCGCCCGAACGTGATCGTGTTCCACGGCGGCTTCCACGGCCGCACCGTGGCCGCAGGCTCGATGACCACGTCCGGCACCAAGTTCCGCTCCGGCTTCAGTCCACTGATGGCGGGCGTCCACGTGTCGCCGTTCCCCGACCCCGGCCACTTCGGCTGGCCCGTCGAGCAGGCAACCGACTTCGCGCTCAGCCAGCTGGACTACGTGCTGCAGACGCTGAGCGCGCCGGCCGACACCGCGGCGTTCTTCGTCGAACCGGTGCTCGGCGAGGGCGGCTACGTTCCCGCGAACGAGCGGTTCTTCGCGGGCCTGCGGGAACGCGCCGACGCGCACGGCATCCTGCTCGTGGTCGACGAGGTGCAGACCGGCTTCGGGCGGACCGGCAAGTTCTGGGGCGGCGACCACTTCGGCTCGCACCCGGACATCCTGGTGACCGCGAAGGGCCTGGCCTCCGGGTTCCCGCTGTCCGGGATCGCGGCGCCGGCGGCGCTGATGGAGAAGGCCTGGCCGGGTTCCCAGGGCGGCACGTACGGCGCGAACGCCGTCGCCTGCGCGGCCGCGCTCGCGACGCTCGACGTGATCAAGGACGAGAACCTCGTGCAGAACGCCGCCGACCGCGGCGCCCAGCTCAAGCAAGCGCTGCAACTGGTCGCGGACAAGCACGACCAGATCACCGACGTACGAGGCCTCGGCCTGATGATCGGCAACGAGTTCCGCGACGCGGACGGCAAACCCGACCCGGCGACCGCCGCCGCGGTCCAGCAGGAAGCGGCGCGCCGCGGTCTGCTGCTGCTCACCTGCGGGGCCTGGGGTCAGGTCGTGCGGTTCATCCCCGCCCTGGTCGTCTCCCCCGACGAGATCGACGAGGCCGCCGGCCTCTGGTCCGACGCCGTCGCGGCGGTCGTCGGCTGACCGAAAGCGGTCGTCAGCTGACGACCGCAACAGAAGGCCGGTCCGCGAAGCCGCGGACCGGCCTTCCGCATGGTTCACGCCTTGGCGTGCGCGGGCTCCAGCGCCACCGGTGGCGGGGCGTCCTCGGTGCCGGGGATCTCGGTGCCGTTCAGCGGGCACCGCGTGGTCTCCGGAACCTTCGCCAGCGCGATCGCACCCACGAGGCAGGCCGCCATCATGTAGTACGCCGGCACCAGCGAGTCACCCAGTTTCGCCGTCAGCCAGTCGTTGACCGCGGGCGCCGTACCGCCGAACAGCGACGTCGACACGTTGTACGCGATCGCGAATCCGGCGAACCGGACATGGGTCGGGAACATCGCCGGGAAGGTCGCCGAGATCGTCGCGAGCTGCGGCACGTACAGCAGGCCGAGTACGGCGAACCCGATGACCGCGCCGAGCATGTTCGTGCCCATCAGCAGGAACATCGGTACGCCGAACACGAACAGCCCGGCCAGCGACGCCCACCACAACGGTTTTCGCCCGATCCGGTCCGAGGCGCGGCCGGCGAACGGGACGAACACCATCATCGCCAGCATCCCGATGATCGGCACGATCAGGGACTGGTCCGCGCTCAGCCCGATCTCCTTCTCCAGGTACGTCGGCATGTACGAGAGCAGCGTGTAGTTCACGACGTTCAGCGCGATCACCATGCCGCCGAGCCGCAGGATCGGTGCCCAGTAACCGGCCAGCAGGTCCTTGAACTGGGTCGCCGTCTCCTCTTCCTTCTGGCCCTTCTCCTCGAGCTCGCGGAAGACCGGCGTGTCCTCGAGCCGGGACCGGAGGTAGACGCCGACCAGGCCGAGCGGCGCGGCGACCAGGAACGGCAGCCGCCAGCCCCAGGCGTGCATCGCCTCGTCGCCGAGCACCAGCGAGAAGCCCAGCATCAGCAGGGCGCCGAGCGAGAACCCGGCCAGCGTGCCGAACTCCAGGAAGCTGCCGAGGAACCCGCGCTTGCGGCTCGGCGCGTACTCGGCCATGAAGGTCGCGGCACCGCCGTACTCGCCACCGGTCGAGAAGCCCTGGATCATCCGCAGCAGCACCAGCAGGATCGGCGCCCAGATCCCGATCGTGTCGTACGACGGAACCAGGCCGGCGAGCAGCGTCGCGCCGGACATCATCAGGATCGTGATCGCCAGCACCTGCTTGCGGCCGAGCCGGTCGCCGAGCGGGCCCCAGACCAGGCCGCCGAGCGGCCGGACCAGGAACGAGACGGCGAACGTCATCAGGGCGAGCAGCGTCTGGCTCTCGGTGTCACCCGGGAAGATCGCCGCCGAGATGTACGTCACGCCGTACGCGTAGATGCCGTAGTCGAACCACTCCGTGGCGTTGCCGATCGCCGAGGCGGCGATGGCTTTCCTCAGTACTCCGGGCGGCTGCTCCTTCTCCGTCGTGGTCTGCGGCGGACTCACGGGCGGCCGGTCCTGGGGCTGCGCGGCCCCGGAAGAATCAGCAGGGCCCGCTGGCGGGGTCTCGGCGTCCACGGTTTCCTCCTGTCGTCATACGGCCTCACCCGAGTGCCCACCCGCACGTAGTTCACACGCCCGCACGGGTCAGGTCGTAGTTTTGTTGACAATCCGAAGGTTAACCATGTGCATTCGTGAACCACAAGGAGTTGAGTGCGCGTGTCAGTCGCGGCTGACGAAGCCTTCCTTGACGAGCCAGTCCATGGCGACGTCGGCGGGCTCGCGGCCGTCGACGTCGACCTGCGCGTTGAGCTCGATCAGCACCTCGTCGGTCAGCTTGTCCGACACCGGCTGCAGCAGGTCCCGCAACTGCGGGTACTCGTCCAGCACCTTCTTGCTGATCACCGGAGCCACGTTGTACGCCGGGAAGTACTTCTTGTCGTCCTCCAGCACCACCAGGTCGAGGGACTTGATCCGCCCGTCCGTGGTGAAGATCTCCCCGAACCGGCAGTCCCCCTTGCTCGTCGCGGCGTACACCGCGCCGGTATCCAGCGTCCGGATGTTGTCCCGCGGTACGCCGGAACCCAACGGGATCCCGTAGTGCTTCAGCATCGGCTCGAACCCGTCGTTGCGGTTCGCGAACTCGGACTCGACGCAGAACGTCCGCTCCTTGACCGGCACCGACCGGACCTGGGACAGCTTGGTGATGCCCAGCCGCTCGGACTCCTTCCGCGTCATCGCGAAGCCGTAGCTGTTGTTCATCGGCGCGGGCTTCAGCCAGATGAAGCCGTACTTCTGCTCGTCCTCCTTGCGCACCGCGTCGTACTGCTGCTGCTTGTCCGGGATCCCGGTGTCGTGGCCGAGGTACGAGATCCACGCCGTCCCGGTGTACTCCCACGACATCTGGATCTGGCCCTGGATCATCGCCTGCCGGGACGTGTCGCTGCCGGGCATGTTGGTCAGGTCCTGGACGTCGGCGCCGGCGGAGCGCATCAGGATCGCGGCGATCTTGCCGAGGATCAACTGCTCCTGGAAGCTCTTCGACCCGATGCCGATCGTGAGCCCGTCCAGGCCCTTCACCGAACTCAGTGGGCCCTGGAGCGCACCGGTCGGCACGAAGCCGCCGCTGGTCCCCAGGCCGCAGCCGGACAGCACAACGAGGAGCGCGGACACCGCCGCTACCAGCCGCTTCATCCGAGTCCTCTCGGTCGGGTGATCTCTTCGAGTACGCGGCCCGCCCAGTCGATCAGCAGCGCGAGCGCCGCGACGAGGAGGGCGCCGCTGATCAGCACGGGATACCGCAGCAACCGGATGCCGGTGGTGATCAAGCTGCCCAGTCCCCCGGCGTCGATGAACGTGGCGAGCGTCGCCGTACCGACGACCAGGACCAGCGCGGTGCGGATGCCGGCCATGATCACCGGCACCGCGAGCGGCAATTCGATCCGGCGCAGTACTGCGGCACTCGACATGCCCATGCCGCGCCCGGCCTCGACGAGGGTCCGGTCGACGCCTTGCAGACCGACGATCGTGTTCCGTAGTACCGGCAGGATCGCGTAGAGGCAGAGCGCCAGGATCGCGGTCCAGAAGCCGAAGCCGAGCCAGATCGCGAGCAGCACGATCAGGCCGATCACCGGCGCCGCCTGGCCCGCGTTCGCCACCGCGACCACGACCGGGGCGGCCCGGCGGGACCGCGGCCGGGTCAACATGATGCCGAGCGGTACGGCGACCAGCAGCACGATGATCGTGGCCACCGCGGTGAGTTCGAGGTGTTCGACGGTCAGCCGGCCGACCAGTTTCCAGTCCAGCTGGCGCTGCTCGATCGAGTCGAGTTCGGCCTGCGAGCGCCAGATCGCCCAGGCCGCGACGACGACCGCGACGAACAGCGGCTGCCCGATCAGCAGCCCCCACGACGGCCGCCGCGCCCGCCCGGCGGCGAGACCGGCGGCGGTCGCCTTCGCGTCCGCGAGGTTCTCCCGCGGCTTGAGATCGGGTCCCGGATCGAGTGCGGTCACGGCGCGACCTCCGCCTCCGGCCGCCCGTTCCCATCCGGATCCGGCCGGCCATTCCCGTCCGTGTGGTCATTCCCGTCTGCGTGACCGTTGCCGTCCTGGATGCGGGTGAGCACGGTCTGGAAGTCGACGACGCCGAGGTACTCGTCACGGCGGCCGGTCACCACAGCACTCCCGTGGCTGGACATCAGCATCGTGTCGAGCGCGTCGTTCAGCGTCGCGCGCCGGTCGATCGTCACCAGGTCACTGTCATCGGGTGGGGCCGGCACATTGTCGACATTCGACAAATCGGTGGTCCACATCCAGTCCACCGGCCGCCGGCGCCGGTCGAGCACGACCACGGAGTCGTCACCCGCGGCCTTGGCGGCCCGCAGTACCTCCGGTGCCGGGTCGCCGATCTCCGCGACCGTCGGCTGGGTCAGCTCGATCTCGCTGACCCGGCTCAGTGTCAGCTGCTTGAGCGCGGCACCTGCGCCGACGAAGTCCGCGACGAACCGGTTCGCCGGGTTCGCGAGGATCGCCTCCGGGGTGTCGTACTGCGCGATCTGCGCACCCTCGGTGAGGATCAGGATCCGGTCGCCGAGCTTCACCGCCTCGTCGAAGTCATGGGTGACGCAAACGATCGTCTTACGCAGCTCCTCCTGGATGCTGAGCAGCTCGTCCTGCAGCCGCTGCCGGGTGATCGGGTCGACCGCGCCGAACGGCTCGTCCATCAGGATCACCGGCGGGTCCGCGGCCAGCCCGCGCGCCACCCCGACGCGTTGCTGCTGGCCGCCGGAGAGCTCCCGCGGGTAGCGGTCGCGGTACCGCTGCGGGTCGAGCCCGACGAGTTCGAGCAGCTCGTCGACGCGTTCCGCCGTACGGCGTTTGTCCCAACCCAGCAGGCCCGGGACGAGCGCGATGTTCTGCGTGACGGTCATGTGCGGGAACAGGCTGCCGCCCTGGATCACGTACCCGATCCGGCGCCGCAGGTCGTCGTCGTTCTGCCGGCTGACGTCCTCGCCGCCGATCCGGATGCTGCCGGACGTCGGCTCGATCAGCCGGTTGATCATCTTCAGCGAGGTGGTCTTGCCGCAGCCGGACGGGCCGACGAACATCACGATCTCGCCGGCCGGGATGTGCAGGGACAGGCTTTCGACGGCCGGCTTCTTCTGGCCCGGGTACCGCTTGACGACATCGGTCAGCTCGATGTCGACGCCGCTGACGTGTGGTTCGGATTCAGGCACGGATACCCCTCGAGGTGGTCAGGCGGCCGACGAGCAGCAGCATGGCGTCCAGGATCAGAGCGAGCAGGACCACGCCGAGCGTGCCGACCAGCGCGGAGTTCAGCGCGTTCGCGCCACCGATCTGGGTCAGACCGGTGAAGATGAAGCTGCCCAGGCCGGGCCCGAGCACGTACGCCGCGATCGCCGCGATGCCCATCGACATCTGGGCCGAGACCCGGACGCCGGCGAGGATCACCGGCCAGGCCAGCGGCAGCTCGATCCGCAGCAGGGTCCGCGCCGCGCCCATGCCCATCCCGCGGGCCGACTCGATCAGCGTCGCGTCCACGCCGGCCA
Source organism: Kribbella sp. HUAS MG21 (assembly GCF_040254265.1). Taxonomy (GTDB): domain Bacteria; phylum Actinomycetota; class Actinomycetes; order Propionibacteriales; family Kribbellaceae; genus Kribbella. The sequence goes on from NZ_CP158165.1 coordinate 7,910,034, forward strand.
GGCCGACGACCGCGTTGCGCAGGATCGGCAGGCACGCGTAGAAGGTCACCGCGACCACCGAGGTCGCCGTACCGATGCCGGCGATCGGGATCATCAGGCCGAGCAGCGCGAACGACGGGATGGTCAGCCCGACGGCGCTGACCGCGCCGGCCAGCGACGCGATCCGCGGATTCCGGTGCACCACGACGGCGAGGCCGACCGCGATCACCGTGGCCAGCAGCACGCACTGGATCACCAGGCTGAGGTGCTGGTAGCTCTGGTAGAGCAGTTGCGAGTAACGCTCAGTTATGTAGTCCCACACGTGGCCAGCCGTACCCAACAAACGTGTGATTCATACATTGGGACGATCTCTTCCGAAGTCCGGACACGCCGAAGCCCCCGGTCACCGCGGTGACCGGGGGCTTCGGGGAGGCCTAGCCGAACGGGCTCAGTTGAACGAGTCGCCGCAGGCGCAGGAGCCGGTGGCGTTCGGATTGTCGATCGTGAAGCCCTGCTTCTCGATTGTGTCGACGAAGTCGATCGTCGCGCCCTTCAGGTACGGCGCGCTCATCCGGTCGGTGACGACGTTCACACCGTCGAAGTCGGCCACCACGTCACCGTCGAGCTGACGCTCGTCGAAGAACAGCTGGTACCGCAGCCCGGAGCACCCACCCGGCTGCACGGCGACCCGCAGCGCGAGGTCGTCGCGGCCTTCCTGGTCGAGCAGCGCCTTCACCTTCGCGGCGGCTCCGTCGGTAAGGAGAACACCAGTGGCGGCGGCCTGCTCGGTCTGCGCTTCAGTCATCCCTGACTCCAGTCATCTGCTCAAGTGCCGGCGCACAGCTCCGTCGGCACGGAAGTCTCTTGTCAACACGGTCCAACACAAGCCGGTCCGCGCTCATTCCCATGGTCGCACACCAATTTCACGGATCAACTACCACACCACCAGGTGATCAGCGGGCCCACGTCCGGGCGACACGCTCCGCGACCGCCGCGAGCGAGCCGTGCGGGTCCGCGAAGGCCTGCTCCTCGCCGACCGCGTCGACCAGCGCGTACGCCGACTCGACGCCCATCGAGCGCATCTCGCGGGACCCGATCAGGACCTTGCCCGCGAGTACGACGCACGGCCGCATCGCGTCGTTCGCCACCTTCGCGACGCCGGCGATCACCTTGCCGTCGCGGGACTGGAAGTCGAACGCACCCTCACCGCTGAGCACCAGGTCGACCTGGGAGGCCTTCTGCTTGAGCCCGGTCAGCTCGGCGACCAGGTCGATGCCGGAGACCCGTTCGGCGCCGAGCAGTAGCAGTGCGTAACCGAGGCCGCCCGCGGCGCCGGCGCCCTTCTGGTCCGCGGTCTTCCGGTCGGCGAGCTCCGCGAAGTGCGTCAGCCAGCCGTCGACCTCCGGCTTCCGCTCGTCGGTGATCCCCTTCTGCGAGCCGAACACGTTCGTCGCGCCGCGCAGCCCGAGCATCGGGTTCTCGACATCGCTGGCCGCGACGAACTCGACGCCCGCGACGCGGTCCCGGGCAGGCTGCAGGTCGACCGCGGTCAATCCGGCGAGGCCGGCGGCTCCGCCGTCCAGCTGACCTGATTCCGCGGTCGCGCCGAGCGCGGCGAGCAGGCCGGCGCCGGCGTCGTTCGTACCGGAGCCGCCGAGGCCGAGGATGATCCGCTTCGCACCGGCGTCGATCGCGGCGGTGATCAGCTGCCCCACGCCGTACGTCGTCGCGTCCTCGGGCCGCCGCTGCTTCGGCTCCACCAGGTGCAGCCCGCACGCCTGCGCGGTCTCGACGTACGCCGTCTCACCCGCGAGCAGCACGGTCGCCGGGGTTTCCGTGCCGAGCGGTCCGCGCACGGTGACCGACAGCAAGGTCCCGTCGACCACCGCGGACAGCACGTCGATGAACCCGGGACCGCCGTCAGCCATCGGCGCCACCAGCACCTCGGCGTCCGGATCGCGCCGCCGCCACCCTTCCTCGATGGCCGCCGCAGCCTCTACGGCCGTCAACGTCCCCGCGAACTTGTCCGGCGCAATCAGAATCCGCATGGCCACATCCTCTCCCACGCGGTTCGGTTGACGGCGCCCAGTGCCACCAGTTGGATCGTCGACATGAGGACAATCCTCTTCGCGCTGCGCGTCAGCGACCTGGACCGTTCACTGGCCTTCTACCGGAAGGTCGGCTACCTCGAGCTCAGCAAGATTCCGTTCGACGACGGCTCCAGCCTGGTCTGGCTCCGGCTCCCGGACGAGCCGTCGGTGTCCCTCGAACTCGTGCATCGGCCCGCCGACGGACCGGTCGAGGCCGGCGGGTTCCAGCACTTCGCCATTGAGGTCGAGTCGCTCGCCGAGACCGTCGACCGGCTCACCGCCGCCGGCCTGAATCCCGGCGAGCCCGAACTCCCCGGCGGCTCCGACGGCCCGAAGACGTCCTGGGTCGTCGACCCCGACGGCTACCGCTTCGAACTCGTCGAATGGCCGGCCGGGGCACCGACCTTCGACTGATGGACTGGCCGACGACCGAGACCGAGGCCATCGCGGTCCAGAACGAGCTGCAATCGCTGGTCGATCCCACCGACCACCCCGGCGTCGTACGGCGCGTCGCCGGCCTCGACGTCGCGTACGACGGAGACCACCTGGCCGCGGCGGTCGTCGTACTCGACCGCGAGACGCTGCGCGAGGTCGAGCGCGCCGTGGTCGTCGGGGAAACGCGATTCCCGTACGTACCCGGGCTGTTCGCGTTCCGCGAGGTACCGGCCTTGCTCGCGGCACTCGATCGACTGGAGTCCGCGCCGGACCTGTTGGTGTGCGACGGGCAGGGTCTCGCGCATCCGCGACGCTTCGGGCTGGCCTGCCATCTCGGCGTACTGACCGGCATCCCGGCGATCGGAGTCGCGAAGAACGCCTTCGTCGGGACGCACGCGGAGCTGGGCAGCGAACGGGGCGCCACGGCCGCGCTCGTCGACAACGACGAAACAGTCGGAACGGCGTTGCGGACCCAGAACGGAATCAAGCCGGTCTACGTGTCCGTCGGGCATCGGGTGAGTCTCGCGACGGCCGTAGCGCATGTCTTGCACCTAGCACCCCGGTATCGCCTGCCGGAGACGACGCGGCTGGCCGACCGGGCCTGCCGGGACGGGCTTTGACATCGCTCGTGGATAACGGTTAGCTACGGGCTAACTGTTAGGGGGTCGAGTGCAGGACGCGGTGCTGGCGATGCTGGCCAAGGAGCCGTCGCACGGGTACGAGTTGCGGGCGCGGCTGCGGCGCAGTCTCGGGCCGTTCGGTGAGCCGATGAATCCCGGGCAGATCTACGTCACGCTGTCGCGGCTGGAGAAGGCTGGGCTGGTGGTTTGTGAGCGGGTCGCCGAGAAGCCGGACCGCAAGGTGTACGCCGTGACTCCCGCCGGGCAGGAGCGCGTGGCGGCGTGGCTGACCGAGGTGGGCTGGCCCAAGCCGGACCTGGTCGAGTTCCACCTCAAGCTCGTCGCGGCCGCGGCGTCCCGGCTCGCCGATCCGGTGCAACTGATCGGCGCGCAGCGTCGCGAGCTCCTGCGGACGCTGCGGGAGGCACAGCAATCGGCCCTGTCCGAGCCACCCGACTCGCCCGCCTCCGCCCTACTCGAAGGCGTGGTACTGCGGTTGCAGGCCGACCTGCGCTGGCTGGACGCCTGTGAACGCGGTTCCGCCCAGCGCCCGAGCTCCCAGCGACGCAACGAATCCGAGGACGTATGAACGAGTCGACTCAACTGATCCGGGTTCGCGGCCTGGTGAAGGAGCACGGTGACGGAGACAGCTGGGTACGTGCGGTCGACGACCTCGACCTCGACGTACCCGAGGGCCAGACGCTGGCGGTCATGGGCCCGAGCGGCTGCGGCAAGTCCACGCTCCTGCATCTGCTTGGTGGCCTGGAGCGACCGACCAAGGGTGAGGTCTGGGTGGCGGGCCGTCGTACCGACACACTCAGCGAGCGTGCCCTGGCGCGTCTACGCCGCCGCTCGATCGGCTTCGTCTTCCAGGCCTTCCACCTGGTCGACGAACTGACAGCGGCTGAGAACGTTGAGCTGCCGGCACTACTGGCCGGACAGTCGCGTCGCGCGGCCAGGCGCCGCGCGGATTTGCTGCTGGATCAAGTCGGGCTGGCGGACCGCTCCCGGCACCTCCCATCCCAGCTGTCCGGCGGTCAGCGCCAGCGGGTCGCCATCGCACGTGCCCTCGCCAACGAGCCGCAGGTCGTGCTCACCGACGAACCGACCGGCAACCTGGACAGCGCGGCCACCCTCGACGTACTGCGCATCTTCAACGATCTGCGGGCGACGGGTCAGACGCTGGTCGTCGTCACCCACGACGAGCGGGTCGCCGCGACCGCGGACCGGCTGATCTCGATGCGCGACGGGATGTTCGTCGACGACACGCACCTCGCGGGCACCAGCGCCGGGCGGCTCAGTGGTCTCGTCGGGCTGGAGGGCTGACCGGCGTGGGTCGGTTGCTCCTCGTCGTACGGCTGGTGCTGGCCGACGTACGACGGCACAAAGCGCATGCAGGCATGCTCGTGCTCGCGGTGACGGCAGCCACTGCCACGCTGGCTCTCGGACTGTCGTTGTACAACGCGAGCCAGTCCCTCTACGTGCAGACCCGAGCGGCCACTGCCGGTCCGGACCTCGTCGTACTCGCTCCGGACACCGGACCTGCGGCGACCGCGACCCTGAACGCACTGGCCGAGGACCCCGATGTTGTTGCCCACAACGGCCCGTACGACATCGTCTACGGCACTCTGACCGCGCGCGGCTACAGCTCCAGCGTGGTGGTCCACGGCGCCAGTCCGACTCCTGGTGCGGTCGACCGCCCACTGGTGACTTCAGGCGCTTGGGTTCGTCCCGGCGGGGCTGTCCTCGAGCGGGGCTTCGCCACAGCGCTCGGCGTGCATGTGGGCGATCGAGTCGCTGTCTCCGGTCGTACGTACCCGGTCGTCGGGATCGCCGTGACCGCGGCGACGTCGATCTATCCCTGGTCCGCAGGCATCGGCCCACTGGGCGGACCGAGTGACTACACCGGTCTGCTCTGGCTGACGGCCTCGGACGCGCGTGTGCTGGCGGGACGGGACCTGGCCATCACCACGGCGCTGGACCTGAAGCTGCGAGACCCTGACGCCACGGAGACTTTCCGGCTCGCGCACCGTGATCTCTCTGTCCGGCTGAACATGCATTCGTGGCAGTTCATCGCAGGCCAAGACGGCCACATCGTCCGGAACACTCAGCCGATGCTTGTCGTCGGCGGCTGGCTGCTCGGCTTCCTGGCTGTCGCCGGTGTGGCTGCGCTGGCCGCCGGACGGGCCACCGAACAGATCCGCCGCGCCGGACTGCTCAAGGCTGTCGGTGCGACGCCCGGCCAGATCGGCGTGGTCCTGCTGACGGAGTACCTGGTTCTCGCACTGCTGGCAGAGGCACTGGGCCTCGTTGTGGCGCGACTGGTCGAGCCTGCGATCGCCAACCCGACCGACAGCCGCATCGGTGACGTCCTGGGTCCAACGGGCCTGACTCTCGCGGCAACCACGGCCCTTGCGTTGGGCGTGGCGCTGCTGACCACACTGCCTCCAACAGTGCGGGCTCTCCGCACCGCAACCGTTGCCGCGTTGAGCAGCACAGCGCAGTACCCGCGTCACCGACCCTGGCTGACGTCGCTGTCGGCTCTGCTGCCCACACCGCTGCTGCTAGGGGTAAGGCTGACCGCACGCCGGCCGGGACGCGCCGTACTGCACTCCTGCTCGACCGCGGTCACGCTGACGGGCCTGACTGCGTTGCTGACCTTCTACGCGCAGCCGGTGCGCGGCTACGGCATCGCGTCGTCGCTACCGAACGGGCGGGACGTGGTCGACCGCCGTCTGCTGCTCGCGGTAACGGTCCTGCTCGCCCTACTGGCCCTCCTGAACACCATCGCGATGACCTGGATGACGGCGATGGAGGCCCGGGCGAGTATGGCGGTCACGCGCGCTCTGGGCGCCACGCCCGGCCAAGTCTCGGCAGGGCTGTCCTTTGCTCAGCTTCTGCCTGCAGTGCCGGGTGCTGCGGCCGGGGTGTATGCGGGCGTTGTGCTGTTCGCGTTCACCAGCCGCGGGGCTACTGTCATGCCGCCACGGTGGTGGCTGTTGGCCACCGTGCTCGCGACGCTTCTGGCGACAGCTGTGCTCACCGCCGTGCCTGCACGGCTCGCGGCCCGGCGGTCAGTCGCCCACACGCTGAGCGCTGAGGCAGGCTGAGCTCAGCGGCGGAACAGCCGGCGTACGAGCAACGCCAGGACAGCCCCGATCAGGTACGGCGCTGCGCGGCGGGCCAGTGCCGGGAGCAGTGTGTTGCCGAGGTCGAGTACCACGGCATCGGACTCCAGTGGGCTTGTCGGCTCTCGGACAGGCTCCTCTTCCACAGACGTGCCCAGCTTGGTCTTCAAGCAGGCGGTGAACTCGTCGAGGAGCCTGTTCGAGACGTCCTGGATGAGGCCGCGGCCGAACTGAGCGGGACGACCGGTGATGGTCAGGTCGGTGTCGACGCTGACCTCGGTAGTCCCGTCTGGCCCGGCGGTCAGGCGGGTGGTGACCCGCGCGCTCGCCGTACCGTTGCCGCGCTTGTCCTTGCCCTTGGCCTCGATCACGGCGTGATGATCGCTCTCGTCACGCTCGACGAAGGTGCCGTTGCCCGAGTACTGCAACGACACCGGCCCGAGCTTCACCTTGCACGAGCCGGTGAAGTCGTCGCCTTCGTACGACTCCAGGGTGGCGCCGGGGAAACATGGCACCACCCTTTCGAGGTCGTTGAACGCGGACCAGGTCTGCTCGACCGTGGCCGGTACGACGAACTTGTGCTCGAGCTTCACGTCGTACCTGCCGCTGCCAGGACCGCCCGCCGGGTGAGCACCGTGGCGAGATGCCGCCGGTAGTCCGCGTCGCCGTTCAGATCACTCGTCGGCGACGTCCCGTCCGCCGCCCGCGCCGCGGCCTCCCGTACGGCGTCCGCGGTCGCCGGCTGCCCCACCAGAGCCGCCTCGACCGCGGTCGCCCGTACCGGCGTCGCGCCCATGTTGCCGAGCCCGACCCGCGCCTCCGCGATCCTGTCGCCGTCCAGCCGGACCGCCGCCGCGACCGACACGATCGACCAGGCCTGCGCGACCCGGTTGAACTTCTCGTAGTGCGCGCCCCACCCGGTATACTTCGGCACCCGCACCTCCACCAGCAGCTCGTCCTCGCCGAGCGCCGTACTGAACACGCCCTGGAAGAACTCCGCGGCGGGCACCGTACGCCGTCCCTCGGCGCCCGCGATGACGAAGGACGCCTCCAGCGCGACCGCGACCGCGGGCAGGTCCGCCGCCGGATCCGCGTGCGCCAGCGACCCGCCGAACGTACCGCGGTGCCGGATCTGCGGATCACCGATCGTTGCCGTGGCCAACGAGATCAGTCGGGCGTGCTCGCCGACCAGCGGATCGGACTGCACCACGCTGTGCGGGGTCATCGCGCCGATCACCAGCGCGTCGCCGTCGTCCCGCACGCCCTGTAGATCGTCGATCTTCTGAATGTCGACAATCACCTCCGGCGCCGCCAGCCGCAGCCGCAACGCCGGCATCAGGCTCTGCCCGCCCGCGAGCACCTTCGCGTCGTCGTGCTCGCGCAGCAACCCGAGCGCCTCGTCGACCGTCGTGGGAGCGAAGTACTCGAACGCCGCCGGGATCATGACCCTGCCTCCTTGTTCTGGCCGCCTTCCTGGATCGCCTTCCACACGCGGTACGGCGTACAAGGCATCGGTACGTCGGTGACGCCCAGCGGACGCAGCGCGTCGACAATCGCATTGACGACAGCCGGAGTCGACGCGATCGTGCCGGCCTCGCCGACGCCCTTCACGCCGAGCTGGTTCGTCGTCGCCGGCGTCTCGGTCCGCGCGGTCTCGAAAGCCGGCAGATCCGGAGCTCCCGGTACCAGGTACTGGTCGAACGACCCGGTGACCAGCGTCCCGGTCTCGTCGTGCACCGCTTCCTCGTACAGCGCCTGCGCGATGCCCTGCGCCAGCCCGCCGTGCACCTGGCCCTCGACGATCAACGGGTTCACCACCACCCCGACGTCGTCGACGCAGACGTACGACCGGATCTTGGTCCCACCGGTCTCGGTGTCGACCTCGACCGCGCACAAGTGCGTGCCGTGCGGGAATGAGAAGTCCTCCGGGTCGAGCGTCGCGTCCGCGTCCAGGCACGCCTCCGCGGAGCCGTCCAGCTTGTGCCCCTGGAACACCGCGAACGCCAGCTCCGCCATCGTCATCCCGGCGTCGGTCCCGCGGACGCCGTACCGGCCAGCGGTGAACTCGAGGTCGTCCGGGTTCGCCTCCAGCAGCTGCGCCGCGATCGGCTTCGCCCTCTCGACCACCTTGTCCGCGGCGGCCAGCACCGCCATCCCGCCGACCGCCAGCGACCGCGAGCCGTACGTGTCCAGCCCGCGTACGGCGACCTGTGTGTCACCGTGCAGTACTTCGACGTCCTCGAACGGCACGCCCAACCGGTCCGCGACCAGTTGGCTCCACGCGGTCTCGTGGCCCTGACCGTGCGGGCTGGTCCCGGTCACCACCTCGACCTTCCCGGTCGGCAGCATCCGCACCGACGCGTGCTCCCAGCCGCCGCCGACGTACCCCATCGAGCCGAGCCAGCGCGACGGCGCGAGCCCGCACATCTCGGTGAACGTGGACACGCCGATCCCCAGCTGCACCGGGTCGCCCGACTCGCGGCGCCGGACCTGCTCCGCGCGCAGGTCGTCGTACCGGAACAGCTCGCGCGCCTTGGCGGTCGCGGCCTCGTAGTTGCCGGAGTCGTACCGCAGCCCGGACACCGTCGTGAACGGGAACTCGTCGTGCTTGATCCAGTTCTTCTCCCGGATCTCCAGCGGGTCGGCGCCGACGCGGGCGGCCAGCTCGTCCATCAGGCGTTCGATCGCGTACGTCGCCTCGGGCCGGCCGGCGCCGCGGTACGCGTCGGTCCAGGTCTTGTTCGTGAACACGTTGGTGATGCCGAGGTGGTACGCCGGGAACTTGTAGATGCCGTTGTACATGAACGCGCCGAGCAGCGGGATCGCCGAGGTGACCAGGCCGAGGTACGCGCCCATGTCCGCGATCAGTTCCACCTTCAGGCCGGTGACCGTGCCGTCGGCGTTCGCGGCGAGGGTCAGCTGCTGCCACTGGTCGCGGCCGTGGTGCGCGGACATCAGCGACTCGGACCTGGACTCGCTGTATTTACAGGGCTTCCCGGTACGGCGGGCCGCGATGACCGTCAGTACCTCTTCCGGCGTGAACTGGAGCTTGCCGCCGAAACCGCCGCCGACGTCCGGCGCGATCACCCGGATCTTGCTCTCCGGGATGCCGAGCACGAGCGCGATGAAGATCTTCACGAAGTGCGGCACCTGGGTCGACGACCACACGGTCATTTGTTCAGTTGTCGGATCGACGACAATCGACCGCGGCTCCATGAACGCGGGGATCAGCCGTTGCTGGCGGAACTCCTGCTCGATCACGATCCCGCCGTCGCGGGCGGCCGCGATCGCTGCCTCGACGTCTTCGCCGTTGCCGGCCTCGGCGGAGTCGTACGACCAGACCGCGGACACGTTCGTCCCGAGGTCCGGATGCGCCAGTACCTCGTCGCGGGCCGCTGCCTTGAGGTCGAGGGCGGGTGCGAGTTCCTCGTAGTCGACGTCCACCAGGTCGGCCGCGTCGTTCGCCTCGGCCGGCGTGCGCGCGATCACCATCGCGACGATCTCGCCGGCGAACGCGACGTGGTCGACCGCCATGGACGGGTGCGTGGGGGCCTTCTGGTCGGGGATGACGGCCCACGCGTTCGGCAGGGCGCCTTGTTCGTCGGCGATGTCGGCGCCGGTGATCACGGCCACGACGCCGGACGCGGCTTTGGCGGCCTCGGTGTCGATGGAGGTGATCCGGGCGTGCGCGAACGGGCTGCGCACCATCGCGAGGTGCTGCATCCCGGGCAGCACGATGTTGTCGGTCCAGCGGGTCCGCCCGGTGATCAGCCGAGCGTCCTCCTTGCGCCGCCGCGGCGCACCGACCTCGGCCGCACGCCGTTCCTCGGTCGCCGTCATGACACACCTCCGGCAGCACTCGGTTCGTCGACAGGTCCTGGCCGGCCGGCAGCGGTTGCCGCGCAGGCGCGGACGGCCTTGACGATGTTCTGGTAGCCGGTGCAGCGGCACAGGTTGCCCTCGAGGCCGTGCCGGATCTCCTCATCGTCGGCATTCGGATTGTCGGCAATCAGATCGAGGGACTGCATGATCATCCCCGGCGTGCAGTAGCCGCACTGCAAAGCGTGGTTCTCGTGGAACGCCTGCTGCATCGGGTGCAGCTGCCCGTTGGTCGCGAGCCCTTCGATCGTGGTGACCTCGTGGCCGTCGGCCTGGACCGCGAGCAGCGAGCAGGACTTCACGCTGCGCCCGTCCAGGTGAACCGTGCAGGCGCCGCAGTTGCTGGTGTCGCAGCCGACCACGGTGCCCGTCTTCCCCAGTTGCTCGCGCAGATAGTGCACCAGCAGCGTGCGCGGCTCCACCTCGTCCGTGAAGCTGCTTCCGTCGACCTTCACCGTGATCCGGGTCATCGCCCCGCCTCCAGCCGTCGCAATCGCCGTACCTGTGATCGTGCTCCTGTTGACTCGCCGCCGACAAGATTCAGTGGTGGATGGGTCCCGCCGCGGCCGAGAGCCGCTGCCCGGCGCCGCCCCAGCGCTGGGCGATGATCTCGGCGGCGATGCTGACCGCCGTCTCCTCCGGCGTCCGCGCGCCGAGGTCGAGGCCGATCGGGCTCGACAGCCGGGCCAGTTCGGCCTCGGTCAGGCCCGCCTCGCGCAACCGTTTCAGCCGGTCGTCGTGCGTCCGCCGCGAACCCATCGCGCCGATGTACGCGACCTGCGGCAACCGCAGCGCGACCTCCAGCAGCGGTACGTCGAACTTCGGGTCGTGCGTCAGCACACACATCACCGTCCGGTCGTCGAGCCGTCCCGCCGCGGCCTCCGCCGACACGTACCGGTGCGGCCAGTCGACGACGACCTCGTCGGCGAACGGGAACCGGGACGCGGTCGCGAACACGGCGCGCGCGTCGCAGACCGTGACGCGGTACCCGAGGAACGACCCGAGCCGCGCGACCGCCGCCGCGAAGTCGATCGCCCCGAACACCAGCATCCGCGGCACCGGGGCGTACGACGCCACGAACACGCGCATCCCCTCGCCGCGGCGCTGCCCGTCCGGCCCGTACTCCAGCGTCTCGGTCCGCCCGCTGGCCAGCAACCCACGCGCATCGTCGGCCACCGCGTCGTCGGCCCGGTCCGATCCCAGTCCCCCACTCGCCAGCACCCCACTCCCCGCGCCCGGACCGCCGTGCGCCGCGACGTTCGGCGTCGCCGCGGTGTCCGGTGCGGGGCGGACGACGAGGCGGCGGCCGATGCGTGCCGGGTCCTGATGGGCCACGACGGTCGCGACCGCGACCGGGCGCCCGGCAGTGATGTCCGCAGCGAGCGCGCCCAGTTCCGGGAACGACGTACGGTCGACCCGCTCGACGAAGATGTCGATGATGCCGCCGCAGGTGAGACCGACAGCGAAGGCCGACTCGTCGCTCACGCCGTACCGCTGCAGGACGGGCTCGCCGGACTCCAGGACCTCCTCACCCAACTGGTAGACCGCGCCCTCGACGCAGCCGCCCGACACACTGCCGACCGCCTCCAGCCCCGGACCGACCAGCATCACCGCACCAGGCGGCCGCGGCGCCGACTCGAATGTCGCGACAACGGTGCCCACGGCAACCGATTCGCCCGCCTCCCACCACGCCAGCAACCGGTCGAGCACGTCACGCATCGGCCACCACCTCCAGCAGTTCCGCGAAGCTCGCCAGGCTGTGCCCGGCGACGAGATCGTCCAAATGCGGCAGGACGGCGACGATCCCGGCCTGCACCGGCTCGTACCCGCGCTTGCCGCGGTGCGGGTTCAGCCACACCACCCGGTGCGCGAGCCCCGCGAGCCGCTCCAACTGGGCACCGAGCAACGCGGCGTCGCCCCGCTCCCACCCGTCGCTGCACACCACGACGACCGCGCGCCGCGCCGTACCGCGCTGACCCCACCGGTCCAGGAACACCTTCAGTACCTCACCCAGCCGCGTCCCGCCCGACCAGTCCGGTACGACGTCACCCGCCGACCGCAACGCCAACTCCGGATCGCGCCGCCGCAACGCCGGCGTCACCCTGGTGAGCCGCGTGCCGATCGTGAAGACCTCGACGGTCCGCGGCGCCTGCTGGACCATCGTGTGCGCGAGCCGCAACAGGCTGTCGGCGTACGGGCGCATGGATCCGGAGACGTCGATCAGTACGACGACCCGTCGTGGGCGGACGCCCCGGCGGCGGTAGTGGACGCGCGCCGGTTCGCCGACCTGGCGGAGCTGGGCGCGGAGCGTGCGCCGCGGGTCGATCGCGCCGCGGTGCGACGGCCGCTGCCGCGTTGCCCGCCGGACAGGTGACCGCGGCCGAAGCGTGCCGAAGAGCCGCGCGAGTTCGGCGCGGTCGACCGCGGACAGTTCGGCGACATCACGGTGCCGCAGGACTTCCGTCGTACTCGCCGAGACGTTCAGCGTCCGGTCACCATCGCCCTCGGCCGCGTCGTCGTCGAGCGCCGCCTGGACGGAGGTTTGCGGCGTACGGCGTGCCACCCCGCGCGACCGGTCGCCGGAGAACCAGGCCGCGAACACCTCGTCGTACCGCGCGGTGTCGTCGTGTCCGCTGCAGAGGGCGGCCCGGCCGGCCCAGTACACGTCGGCGGTGAGCGTCGCGTCGAGCGCCGCGACGGCCTGCAGGAAGAGCTGGACGCGGTCAGCCGTCACACCCAGTCCGGCGTAGCGCAACGCGGACGCGAACCCGGCCAGCGCCAGGTCCGGCATCGCGCGACCGTTCGCGGCGCTGGAGCTGGTGGCTGTCATCGCGGGTCAGCTCGCCAGCAGCCGGTCGAGGGATTCGCGGACGCGGTCGGTGTCCTCCCGGTACTTGAGCACCGCGCCGAGCGTCGCGGCCGCGGTCTCCACGTCGAGGACGTCGGCGCCGAGCGCGTCGAGGGCGCGCGCCCAGTCCAGCGTCTCGGCGACACCGGGCGGCTTGAGCAGGTCGAGGTCGCGCATCCGCTGCACCGACCGGGTGACCTGTTCGGCGAGGCGTTCGGAGACCTCGGGCAGGCGGGTGCGGACGATCTCGATCTCGCGGGCGAGGCCGGGATGGTCGATCCAGTGGTAGAGGCACCGGCGCTTGAGGGCGTCGTGCACCTCGCGGGTGCGGTTCGAGGTGAGGACGACGATCGGCGGGACCTTCGCGGCGATCGTGCCGAGCTCGGGAACGGTCACCTCGTACGTCGACAGCACCTCGAGCAGGAACGCCTCGAACTCGTCGTCCGCGCGGTCGATCTCGTCGACGAGCAGTACGGCGGGACTCTCGCGGAGGGCACGCAGTACCGGGCGGGACAGCAGGAACCGCTCGTCGAACAGGCTCTTCTCGACCTCCTCGACGGCGGCGTCGGTGGTGGTCGCCTCGACGGTCCGCAGATGCAGGATCTGGCGGGGGAAGTCCCAGTCGTAGAGCGCCTGCGAGGCGTCGATGCCCTCGTAGCACTGCAGCCGGATCAGGTCGAGGTCGAGCGCCTCGGCGATCGCCGCGGCCAGAGAGGTCTTGCCGGTGCCGGGCTCGCCTTCCAGGAGCAGCGGGCGATGCAGCGCGAGCGCGAGATACCCGACCGTGGCCAGGCCCGCACCGGCCAGATACCCGGTCGCCCGCAACCGCCCGGCCAGTTCGGTGGCCGAGCCGACGGCGTTCACTCCTTCAGGATTCACCTACATCTGGAGCTTGGCCACCCCTCACGCGGTCGTGGGCGGGTTCAGCTGTGGCCGCTCGGCAGGTCGTCCGGCGTGTCGACGTCGGAGCCGTCGGTGAGGTCCGCGCATTCCACCAGTTCGGCCCGGTGGTCCCGCAGGTACGTCCGACCGCCCTCGTCCCCGCGCGCGGACACGATCACCCCGTCCCAGTGCGCACGCCCGATCACCACGGGGTGCCCAGGTTGGCCTTGGTACGTCGCCCGTACGAGCCCGTCCACGCGCGCCCGCTCCGCGACCCGCCGTACGACGGCCGGCGTCAGGCCGGGGACGTCTACGGGCACGACCATCACTGCGTCGACCTCACGTAAGCCCGACGTTTGGTGGAGTCCCGCTCTCAGTGAGGCCCCTTTGCCTTCTGTCCAGTCGGTGGCCTCGACTACGTCGACCGGCTCGTTCAGCAGTGCGGCTCGGGTCTCGGTGGCAGCGGCGCCGATGACGACCACCACCGGGGAGCAGCCGGACTCCGCGAGCAGCCGGGACGTGCCCACGACCCACGGGATGCCGTCGGGGTCGCGGACCAGCGCCTTCGGCCGCCCCATGCGACGGCCGGCACCAGCAGCCAGCACCAGACCAGCAACCCGCGCGCCGGCTTGTGCGTCCGTGGCGCCCGCGTTCTTCACAGCAGGAGCGTACTGATTTCACACTCTGGGCAGGGAGCCGCGCGATGCGGCGTACCGGAACACCCGTGCGACGATGTCCGGCGTGACGACGATCGCAGACGGCTCGAAGTCCCTTCCGCTGCTGTTCCTCGGGCAGAACACCGACCCGCACTCCGAGCGCGGCGTCGAGTGCCCGGGAGCTCTCCCGCCGGCGTCCGACCCGGACCTCGTCGAGCGGGCGCTCAAGGCGAAGGCGGCGCTGGGCGACCAGGTGTTCGTGCTCGGGCACCACTACCAGCGCGACGAGGTGATCCAGTTCGCGGACGTCACCGGCGACTCGTTCAAGCTCGCCCGCGACGCGGCCGCCCGGCCCGACGCGCCGTACATCGTGTTCTGCGGTGTGCACTTCATGGCCGAGTCGGCGGACATCCTCACCAACGACCAGCAGACCGTGATCCTCCCGGACCTCGCCGCCGGCTGCTCGATGGCGGACATGGCCCGCATCCAGCAGGTCGAGGCCGCGTGGGACGCGCTCGCGGACGCCGGCGTCGCGGACGTCACGGTGCCGGTCACGTACATGAACTCCAGCGCCGACATCAAGGCGTTCTGCGGCCGCAACGGCGGTGTCGTGTGTACGTCGAGCAACGCCGAGACCGCGCTGAACTGGGCGTTCGAGCAGGGCGAGAAGGTGCTCTTCCTCCCGGACCAGCACCTCGGCCGCAACACCGCCGTACTGCAGCTCGGTCTGTCGCTCGACGACTGCGTGGTCTACGACCCGCACAAGCCGAACGGCGGCCTGACGAACGAGCAACTCGCGGCCGCGAGGATGATCCTGTGGCGCGGGCACTGCTCGGTGCACGGCCGGTTCACCGCCGAGTCGGTCGACGACGTCCGCGCCCGGATCCCCGGCGTGAACGTGATCGTCCACCCCGAGTGCCGCCACGAGGTCGTCACCAAGGCCGATCGGGTCGGGTCGACGGAGTACATCATCAACGCCCTGGAGGCCGCCGAACCCGGTACGTCGTGGGCGGTCGGCACCGAGCTCAACCTGGTCCAGCGCCTGGCCAAGCACGCCGACAAGAACATCGTGTTCCTCGACAAGACGGTCTGCTACTGCGCCACGATGAACCGCATCGACCTCCCGCACTTCGTCTGGGCCCTCGAGAACCTGGTCGCCGGCCACGTCGTCAACCCGATCAAGGTCGACGCCGACACCGAGCACTACGCGAAGGTCGCCTTGGACCGCATGCTCGCGCTGCCCGGCAAAACCGCTCGCGACTGATGCGGGTCCCCAACACGAGGGTTATCCCGTCGGCGTGGGGGTTCTCCGCTGGTGTGGCGACGAAGACCCCTCACTCCGGGCGGATAACCCCTCGAGGCCTGACGGTCAGGCGGTTCGGCGGGCGGCGGCGAAGGTACGGCGGAGGGCGGCCGCCAGGGTGGCTGGGTGGTCCAGGTCCGACCAGACGCTGCGGACGACCGTCAGGCCAAGTGCTCGGAGACGGTCCTCGCGGCGCTTCTCCTCGACCAGCACGTCAGCCGCTGCCCCGCCGTACTTCAGCAGACCGTCGAACTCGATCACCAGGCCGTATGCCGGGAAGTAGAAGTCGACCCGGCCGACAAAGCCCTGGCGGTCGCGAAACTCAGCCTGCAGCACAGGCGTCGGGAAGCCGTACTCGTACAAGAAGACCCGCATCCGCGACTCACCGACGGATTCGCTCAGCGGGTCGCCGAAACGCAGCGCCGCCCGCGCAGTCGCACTCCCCGGCCAGAACTCGATGACCTCCTGCAGCCGGTGCAAGTCCGCAGCGTTCAGTCCACCAGCATGCAGGAGCGCGTCGACTCCGACCACGGCCGCCTCGAAGGACGCCGTACACGCAGCCTCGAGAACCGCACGTCCTGCCGTGGTGGCGAGCCGCCCCTCGAGGACGGTCAGGTCGTTCGGGGTCAGCTTGCCGAGATGATGTTGTACGCCGGCAACGACCCCGCCGGACCGTCCGTGAACCCGGCTGACATGCACCAGTCCTAGGTCGAGCCCCCACACGGGCAGACCATGCAGGACGAGCGCCGATTGATGGCTCGCGGCTACGGAACCCGAGCGCAGGGAGTTCATCGCCGCGTGAGTCCTCTGACGATGTGCCCATCTGGCGCGTTCCCAGGGCGGGAGATGGCTGACGTCGACATTTTCGGCGTACTGACCGCGTCGGAGCCGCACCCAGTAGCCGGCCCGCAGGCAGGCCACGACCTGATCGGGCGTGTAGCCGCTGGCCAGCGCCTGAGCGCGGCTGAAAACCCCGCCCTGGTTGTCTGCGATCACCTTGAGTCGCGCGTTCACCGCACAAGCGTCCCCCAGACAGCGCCCACGCCGCGTCCTCCTTCTCCCCACCTGTGGAAAAGCCGTTCATACGGATATCCCCGCGAGTTGGGGGTTCTTCGCTCGTAGGCCAGCGAAGAACCCCCAACTCGCGGAGATATCCGTTCGTGGTGGGTCAGCGCGAGACGCGGGCCGGCGCGTACCACTCCGCCAGGAGGTCGGGGAGGCGGTCGGGGCCCCAGCGGTCGACGGGGGTGATGCGGCCGCGGAGGGAGGCGAGGCCGCGGGCGAGTTCGCCGACGACGTCGCCCTGCCACGGAACGGTGACGCCCTCGCCGGGCCCGACGATGACGGCCGGCCCGCCGCGGTCGACGCAGACGACCGGGCAACCGGAGGCGAGAGCTTCGGTGACCGCCCAGCCGGCGGCCTCGCGGAACGCCGGGGCGAGGAGCGCGTCCGCCCGGAACATCGCGGCCAGCACCTCCTCGCGCGGCAGCGCGCCCATGAACTCGACCCGGTCCCGCACCCCCAGCTGGTAGGCGAGGCGTTCGGCGCGGCCCCAGTCCGGACCGTCGCCGATGATCCGCAGC
The DNA here is from genome assembly GCF_040254265.1 of Kribbella sp. HUAS MG21. GTDB lineage: Bacteria > Actinomycetota > Actinomycetes > Propionibacteriales > Kribbellaceae > Kribbella. The sequence continues at coordinate 7,927,437 of NZ_CP158165.1, forward strand.
TCCCAGTCCGCCGCCTCGGGCCGGGCCAGCGCGCTGATCGCCAGCAGCACGCCCTTCCACGGGATCAACCGGCCGACGAACAGCGCGGTCTTCACCCCTGGCGCCCCGAACGGCTCGTACGGACCGGACGCGGTGAACCGCCGGATCGCCACGTTCGGCTGGACGACGATCTCGCGCGCGTACGGCCGGAACGCCTCCGCGACGTCGTTGTTCTGGGCAACCATCAGGTCCGCGGTCTGCGCCATCCGCCGCCCGGTCAGCCGGCGCCGGAACCCGGTGTAGGCACGCCGTACCAGCTCCCCCACGACACCGCCCGGACCCAGCCAATGCGCCATCGACAGCGGCGCCGTCGTCGAGCCGCCGACCGGGCCCCAGATCACCTTCGCGGACGACTCCTCGACCACCCCGGCGCCCATCCAGTCGACCGCGAAGGTCAGGTGGTGGATCACGTCGAACGAGTGCTCGGCCTGCAGCCGCCGCGCCGTACGGCGGGCCAGCCCCTGCCACAGCGGGTAGTACCAGTACACGTCCGACGGCCGCCGCCGCAGCCGCAGAATCCACTTCGGCATCTCCAGCGGTACTACGGTCAGGCCCGGAACCGGGCGGACCGCGAGTTCCTCGGCGATCTCGTGCGCGAACTTGCCGCGGGTCAGCAGCCACACGTCGTGGTCGCGCGCGGCAGCCTTCGCCCACGCCCACCCCGCGCCGGGCTCGGAGCCGCCCGAGGGCCGGCAGGCGTACGCGCTGAGCAGTACCTTCGGCCGGCCCGGCATCAGCTCATCCCCTCCAGAAGCCTGCGCAGATCGGTGCTCGAGGTGGAGGCGGTGTACGGGAAGTAGTGCACCTGTGCGCCGACCTCACCCAGCAGCCTTTCCAGTCTGGTCCCCTTTTCCGTTCCCTTCCAGTCGTCCCCCTTGAAGAGCACGTCGTACCGCAACTGCTGCCACATCTCGAACTTGTCGCTGGACCAGTCGCTGACCACCTCGTCGACCAGGTCGAGGGCCTGGACGACGTCCATCCGCTCCTGGTGCGGCACCACCGGCGGCCGGCCCTTGATCCGGGTCACCACGTCGTCCTCGACGACGCCGGCGATCAGGTGGTCGCAGTGCTCGCGGGCGCGGCGCAGGATGTTCAGGTGCCCGATGTGGAACATGTCGTACACGCCCGGCGCGTACCCGACGACCGTCATCAGGCCCGCACCCCCAGCGCGGCCATCTCGCGGTACCACTTCGCGATCGCGGCGGCCAGGAACAGCACGTTCAGCGCCAGCAGCGCGCCGTACAGTACGACGAACAGCGACGGCGTGCCGAACGCGAGGAAGACCAGGCAGAGCACGCCGTAGTCGGTCGGTGCGATGAGCAACGACTTGACCACGGAATCCCCGCGCTCGTTGGGTTTCGCGGCCGCACCGTGGCGCCGGCGCAGCTGGTCGATCAGGATCAGGCCGAAGAACAGCACCGACGACAGGCACAGGTACGCGAGCGGGACCAGCAACACGAGATCGTTGTCGAAGGCATCGAACCGGTGGAACGAGATCAGTACGGCGCTGTGCAGCAGCACGATCTTCACCGCGTCGATCATGTGGTCGAGCCACTCCCCCAGCGGCGAGCCGCCGCCGCGCAGCCGGGCCAGCTGCCCGTCCGCGGAGTCCAGGCCGTACCCGAGCACGAGCAGCGCCGTCACCAGCAGCGCCGTCCCGAACGAGGGCCGCACGCACGCCACCAGCACGATCCCCACCAGCGAACAGAACCCGCTCGCCAGGCTCACCTGGTTCGGCGTCCGCCCGCCGAGGAACGCGGCCGCGGCGAAAACCCGCCCGATCCGCCGGTTGACGAACCGCGAGTACGCCGGAGTGCCGGCCGAGGGCTTCTGCGCCCGGGACAGCCGCGCGACGGTCTCCCGCAGCCCGGCTGTGCTCATCGTTCGCTCGCTCATGCCACGTTCGAGCTGCGCGACTGCCGCTGGTCGATCGCGGCCCGCAGGATCTGGCTGCGCGACTCCCGGCCGGCCGGCAACACGGTGATCAGCCCGGCCGGAACCCCGTCCAGCTCGTCGAAGTCGTCAGGACCGAGTACGCCGTCCGCGCGAGCGGCGGCGAACACGGTCCGCACCCTCAGCTCGCCGGTCAGCCAACCCGGCCGTACGTCGTCCACGGCCACGACCTCGTCGACACAGCGCAGGTGCTCGAGGATCTGCGCCCGCTCGAGCAGCGGCACCACCGGCCGCCCACCCCACGCGTCCAGCGCCCATTCGTCGGACAGCACCGCCACCACCAACCGGTCACAGTGCCGCCGCGCCCGCTCGAGCACGTCGACATGCCCGACGTGGAACAGGTCGAACACCCCGACCACGCACCCGGTCCGCGTCCCGCCGTCCAAACCGCCATCCCCCAACACGAATTCCCGCGTTTCCTCGCGCGCGACGCCGCCCCCTGCGTCCCGCGTGACCTTATCCCTGCCGGGCACGGCCCGGCCACCGTCGCGCGGGCGTCCGGCCGCGGGCGGCGTACCGGGCGATCGCATCGGCGTAGATCCTTTCGGTGGCCCGCAGGTCACGCTCCGGGGTGAAGCGGTCCAGGTAGACCTGGCGGGCTCGTTCGCCGCAGGCTATCGAAGTCCCGGGATCAGCCACCAACCCGATGGCCTTCCGCAACGACTCCGGGTCGCCGGGCACCGCCAGCGCGCCGGTCTCGCCGTCGTCGACGAGTTCCGCGAGCGCCCCGAGCCGGGAGGCGACCACCGGCACCCCGTGCGCGAAAGCCTCGACCACCACGAGACCGAAGCTCTCATACGAACGCGCCGGGACCACGGCGACGCGCGCAGACCGCAGCACATCCATGCAATCCGCCCACGGTAGTTGACCAAGCACCTGAACGGACAGGTCGTCGCGGGCCCGTTCCTCGGCCACCGCGCGCAGCGGGCCGTCACCCGCCACGACCAGCCGGCCGAGCGCGGAATCCCATGCCCGCAGGAGATCCGCGAACCCCTTGTCCTCGCTCAACCGCCCCAGGAACACCACCGCGTCGCCGGCCCCGGCGCGCACCTCCCCGGAATGAGGTACGGCGTGCGGCTTCACCACGAACCGCTCCTCGTCGAACCCCGCCGCGACGTACCGGTCGCGGACGAACGCGGACGGGACGACGAACGTGTCGACGTACCGCTGCCACGTGTGCAAGGTGTTGTGCACCCCGATACTCGTCGCCAACGGCAACGTCTGCACCCGCGAGTCGCGGTAACAACCGTGCCGTACGGCGGCCAGCGGCAGCTTGCCGACGCACGACTCGCACGGGCGCCCGTCGCGCTGGAGCACCGCGTTCGCACACAGCAGGCGGAAGTTGTGCAGCGTCGCCACGACCGGCAGCTCCGCCTTGTACGCCGCCCGCAGTACGGAGGCGCTGAACAGCGGGAAGGTGTTGTGAACGTGCACCACGTCGGGCCGGTGTTCCTGCAAGAGCCGCGTTAAATCGCGTTCCGCCGCAAATGACCAGACGGAGCGAAAAGGTAACAGTGCGCGATCTTTTCGGCTCATCGCGGCGATGTCGTCGCTGTTCCGCGCGTACAGGTCGATCTCATGTCCTGAGTTGCGCAACAAATCAACCGTTTGCGCGACAACCAGGTTCTCCCCACTGGGTTGACCGGTTCGGTAACGGTTGTGCAGCATGGCGACCCGCATGGCACTACCTTAAGTCTCGCAGTGACTACACCTGGTCTTCGCCCGCTCCCAGGAGAGTGCATTGAGGAAGTTGTGGTTCGCAGCGCTTATCGCTGCGGCGGTAGCGGTCGTTACGGTCGCCGTGCCGGTGATCGCCTCCCACGACCAGGCGACGACGACGGCGAAGTCCCAGGAGTCCGAGCAGGCCGTCTCGCGCGCCGTCCCCTCGCAGCGGCCCGGGACGGCTGCCACCACGCCGCCCGCCAAGCCGGCGCCGAAGACCACGCCTTCATCGGTGAAGAAGCCCGGCACGAGCACGCCGCCCGGCAAGGAGCCGACTGCCTCGGCCAAGCCTGTCGAGCCGACCAAGCCGGTCGAGCCGAAGCTTCCGAAGCCCATCGACTCGGAGCAGGCAGGTCCCGCCGTCGCCGGGCCCTGCAGCGGTGTGGTGATCAAGCCCGGGCAGGACGCGCAGTCGATCGTCGGCTCCAAGCCGGCCGGTACGACGTTCTGCTTCGCAGCGGGCGTTCACCGCATCCGCGACACGATCCGCCCCAAGGCGAACCAGGTGCTCGCCAGCGCGCAACGCGCCGTACTCAGCGGATCCGTGGTCGTCACCGGATGGGTCCGCTCCGGCTCCACGTGGGTCGTCCGCGGCGTGCTGCCGGCGGCGTACGGCAAGAGCGGTGAGTGCGAGGACAACAAGGCGAACATCTGTCACCTGCGCGAGCAACTGTTCCTCGACGGCGTGCACCTGACGCGGGTCGCGAGTGTCTCGGCGGTCAGGGCGGGAACCTTCTACGCCGACTACGCGGCGAACGCTGTGTATCTCGGCAGCAACCCGTCCGGGCGCGAGGTCGAGATGTCGAAGACCGCGACCGCGACCGAGTCTGGCGCGACCGGTGTCGTCGTCCGCGGCCTGACGATCGAGCACTTCGCCAGCGCGCCGCAGGCCGGCGCACTGGTCTCCGGGCCGGGCTGGAAGGTGACCGCGAACGACGTCCGCTGGAACCACGCGGTCGGCGTGATGCTGGTCAAGGCGAACAGCACGAAGGTCGACAGGAACCTGATCCACCACAACGGGCAACTCGGCCTCGGCCAGTACAACTCGGCCGCCGCGGCGATCACCCGGAACGTGATCAGCTCCAACAACACCGACGGCTTCTGGATCGCCGACTGGGAGTCCGGCGGCATCAAGTCGACCCGCTCCTCCGGCACGGTCAGCGGCAACGTGATCAAGGCGAACAAGGGCATCGGCGTCTGGGCCGACGTCGCCGACGACGGCCGGGTGATCTCAGCCAACCAGATCGTCGGCAACGCGGCGGACGGCATCCGGTACGAGATCAGCCGGAACGGGACCATCGAGGGCAACACGGTGACCGGCAACGGCTTCGGCACCGGACGCGGCTCGGGGACGTCGCTGTGGGACGGCGGCGGGATCAACGTGAACACCTCGACCGGCGTCACGATCAAGGGCAACCGGGTCTCCGGCAACGTGAACGGCGTGACGATCCAGTCCCGGACCCGCGGCAGCGGCCCGTGGGGCACCTACCTGCTGCGCGACGTCCGGGTCAGCGGGAACGTCATCGAGATGACCGGCGGCTCGCAGGCAACCGGCATGGTCCAGAACTCCGGCGCCGAGGTGCCGACCGGCGAGGTCGTGTTCAGCGGCAACAAGTACGTGCTCGACGACCTGGGCACCCAGCGATTCGCGCGGTTCGGGACGAAGCTGACCGCGGCCGGCTGGCGCGACGCCGGGCTGGACACGGTCGGCAGCTTCCTCGCGAACTGAACAGCCTCGCGAACTGACCGCTTGCCTTTCGCAACATGTTTGTGCGCTACGTATTGCCATGACTACGTGACGTAGGGGTAACCTGCGAAGCGAAGCCGCGCCATGGGGGGTGCGCTCAGGGCTACCTGTGCCACCGGAGGCTCCGCTATGAGAACAGTGTTTGTCGCAGTCGTTGCAGTCGGCACCGGTCTGGTTGCCGTCGGCCCGCTGCCCGCGAGCAGCTCGCCGCTGGGCGACGACCTGCCGCTGTACGACCAGCAGACCGTTGCCACGCCGCCCGCTGACGGCAGCTTCCGCACGGGTCCCGCGCTCGCGCCCGGCTGTACCGGCGTACCGATCCGGACGACCGACGACGCGGCGGCGGTGGTCAGCAGCTGGCCCGCCGGTACGACGTTCTGCTTCGCCGAGGGCCTGCACCGGATCCGCGAGACGATCCGCCCGAAGGCCGACCAGGTCCTTGCCAGCGACAAGGGCGCCGTACTCACGGGCTCGGTCCGGCTCACCCGGTGGGCCACGGCGAACACCGCGCCAGCCACCGCACCGGACAGCGCTCCGAGGCTGGCTAGCACTGCCTGGGTGACCACCGGCGTGCTCCCGCCGGCGTATCCGCAGACAGGGCAGTGTGAGGACAACACGGCGAACATCTGCTATCTCCGCGAGCAGGTGTTCCGCGACGGCAAGCATCTGACCCGCGTCGCCTCGCGCGACAAGGTTGCTCCTGGCACCTTCTACGCCGACTACGCGGCGAACGCCGTCTATCTGGGCGATTCGCCGTACGGCCATGCGATCGAGATGTCCAGCACGCCGACCGCGATCGAGCCCGGCGGCAACAACGTGACCGTGCGCGGGCTGACGATCGAGCACTTCGCCACTCCCCCGCAGGGCGGCGCGGTCGTGCTCGGGCTCGGCTGGAAGGTGTTCGCCAACGACATCCGCTGGAACCACGCGGTCGGCGCGATGCTGGTGAACGCCGACAGCGCCGTGCTCGAGAAGAACCACATCCACCACAACGGCCAGCTCGGCGTCGGCCAGTACAGCACGCTGCGCGGGACGATCACCGCCAACGAGATCAGCGACAACAACACCGACGGGTTCTGGATCGCCGACTGGGAGTCCGGCGGCGTGAAGACCACCTGGTCGAACGGCGGCCAGGTCAGCGGCAATCTGATTGCAGACAATCGGGGCATCGGATTGTGGAGCGACGCGTACGACGACGGCCGGACGTTCAGCAACAATCAGATTGTCGGCAATGCGGCGGACGGCATCCGCTACGAGATCGGCCGCAACGGCGTGATCGCGGACAACGTGATCAGCCGCAACGGCTTCGGCACCGGCCGCGGTTCCGGTACGTCGCTGTGGGACGGCGGCGGGATCAACATCAACACCTCGTCGAACGTCCAGGTCCGCGACAACGTGGTGGCGAACAACGTGAACGGGATCTCGATCCAGTCCCGGACCCGCGGCTCCGGGCCCTGGGGCACCAACCTGCTCCGCGACATCGTCGTCTCCGGCAACCAGGTGACGATGCGCGGCGGGACCACCGCGACCGGTATGGTGCAGAACTCCGGCGCGGCGATCCCCACCGGCGAGGTCACGCTCAACGACAACCGCTACATCCTGGACAGCCTGGCCGCCGAACGCTTCCAGAAGACCGGCCAGTGGTACACCGCGAAGGAGTGGCGCACCACCGGCCAGGACACCACCAGCCTGTTCACCATCGGCAAGGCGGTTCTGGACGCCACCGGCAACCTGACGATCCTCCCTATCGGGTCAGGGCGGTGACGTGGTCGATCAGCAGGGACCGGAAGACGGCTGAGTCCCGGAGGTCCGGGGTGAAGATCGCGGCGACGCCGAGGAGGGCGTCGACCAGCTTCGCCGGCTCGTCGACGCCCGCGACCGCGGTCTTGAGGTGCTCCGCTTGCGGGTCGTCGAGGTCCGGGGTGCGGAGCACGTAGACCATCCAGGCCGCGACAGCGAGCGCGATCATCCGCGGTTCGGCGCCGGCCGCCAGGCGGTCGCGGACGGTGCCGAGCATGCGGACCGGGAGCTTGACCGAGCCGTCCATCGCGACCTGCCGGGTGCGGTGCTTCAGCGCCGGATTCTCGAAACGCTCCAGTACCGTCGCGCCGTACGCCGCCAGATCCAGCCCGTCGGGCGGGGTCAGCGTCGGTACGACGTCGTCGGTCATCAACTGGCGCGCGAGCCCGCCGAGTTCCTCGTCGCGGACCGCCTCGGCGATCGTCTCGTAGCCGCGCAGCGCGCCGAGGTACGCGAGCATCGAGTGGGTCGCGTTCAGCATCCGCAGCTTCGCCTGCTCCCACGGCGCGACATCGCTGGTGAGCACCGCGCCACCGCGTTCCCACGCCGGACGGTCACCGGCGAAGTCGTCCTCGATAATCCACTGCAGGAACGGCTCCGCGACCACGACGGCCTCGTCGCGGACGCCCAGCAGCCGAGCCGCCTCGTCGCGGTCCGCGTCGGTGGTGGCCGGCACGATCCGGTCGACCATGCTGGCCGGGAAGCGGGTCGCCTCGAACGCCTCCGGAACCTTGCCCAGCGCATCGAAGTACTCGCCGACCAGCTTGCGCAGGAACGGGCCGTTGGCCACCAGGTTGTCGCAGGAGACGATCGTCAGCGGCTCCTCCCGGCGGGCGATCGCCGCCGCCAGCTGACCGACGACGGTGCGCGGCGGCCGGCCGGTCAGGTCCGCCCGGATCTCCGGATCGTCCAGGTTGAGCCCCGCGCCCGCGGCGCGGTAGCCCTTCTCGGTCACGGTCAGCGTGACCACCGAGACGGCCGGGTCGGCGATCCGCGCGACGACCGCTTCCGGGTCCTCTGGCACCGTCAGCACCTCGCGGACGCTGCCGATCACCTGCACCGACGGCGCACCGAGCCCGCGCTCCAGGACGGAGTACAGGCCGTCCTGCGGCGCCAACTGGTCCTTGACCGTCGTGGAGCGCTGGCTCACCCCGGCGATCCCCCAGCGGGTCTCACCGGTCTCGACCGCGGCCCGTTCGGTGACGACGGCCTGGTGGGCGCGGTGGAACGCGCCGATCCCGAGGTGAACGACGCCGATCGACAGCGCCCTCGGGTCGACCGCGGGGGCGACGGGGAGGTGGGTGAGACTCAGCCTGGTCAACTGACGGAACCTTTCACTCTGAGGGTTCTTCCTTCACACGGGCCACGAGTTGCGTGGGGTTGACGAAGCGCAGCGCGACCACGAGCAGTACCAGCATCATCGCCGTGTAGATGACGGCCATCGCGTCGACCGACTGCTGGGCGCGGATGCCCGCCGCGGACATCGAGTAGTACAGCGCGACCACGAGCGTCTGCGAGTCCGGGCCGGCGGTGAGGAAGGTCAGCTCGAACATGCCGACCGTCCGCACCAGCACCAGGATCCCCGACGCGAGCAGACCGGGTACGAGCAGCGGCGCGAGGATCTTCAGGAACACCGACCGCGTGCCGGCGCCGAGCATCCGGGCCGCGTCCTCGATCCGCGGGTCGACCTGCTCGATGAACGGCGTCATCGTGAGGATCACGAACGGCACCGACGGCACCAGGTTCGCCAGCACGACACCGGACAGGTGGCCCGCGAAGCCGAACTTGTAGAGCACGGTCGCGAGCGGGATGCCGTACGTGATCGGCGGCATCAGGATCGGCAGCAGGAACGTCATGTAGACCAGCCGCTTGCCGGGGAAGTTCTTCCTGGCCAGCACGTACGCCGCCGGCGCGCCGATCAGCACCGACAGGACGACGACCAGCGCGGACACGAGCAGCGTGACGACGACGACGTGGAACAGCGTGAACTCCCGCCACGCGTCGCCGTACCACTGGGTCGTGAAGCCGCTCGGCAACCAGGTGTCGAACCACTTGGTGCCGAACGAGCTGACCAGTACCGAGAACACCACGCCGGCCAGGTTGACGAAGAAGAACACCACGACGGCCCAGATCACCCAGCCGAGCGGGGTGGCGCGTACCGACCGCACCTTCGAGCTCATCCCTTGCCTCCCGTCGATCCGGTGTAGAGCCGCGACCGCCACAGCAGCACGACCGCCACCACGACCAGTTCCACCGCGCCCATCACCATCGCGATCGCGGAGGCGTACGCGTAGTCGTACTGCTCGTACGCCGCCTGGTACGCGGCGAGCGAGATGACCCGGGTGGAGCCGGCCGGATTGCCGACAAGTACCGCGGACGGGAAGACCGAGAACGCGAGGACGAATGTCAACAAAAAGGTTGTCGCCAATCCGGGTGCCAACAATGGGAGCGTGATCCGCCGGAAGCGCTGCGCCCGGGAGGCGCCGAGCGTCGCCGCCGCCCGTTCCAGGGTCGGGTCGATGCCCGACAGGTACGACAGCACCAGCAGGAACGCGAACGGGAAGCCCGTGATGACGAGCGAGAAGAACACGCCCCAATAGTTGTTCGTGAGGCGGATCGGATTGTCGACAATCTGAAGGTTGAGCAGCAGGCGGTTGAACCAGCCTGTCGGGCCCAGGTAGTTGAGCAGCCCCTGCGCCGTGAGCACGGTCCCCAGCGTGATCGGTACGACGAGGATCGTGGTCAGCAGCCGCTTGCCGCGGAACCGGCCGCGGAGCCGGAACGCGATCGGTACGGCGGCCAGCACGTTCAGCAGCGCCGCGGGCAGCGCGATCTTCAGCGTGGTGGCGATCGTGTCGCGCTGGTACGCGTCACTGAAGAACTTGTCGTAGTTGGCCAGCAAACCGCCGCCGTCCATCGGCTGGAACGACAGGGTGAGGCCGTACAGGAACGGGTAGACGAACAGCAGCAGGACGAAGATCGTGGCCGGAAGCAACAACCACAACCGTCGGTCGACGCCGCGTTCGGCCAGCCGGTGCTGCCAGGTCGCGCTCATGACGGGTACACCAGGAGCCGTCCGGGCGCCACTGACAGGGCCACCTGCTCGCCCGGCTCGACCCGCTGCTCGGTGCGCAGGTGCAGCCGGACGTCGCCGTCGACGACCACCTCGACCGCACGCTCGCGGCCCTGGTACTCGACGACCTCGACGACGCCCTTCATCCCCTCGTCACCGATCCTGACGTCCTCCGGCCGCACGGCCGCGATCACATCGTCGCCTTGGGCAACGGCACCTTGCGCCGCGCCGCGGATCGCCGTACCGCCGAGGTCCAGCGTCACCTGGTCGCCGTTCAGCTGGGACGCCTTCAGGGGCAGCAGGTTGCGGTAGCCCATGAAGTCGGCGACGTGCCAGGTGGCGGGCTTGGTGTGCACCTGCTCGGGCGTGCCGATCTGCTGGACCCTGCCCTGCCGCATCACGACCAGGCGGTCGGCCATGCTGAGCGCCTCCTCCTGGTCGTGCGTGACGTACACGGTCGTCAGCCCGAGCGACTGGTGCAGGCGGCGGATCTCGGTCCGCATCTCCAGGCGGAGCTTGGCGTCCAGGTTGCTCAGCGGCTCGTCCATCAGCACCAGCGACGGTTCGAGCACGGTCGCGCGGGCGATCGCCACCCGTTGCTGCTGGCCGCCGGACAGCTGGCCGGGCAGCTTGCTCGCGTGCTCGGCCAGCTGCACCATCTCGATCGCCTCGGCGGTCCGGCGCTGCACGTCGGCTTTCGGCACGTTGCGCATCCGCAGCCCGAAGGCGATGTTGTCGCGAACCGTCAGATGCGGGAAGAGCGCGTAGTTCTGGAACACCATGCCGAAGCCGCGCTTCTCCGGCGGCAGCGTGTCGATCCGCCGGTCGTCCTGCCAGATCGAGCCCGCGGTCAGCGGCAGCAGGCCGGCCAGGCAGTTCAGCGCGGTCGACTTGCCGCAACCGGACGGGCCGAGCAGCGCGATGAACTCGCCCCGCTCGATCGTCAGGTCCAGGCCGGCCAGCGCGTCCGCCGTACCGAAGCGGCGGGTCACACCGTCGAGCCGGAGCTGCTGGAAGCTCGAGTTCGGCGAGGTCACGACTTCTTCACCTTGCTGCCGCCGACCTCGCGGTCCCACTTGTCGAAGGCGGCCACCAGCGCCTTCGCGTCCAGCGGCACCTCCGTAGGATTGTCGGCAATCAGTTTGTCGTACTCCGGACGCCCGTACTCCATGATCGCGTCCTTGCTCTCCTGCGGCGCCTGCGCCAGCTCGACGCCCTTGATCGCCGGCCCCGGGTAGAAGTAGCCCTTGTCGAACGCCTTCGCCTGCTGCTCCGGCGTCAGCATGAACTGCAGCAACTGCAGGATCGCCGCCTGCTTGTCGGTCGACACACCCTTCGGTACGACGGCGTAGTGCGCGTCGGTCACCCAGTGGAAGCCCTGGATCGGCGTGATCGCGGCCTCCTTCGGGACCGTGCCGAGCACCCGCGGGTTGATGTCCCAGCCCGTCGTACTCGCGATGATGTTGGCCGAACCGTTCGCGAGCGCCTTCATCGTGTCGGAGGTCCCGGACGGGTAGAAGTCGACGTACTGGTTGAGCTCCTTCAGGTACGCCCAGGTCTTGTCCCAGCCGTTCACCGGGTCCTTCGGGTCCTTGTCGCCGAGGATGTACGGCAGGCCCATCAGGAACGTGCGCCCGGGCCCGGAGTTCGCGGGCCGCGCGTACATCACCTTGCCCTTGTTCGCCTTCGCGTAGGCGAGCAGGTCCGCCGCGGTCTTCGGCGGCGCCGGGACCTTCGACGGCATGTACTCGAGCAGCGGGCCGGACGGGTAGTAGGTGACCGTCACACCTTCCTTGCCGCCGAGCTCCTGCATCTTCTGCGCGGGCGGCAGGTAGTCCTTCATCCCGGGCAGGCGGTCGGAGTACTTCGTCAGTAGGTCGAGCCAGAGGCCCTGCTCGCGGCCGGCGGCGAGACCGTCGGTCCCGGTGAGTACCAGGTCGATGTCGACCCGGTTCGCGTTCTGCTGGGCCTTGATCTTGCCGGCCAGCTCGGGCGCCGGGCCCTTCGAGTACGTGACCTTCGAGACCACGTCCGGGTGCTGCTTGACGAAGTCGTCGATCATCGGCTGGGTGAGCTGCAGGTTGCCGGCCACGTCGAGGATGTTCAGGCTCACCGCCTTGGCCGGCTTGTCCGGTACGTCGCCACCGGTGTCGGCGGCCGGTTTGCTCGGCGTCGGGGCGCCGCACGCGGCCATGAGGGCCAGCACGGCAGCGGCCACCGGGGCCGCGATCAACTTCCGCTGCAGTTGCATCGGGTGTCTCCTCGGATCAGGGCGGGCCCGGCACGACGCGAACGCCGGCCGGGGTGATCAATTCTGTGGTGCTGGTCCGGACGAATCCCGGACGATCAGTTCCCCGTGCAGTGCTCCTTGGACGCCGGCCGGCGCCGCGTCCGGGTCGTCGAGCAGGGCCAGCAGCAGCTCGACGGCGAGCCGGCCGGTCTCCTGTTTCGGCAGCCGGACCGTCGTCAGCGCCGGCCGGGCCATCCTGGACATCGCGATGTCGTCCACGCCGACCACGCTCAGGTCGCCAGGGACCGAGATCCCACGACTGTGCAGCCGGGCCAGCAGCCCGATCGCGACCAGGTCGTTGTACGCCACCACGGCGGTCGCACCGGTCGCGACGACCTGGTCGGCCGCGGCCATACCGCCCTCGTACGTCGGCGCGAAGTTGCCGACCGGCGCCAGCTCGGCGTGCAGTACCTCGACGGCGTTGCGCAGGCCGAGCCCGCGGTGCCGGGTCGACCAGGAGGTGGCAGGACCGCCGACCCAGGCGATCCGGCGGTGGCCGAGGGCAACGAGATGCGCGACGGCCTGACGCATCCCGTCCTCGTTGTCGTACGTGATGCCGGGCAGGCCCGGGACAGTGCGGTTGACGAGGACCACGGTGGTGTCCTGCGCGATCGCCTGCAGCTCCTCGTCGCTCGCCCGCGGCGAGCAGAGCACGATGCCGTCGACCTGCTTGGACAAGGTGCGCACCAGCCCGCCCTCGGCCGCCGGGTCCTCGTCGGTGTCCGCGACGAAGACGGCGACGTCGTGCCGGCGGGCACGCGCCTGGACACCCTTCGCGAGGCTGGCGAAGAACGGGTTGGCCAGATCCGGCACGACCAGGCCGATCGTGCCGGTGCGTCCGGTGATCAGTCCGCGGGCGGCCCGGTTCGGCTCGTACCCGAGCTGCTCGACGGCCGCCGCCACCCGGGCGCGGGTCGCCGCGTTGACCATCCCCGGCACCGAGAGCGCCCGGGACACCGTCGACGGCGACACACCGGCCAGCCGCGCCACATCCCGGATCGTCGCCGCCACAGTCATCTCCTCAAGGTCGGGGTTGAGTCTGCAATCGGTTGCAGTTTGTGTCAAGCGGTCGGCTGATGGAACGCGTCTTGTGCTGACAAGGTGGGACTGCAATCCTTTGCAGAACACGTTTCAGCCCAGCATCGGAGGACCCATGCCGAAGGCCCTGCAGCCTCATCCGGACCGAGCCCTGCCGGCCGGACCCGCGCGCGACGTCGCGCGCCGGATCCACGCCTCGACGAAGGACCTGCCGCTGCTGTGCCTGCACGGACACGTCGACATCAGCCTGTTCGCCACCGACGCGCCGTTCGGCGACCCGGCCGAGCTGCTGGTCGTCCCGGACCACTACGTGACCCGGATGCTGATCTCCCAGGGCGTCGCCCCCGACAAGCTCGGGATCCCCCGCCGGGACGGCAAGCAGACAGCCGAGCCGCGCGAGATCTGGCGGGAGTTCTGCGCCAACTGGCACCTGTTCCTCGGTACGCCGAGCCGGTACTGGCTGGAGCACGAGTTCGCCGAGGTGCTCGGCCTGACCGTGCAGCCGTCCGCCGAGACCGCCGACGAGCTCTACGACCAGATCGCCGCGCGGATCGCGGAGCCCGAGTTCCGCCCGCGTGCGCTGCTCGACCGCTTCAACATCGAGCTGATCTCCACCACCGACGCCGCCACCGACGACCTCGCCCAGCACGCGAAGGTCGCGGCGGACCTCCCCGGCCGCGTGGTCCCGACGTTCCGCCCGGACGCCGTGGCCCACGTCGACCGCGACGGCTGGCCCGCACTGATCGCGCAGCTCGGCGCGCTGGCCGACGTCGACACCTCGACGTACGACGGGTTCCTGCAGGCGCTGCGGCAGCGGCGGCAGGCGTTCGTCGCGGCGGGCGCGCGCGCCACCGACCACGGTCACCTGAGCGCGGCCGCCGTACCGCTGACCGACGCTGAGGCCGCGCGGATCTACGCCGGCGCGTTGAAGGGCGACGTGACCGCCGCGGACGCCGCCGCGTTCGCGGGCCACATGCTGTACCAGTCCGCGGTGATGTCGGCCGAGGACGGACTCGTCATGCAGCTGCACCCCGGCGTACTGCGCGACCACGACCCCGCGATCTTCGCGACGTACGGGCCGGACAAGGGGCACGACATCCCGGTGGCGGCCGAGTTCACGCGCTCGCTGCAGCCGCTGCTCGAGCGGTTCGGGCACGCGGACGGCTTCCGGCTCGTGCTGTTCACCGTCGACGAGACCGTGTACTCACGGGAGCTGGCGCCGCTGGCCGGCGTCTATCCCGCCGTACGGCTCGGTGCGCCGTGGTGGTTTCTGGACAGCCCTGACGGGATGCGGCGGTTCCGCGAGCTCGTCACGGAGACCGCGGGGTTCTACAACACGAGCGGTTTCGTCGACGACACCCGCGCGTACCTGTCGATCCCGGCACGGCACGACCTCGCCCGCCGGATCGACGCCGGCTACCTGGCCAACCTCGTCGTACAACACCGCATCGACGAGGACGACGCCCTCCAGGTCGCGAAGGCGCTGGCCTACGACCTCGCCCGCGACACGTACCTGAGCTGACCGCAGCCGGCCAGGCCTGTCCGGCCGGTCAGCGGCCGCGGATGTCCGGGCCCTGCTTGCCGGTGGTGTGAGCAGGGCGGCCGTCGCCGTCCGTCCGGGCGGTGTCGGCCAAACCGGGCGCGGACGTGTGGCGTTCGGCGGGCGCGGCCGACCTGGCGAGCGCGTCGAGCGTGCTGAAGTGCGCGTCGACCTCGTTCACGATCTGCGCGATCCGGTCCGGACCTCCGGCCTTCTCGGTCAGATGCTCGAAGGTGCGGACGATGTCCTCGGGCGCCGACCGGTACGGCGTACCGGCGCCCTGATAGAAGCCGTACCGGCCGATCATCGAGCCGGCCAGGTCCGACAGGCCGACGCTGGATCCGGTGCGTTTGCTGGTGAGCACGTAGTCGCTGCTCCCGGCGCCCCCGTCCCCGAACGGCGACACCTGCACCCCCATCGAGCCCCGAGACTCGAGCTTGTAGCGGTGCTCCCCCGGCCCCACGTAGTCCCTGACACCGAACCGGGCGGACGCCGTCGTCGCCATCCGTACCGCCTCGCCGACCTCGGCGTGCGTGAGCCCGAGCCGGCGCACCACCTCGTTGTCGCGGGCCATGGTCCCGAGCAGACTGTCCTTCGGGCCCAGGAATCCCGCCTCCGAACGCTGGAAGTCGCGAGGCTCCGACGGATGATCGAAGTCGAACGGGCGCATCCAGGCCTCGAGCTCCCGCACGGGCCGCCCGTTGAGCTCGGTCAGGCCGAGGATCAGCTCGGTGGAGTTCTCGCCTCCGATCGCGAACCCACTCGGGTCCACGGATCGCGTCTCGGCCGGCAGCTGCAACTCGTCGCGGGTCGCCGCGCGGGTCATCTCGACGTCCAGCGGGTACGGGTTGGGCTGCACCAGCCGGTACGACATCCACTCACCGCTCAGGCGCAGCGCGTCCTCGGGCTCGCCCCGGTAGTCGGTCCCACGGATCACGCCGCGCACTTGCGAGGATCGCAGTACGTCGTCCAACGCCGGGTGCCGGTGCTGGGTGTGGAAGCTCAGCCGCCCGTCGTGGAGTACGGCGGTGATCGGTTCGCCGTACCCGTCGTGCCGCCAGATCCCCGCGGACACCGGCGCGAACCCCGCGTCCTCCACCAGCCGATCCGGCGCCCGCCGGCTCCCGGCCTGCAGCTTCTCCTTCACCGGATCGTCGCTGAAGAGCCCGCCACTACTCCCCGCACTCCAATGCATGTCATAGGCATCGGACCCCGCACGCGCTACGCGGTACGCCAACATCGGCCCCCGCCGCCCAGCCTCCACGACCACCGCCGCCAACTCCCCAGCCGGCTCACTCACCCGCGCCACATGCAACCGCAGCCCGTCACCGCCGCTCTCAATCAAGAACCCCGCCCCAAGAGCCAGCCCAGCCCCAACCAACTCAACCCCGGGAACCCCACTCGGCTCCGGCACAACCCCAGCCACCGACCGAGACCGCCCCGACCGCAGGAACCTAGGCATCCAAACCATGACCCGAAAACCTAGCGCACAACACGACCACCCGCCCGAGCACAACGTCCGGAGCACGACGGCAGGCCTGGTGGGGTGGGCGGGTGGGTGACGGGGGCGGGGCGTGGGCGGTGGTGGGACCTTGGGCGGGTAGGGTCCGGGGTCTGGTTGGGTGGGGGTGGGTGGAAGGGATGAGATGAGGCGTGGGGCTGTCGTGGCTGCTGGGGCTGCGGTGCTGTTGGTGGCGGGGTGTTCGGACTCGGGAGGGGCTTCCGGGTCGGGCACGGCTGCTCCGGCTGTGACGGTGACTGTGCCTACGGCTCCTCCGGCTGCGGCTGGTGTGGTGCTTGGGGAGACCGGGCCTCGTACGGCGAAACCGTGCAACGGTACGGTTATCGCCGTCGGAGCGGATCCGCAGGCAGTGATCGACGCCGCACCCATACCGAGCACGTTCTGCTTCGCGAAGGGCGTGCACCGGATCTCGCGAGCCATCAAGCCTCGGACTGGAGACACCCTCGGCGGCCAGCCGGGGGCGGTGTTGAGCGGAGCTGTGCGGCTGACCGGTTGGCGGCGTACCGGCGGCGGCTGGGTGGTGGAAGGCGTCCTCCCGGAGGACTACCCGCTCAAGGGGCAGTGCGAGGACAACAAGACCAAGCCCTGTCAACGAGGCGAACAGCTGTTTGCCGACGGCAAGCACCTGACCCGCGTGATGAGCCTGGCCGAGCTGAAACCCGGCACCTTCTACGGCGACTACCGGACCAACACCGTGTACGTCGGCGACGACCCGACCGGCCACGTGATCGAGATGTCCCGCACGCAGACCGCGATCGACAAGTCGGCGGAAAACGTCACCGTGACCGGCCTGACGGTCGAGCGTTTCGCCAGCCGCCCGCAGGCCGGCGCGCTGCAGGTCGGCCCCGGCTGGAAGGTGACCGCCAACGAGGTCCGCTGGAACCACGCCGTCGGGATCATGGTGATCGAGGGAGACCGCGCCCAGCTCAGCCGCAACACGGTCACCGACAACGGCCAGCTCGGCATCGGCCAGTACAAGTCGGCCGGCGTCCGGATCACCGCGAACCTGGTCACCCGCAACAACACCGACGGCTTCTGGATCGCGGACTGGGAGTCCGGCGGCATCAAGTCCACCCGGTCCTCGGGCGAGGTCAGCGGCAACGACATCGTCGCGAACCGGGGCATCGGGATGTGGAGCGACATCGCGGAGTACGACCGCCGGATCACCGGCAACCGGATCCGCGACAACGCCGCCGACGGCATCCGGTACGAGATCAGTTACGCCGGGGTGATCGACCAGAACGTCGTCGAGCGCAACGGGTTCGGCACTGGCCGCGGTTCGGGCGGCTCGCTGTGGGACGGCGGCGGCATCAACGTCAACACGTCGACCGACGTACAGGTCCGCGGGAACCTGATCAAGGACAACCGCAACGCCCTCTCGATCCAGTCCCGCACCCGCGGCGACGGCCCGCGCGGCACGTACGTCCTGCGCAACGTCCTCGTCGAGGGCAACCTCGTCGTGATGACCGACGCCTCCTCAACGCTTGGCGTCGTAGAGAACAAGCGCTCCCCCGCGCAACCCGGCGCAATCACCTTCCGCCGCAACAGCTACCAGGTCACCGGCAGCCAGGACCGCTTCGCGTACGGCGGCAAGTCCCTGACCTGGCCCGAATGGCAACAAAAGGGCTTCGACCAGGACTCAGTGACCAGCTAGAAGACCAGCCCCACGAGACAGCCACGCGCACTCCCCCCGCTCCCATTCCCGAGAACCTCGGCGCTCCGAGTACGTCGAGTCGTGGATTCTGGTGGCGCGGGGACAGCCATGTTCCACGACTGGGCGAACCGAGCCGGAACCATTGTGCACGACTCGGCGGCCGGTCGGCTGCGGCCGATCGCCCGGGCCAGCCACGCCTCCTTCTTATGTCCCTCTTCTGATCGGCCGTCTCGTTCGTTCGTTCGTTCGTTCGCTGGCGCAGGCGGTCGGCGTCGCAGATTGCGGCGGCTACCAGGAGGTGGACTGTCATTGAGGACAGGTCGGAGAGGCCGCTTTCGTTCAGGGAGGCGGCTGTTACGTAGCCCAGGAGTAGGGCGCCGCAGGCGCGGATGTAGGGGGTGGGGGCGCGGAGTACCGATACCCACGCGATGATCACCGCGACGCCGACGATCGTGACGGCCAGCAGGCCGGTTTCCCAGTAGAGGCCTAGCCAGCTGTTGTCGATTGCCATCACGTCGATGTCGCCTTCGCCGCGGCGGAGCAGGACCCGCTTGTTGCCGAGGCCGTGGCCGATGATCGCGGTCTGGAGGGACACCTTCTCGTCGAGCACGGCCTGCCAGCTCGTCGTACGGCCACTCAGCGAGGTGATCTGCTGCGTTCCCTGGCCGCGCAGCAACCAGGTGTGCAGCGAACCGATCGTCAGGAACGCCAGCCCGATCAGCCCCGGCACCGCGAAACTCAGGATCCGGCCCGTCCACGTCTTGCGGGTGATGATCAGCGCCACCACCAGCCCGAACGCGAGCGCCGCCGCGGAGGTACGCGTCCGGCTCGCCGCGATCAGCACGCCGCCCAGCCCGATCAGCGTCACCGCCGGCAGCGTGGCGATCTTCCGGCAGACCAGGCCGATCAGCGCGAGCCCGAGCAGGATCGCGCCGACCTCGCCGACGCGCGGTGGCAGCATCGGGATGATGACGCCCTGCAGCCGGTACCCGGCGCCGAGCGTGCGCAGCGGCCGCCACGCCTCCGACGGCGCGTAGGCCAGACTCAGTACGACGGTTGCTGCCAGCAACAGATGCGCCCAGAGGTGCGCGCGGACCAGCCGCTCCGGCACCTGCACCAGCGGCCGCCAGAGCAGGAAGATCAGCAGCAGCCCGATCAGGAACCGCGCCAGCCGGGTCAGCGGCCCCATCGGTTCGGCGAGCAGGAACGCGGTCGCGCAGGCGAACAGCACGTACATGACGTAGAGCCAGCTGGCCGGATTCACCCGGGTCCGGAACCCGGGCTTCGTCGCCGCCAGCGCCACCAGGAACACCGCGCCGAGCAGCAGCCCTTTCGCGATGCTGTTCGTGGATCCCGTCGTACCCTGCGGTGCCGCCACCCGCGACGACCACGGCTGGACGCCCAGCACGAACAGGCACCAGAGCAGCAGCCAGAACCACGCCGGCCGCTCGCTCTCGCCCTCGACCGTCCCCGGCACCGCCGGGGCCAAGCGGGTCGCCGACCTCGCGGGCACGACGTCAGTCCAGCGGCTTGTAGTTCAGCGGGATGCCGAGCGTCTCGTCCTGTGTCGCGGCGCCGATCAGTACGACGCCCAGCACCGGAGCGCCCGCGAACTGCAACGCGCCGGTCAGCCGCGCCACGTCCATCTCCTTGTCGAGACCGACCTGGACGACCAGCACCGACGCGTCGACGGCGGCGGCGAGCGGCGTGATGCCGTGCCGGCCGACGGAGGCCGGGCCGTGGATGACGACGGAGTACCCCGGCGGCAGGTCCGCGACGATGCCCGGCACCAGCGAGGGGCCGACCGCTTCGGCGGTCTCCTCGTGGTTCAGGCCGGGCGGCAGCACGTACAGGTCCGCGACGGTCCCCGGCCGGAACAGCTTCCGGGCCCGGATCGCCCGCGTCGCGGCCGGCTCGTTCACCAGGTCGGTCAGTCCTTCGTGGCCGGTGAGGTGCGGGAGGACCGGCGGACCCTCGATGTCCGCCAGCACCAGCAGGGTCTCGCGGCCGTCGCGGGCGTTCGCCTCGGCCATCGCCAGCGCGATGCCCGCGGAGTTCGGGGTCGGCGACGCCGACACCACCAGCAGCGCGCCCGGGCCGCCGCCGGCGATGGCGCGCGGGTTCAGCTCGCGCCGGGCCAGCGCGCCGCTGGCCTCCGCGCCGAGCGCGGTGATCTCGTACTGCGGGAGCTCCGGGGCCGACCGCTGCCAGATCCGCCGGCGATGCCCCTCGGACGCCGCGATCACCGGCGCCGTCGCGGCCCGCGCCGCCTGGTCGCGGGTCAGGATGTACGGCGTCAGGTGCGACCGCAGCAGCGCGAGCCCGAACCCGAGGACGAGGCCGAGGATCCCGCCGACGAGGATGTCACGGGCAACCATCGGCGACGAGGTGGCCGTGTCGGTCGTCGCCGGCGTGACGAGCTGGCTGCCCGAGCCGACGGTCGACAGTGCCTTGAGCATCGCGGCCGCGTCGTCTGCGGCCTGCCGCGCCTCGGTCGCCAGGCCGACGCGCTGGTCACGCAGCGCGGCCGCGGTCTGGTTGTCGCCGCGGCCGACGGCCTCGTCGATCTGGCTGACCAGGCTGCGGGACTGCTGGGTGGCCGTCTTCGAGCGGGCCTGCGCCTGCTCAGCGAGGTTGGTGAGCAGCGCCTTGGCCTCGTCGTTGCGCTGCTTGAGGTAGATCGCGGCGATCGCGTTCGCCCGGTCGACCGCCTTCTGCGCGGTCGGGCCGTCGGTGGTGACCAGGTACGCGTTGTCGGTGACCGCCTTCACCCGGGTCACGGACGCCAGCTCCTGGACGGTCTTGGCGTCGTTCGGCCCGCCGAGCTGCTTCACCACGGCGGCCAGCAGCGTCGGGCTGGCCATCACCCGGGCCTGGGTCTCGGCGGGCAGGTCCATGCCGAGCGGACCGGTCTTGTCCGCGCCGTCGGACAGCTTCCCGACCAGGGCCGGCGGGACCGCGGGACCGATCACCAGCTGGCTCGAGGCGGTCCAGCGCTCGGTCTGGGAGAGCGCGAACACGGAGGCGCCGAGCACACCGAGCAGGATGCAGCCGATGATCAGCCACTTCTGGCGCAGCAGTGACTGAGCGGTCTCCCGCCAGACCACGGTGCCCGGTTCCATCCACAACCTCATAACTCGTCGGCGCCAGCGACCCAGGATATCCACAGGCCAGGACCGGCCGCGCGCAGGATCTCGCGCGGTGCCCTACTCTCTTCTCGGGGGAATCAGTGAGGCCGTACGGCGCCGCCCGCGCCGATCATGTCCAAGGGGGGACATCGCTCCATGACGAGAAGACGTCTGTTCACGCGGCTGGGGGTCGTAGGGACAGTCCTGGCGGTCGCCGGGACGCTGCTGATCGCGCCGCCCGCGCAAGGCATCGAGGCGTCCCTGTCCGCGGTCACCAGCTCGACCTGGCAGACCAACGCCAGCGTGCAGGGCATCGCGGTCGCGGCCGGCAAGGCGTACGCCGGCGGCCGGTTCACCACCGTCCGCCCGCCGGGCGCGGCGCCCGGGACCAGTGAGGTCGGCCAGGCGTACCTGGCCGCCTTCGACGCGAGCACCGGCGCCCTGATCAGCACCTTCAACCCGGTGCTGAACGGTCAGGTCTACGCGGTGGCCGCCTCCGCGGACGGTTCGCGGATCTTCGTCGGCGGTGACTTCACGACGGTCAACGGCCAGACGCGCAACCGGATCGCCGCCTTCGACACCGCCACCGGCGCCCTGGTGACGAACTGGAAGCCGTCGGTCTCCTACCGCGTCAAGACGATCGCCGTGTCCGGTACGACGGTGTACTTCGGCGGCTCGTTCGGCCTGGTGAACGGTGAGGAGCGCCTGCGACTGGCAGCCGTCACCGCCGACACCGGCGCGCTGTTGCCCTGGGCCCCCGCGGTCAACGGCGATGTCTACGCGGTGGACGCCGCTGACGACGCCTCGAAGGTGTACGCCGGCGGCCAGTTCAGCACCGTCAACGGCACCTCGCAGAACACCGTGACGAGCCTCGACCCGGTGACGGGCGCAGTACTGCCCTTCCCCGGCGCGTCCGCGGTACCGCCGCCGAACGGGTCCTGCACGACGCGGGTGAAGGCGATCGACACGAGCGGCGACACCGTGTACTTCGGCAACGGCGGTGACGGCGGCGGCTGCTTCGACGGGACGTGGGCGGCCGACATCGCGACCAACACGCTGAAGTGGAAAAACCAGTGCCTGGGCGCGACCGAGGCGGTCAAGGTCGTCAACGGCTGGCTGTACAAGGGTTCGCACGCGCACGACTGCGCCAACCAGGGCGCGGGCGGCTTCCCGCAGGGCTTCGGGTACCGGTTCCTGCTGACCGAGAAGCTCACCGACGGCACCCTCGGCCCGTGGTACCCGAACACCGACGCCGACCCGAACAGCGCGACCAACGTCGGCCCGCTGGCGTTCGGCACCGGCGGCGACGATCTGTGGGTCGGCGGCGACTTCCTGAACGTGAACGGCACCGGACAGCAGGGCCTGACCCGTTTCACCAACGCGGCTCCGGGTGCGGCCCCCGCCAAGCCGGCCAAGCTGCAGCCGTTCAGCGTCCAGCCGGGCGTCGTACAGATCCACTTCCCCACGGTCGTGGACAACGACGACAGCACGCTCACGTACCGGCTGCTCAAGGGCTTCAGCAACACCACCATCGCGACCTGGACGACGAAGTCGACGCCGTGGGACCGCCCCTGGCTGCACTACACCGACACCGCGGTGACGCCCGGCGAGGTGACGAACTACCGCGTCGAGGTCACCGACGGCAGTACGACGATCCGCGGCAACTACTCCGACCCGGTGACGGTCGCCTCGACGGCGTCGACGGCGTACGACCAGATCGTCGGCGCCGACGGGCCGCAGGCGTACTGGCGGCTCGGTGAACCCGCCGGCGCGACGACCGCGGTGGACGCCTCCGGGCAGAGCAACAACGGCACCTACACCGGTGTCACGCTCGGCGGCGCCGGCGCGATCGCCGGGAACACCGCGATGACGACCAGCTCGAGCAGCGGCCGGATGGTCGGCCAGAAGGCGTCCAGCTTCCCGCAGCAGTTCACGGTCGAGGCCTGGGTGAAGCAGAGCGGTCTGCTGCGCGGCGGGCGGATCATCGGGTTCGGCAACTCGCGGACCGGGAACAGTGGCGGTGGCGGCGACCGGATGCTGTACATGCGGACGAACGGCTCGATCGTGTTCGGCGTCAACGACGGCGCGCAGCGCACGCTCACCAGCACCTACGGCAAGAACGACGGGCAGTGGCACCACGTCGTCGGCACGTACGACAACGGCGCGATGAAGCTGTACGTCGACGGCGTCCTCAGCGGCAGCGCGCAGATCGGCGCCGCCTCGCTGTACTACGGCTGGTGGCGCGTCGGGTACGACCTGACGAACTCGTGGCCCGGCGGCGGTGCGACCCAGACCGGAATGGGCATCGACGAGGCGGCCGTCTACCCGTACGCACTGACGCCGGCGCAGGTCCAGTCTCACTATGCGGCCCGCTAGCTGAGTCGTCAGAGGACTTGCGGCACAAACTCATAACGCGGTCCGGAGGCCCGCTTCCAGTGGGCCTCCGGCAGCGCTAGTGTCCTTCGCTGGTGCGTGATGAGGCACGCACTGACTGACCCCCGCCCAGTCGAAGGACATCAAGTGAAGAAGTTTGTGCTGGCCGTCGTCACCGCAGCGGCCGTGATCGCCGCTGCGTTGATTCCCTCCGGACCGCCGGTGGAGGCGGCGGCTCCGGGCTTCGCTTCGGCGGTGTCGGCGATCAAGCAACCTTCCTGGCAGACCAACAACAGCGTGAACGCGCTGGCGATCGCCGGGAACACCGTGTACGCCGGCGGCCTGTTCACCCGGCTCCGGCAGCCCGGGAAGGCGTCCGGCCAGGCGCCCGAGGCGGTCCGCACGTACGTCGCCGCGTTCGACCGCACCACCGGGAAGCCGACGGCGTTCGCGCCGACGCTGAACGGTCCCGTGTACGCGATCGCCACCAGCCCGGACGGCAAGTGGGTGGTGATCGGCGGCGACTTCACGATGGTCAACGGCGTGCGGCGCAGCAAGATCGCGATGTTCTCGGTCGCCACCGGCAAGCTGGTCGCCGCCTGGGACCCGGTCGTGGCGGCCCGGGTGAAGGCGCTGGCGATCTACGGCAACAGCGTGTTCATCGGCGGCGCCTTCCGCGCGATCGACGGGGCGACGCGCAACCGGCTGGGCGCGGTCCGGCTGATCCAGGGCGACCTGCTGCCGTGGAACCCGAACGCCAACAACGACGTGTACGCGATCGACGTGGCCGACAACGGCACCCGGGTGTTCGTCGGCGGCCCGTTCAGCACGATCAACGGCAAGGACCACTACTCGCTCGCGATGACCAACAACACGACCGGTGCGGCGTACGCGTTCCCGGCCGCCGCGGCGATCCCGAAGCCGACCGCGACGTGCACGACCCGGGTGAAGGACATCGACACCCTCGGCGACAAGGTGTTCGTCTCGAACGGCGGCGACGGCAGCGGCTGCTACGACGGCGTCCTCGCGGCCCAGGTCAGCACCGGCCAGCTGCTGTGGAAGAACAACTGCCTGGGCGCGACCGAGGCGATCAAGGCGATCGGCAACTGGGTCTACAAGGGCTCGCACGCGCACAACTGCAGCTCGTCGCCGAACGGCTTCCCGGACGGCACCGGCACCCACTACCTGCTGGTCGAGAGCGCGATCAACGGCAACCTCGGGCCGTGGTTCCCGAACACCGACGCGAACCCGAAGAGCACCACGAAGGTCGGCCCGCTGGCGATGGCCGGCACCGACACCGACCTGTGGGTCGGCGGCGACTTCCTGCACGTGAACGGCACCATTCAGGTCGGCATCACCAGATTCACGAACGCAGTAGGCGGCGCGGCCCCACTCCGGCCACGCACCCCGACCCTGACCGCGACGTCGTCCGGCCGGGTCTACGTCAGCTACGCCGACTCGTACGACCTCGACAACCTCACCCTCACGTACAACGTTTACCGCGGCTCCCTGAACGTCGGCTCGAACCGCTACACGTCCTACTACTGGCAACCCCGCAAGACCTACCAGGTCGTGGATCGCGGCCTGAAGCGCGGCTCCACCTACACCTACACCGTAGAAGTCCACGACGGCCGCAACATCCAGCGAGGCCCGTCCGCGAGCGTGAAGATCCCGTAACGCCCTCTTCCCGATCGAAACCCTCAGTCGTAGCTTGGTGACTGGGGGGATCGATCATGGGGACAAGACTCTTTGTCGCGTTGGGCATCGGTGGGCTCGTACTGGGGGCGGTGGTGCCGGCGCCGCCCGCGGTCGGCACCGGGGCGAGCCTGACCGCTGTCGCCGCGACGGCGTGGCAGACCGACGCGAGCGTGCTCGGCCTCGCGGTTGCCAAGGGCAAGGTGTACGTCGGAGGCCGGTTCCTGAAGGTGCGTCCGCCGGGAGCGGCGGCCGGGACCAAGGAGGTCGGCCGGACCTACCTGGCCAGGTTCAGCCAGAGCACCGGTGCGCTCGACTCCTGGAACCATGTCCTGAACGGGATCGTCTGGGCGATCGCGGCGTCGGCCGACGGCTCCAGGGTGTACGTCGGCGGTGACTTCACCCGCGTCGACGGCCAGATCCGGAACCGGATCGCCGCCTTCGACACCACCACCGGCGCGCTGGTGGCGACCATCGCGCCGGTGGTGTCGTACCGGGTGAAAGCGCTCGCCATCGGCGGCAGCAGCTTGTACTTCGGTGGGTCCTTCGGGCTCGTGAACGGCGTGACCCGCAACCGCGCGGCGGCGATCAGTACGGTCAACGGCGCACTGCTGCCGTGGAACCCGAACGCGGACAACGATGTCTACGCGATCGACGCGGCCGACGACAACTCGAAGGTCTACCTGGGCGGGACGTTCGGCACGGTCCGCGGGACGAATCGCTGGGCGGTTGCCGCCGTCAACAACTCGACCGGCGCCCTGCTGCCGTTCGCCGCCGCGTCCGCCGTGCCGTCGCCGTCGAGCGGGTGCACGTCGCGGGTGAAGGACATCGAGACGTCCGGTAGCCGGGTGTACTTCGCCAACGCCGGGGACGGCTGGGGATGCTTCGACGGGACGTGGGCGGCCGATGTTGCCACCGGCAACCTGGTGTGGAAGAGCAACTGCCTGGGCGCGACCGAGGCGATCACCATGGTGAACGGGTGGTTGTTCAAGGGGTCGCACGCGCACAGTTGTCCCGGCACCTTCTCGGACGGCAGCGGAACACGCTTCCTGCTGCTGCAGAATCCGGCGAACGGGACGCTCGGGCCGTGGTTCCCGAACACGAACGCCGGGCCGCCGACGTCGGTCGGTCCCCTGGTGTCGGCCACCGGCGGCGGCGATCTGTGGATCGGCGGCGACTTCACGAAGGTGAACGGCGTCGGGCAGCAAGGCCTGACCCGGTTCACGAATCTCGGGCCCGGCGCCCGGCCCTCCACGCCACCGGTGCCGACGTTGTCGCGTCCGGCGATCGGTCAGGTGAAGGCGACGGTTCAGGCCTCCTTGGACAACGACGACATCCGGCTCACCTATCGCCTGCTTCGCGGATCGACCAACACGGTCGTCGCGGTCACGAGGGTCAGCTCCGCGTTCTGGTCCCGTCCGACGGTCACGCTCACGGACACCACCGCGCCGACCAGGACCACGCAGGCGTACCGCATCGAGGTCACTGACGGGACACACGTCGTCCGAGGAGGCTACGCGACCGTCACTGTCCGCTGACGCGGCGGTGGGCGGCGATGGCTCGGTGTGCCTCGTTCCACCACAGCAGCAGGGTCGCGAACGAGGCCCCGGCCAGGCCCCAGGCGGCGCCCTTCGGGCCCCAGAGGTAGGCGCCGGTGATGCCGCAGGTGATGAGGACGACGGACGAGACGAGGCGGACGCGCAGGCCTCGGGTGGTGGCAGTGAGGGCGCGCAGAATGGCGAACGCGCCGGCGTTCGAGGCGCCCAGGGCCTGCAGCAGAATGACGGGAATGAGCACGTTGCGGGCCTGGGTCCAGACGCCCGGACCGAGCAGTTCGCGGCCGACGACCGATGGGAGCAGGAGGAAGACAGCGCCCCACGCCAGCGCCCCCGCGCCGACGCCCAGCGAGATCGCCAGGCCGACCAGCCACAGGCGGCGGTAAGAGTGCTTCAAGGCGCGCGCTGCCTCGGGCACCGAGATCATCCGGATGCCCTGGTTCAGCACGTTGACCGGGCCGAGGAGTACCTGGGCGCCGCGGATGCCCGCGGTCGCGGCCAGGCCGGCGGCCGCGGTGATGCCGAGCATGTAGACCTGGATGGTGCCGGAGACCGCGAGCATCTCCCCCACGTACTTCGGGCTCAGGTCCCAGTTCCGCCGTACCCACTCGCGGATCAGCTGCCGCCGCGGCGCGACACCGGCCTGGAAGCGGCCCGCGATCGCCGCGATCACCGCGCCGAGCCCCCACGCGAACGTCAGCGTGACTGCCGACGCCGTACCGGTGAGGTAGAGGCCGCCGAAGATCGCTAGCATCGCGAGCAACCAGATCAGGTCGTTGACGAACGCCTTCTGCCCTTCGCCGACGACGAAGAACGCCCACCGCCAGGCGTCCTGGAGCAGCAGGCCCGGCATCGTCACCGCGAAGGCGACCAGCACGCCCCGCGACGGTACGCCCGGAAACGCGACGATCGCCAGCCCTACCACCATCGCGAGCAGCCCGCAGAAGACCGCGGTCGCCGTACTCGCCCGGACCGCCCGTTGCCAGTCCGGCGTCCGGTCGCCCGAGTGCCGTACCGCGAGTGGCTCCGTGGCGACGGCCCGCGAGACGTTGAGCGCGATCGTGTAGCCGCCGAACGCCAGCGCGTACACGCCGAAGTCCGCGACCGTGCTCGACCGCGCCACCACCACCCCGACCGCGAGGTTGCTGAGGCTCGACAGCGCCTGGTCGGCCAAACCCCAACCGGCGCGACCGGCCGGCCCGGCCAGCCGACGCAACTTCGGCCGCCGGAACTTCACCGCCTCAACCTAGACGACACCGCCTAGAGTGCGCGCGGCGGCTGCCGGAGAACGCCCAGCAGGAAACGCGGGATGCCGAGGACGTACCGCTTCCAGAGCCGGCGCGGCTCCTTGTAGAGCCGGTAGCTCCACTCGAGCCCGGCGCGCTGCATCCACAGCGGCGCGCGGTCCAGCCGGCCGGTGTGGAAGTCGAACGCCGCGCCGACGCCGATCAGGATCGTCGCGTTCAGCCGGTCGCGGTGGTCGGCCATCCAGCGCTCCTGCTTCGGCGCGCCGAGCCCGATCCAGACGATGTCCGGCCGCGCCTCGTTCATCCGGGCCACGGTCTCCGCGTCCTCGGCCGCGGTCAGCGCGCGGTACGGCGGGCACTCGACGCCGACGACCTTCAACGCCGGATGCCGCTCCTGGAACCGCGCGCGCAACTCCTCCGCCACGCCCTCGGCGCCGCCGTAGAAGTACTGCGTCCAGCCGCGCTCGGCCGCCTCCGCGAGCACCCGCTCGAGCAGGTCCGGGCCCGCGACCCGGTCCATCTCCTCGAACCCGGCGCGCCGACCGGCCCACACCAGCGGCATCCCGTCCGGCACCGTCAGCCCGGACGTGTTGTACACCTCGGTCAGCCGGCCGTCGGCGCGGGCGTGCAGCAGCGCGTTCATGTCCGACACACAGACCAGTTGCCGCTCGCCGTCGTCGATCCAGCGCGCGAACGTCTCGACCGTCCGGTCCAGGTTGGTGATGCTGACGTGGATCCCGAGGACGTCCACCCGGCTCATGCGTCCTCCCCCGTCAGCAGCGCGAGATCGGCGTCGACCATGATCCGGACCAGTTCGGGCACGTGCACCTGCGCCTTCCAGCCGAGCTCGACGGCGGCCTTGGACGCGTCGCCGATCAGCGAGTCGACCTCGGTCGGGCGCTCGTACCGCTGGTCGTGGTCGACGTACTGCTCCCAGTCCAGCCCGACGTGCGCGAAGGACAGCCGGACGAAGTCGCGGACGGAGTACGACGTACCGGTCGCGATCACGTAGTCCGCGGGGGTGTCGTGCTGCAGCATCCGCCACATGCCCTCGACGTACTCCGGGGCGTAGCCCCAGTCCCGGCACGCGTCCAGGTTGCCCAGGTACAACCGGTCCTGGCGGCCGGTCTTGATCGCCGCGACCGCCCGGGTGATCTTCCGGGTCACGAAGGTCTCGCCGCGGCGCGGGGACTCGTGGTTGAACAGGATCCCGTTCACCGCGAACATGTCGTACGCCTCGCGGTAGTTCCGGGTCATCCAGTAGCCGTACAGCTTCGCGGCGCCGTACGGCGACCGCGGGTAGAACGGGGTCTCCTCGTTCTGCGGCGGGGGCGTCGCGCCGAACATCTCCGACGAGGACGCCTGGTAGAACCGGCAGTCCAGCCCGATCATCCGGATCGCCTCGAGCAACCGCGTCGTCCCCATGCCGGTCGTGTCGCCGGTGTACTCCGGCTCGTCGAAGCTGACCCGGACGTGCGACTGCGCGGCCAGGTGGTACACCTCGGCCGGCTGGATCGACGCCAGCAGCGTCACCAGCCGCGACCCGTCGGTGAGGTCGCCGTAGTGCAGGAACAACCGCTTGTCCGGCTCGTGCGGGTCCTCGTAGAGGTGGTCGATCCGCTTGGTGTTGAACGTCGAGGCGCGGCGGATCAGGCCGTGCACCTCGTAGCCCTTGGACAGCAGCAACTCGGCCAGGTACGAACCGTCCTGACCGGTGATGCCGGTGATCAGTGCCTTTTTATTGGCCTTCTTCATGCCACGTGCTCCTGGTACCAGGCGTAGGTGGCGGCCACACCGTCTTCGAGGGAGATCGACGGCTTCCAGCCCAGCGCCTGCAGCCGGCTCACGTCGAGCAGCTTGCGCGGGGTGCCGTCCGGTTTGGACAGGTCGTTGCTCAGCGCACCGGTGTAGCCGACGACCCGGGCGACCAGCTCGGCCAGCTCGCGGATCGTCACGTCGGCGCCGACGCCGACGTTGATCGGCTCCGGCTCGTCGTAGTGCTCCAGCAGGTGCACGCACGCGTCGGCGAGGTCGTCGACGTGCAGGAACTCGCGCCGCGGCGTACCGCTCCCCCAGAGCACGACCTCCGGCGCATCCGCCGTACGGGCCTCGTGGAACCGGCGGATCAGGGCCGGCAGCACATGCGACGAGGTCGGGTCGAAGTTGTCGTGCGGGCCGTACAGGTTGGTCGGCATCGCCGAGATCCAGCGCAGCCCGTACTGCCGGCGGACCGCCTGCACCTGCATGATGCCGGCGATCTTGGCGATCGCGTAGGCGTCGTTGGTCGGCTCGAGCTCGCCGGTCAGCAGGCTGGACTCGCGGATCGGCTGGTCGGCGTACTTCGGGTAGATGCACGACGAGCCGAGGAACAACAGCCGCGGCGTGCGCACCTCGAGCGCCGCGTCCATCAGGTTCACCTGGATCCGCAGGTTGTCGCTGAGGAACTCGGTCGGGTGGTCGCGGTTCGCCAGGATGCCGCCGACGCGGGCCGCGGCGTCGATCACCACGGACGGCCGGTGCTCCCGCAGGAACGCGAACGTCGCCGCGCGGTCGCGCAGGTCCAGCTCCGCCGACGACGCGCCGATCAGCTGGGTGAACCCGGCAGCGTCCAGGCGGCGCCAGATCGCGGACCCGACGAGACCGCGGTGACCCGCGACGTACACCGGTGCATGAGGGTCGAGCTCGAACTGCATCAATACGCTCCCGCGCCGTAGATCACCGCGCGCACGGTCTTCCAGAGGATCAGCAGGTCCAGGGTCATCGACCAGTTGTCGACGTACCGCAGGTCGAGGCGCACGGACTCGTCCCAGGACAGATCGCTGCGGCCGCTGACCTGCCACAGCCCGGTCATACCGGGTTTCACCAGCATCCGCCGCGAGTCGTCCGCGGCGTACAGCGCGACCTCCTCGGCCAGCGGCGGCCGCGGACCGACCAGCGACATGTCGCCGCGCAGCACGTTGAACAGCTGCGGCAGCTCGTCCAGCGAGAACCGCCGGATCCACCGGCCGAGCGGTGTCATCCGCGGGTCGTTGCGCATCTTGAAGATCACGCCGTTGCCGTCGCTGAGCGCGTACAGGTCGCTGAGCCGCTGCTCCGCGTCGACGTACATGCTGCGGAACTTCAGCATCGTGAACTCGACACCGGCCCGGCCGACGCGCTGCTGCCGGAACAGGACCGGACCGGGGCTGGACAGCTTCACCGCCACCGCGAGGCCGATCAGCAGCGGCGAGAGTACGGCGACGATGCCGAGCGCGACGACCCGGTCGAAGACAGCTTTCATCAGGTGCGGCCCGCCGCTGACCGACGGCCGCTCCAGGTGCAGCAGGGACAGGCCGGCGACCGGGCGGACGGAGATCCGCGGGCCGGCGACCTCGATGATGCCCGGCGACACGATCAGCTCGATGCCGCGCTGCTCGAGCGCCCAGGAGAGCCGGCGCAGCGACTGGCCGGCCAGCTCCGGGTCGGTCGCGATCGCGACCACCTCGACCGCGTGCCGGTCGGCGGCGGCGAGAATGTCGGGCTCGTCCAGCGTCTCCAGTTCACCGGACTCGCCGCGCGGACGGCAGGTCGCCACCACGCGGTACCCGTCGGTCGGGCGGCTCTCCAGGTGCTCACACAGCGTCGCGGCCGGACCGCTGCGCCCGACCACGAGCACCCGATGCATGCAGCGGCCCCTGACCCGGTGCCGGTGCAGGTCCTTGCGCAGCGCATACCGCAGCAGCAAGGCGGCGACAACCAGCACCGGGATCGCCAGCACCACGAAGCCGCGGGCGATCTCGGCCTTGGTCACGTACGACGTCATCGCGACGGCCGCGGTGAGCCCGACACCGGCGCGCATCAGCGAGCGGAACTCGTCCGGCCCGGCGCCGAAGAACCGCGGGTCGTACCCCTTGGAGAGCGCGACCACGGCCACCCAGGCGAGCGGCAGCAAGCTGCTCACCACGAGGTAGCTGGAGCCGACGTGGTACCCGAACCGGGTCAGCAGCGCGACGGACACGCCGAGCATCGCGGCGAGCAGGTCGCCGCCCACGGCGGCCCACCGGTACACCCCGACCCAGCGCGGCTCGGTCGAGCGCGACGGCAGCGGAACGATCGCCGGGACCTCGTGCGGGACGACCCAGAGCGGCCGACGGCTGTCCACAGCGTCCGGCGCTTCTGCTCCGCTCACAGCGGCCCCTCGTTCCCTCCCGCAACTGCCCGGTCACTACCAGTGTCCGTCGCAGTGCGCAGTACGTCCTTGTTAACCCGCGCGTCGGCGGTGAGTCACCGAACAGTACTACGCGGGCAGGCCGCGAGCGACGACCGGCACCAACCTTGTGGAGAACCTTCACAAAGGCTGCTACGGAAGGGATCGCTGTCATCGTGTGCTTTGCTCAACGGCGCACCACAGGCCGCCCCTTCACGTCCCTCGGACGGCCGGCCTCTCGGTGCGGACCCTGAGTCTGCCGGAGAAACGTCAGCAGCCGCCGGCCGACCACGTCGGCGGCGAACTCCTGCTCGAACCGGGTCCGCGCGGCCAGCGCCATCCGCTCCCGCCGGGCCGGGTCCTCCATGAGCTCGATCAGTACGCCGGCTGCCGACTCGACGTCGTCCAGTGGCCAGAAGAGACCCTCGGTCCCGGGCTGCACGACGTCAGGTACTCCACCGACGGCGCCGGTGATCACCGGCAGGCCTTCGGCCATGGCCTCCACCAACACGATGCCGAAGCTCTCCATCGTCGAGGTGTGGCAGTAGACCCGGTGCTCCCGCATCAACGGCCGCGGCTGCGGTTGGTACCCGAGGAGCTTGACCTGGTTGGTGATGCCCAACTCGGCGGCCAGCGCCTTCAGCGACTGGCGCTGCGGCCCGTCGCCGACGATCGACAACGTATAGCGGTGACCGCGATCGGCGGCCGCACCGAGGATCTTCAGCAGATAGGCGTGGTTCTTCCGCGGTTCCAGGCCGCCCACGGTGATCAGATCCGTCGCCTGCTCGGGCCGCTCCCCCGCTGTCACGCTGTCCGGCACCGGGTTGGGCACGACGGCGCCCGGGACAGCTCGCAGCGCCGGGATCCGGTCCTCCAACTCGGTCCTGTTGAACCCGGAGACGTAGACGATGCCGTCGAGCTCACCGAGCACGCTCTGCTCGAAGGACCGGATCGACCGGAAGAGAGCGCCGTACCGCGGGATCTCTCCCTTGTCGGCCCACTCGTCGGCCTGGGAGATGTTGAGGTGGGCCACCATCACCACCGGCTGGGTGGTGCGGACCCGCAGCGCAACCGCCGCGGAGATCGGGCACTGGGCGTACACCACGGCGTCGGGCCGAGCAGCGAGGTGCCGCCGCAGCGCGTGCTCGAGGTAGTGGGCATGCCAGTACTGATGCCACCACACACCGGCCGGCCGGTTGAACCGGCGGATCCCGACCCGCGCGGCGAACACCGGCAGCACGAACGGCGAGCGGGCCGAGAACGGGCTGACGATGCTCACCGGCTCGGACGCCGACCGCAGGTAATCGTCGAACGTCCGGACATGACTCTGCAGCCCCGACGGCCCGTGCGACTTCATCAACGTCGCGATGACGATCTCGGTCACGCCAGGACCTCTTCCTGATCCGCGAAATGCGATCGCTGCGCCTTCCGCAGCCGGCTCCACCAGATCCAGCTGCCGGCCACCGACGCGATCGCCGTACCCCAGACGGCACCCTGTGCTTCGAACAGGATCGCGCCGACCGCTGCCAGCGCCACGAACAGTCCGGTCACCGTCAACTGACACTGCATGGTCAGGTCAGCGCGGCCGAGTGCCCGCAGTCCCGCGGACGGTCCGACGTGCAGACATCCCGCCGCATAGCTGACGATCACACCGACGGTCAGCGCTCGCGCGTCCGGCCACACCGCACCCAGCAGGAGCTCGCCGGGCCCGAACGGGAAGAGCACGACCACCACCAGGCCCCAAGCCACACCCATCAGCGCCAAGCCACCGCTCAGCGCGAGGCAAAGTCGCGCGAGCGGCCGCCTCCCCCGGGCGAGCGCCCGCGCAGCCTCCGGTACGGCGACCTGCCCGACCCCCATCAGCAACGCTGCCACCGGGCCGATGAGCATCTCGGCACCGCGGATCGCACCGGCCGCCGCCAGACCACCGGTCGCCGCGACCACGAGGGCCCTGATCTGACCGCCCGCACCGAGGACGACGTTCTCGATCAGGAAACGGGTGCCGAGATCCCGGTGGCTGTTCAGCCAGCCGAGAGCGTGGGCCGGTCGCGGAAGGATGCGTGCCTGCCAGGCACCGAACAGTCCGGCCACAGTCGCCGTTCCGCCGAAGACCAGGATGGCGAAGGTGATGCCGCCACCGATGTCGACAGCAGCACCCAGGGCCAGCAGGCCGATCAGCAGCACCGTCCAGACGCTGTCGTTGAGGAAGGTCTTGGCCCCCTCGCCCGCGGCGAAGAAGGCCGAGCGCCAACTGTCCTGCAGCATCAGCCCGGGCAGAACGATGCCGAGCGCAACGAACGCCGCAGCGGCGTCCGAGCCCGGCGAGTGGTACCGCCAGACCAGACCGGCCGCCACACAGGCGGCGCCGCCGGCCGCCCCGACCAGCAGCGCGACACCGGTCGCGGCCGCGACCGCGGTCCGCCAGCTGTCCTTGCCGGCGGCACTGAAACGGACCATCACGGCGTCGGTCGCCAGCGCCCGCGAGCAGTTCAGCGCGACCGCGTAGGCCACGAAGGCCAGCCCGAGCGCGCCGAGGCTGGTGGCTCCGAGCAACCTGGCCACGAACACGCCGAGCAGGAAGTTCCCCAGGCTGGAGACCGCCTGGTCGGCGATCCCCCAGCTGAGCCGGCGAGCGATCTGACGACGGATTCCCGCGCCGTGGCGCGGCTTCGGTGCGGCGTGCTGTGCCCCCAGCGCGGCATGCCTGCCGGTCATCGGCTTCTCGGCGTTTCGGTCTCGAAGAGTACGGCGGTCAGCTCGGCGAACTGTGCTTCGAGCCGCTCCCGGTTGATCTGGTTCCGTTCGGCCAGCGTCCGGGTGATCTCGTCGCGGTCGGTCCAGAGCGCGGTGAGCTGCCGCTCGAGCAGATCGACGTCGAGGTCGCGGATCTGCTGGATCCGGTCGCCGACACCCATCAGCTCCATCAGTGCGACGTGCTTGTCGCCGTAGCAGATCGCCACCGTGGGCTTGCCGAGTTTCAGTGCCACCTGCACGGTGTGGTACCGCGTACCGATCACCGATTCGACCGTGCCGAGCTGCTCCATCAGTTCGTCGACGGACGAGAACGACTCGTACACCACCGGTGGCTCGCCCGGCCGGGACCAGGTCTGCCGCGCCGCAGCGAGGATCTCGAGGGCGACCGGCTCGTCGTCCTCGTCACCGATGAGCAGCCGGACGTGGTGGCCGTCGGCGAGCAACCGGCGGACGAATTCGCTCAGCTTACTCGTGTACTCCGCCTGGATCTCTTCGGCCCGGTCCCGCTCCTCCGGCGCACCGGAGTACGCCATCACTCCGACTCCGACGGCACCGGTCGCTCGCGACCTACCGGGCGGCGACGGCAGGGCGAAGACGAGGTCGGGATAGACCTGATCGTCGGCGCCGGCCATCCCCATCCGGCGGGCCGCGTCCAGGGACACCTGGTCGCGGAAGGAGCGGTAGGACGCGAGCTTGGCCGATTTCGCCAGCAGCCAGCCGGTCAGGCGTTGCCGGACGACCGTCGCCCCCGAACCGACGAACGCGACCTTGGTCCCGAACACCTTGCCGGCCAGCGACATCAGGAACTGCGAGTACGGCAGCTCCCAGGGCCGCTGCGGCAGACTCGACTCCAGGACACCCATTCCCGGAACGATCACCACGTCATGACGTCGCACCCAGGCAGGAATCCGCCAGGAGTCGATCAGTACGCCGAGCCCGATCCGCGTGGCTGTCACGCCGACGCGCAGCAAGCGCGATCGCACGGGACGCTGCGGTCCGTGCAGCCAATTGAGCTGAGCGGCCGGAAGACCGTAGCGCGCGGTCACCCGCTCCGGTCCGGAACACAGGCTGTCCAGCACCGCATCGGGCCGCTCCGCCTTCAGGTAGGCGAGCACGGCCTCGAGGGTCGCGTCATTGCCGATGTTGCCGGAACCGAGCCGTCCGAACAGGCCGACCCGCGGCGGGTGATCCGCCACCTCAACTCCCTTCCTGGCCGGCCACCACGGCGCGCACCGACAAGGCGTCGACGGCGCCGAAGTCCTCGATCGGCGGTGGACCGGACCGGCCGGGCAGCCGCCGGGTGACCCGGCTCGCCAGCCAGCCGCGAATGTGCCGGTTGCATTCCTTCCGCTCAGCGGTCGTCAAGGGTGCCCGGCGGACAGCGGCGAAGTAGCCGAGGACGTACTCCGCGACGAGCCGGGCCGGCGGGTGGACGAGCTTGTTGGCGCGCCGCGGGTCGAGGTTGCGCGACCAGCTGCTGATGGTCGGGTTGGCCTGCAGTGCGCGGCCGTCGTGGTGGCGGCGGAAGTACAGCCACTCGGGCACCTGCAGGAAGCGTCCGTGCAACGCGATCTCGGCCATGAACACCTGGTCCGCGTGGTAGAAGCTGCCGTGCGGCTTCACCTTTCGCAGTACGTCGGCCCGCATCACGCCGTAGAAGTCGTCGGCCTGGATCGCGCCGGGCAGATCGCCGTCGAACAGCATGCTGCGCAGCCGCTCGGGCGCCGCGTCGGCGTCGGTGTGCAGCGGGTACGGCAGCGCCTGGATGACCCTGTCCTCGCCGTCGATCGCCGCGGTGTAGGTGTGGGCGAGAACCACGTCCGGGTGCTGGTCCAGCAACTCCACGCAACGGGCGACCAGGTCGCGGCCCCACAGGTCGTCGCCGGAGGCCCACTTGAACAGTTCGGTCCGGCTCTGCCGGAAGACGTAGTCGTGGTTCGGGGCGGCGCCGATGTTCCGCTCCTGGCGGTAGAACCGGATCCGCGGGTCGCGGGCGGCGTACTCGCGGCAGATGTCGTCGGTGGCGTCGGTCGAGGCGTTGCTGGAGATCACCAGCTCGAAGTCCTCGTAGGTCTGCCCGAGCACCGCGTCGAGGGCGGGACGCAGGTAGTCCGCACCGTTGTAGACGGGCAGTCCGATGCTCAGCCTGGTCATCGTGGTTCCTCCTAGACGAACCGTCGGAAGACGGGTTTGACCGGGCGGCCGCCGAGGAAGGCCTCGACGTTCCCGGAGTCGAGGGCCTGGCGGTAGACCCGGCAGGCCCGGGCCACGACCTCGACGGTGTGGTCGATGTCCGCGTCCGTGAGGGCGCTGCTGACCACGAACGACGGGCCGATCACGCCGCCGAGGATCAGCTCGCGGAGGAACAGCGTGCGGTACGGCTGCGACGGCCGCAGATCCTCGTCGAGGGTCGCGAACACCAGGTTGCTCGGGCGGCCGCGGACGACCACG
This sequence comes from Kribbella sp. HUAS MG21, assembly GCF_040254265.1. GTDB lineage: Bacteria > Actinomycetota > Actinomycetes > Propionibacteriales > Kribbellaceae > Kribbella. Next base: position 7,965,205 of record NZ_CP158165.1, read on the forward strand.
TGGTCCTGGACCCCGGCCGCGGCGGCGACCTCCCGGACGCCCCGGGTCAGCCGCTCGCCCCGCTCGTGCAGCCGCGCGGCGATGTCTTCCTCGGCGTACACGTCCATCACCGCGACCGCGGCCGCCAGCGCGTGCGTCTCGGCGCCGTGGGTCGTCGACAGCAGGAAGACCCGCTCGTCGGCGTTCCGCAACCCGCCGCGCTCCAGGTACTCGCGCTTGCCGGCCAGGGCTGACACCGCGAACCCGTTGCCGAGCGCCTTGCCGAAGGTCGAGAGGTCGGGCGTCACGCCGTACAGGCCCTGGGCGCCGGCTTCGGAGAGCCGGAATCCGGTGATCATCTCGTCGAAGATCAGCAGCGCGCCGTAGCGGTGCGCGAGGTCGCGCAGGCCTTCGAGGTAGCCGGCGGGCGGCTCCTGCTGGGTCACCGCCTCCAGGATCAGGCAGGCGATCCGGCCGTCGTGCTGCTGGAACAATGCCTCGGTCGCGGCCAGGTCGCCGTACGGGAAGCCGACGGTGAGCTCGCCGATCTCCGCAGGGATGCCGGCCGCCATCGGGGTCCGGGTGATGAACCAGTCGTCGATCGAGAAGAACGCGTGATCGGTGCACAGGGCAACCAACGGCCGGCCGGTGACGGCGCGGGCCAGCTTGACGGCGGCCGTGGTCGCGTCGGACCCGTTCTTCGCGAACTTCACCATCTCGGCCGTCGGCACCGTGGCGAGGAAGCGCTCGGCGGCCTCGAGCTCGAGGATGCTCGGCCGGACGAAGTTGCTGCCGCGGTCGAGCTCGCGGCGGACCGCCTCGAGCACCTTCGGGTGCCGGTGCCCGAGACTCACCGAGCGCAGGCCGGAGCCGTACTCGACGTACTCGTTGCCGTCGACGTCCCAGACGTGCGCGCCGTCACCGCGGTCGATCACCGGGGCCATGTCCTCGGGGAACTGGTCCTCGCCCTTGGCGTAGGTGTGCGCACCGCCGGGGATCAGGTCGTGCAGCCGCTTGTTGGCGACGACGGATTTCTCGAAGTTCATGTCAGCCTCGCAGTGGCCAGCGCGAGCGAGGCCGCCGCCTTGTCCCGCTCGGACATCAGCGTCACCGGCAGCGGCCAGGGGATGTCCAGGTCCGGGTCGTCGAACCGGATCGCCACGTCCTCGGACGGGTCGTGCGCGCGATCGATGCGGTACGAGACGTCGGCGGGCTCGGTGAGCGCCTGGAACCCGTGCGCGCAGCCGGCCGGCACGTACACGGTCACCTGGTTGTCGCCGGTCAGGTCGAACGTCTCCCGGTTCCGGTACGTCGGCGAGTCCGGGCGGAGGTCGACGACGACGTCGAACACCGCGCCGTACGAGCAACGCACCAGCTTGGCCTCGCCCTTCCCGGACCGGGTGTGCATGCCGCGGACGACGCCGCGCCGCGACCGCGAGATGCTGTCCTGGACGAACGCGTCCGGGTCGAGCCCGGCCTTCGCGATCACGTCCCGGTCGTAGGTGCGCGAGAAGAACCCGCGCTCGTCCCGGTGCGGGGCCGGCCGGAACAGCAGTGCTCCGGCGATCCCCGCGACCTCGATGACCTCCATATGTCAGCGCCCCCTCTCGTGCGGTTCGGGCAGCGGGACGAGGTACGTCGTACCCCAGCCGCCGTCGGCCTCCAGCTGGGTGATGATCTCGTCGGCGATGTCCCAGGTGAGGACGAGGACGACGTCCGGCCGGGCGGCCCTGAGCTCCTCGACCGGTCGGATCGGGACCAGGCAGCCACCGGGGATCCGGCGGCCGTGCTTGCCCGGCGCGAGGTCGACAGTGAACGGCAGCAGGTCGGTCGTCACCTTGCTCAGGTCGAGCAGCACAGGCGCCTTCGACGGTGCGCCGTACCCGAGCACCGTGCGGCCGGCGGCCTTGTGCCGGGTCAGCTCGTCGTGCAGCGCGCCCGCGGCGTGCCACGCCGCCTCCTGCAGGCTGCCGAGCTGGACCTCGTCCGCGATGCCCGCCGCGTCCTCGTCCTCCAGTACGACGTCCACCGAGGCGTCCGGCTTCGCGTCCGCAGTGTGCCGCAGCATCACCATCAGGCTGCCGCCGTACATGTCGACCTGCCGGACCGACTCGACCGCGAGGCCGTGCCGCGCGGCGAGGTTCCGCAGTGCGCGCAGCGAGACGTACACCCAGTGCCCGTGGCGGATCGTGTCGAACTGGTTCCCGATGAACAACGGCAGCAGGTGGTGGAACTCCATCACCAGCAGCCCGCCCGGCGCGAGCCGCTCCGCCCGCAGCTTCAGCATCTCGCCGTACCGCGGCTCGTGCACGATCCCGTGGACGTCGATCACCAGCTCGGCCCGCTCGCCGTCGCCCGCGACCCGGCAGCCCGCGGCGGTGAGGTGATCCAGCCAGGAGCCCCCGTGCGGGCTGCCGAACTCGAAGACGGCGCCGTGGTGCAGCTCGGGGTGCTCGGCCAGGATCTCCTTCACCGACTGCTCCGCGTGCGCGATGCTCGTCGCGGACTCGACGGCCAGCGGCTCCTCGGCCAGCTGCGCCTCGACCGGACCGAGCTGCACCAGCGTGCACTCCCGGCACAGCCACAGCGCGAGCGGCCACCGCGGATCGGGGCCGGGCGCGTCCGCGGCCGGGAAGTAGTCGGCGCACGGCTGCGGACCGAGATCCACGACCGGTACGGCGTTCGTCCCGGCGCACCCACGACACTCGAAGCTCACTTCCGCCTTTGAAGTCAACAGAGTCCCCTCGGTCACCATGTCAGCGTGGCTTTGGCCGTGGTGAAGGCCTCGGCGTACGGCGCCCGGCACTCCATGCCCCGCAACCTGGCCAGCCCGGCGAACACCTCTTCGTCGAACCAGTCGTGCGGGACCTGGGACGGGTACGCCTTGTGCAGCAGCGCGATCTTGTCGCGCAGCTGCTCCTCGGTGAGCTCGACGTACAGCCACGGCCGGGCGAAGTCGCCGTCCCACTTGGGGATCTCGTAGTGCAGCACCAGGTGGTTGCGCCACACCGTCGGCGCCAGCTCGGCGATCAGCCGGTGGTCCTGGTGCGCGTCGGTGCGGCTCGGGGCGAGCACCAGATCCGGGCGGCGGCTCCCCCGGGCCGTTGCCTCCAGCAACTCCTTGGTCCGGTCCCAGTGCGCCGGCAGCCGGCCGTCGGGCAGCTCGGCCGACGTCACGGTGACCTCGCAGTCGGGCAGGAACAGCTCGGCCGCGCGGCGGGCCTCCTCCAGGCGCAGCGGCGTACCGGTCGCGATCACGAACTCGGCGGTCAGCTCCGGCACCGACTCGGCGAGCTTCAGCAGCGTGCCGCCGCAGCCGATCTCGATGTCGTCCGGGTGCGCGCCGAGGGCGACCAGGTGGACCGGCCCGTCGATCAGGCCGAGCTGGAACGGGAGCATCAGATCGCCACCACGGTCGGGCCCTTGTCCAGCACCCGGCCGTGCGGTCCGCGGTTCTCGTGGCTCCACAGCGCCCACGGCTTCTTGCCGGACCGGTACAGCTCCTCCAGTTGACTGCGCTCCTTGAGCGTGTCCATCGGCGCCCAGAACCCGTGGTGCGGGATCGCCTCCAGCTTGCTCATCGCGGCCAGCCGCGGGAACGCGTCGCCGACCAGGTCCTCGTCCTCGTGCAGGACGTCGAAGATGTCCTTCTTGATCACGAAGTACCCGCCGTTGATCCAGACGTTCAGGTCGGCCGCCGAGCGCAGCCCGGTGATCCGGGAGTCGGCGCCGAACTCGACGACGTGGAACGACGCCTGCGGCGGGACCGCGAGCAGGCTGGCGGTGATGTCGCTGGTCATCACGTGGTCGACGATCTTGTCCATCGGCGCGTCGGTGAGCACGTCGCCGTAGTTCGCCAGGAACGCGTCGTCGTCCTCGAGGTACGGCCGGACCCGGCGCAGCCGCTCACCGATGCTGGTGTCGATGCCGGTGTCGACGAAGGTGATCTTCCACTCGCTGATGTCGGAGTCGAGCAGCTCGATCCGCTGCCCGCCCTTCGTCATCACGAAGTCGTTGGAGACCGTCTCCTCGTAGCGCAGGAAGTACTCCTTGACCGCGGACCCCCCGAAGCCCAGGCAGAGGATGAACTCGGTGTGGCCGAAGTGCGCGTAGTACCGCATCACGTGCCACAGGACCGGCCGGTCGCCGATCGTCATCATCGGTTTCGGCGCGGAGTCCACACCGCTGCGCATCCGCAGCCCGTAGCCCCCGCAGAAGATCACGACCTTCATTTCGGTTCCTTCCCCCCAGGTCGTTTCAGATCACTTCGAGACGCGGGATGGGTACGACGAACTTCGCGCCCCATTCCCGTGCGTAGCCGAGCTGGTGGACGATCTCCGCGCGCAGGTTCCACGGCAGGATCACGATGTAGTCGGGGCGCGTCTCGGCCAGGCGCTCCGGGGCGAAGATCGGGATGTGCGTCCCGGGCAGGAACATCCCGTGCTTGTGCGGGCTGCGGTCGACCGTGTACGGCAGCAGGTCCTCGCGGATGCCGCAGTGGTTGAGCAGCGTGTTGCCCTTGCCGGGCGCGCCGTACCCGGCGACGAACTTGCCGTCGCGGCGGGCCTGGACGAGGAACTCCAGCAGGTCGGACTTGATCGTGAACACCTCGTCGGCGAAACCCAGGTGGCCCTCGACGGTGTGCAGGCCGGCGTCCTGCTCGTCCTGCAGCACCTTGCCGACCAGCTCCGTGGGCTCGCCCGCGGACTCGGTCGGCGTGGAGAACACGCGCAGCGATCCGCCGTGGCTCTGCAACTCCTGGACGTCCACCACGGTCAGCCCGGCCTTCTGCAGCGCGAGCGCGGCCGTCTTGAGCGTCAGGTACGAGTAGTGCTCGTGGTAGATCGTGTCGTACTGGCGGTTCTCGATCAGGCGGAGCAGGTGCGGGAACTCCAGCGACACCAGGCCGTCGTCCTTCACCAGCGCCCGCAGGCCCTTGGCGAAGTCGACGATGTCCGGGACGTGCGCGAACACGTTGTTGCCGACGACCAGGTCCGCCTGGCCGTGCCGGGCGGCGGCGTCGGTGCCGGTCGCCTCGCCGAGGAAGTAGCTCTCGGTGCGGATGCCCTTCTCGTTGGCGATCTTCGCGATGTTCGCGGCCGGCTCGATGCCGAGCACCGGGATGCCGAGCGCCGTTGCGTGCTGCAGCAGGTAGCCGTCGTTGCTCGCGGCCTCGACGATCAGGCTCTCGGCGCCGAGGTCGAGCCGCTCCTGCATGTCGACGACGAACCGGCGCGCGTGCTCGACCCAGCTGGTCGAGTACGACGAGAAGTACAGGTAGTCGGAGAACACGTCGTCCGCGGCGACGTACGCCGGCAACTGGACGAGCAGGCAGTTGTCGCAGATCCGGACGTGCAGCGGGTAGAACGTCTCACCGCTGTCGAGCTGGTCGGCCCGCAGGTAGCTCTCGCACGGCGGCGACATGCCGAGGTCGACGAACGTCGTGGTCAGCGGTTCGCCGCAGAGGCGGCAGGTCGGGTCGGCCATCACTGCATCTCCTTCGGGCCGGGGAACTGCGCGTCGGTCTGCCGGCGCAGCTGGCCGTCGACCAGACCGGCCGACAGCAGTTGCTGGATGCGGCGCAGCCGGACGAACTGGGCCGAGTTGAAGTCGTCGAGCGTCAGGCCGTGCCGCTGGTAGGCGTCGTACAGCTCGTCGACGCCCTTGCGGACCGACCACTGCAGCCGCAGGCCCGGGAACGTGTCGTTCAGCTTGCCGAAGTCGACCTTGTAGTTGCGCAGGTCCGGTCCGGCGCCGTCGGCGATCGACAGCGTCGACCCCGGTACGGCGTCGCGGACCATCTCGGCGATGTCGCGGACCTGGACGACGTCCTCGGAGCGGCCGACGTTGAACGCCTCGTCGTGGATCGTCGCGCGCGGCGACTCCAGGACCTCCAGGAACACCCGGCTGATGTCCTCGATGTGTACGAGCGGCCGCCACGGGGTGCCGTCGCTCTCCAGCCGCACCTGTCCGGAGGTCAGCGCGATCGCCGTCAGGTTGTTGACGACGATGTCGAGCCGCAGCCGGGTCGAGGCGCCGTACGCGGTCGCGTTCCGCAGGTATGTCGGGCTGAAGTTGTCGTCGGCGAGCTTCGACAGCTCCTGCTCGGCGAGCGCCTTGGTCTCGCCGTACGGCGTGACCGGGAACATCTCGGCGTCCTCGGCGACCGCCTCCGATCCCGCGGCGCCGTACAGGCTGCAGGACGACGCGAACAGGAACCGCTCGACGCCGGCGTCCTTGGCGGCCCGGGCGACGTTCAGCGTGCCGTCCAGGTTCACGGAGTACGTCGCGGCCTTGTCGAGGTTGCCGAGCGGGTCGTTCGACAGCGCGGCCAGGCAGACCACCGCGTCGTACCCCTCGAGCTCACGCGCGGTGACGTCCCGCATGTCCCGCGGCACCCGCTCCCCGACGGGCTCCGGCCCGCCGAGCAGGTCGCAGCCCTCGTACAGCCCGGTGTCCAGCCCGTCCACCTGATGCCCGGCAGCCCGCAGGAACGGCACCATCACCGCCCCGATGTAACCCCGATCCCCGGTGACCAGAACCCTCATCCGACATCCCCTCACCCCAGCGCAGTTCCCGTCGCCCAATACAGATCACGCGACGGGCCCCCTGATACACCGACTTCGAATTCGATGCCGGGAGAGTGCGGCCCGCTCAACGCTGTCCGGTCGCAGGACAGGGCTGACGGTTCTGTGTCGGGACATCGGTGATCCGGCCCGGTCGCAGGACGTCGGTGACAGTTCTGCAGCAAGACATCGGTGACAGTTCGGGCGATGTTGGTGGGGACACGTCCGTCGCCAGCCCGCCCTGCCCTCGATCGACTCCTCGATGCGAGAGGCCATCGGCGAGCTGGACGGCCTGATCGACACCGGCGCCGCGTTGGCGTCGTGGGAGGAGTCACTAGCGGCGCCGTACGACGGGCGCGACGCATGGGTGCACTCGGACCTGACGCCGAGCAACATGCTCGTGTCGGCGGAGGGCCGGCTGACTGCGGTGCTCGACTTCGAGACATGCGGTGTCGGCGATCCGGCGTGCTCCCCGTGTGGCACCTACTGCCCGCGAATGTCCGCGACGAGTTCCGAGCGGAGCTGGACGTGGACGATGCGACGTGGCTCCGCGGACGCGGGCGCGTGTTGTCGCAGGCCCTGATCTTGCGGGTGTACCAAAAGGACACCAAACCGGAGATCGCGAACTACGCGCGGCTCATCGTCGGCGAGGTGCTCGCAGCTCCCCGGTGAGGTCTCTGAGCCGGCGCCCGATGTCCTGACACACCAGCAGAACTGTCACCTGTGTCCTGAGACATCCCACGCAGCGCAGCGATCTCGATTTGCTGCATTCGAACACTTGTTCTACTATAGAGAAATGACAGCGTTGGTGACAGCCCCAGACCTCGGCGCGCCGCAGCGTGCCGTGGCTGTCTCCGCGCCGACTACTGTCCGCCCGGCGGTGGTTTCGCCGTGGACGTCATCGGTGGTGGCCGATCTGGTTCCGCCCGATGACGTGTACGACCTCGACGACATCTACGACGCTGACGACCCGCGTCCGCCGCGGTACCTGGCCGAGGAGGACCTGTACGACGAGCTGCCGCCGATGTCGCGCATCGACGCCCTGGAGTGGGAGTTGTGGGCCGGCGTCGAGCAGGACGAGGCCGAGCGGGAGATGCTGCGGTCGAAGGCGCCGGCGTGGGTGTTCCTCCCGCCGGGTGCGGAACTGGCGGCGGCGTTGGAGGAGCTGCGGCCGCAGACCGAGTCGCCGGTCGCGTTGATCGAGGCGATTAAGGCCGCGACCCGGCTGGAGGCCTGGGCCGCGTCGATCAGAACCGCCGCGCAGGCGTCGTTCGTCCGCCAGCGTAAGGCCCAACTGGCCGAGGTCCCCCGCCCGGCCCAGGTCGACACCTCCGGCCGTCCGATCGACCCCGAACGGTCCTGGGCCGCCGAAATCGGCGCCGCGCTGCACCTGTCGCCACAGACCGCGGCCCGCCACATCGACACCGCGCTGCACCTGACCGGCACCCTGGCCGCGACTCACACCGCACTCCGTTGCGGCGCCCTGACGTTCTCGAAGGCATTGGCGATCTCCGAAGCCACCCGAACCCTGCCGCCGGACACGGCCCGGGCCGTCGAAGCCCACGTACTGCGCCGCGCCCCCGGCCAGACCCACAAGAACCTCGCGGCCTCGCTGCGCCGCCAGGTCGCGAAACACACCATCCGCGAGGACACCGACCGGCACCGCGCAGCGGCCGCCGAACGCACCTGCAAAATCGTCCCCCTGTCCGACGGCATGGCCGGACTGTGGGTCGTCCACACCGCCGACAAGATCCAGCAAATCTGGATCGCCGTCCAAGCCATGGCCGACCTCGCCAAGCGCGGTACTCCGGTCGCCGACGAGGCCGCCGGGCTCACCGGGCCCGTCGAGGCCACCGTCGGCAGCGACGACATGACCGGTTCCCGCGTGCCCGGAGCGGCAGGCACAGGAGCCGCGGCGCCCCCCGAGGTAGGCGCGGCATCGAACGCGGGGGTCAAGCACGAGCGGACCGCCGAGCAGCGGCGTGCCGACGTCGTTGCCGACCTGTTCGAACACATGCTGCACAACGGACTGGACTGGCTCGGCCGCCGACTACCCGACCAACACCGCCGGCGCCCCCACATCGAAGTCCTCATCCCAGCCAACACCCTGCTTGGACTCGACGACGACCCCTGCGAGCTCGCCGGTTACGGCCCCATCCCCGCCGACATGGCCCGCCGCATCGCCGCCGACGGCACCTGGCGCCGGCTCCTCACCGACCCCACCAACGGCACCGTCCTCGAAGCATCCACCACCCGCCACGACCCCAGCGCCCTCGTCAGCGAGACACTCCTCGCCCGCCACCCGGTCTGCGCCTGGCCCGGCTGCAACCGCACCTCCCGCGAATGCGACCGCGACCACGCCACCCCCTTCGCACAAACCGGCCGCACGAACCTCACCGGCCTCGTGCCCTACTGCGAATACCACCACGTCATCAAAGACACCAAAGCCTGGGGCTGGACCACCACCATCCACCCCGACGGCTCCGCCATCCTCACCGCCCCCACCGGCCACCGCTACACCACCATCCCACCCGCCCGCGGACCCATCACCCATGGCGCCGGAGACCAACCAGCCCAGCACCACTCAGCCAAGCAGCGCTCAGCCACAGGCCAACCGCCGCCGGCAGCGTCACCAACGCGGAAACCGTCCGCTGATCCGCCACCGTTCTGATGCGAACATTGAGTCACAACCGCTGAAACACCGTGCGTCAGCGGCAGTTCAGCCCAACTGCCGACGTGCCTGACCCGGCCGTCGCGCATCGCGGCCCCCGACACCACCCCACCCCCGGTGGTCGCCGTTGCGCTGGATCGGGAGGTGTCACCGCTCGGCGGTCAGCGCTCTTTCGACTTCGCTGTGCCGGGTCCGGGCGGACGGTGGATGTTCGCCTGCGGTGCCGCGGCTGGCCGCGGGGCGGTACCGGCCGGCGGGCTGCCTTGCAGGATCTTCCCCGCCTGCTGCATCAGATCCGGCGGCATCGGAAGGCGCACGGGTGTTGTCTGCGCTCCGTCTCGCTGCGGTCCCACCGATGGCCGTCCGCCGCCGGTCAGTCCGTACAGCTCACGAGCAGGTTCACCTCTTTGGCGTCCCAAGCGCTCACCGGCGGTCGCGGCAGGGTCGTCCTTGCGGTGACCGAAGGAAATCACGTGGCGGTACGGCGTGCCAGTCGGATCCGGTACGACGCGGCCGTCCTGCACCGTGGGGAGCGGGTCGAACTCCCGGTAGACCAACCGGTGCGACGGACCTCGCGGGAATCCGCCAGGCGTGAACTCGTCGACAACTGGCACCTTGAGCTCGGCGCAGTCACGCAAGTCGTGGGAATCCGGGCCGTAACCGAGCTGCTTGCCAACGTATGCATCCTCGCGTCCGGACTGCAGCGCCTTCATCGCATTGATCACGCCGACGTACTCCCGGCCGCTGGGGCTGTTGGGGTCGCGCTTGTACTCCGCGCTGAGCCGGTTCATCTCCTGCCGAAGATCGTCGTCGAAGATCAGATGGTAGGTCGTCACGGACGGTTGTCGGAGTCGGCAGGTCCGGGCGGCACGTCGAGGTCCCAGCCGCCCTCACGCGCCGCATCCGCGAACGAAACCCACTGCGACGGATCGTCGTTGGCGAGGCGTTGGCGGACACCTTCGGCCCGGCGGCGATCGTCCTCGGCGTCCTCCTTGAGCGTCTCGTACTCGGCCCATTGCTCGAAGGAGATCACCACGCCTTCCGGGCGGCCTTCCTCGCCGTAGAAGAGCGGCTCGGTCGCGCCTTCACGCCACGACTGCACGGCGTTGCCTAGTGCCTGGCCCGCTGTCGCGGTGTCGACGACCCGGATGGTGAGGCCGTTCGGGAGGGTGTGAGGGGTTTCCATGACTGCTCCTGATCGTGGGCGTGCGCACGTTCTGTGATCAGGATAGGTTCCGGCGGGATTTGCCGGGGGAGATTTCCACAGGGGTGTATCAGGGGGCCGTCGCCGGCGCTCTCATGGGCGCCGTGGGGACGTGGGGGAAGCCGCGTCATGAGCCTGTGGGGGGCGTTATGAAGGTTGCCGTGTTCGGCTTGGGGTACGTGGGGTCGGTGACGGCGGCTTGTCTGGCAGCTGCTGGGCACGAGGTGTGGGGGGTGGACGTCGACGCCGCCAAGGTCGAGCCCATCACCCAGGGACACAGTCCGGTCGTGGAGCCGGGACTCGACGAACTGGTGGCGGCGGGCGCCACCTCGGGGCGGTTGCACGCGACGACCGATCCGCGGCTCGCGCTCGAAGGGGCAGATGTCTCGCTGATCTGTGTCGGTACGCCGTCGACGCCGGCGGGCAGTACCGATCTCACCTACATCAGGCGCGCGGTGCGCGACATCGCCGAGGCGGCGCAGGTCGTCGTCCGGCCGGAGTCCGGGTTCCACAGCATCGTCGTACGGAGCACGGTCCCGCCGGGCACGGTGGACGAGGTGGTCGCGCAGGTGCTGGCCGAGGTGCCGCCGCCGGACGGGCTCAGGTTCGGTACGGCGATGTGCCCGGAGTTCCTGCGCGAGGGATCGGGCCTGGCGGACTTCTACGAGCCGCCGTTCGTGGTGGTCGGCACCCGGCACCCGAAGGTCGGCGCCGCACTCAGCGAGCTGTTCGGGTTCCTGAACGTCGACGTGCAGCTCGTCGACGTCCGGACGGCCGAAGCGCTCAAGTACGCCTGCAACGCGTTCCACGCCACCAAGGTCTCGTTCGCGAACGAGATGGGCCGGATCTTCCGGCACTTCGGCGTCGACTCGCGCGAGGTGATGAAGATCTTCGTGCAGGACACCAGCCTGAACATCTCGCCGTACTACCTGAAGCCCGGGTTCGCGTTCGGCGGCTCGTGCCTGCCGAAGGACCTGCGGTCGGTGCTGCACCTCGCGCGGACCCACGACACCGAACTGCCGCTGCTCGCCGGCGCGCTCGCCACCAACGAGCGCAGCGTCCGTGACGTCGTCGACCGGGTGATCGCCGGGCCCGGCCGCGAGATCGCGCTGCTCGGCCTGAGCTTCAAGCACGCCACCGACGACCTCCGGGAGAGCCCGAACGTCGAGGTCGCCGAACGCCTGATCGGCAAGGGCTACAACCTGCGGATCTACGACGCGATCGTGAACCCGGGCCGGCTGGTCGGCGCCAACCTGCGGCACGTCAGCTCCAAGCTGCCGCACCTGCAACGGGTGCTCACCGACAACCCGTCCACGGCGCTCGAGGGCGCCGACGTCGCGATCGTCGCGGCCACCGACACCGCCGCGATCAACGCGCTGCTGGACACGCCGCCGGCCCGGATCATCGACCTCAGCGGCCGGCTCGGTCCCGACGTCGAGGCGCTGCACGGATACGAAGGAGTGGGCTGGTGACCGGTCCGCGGGTGCTGATCATCATCCAGAACCTCTGGGTGCCGTTCGACCGCCGCGTCTGGCTCGAGTGCCGCGCGCTGGTCGCGGCCGGGTACGACGTCACGGTCGTCTGCCCGAAGGGTCCGGGCGATCCGTCGTACGAGGTCCTCGACGGCGTCACCGTGCACAAGTACAAGGCCTACGCGCCCGGCGGCAGCAAGGTCAGCTTCGTCTGGGAGTACGCGTACTCGTTCCTTCTGACACTGCGGCTGGTGTTCCGGGCGCGCAGGGCCGGGCGGTTCGACGTCCTGCAGGCGTGCAACCCGCCGGACATCTTCTGGCCGATCGCGATGCTGCTGCGCCGCCTCGACGGGACGCGGTTCGTGTTCGACCACCACGACCTGTGCCCGGAGCTGTTCCAGTCCCGGTTCGGCGGGACCACCAGCCTGCCGTACAAGGGACTGCGGTTCCTGGAGCGTACGACGCACCGCCAGGCCGACCACGTGATCTCGACGAACGACTCGTACCGCCGGATCGCGATCACCCGCAGCGGCAAGGCGAACCACGACGTGACCGTGGTCCGCACCGGGCCGGACCCGGACAAACTGCTCCGCGGCGCAGCGGACGAGTCGCTGCGCCGCGGTCATCGCCACCTCGTCACCTACATCGGCGTGATGGGCCCGCAGGACGGCGTCGACATCGTGGTCCGCGCCGCCGACCACATCGTCAACGAACTCGGCCGGACCGACATCGCGTTCACGCTGATGGGCGGCGGCGACTCGTTCGACGACGTGGTCGCGCTGCGGGACGAGCTCGGTCTCGGCGAGCACGTCGAGTTCACCGGCCGGGTCCCGGACGAGACGGTCCGCGCGGTGATGTCGACCGCCGACCTCGGCCTCTCCCCCGACCCGAAGAACCCGCTCAACGACGTCTCCACGATGAACAAGACGATGGAGTACATGGCGTTCGAGCTCCCGGTCGTCGCCTTCGACCTGGTCGAGACCAAGGTCTCCGCCGCGGACGCGGCCGTGTACGTCGAGCCGAACGACGTCGCGCAGTACGGCGAGGCGATCGTCGCGCTGCTCGACGACGAGGTCCGCCGGCGCCGGATGGCGAAGCTCGGCCGCGAACGCATCGAGCAGGTACTCGCGTGGAAGCACCAGCAGAAGGCGTACCTCGGGGTGTACGACCAGCTCACCGGGCACGTCAGCCACCTCGGCGACGTGCGCGGCCTCCACGACGCGACGGGTTCCTGACGGTGTGCGGCATCGCCGGCTGCTACCAGCAGCGTGACGGTTTCGCGCTCGCGGAGGCGATGAGCGACCGGATCGCACATCGCGGGCCGGACGCCGACCGGGTGTACGCGTTCGACGAAGGCGACGTCCGCGCGTACCTGGCGCATCGCCGGTTGTCGATCATCGACCTGTCCGCGGCCGCGGACCAGCCGTTCAGCAAGCGCGGCCTGACGATCTGCTACAACGGCGAGCTCTACAACTACAAGGAGCTCCGGGCCGAACTGTCGAAGTCCGGCGTGCACTTCCGGACGCAGGGCGACACCGAGGTCGTGCTGGAGGCCTGGCGCCGCTGGGGACCGGACGCGCTCAGGCGGTTCCGCGGCATGTTCGCGTTCGCGATGCTCGACGAGGAGAGCGGCAGCCTGTACCTGGCCCGCGACCCGCTCGGCATCAAGCCGCTGTACTTCCTGCCCCGCGAGGGCGGCGTGGTCTTCGCGTCCGAGCTGAAGGCGATCGTCACCGCGGTCGGCTCCGAGCTGCGCACCGAGCCGGGCGCGCTGATCGCGTCGATGCTGTACTACTGGCTGCCGGAGCAGCGCTGCGCGATCGACGGCGTGGAGAAGCTGCCGCCGGGCTCGTGGGCGGAGTTCCGCCCGGACGGCAGCGCCCGGCACGAGACGTACTGGCGGGTGACGGACGTCGCCACCGAGGCCGCGGCCGGTCCGCGCGCCGACCTGCGCCAGGTGATCGAGGAGTCGGTGGCCGCGCACCTGGTGGCCGACGTACCGGTGTCGACGTTCCTCAGCGGCGGGCTGGACTCGAGCCTCGTCACCGTGCTCGCGAAGCGGATGGATCCGGGGATCGACTCGTACACGATCACGTTCCGCGCGCAGGACCAGAAGCTCGAGGCGATGCCGGACGACGCGATCTACGCGCGCAAGCTGGCGCGCGAGTTCGGGATCGACCTGCACGAGATCGAGATCGCGCCCGACGTCGTCGAACTGCTGCCGCGGATCGTCGACATCCTGGACGAGCCGATCGGCGACCCGGCCGCGATCAACACCTTGCTGATGTGCGACACGGCGCGGGACGCCGGCGTGAAGGTGCTGCTGTCCGGGATGGGCGCCGACGAGCTGTTCGGCGGTTACCGCAAGCACCTCGCGTGTGTGATGGGAGCGCAGTACCAGCGGCTTCCCGGCGTACTGCGGAACGGTCTGATCGGCCCGGCGGTGCGCCGGCTCCCGGTGACCGTGAACGGTCGCGGACTGCGGTACGCGCGCTGGGCCAAGCGCTTCGAGACGTTCGCGAACCTGCCGGAGGAGACCGCGTTCCGGCGCAGCTACACGATGTACGACGCGGACCAGCTGGCCGGCCTGATCAGTCCGGACCTGGAGCCGTACGTCGGCAAGCTGGTCGCGGAGCACGGCGACATCTACCACGACACGACGCTCGACGACCACGTGAACCGGATGTGCCTCGCGGACTCGCGGATGTTCCTGCCGGGGCTGAACCTCGCGTACACGGACCGGGCGAGTATGGCCGCGTCGACCGAGGTCCGGACGCCGTTCGTCGACCCGATCGTGGCGCGCGCCGCGTTCTCGATCCCGGGCAGCGCGAAGATCCACCGGCGGGTGAGCAAACTGGCGTTGAAGAAGGCGGCCGAGGCGTGGCTGCCGAAGGAGATCATCTACCGGCCGAAGGCGTCGTTCAGCGCGCCGTTGCGCGCGTGGGTGCGCAACGACCTGCGCGAACTGGTCGACGACACGCTGCTGCGCGGCGAGCTGGTGCAGAGCGGGTTCCTGCGGCAGGACGCCGTACAGAAGCTGGTCGACGACGAGCGAGCCGGGCGGGAGGACTACTCCAAGCAGCTGTGGCAGCTGCTGACGCTGGAGACCTGGACCCGGCACATGCGATCCCTGGGCGTGACCATCACCTCGAGCTGAAGGACGACATGAAACAGGTTGCACAGAACTACAAGTCCGGAGAGCTGGCGGTGCTGGACGTGCCGCCGCCCACCTGTGCGCCCGGTGGTGTGCTGGTGCGGTCGCTGTACTCGTTGATCTCGACCGGGACCGAGCTGATGAAGGTCGGCGAGGCCAAGCTGTCGCTGGTGGGCAAGGCGAAGGCGCGGCCGGACCAGGTGCGGAAGGTGCTGGACACCGTCGCGCAGCAGGGTGTGATGAGCACCTACAAGAAGGTGATGAACAAGCTCGACTCGTACACGCCGCTGGGGTACTCGCTGTGCGGTGTGGTGGTCGAGGTCGGGGCCGGTGCTGAGGAGTTCAGCGTCGGGCAGTTGGTCGCTGCGGCGGGGAACGAGTACGCGCTGCATGCGGAGTACAACTGGGTGCCGTTGAACCTGTGCGTTCCGGTGCCGGACGGCGTACCGGCTGAGCAGGCTGCGTTCTCCACGGTCGGGGCGATCGCGATGCAGGGGGTGCGGCAGGCCGAGGTGCAGCTGGGCGACACGGCTGTGGTGATCGGGCTGGGGCTTGTCGGGCAGCTGGTGGTGCGGTTGCTGGTCGCGGCCGGGGTGCGGGTGTACGGGATCGACACGGTCGACGACCGGTGCCGGATGGCGGAGAAGGCGGGGGCGTTGTACTGCGCCTCGCCCGACGAGGCGGGTGTGGCGTCGCTGGAACGCGCGCTGCTGGAGGCGTCGAACGGGCTGGGCGCGGACCACATCCTGCTCGCGGCCGGTGGTCACTCCAACGGTCCGGTGGAGACCGCGGCACGACTGGCGCGGGACCGGGCGCGGGTCGTCGACATCGGCAAGACGAAGCTGGACCTGCCGTGGAACGCGTACTACGACAAGGAGCTGGAGGTCCGGTTTTCCCGGTCGTACGGCCCCGGCCGCTACGACGACCGCTACGAACTCCAGGGCATCGACTACCCCGCCGGCTACGTCCGCTGGACCGAACGCCGCAACCTCGCGTGCTTCATCGACCTGATCGCCCGCGAACAAATCGACGTCGCCTCCCTGATCGCCAACACCTTCCCCATCACCGACGCCACCGACGTCTACCAACAACTGAGCACCGGAGCCCACCCCGGAGTCGGCTTCCTCTTCGAGTACCCGAAGGTCGAGGCCGACGCGGGTGTGGAGGCCTCGGCGCCCATTCGATCGACGGTTGTGACGGGCTCGGGCGACACGGTGCGGGTTGGGTTTGTGGGGGCGGGGAATTATGCGTCGAGCATGTTGTTGCCGCACCTGGTGAAGGATGAGCGGGTTGTGCTCGCGCGGGTGGCTACCAACAAGTCTTTGTCGGCGGCGAACGCCCAGCGCCGGTTCGGGTTCCGGGAGGTGGCGACCGACTCGCAGGAGGTGCTGGCGGACGACAGCCTCGACGCCGTGTTCGTGGTGACCCGGCACAGTTCGCACGCCGAGCTCGCCTGCCGGGCGCTCGAAACCGGGAAGGCGGTGTTCGTCGAGAAGCCGCTCGCGCTGACCGACGACGAGCTGGACCGGATCGTCGCCACCGTCGATGCCACCGGCAACGACCGCCTGATGGTCGGCTTCAACCGCCGGTTCGCGCCGCTGCTCACCGACCTCCGGACCCGCTTCGGCGACCCGGGCGGCAACTACTCCCTCCGCTACCTGGTGAACGCCGGCCGGCTCGACTCCACCAGCTGGTACCTCGACGCCGGCAAGGAAGGCAGCCGGTTCGCCGGCGAGGGCGGCCACTTCATCGACACCCTGACCTGGTGGCTGGACAGCCTCCCGACCGAGGTGTACGCCGTACCAGGCCCCGACGCCGGCGACGTCCTCGTCACGCTGCGGTTCGCGAACGGCTCCGTCGGCACGATCAGCTACGTCGGCGGCGGCAACGCGCGCTTCCCGAAGGAGACGATCGACATCACCGGCGGCGGCCGCAACGCGCGCTTCGACAACTTCCAGAGCGCCTCGGTCTGGACCGGCCGCAAGCCGTCGACCCGCAAGTCCCGCAGTGCCGACAAGGGCCAGCGGATCGAGCTCGAGCGGTTCGTCGCCGCCGTGAAGTCCGGCGGCCCGATGCCGATCCCGTTCGACGTCCTGGTCGCCACCACCCGCGCCACGATCGCGGTCGACCGCAGCCTGGCCTCCGGCAAGGCTGAGCAGTTGCAGCCCCCACCCCACCGCCCCGGTCAGGGGCGCGTGTGAGCCGCCAGCCCCTGGGCTGGTACGTCCGCCGCCTGCGCCGGATGTCCCCCACAGAACTCATCTGGCGCGCCCGCGACACCGGACGCCGTACTGCCTGGGCCTACCAGCAGGTCAGGCCCGGGCAGGATGGAAAGACCGACCTCCCGCTCCGCACCGAGCGCACCTTCCGTACGACGCTCGCACCGCGGACCGCGGACGCCGTACCGGACGCCGCCCGCAAGGCCGTCATCGAGGAGGCCGACGCGATCCTGGCCGGCCACCTCGAGGTACTGGGGGTCGAGCGCACCGACCTGGTCGCGCCGGACTGGTTCCGCGACCCGGTCACCGGCTGCCGCTCGGACCCGGCGCAGTACGTCTTCAGGCTGAACCACCGCAACGAGCGGGCCGTCGGCAACATCAAGCAGGTGTGGGAGCTGTCCCGCCATCACCACCTGACCCAGTTGGCGGCCGCCTGGTACCTGACCCACGACGACCGGTACGCCGAACGCGTCGCCGACCACCTGAACGACTGGTGGCGCAGCAACCCGTTCCTGTCCGGCGTGCACTGGGCGAGCGGGATCGAGATCGGTCTGCGGCTGATCAGCTGGACGTGGATCCGCCGCCTGCTGAACGACTGGCCGGACATCACCGAACTCTTCGAGCACAACGAGCTGGCGCTCCAACAGCTCTACTGGCACCAGCGCTACCTGGCCGCGTTCCAGAGCCACGGCTCCTCGGCGAACAACCATGTCATCGCAGAGGCGGCCGGTCAGCTCGTCGGCGCGTGCGCCTTCCCGTGGTTCACCAAGAGCGAGCTGTGGCGCCGGGACGCGGCAGCCCTGCTGCAGAAGGAACTCGACGCCAACACGTTTCCCTCCGGTGTGAACCGCGAGCTGGCCACCGACTACCACCGCTTCGTCTCCGAGCTCGGCCTGTACGCCGCACTCGAAGCGGACGCCGCTGGTCATCCGCTGAGCCAAGAGACCTGGGCGCTGCTGACGCGTACGGTCGACGTGGCCGCGGCGATTGTCGACAACACGCTCCGGCCGCCGCGGCAGGGTGACGACGACGAAGGCATGGTGCTGGTTGTCGACCCGCCGATTGTCAGCAATTGGACAGCGTTCCTGGCGCTCGGTGCCGCCGTCGTCGGCCGCGCCCCGTGGTGGCCGGAGATTCAAGCCACGGCGGGCTCCGTGCTCGTCGGATCGCTTGTCGATGGTCGACAATCCGATCGTCCGGCCGAGCGGCCGGGGCACTTCGCCGACGCCGGCCTGACCATCCTCCGCAGCCGCACCAGTGGTGGCGGAGGTGGTGGCCGGGAGATCTGGTGCCGCGCGGACGCCGGCCCGCACGGCTTCCTGTCGATCGCCGCGCACGCCCACTCCGACGCGCTCTCCCTCGAGGTGCGTGTCGACGGCGTCGACGTCCTCGCCGACCCCGGCACGTACTGCTACCACGGCGAGCAGGAGTGGCGTGACTACTTCCGCTCCACCATCGCCCACAACACCGTCGAGGTGGGCGGCGCCGAGCAGTCCACGTGGGGCGGCCCGTTCCTCTGGCTGCGCGGGGCAACCGGCAAGGTCCTCCGGTACGACGCCAACACCTGGGAGGCCGAGCACGACGGCTACGCCCCCGCGACCCACCGCCGTACCGCCGTACTCGACGACGGCGTGCTACGAGTAGAGGACCGCCTCGACACCGCCTCCGACGTACGCATCGCCTGGCATCTGGGACCTGAGGTGTCAGCACAGCTGGACGGCTCGACAGGACTGCTGGAGTGGCCGGGCGGCTCGGCTGTCGTCGAGCTGCCCGACGGACTGACCTGGACGATGCACCGCGGCGGCACCGCCCCACTGCTCGGCTGGTACTCGCCACGCTTCGGCCACAAGGTCCCGACCACCAGCCTGCTGGGCGAAGGCAGCCTGACCCCGGGCTCCCCCGCGACCAGCGTGTTCCGCTTCCAGTAGGCACGGTGTATCAGCACCTGATCCCGGCCCTCTATTAATCCAACGAGAAGACGTTCGCTTGGAGGGGGCCTGTGAGCGCGCAGCAACTGGACGTGAAAAAGTCCTGGCAGGCGATCCGGCGGCAGCGGCTCCTGGTGGCCGCGATCGCCGCGGTCGGGCTGCTCGCGGGGATCGGCTACGCCTACCTGCGGCCTCCGATGTTCAACGCCTCCGCCCTGGTCGTGCTCCCACCGCCGCCGCAGTCCGCCACCGGCTCGACCGTGAGCACGCAGAGCATCGAGACCCAGGTGTACATCGCCGAGAGCGGCCCGGTCCTGCTCAGCGCCGGCCAGAACGTCACCCCGCAGCTGTCGACGGAGATGACCCGCGAACGGGTCAAGGCGACCGCGGCCACCGACGACGTCATCCGGATCGACGCGAAGGGCACGTCGGCCAAGCAGGCGATCGAGCTGGCCAACGCGGTCGCCCAGGTCTACCTGGTGTTCATCACCACCGACCAGAAGCTGCCCGGCGACCTCGGCAAGCGCACCGGCGCCCGGATGCTCGAGCAAGCCGTCAACGCGCGCGGCGGCAGCATGCTCGTCCACACCGGCATCTACGGCGGTCTGGGCGCAGTGCTCGGTGCCGTCGCCGGCGCGATCCTCGCCCTGGCCCGGGCTCGCGGTGACCGGCGCCTCCGGCTGCGGGACGAGATCGCCGACGCGGTCGGGCTTCCGGTGCTCGCGTCCGTCTCGTCGTACCGGGCCACCGACCCGTCCGACTGGGCGAACCTGCTGGAGCACTACTCACCGACCGCCGTCGACGCCTGGGCACTGCGCAAGGTGCTGCACAACCTCGCACTCGACGCGCGGACCGGGCAGCAGGTCTCGCTGACCGTGATCTCGTTCGCGGACGACCACAAGGCCCGCCCGCTCGGTCCGCAGCTCGCCGCGTTCGCCGGCTCGGTCGGGATCTCGACCTCGCTGGTGGTCGACCAGCACCACGACAAGCCGTCCGGTGCGGTCGCGCTGGAGATCCACCTGGTGCTGGTCGACCGCGACGCACCGCATCTGGACGACAGCGAGCGCACCACCCGCACCGTCATCGCGCTCTCGGCCGGCACCGTGACCGCCGAGGAACTCGCGCGGCTGGCCGTGGCGACGGTCGCCGACGACCGCACCATCGACGGCCTCGTGGTCACCGATCCCGATCCGTTCGACCGCACGATCGGCCGGGTCGCCCAGTCGCAGCGCCGCACCGGCTCGCGGCTACCCACGCTTCTCACCGGCACGGCAAGGCGGACCCGATGACGAACCAGCAATACTCCGCGCCACACGCCGCGACCACGACGGGCTGGGCCGAGGACGACGACGGCCTGTTCACCGACGAGCGGTCGACGGCCCACCCGCCGGACAGCCTGGTCACGCTGCGGTTCCTGCGCGACGCCGTGGTCCGGCACGCGCGGATCTGGCTGCTGCTGGCGCTGATCGGTGTCACCGGCGGACTGGCGACGTACTTCGTTTTGCCGCCGCCGCACCAGGCGACCGCGCGGCTGCTGGTCACGACCCGCGAAGGTGACGACCCGGTGAAGGCGATGGCCACCGAGATCAGCCTGGCCACCAGCCGGACGGTCGCCGAGCGGGTGATCGCGCTGCTGAAGCTGCCGCAGACACCCGACGACCTGCTCGCGGAGTACACCGCCACGAACCTGACCGACCGGATCCTGGAGATCAAGGCGTCCGCGAAGACCGACGAGCAGGCCACCAAGCTCGCGACCGTCATTGGCCAGACCTACCTGGTCTTCCGGCGCGAGCAGATCAGCCTCGACGAGCGGCCGCTGGTCAAGGACCTCACCGCGGCACAGAACGACCTGGCGCTGGCCCGGCAGGCGGTCATCGCCGCGGGTGACGACCCGAACTCACCACGGCGGCCGGGCAGTCCCGAGATCGCGCGGTTCAACGCGGCCGCCGACAAGTACCGGTTCGTCCAGGCGCAGCTGCTCGAGCAGGCCACCCGGGCGTCCAAGATGAACTCCACCCGGATGCTCGACGCCCCCGCACCGGTGAAGGTCTCGGAGAAGCGGACACTCGCGATCAAGGCCGGCACCGGACTGATCGCGGGACTGTTCCTCGGTATGGGTTTCGTCATCGTCCGGGCGCTGATCTCCGACCGGCTGTGGAAGCGCCAGGACATCGCCAACGCGCTCGGTGCCCGGATCCGGCTCAGCACGGGACGTCCGCCGCGCCGCCGGCTGCCGTTCACCACAACGCTGCGTCCCGCACAGGCACGGCACCCGGAGATCCGGTTGCTGTCCCAGCACCTCGGTCAGCGCATCATCTGGGCCAAGCGCCCCACACCGGCGCTGGCAGTGGTCAGCGTTGACGACGTACCGGCGTGTGCGCTCGCGGTCGCAGCGCTCGCGGTCTCGATCGCCGACGAGGGCAAGCACGTGCTGGTCGCGGACCTGACCGGCACCGGGCTGCTCGCGCAGAAGCTCGGTGTGAAGGAGTACGGGACCCGGGACTCGCGGTTCAGCGATGCCGGGCGGCGGATCGACGTCTTCTTGCCGGACCCGGACGCCCTGCCGCCGGAGGGCTGCTACCTGCGGCTCGGCGAGAACAACCGGCCCAGCGGCTCGGGTGACGTCCAGCTGGACGCCGCTTGGGACGTGGCCGACGTGGTGCTGACGCTGGCCACGCTGTCGCCGGCGATCGGCGCCGACCACCTCGGCAGCTGGGCGGCCCGCGCCGCCGTCGTGGTGACGGCCGGGCGGTCCACCACGGCCAAGGTCCGGGCGACCGGCGAGATGGTCCGCCTGGCCGGGCTGGAGATCGACTCCGCGATCGTGCTGCACGCCGACCGCACCGACGAGGGCGTCGGCGTGACCGAGGCGGAGGCGTCGCGCCCGACCGCCGACCTCGAGATGTTCTCCCGATGAGCACGGTCACCACGATCAGGACCCGGCTGGGGCCGAAGCCCGGCTTCCGGCCGGTCACCCCGGAACGCCGCCGGCGGCGCCGGGTCCAGCTGGCCTGGGCCCTGCTGGTGATGAACGTCCTGACGTTCTTCCCGGACTCGGTGCAGCTGATCCCGCTGCCCGGCATGGTCGGGAAGCTGATCGCGCAGGGCTCGCTGCCGCTGGCCGCGCTGGTGGCACTGTCCGTCAACCGTCCGGCCAGGGTCCGCCCGAGCGTCTTCATCTTCCTGTCCAGCCTGCTCGTGACCGAAGCCGCCATCGCCAGTCTGCGGTCCGAGTTCCTGTTCAGTGCCCTCTACCGGTCGACCCGCCTCTTCCTCTTCGTCGCAGTGCTGTGGCTGCTGACACCGTGGTGGACCCGCAAGGACCTGCTGCTGGTGCGTACGCACCTGATCGTGCTGTGGTTCATCGTCGGGTCCGTTGTCTTGGGATTTCTGATCGCGCCTGGGATGGCGATGCCCGAGGGCCGCCTCGTCGGCACGATCTGGCCCATCCCACCCACCCAGGCGGCCCATTACGCGGCGGTGGCCGCCGGGCTGACCGGCGTCCTGTGGATGGCCGGACTACTCAAGCGCTGGGTCGCGCTGACAAGCGTGGCGGCGGCGATTCCGGTGCTCCTGCTCACACATACGCGGACCGCGCTGGTCGCACTGCTCGCCGGCTTCCTGATCGCAGGGCTGAGCCTGTTCACAGCACGCTCGCGAGCGCGCAGGTCGTTCGCGATCGCCATCGGTGTCTTCTCCGTCGGTGCGCTCACCGCAGGCTCGCTGGTGACGACCTGGCTGGCCCGTGGCCAGGACGAGGACCAGGTCGCCGCTCTCACCGGCCGTCGCTTCGTCTGGGACGCGATCCTCGCGCAGCCGCGTACCGTCTGGGAGACGCTGCTCGGCTTCGGCCTGTCCAACAAGTCGTTCAACGGCCTGCCGATCGACAGCAACTGGCTCGGAACGTACTACGACGTCGGTCTGCTCGGCGTGGCGATCTGCGTCGCCATGGTGCTGTTCGTGTTCGTCGGAGCGTGGTTCACCCCGCAGGGACCACGGCGTGCGCTGGCGCTGTTCCTGGTCGCGTACTGCGTGGTCGCGTCGTTCACGGAGAGCGGCCTCAGCGAGGCGTCGCCGTACCTGCTGGAACTCACGCTGGCCGCGTCACTCGTGTACTCACGCCCGCCCCAGGAAGGTGCCGAATGAGGATCCTGCTGGTGCACAACCGATACCGCTCGACGGCTCCGAGCGGCGAGAACCGCGTCGTCGACCAGGAGCGGGAGGCGCTCGCGGCGCTCGGCCACGAGGTCGGCATCTTCGAGCGGCACAGCGACGAGCTGGAGCAGTGGCCGGCGTGGAAGAAGGCCACCCTCCCGGCCCGCGTGGTGTGGAACCCGGCCAGCAAACGCGACCTGGCAGCAACACTGCGCACGTTCCGGCCGGACGTGGTCCACGTCCACAACACCTTTCCGGTTCTGAGCCCGTCGGTGCTCTACGCGTGCAGCGACGCCAACGTGCCCGTTGTCATCACCCTGCACAACTACAAGCTGCTGTGCGCCAGTGGCGACTTCTACCGCGACGGCTCGGTCTGTCACGACTGCGCCGGCGGCAACCCGCTCCCCGCGGTGTCGCACGCCTGCTACCGCGGCTCCAAGCTGGCCACCGCGACCACAGTGCTGAACACCAGGTCGCATCGGCGCAGCTGGCGCGGCCTCGTGTCGGCGTACCTGTTCGTCTCCGAGTCACAGCGCAAGCTGCTTGCCGGCATGGACTTCGACCCGGACCGCAGCTTCGTCCGCTACAACTACGTCCCGTACGACGGTCCGGTCGCCGGCGCGCACACAGGTCCGCGCAGGCGCCAGGTGACGTACGTCGGCCGGCTCGACGCGCCCAAGGGCGCTCCCCTGCTGATGAAGGGCTGGGATGCGTACCGCGAGGTCGCCGGCGACGACGCCCTCCAGTTGGTGATCGCCGGCGGCGGCCCGCTCCTGGACGAGGTGACCGCCTGGGCCGCCGACCGGCCGTCGGTCGAACTCCGCGGCCTGATGAGCAAGGCGGAGGTCTTCCAGCTGATGCGGGAGTCCCGCGCGGTCGTCCTGCCGTCCGAGTGGGAGGAGACCTTCGGCCTTGTCGTGGTCGAGGCGATGGCGGTCGGCGTACCGCTGCTCGCGTCCGCGCACGGCTCGTTCCCGGAGCTCGTCACCGACGGTGTGGACGGCGCACTGTTCGACCCGCGCCGGCCGGCCGAGCTGGCCAAGCTCCTGCTCGACGTGGACACCGCCCCCGACCGGTACGTCGACCTCGGCCGCGCCGCGCGCACGACGTACGAAACCAAACACGACCCGCACCGCAACCTGCAACAACTCCTGGACGTCTACCGGTTCGCCGTGGCGAACCCGGTGTCCACTCGGTAGTGCTCGCCCGCCAGGCCCCTGAAGGAAGAACCGATGGAACAGCGTGCCCCGTCCGGTCACGGAGACCCGTGGTACCGCAAGCGACGCAACCTCGTCGCCGGCGGTGCCGTCCTGCTGGTCGGTGCGCTGGCGGTGGGCACCCTGGTCGCCGACGGGCGGCCGGCGAGCCGGCCCGAGCCGGCGGCTCCGGCCGCGACACCGCCGGCCACGGCCGTCAAGGCGCCCACGGCTCCGCCGGTGAAGGTCTGTGACAACAGCAAGGTGCTCGCCGGGCCTACCCAGGCCCCCGAGGGCGCAGTCGCCGTCGGCACGTCCCAGAACCTGCAGGAGCTGACCGCCGCGCATCCGGCCGGTACGACGTTCTGGCTGGCGCCTGGGCGGCACCGGCTCACGAACGACGAGTTCATCCAGATCGTCCCGAAGGACGGCAACCGCTACATCGGCGCACCGGGCGCCGTCCTCGACGGCGCGAACCGGAACCGCTACGCGTTCACCGGGTACGCGAAGGACGTGCAGATCCGCAACCTCACGATCCAGAACTTCGGCCGGCTCCGCGGAAACAACGACGAAGGGGTCGTCAACCACAACTCCGCCACCGGCTGGACGATCGAGGGCAACACGATCCAGCGCAACGCCGGCGCCGGCCTGATGATCGGCAGCCGGAACGTGGTCCGCGGAAACTGCCTGCGGAACAACGGCCAGTACGGCTTCAACGCCTACAACCCGGAACGAGTCGCGAGCATCACCATCCAGGGCAACGAGATCACCGGCAACAACACCGACGACTGGGAGGTGCTCAAGCCGGGGTGTGGCTGCACCGGCGGTGGGAAGTTCTGGTCGGTGGCGGGCGCGGTCGTTCGAGGCAACTGGATTCACGACAACAACGGACCGGGAATCTGGGCCGACACCAACAACTCGGCTTTCGCCGTCGACGGCAACTACATCGCGGGCAACTTCGCCGAGGGCATCGTCTACGAGACCAGCTACAACGCGTCAATCCGCGGCAACACGTTCGTCCGCAACGGGATCGGCAAGGGCCCGATGAACGCCGGCTTCCCGACACCCGCGCTGTACATCTCGGAGTCCGGGGCGGACCATCGAGTGGCCGGCATGTACAACCAGACCTTCGAGGTGAGCGGAAACGTCTTCACCGACAACTGGGCCGGGGTGATCCTGTGGGAGAACGCCGACCGGTTCGCCGGATCCGCGGCCAACACCAGCACCGGGTCCGGCACCTTGGTGAACCCGTCGGTGGTCACCATCGAGACCTGCAACGCCGCCAACATCAAGAACCAGCCGTACCTCGGCGACTGCCGCTGGAAGACGCAGAACGTCCGCGTGCACGACAACGTGTTCACGCTGAACCCGGACAAGCTCGGCGACAAGTGCGCGTCCCGCAGCGGCTGCGGCTACAACGGCATCTTCTCCAACTGGGGCACGTTCCCCGACTGGTCGCCGTACAAGGCCAGGACGGTCGAGGACGCGATCACGTTCCACCAGGGCAACCGGTTCTTCGCCAACACCTACAGCGGGCCGTGGAAGTTCATGGTTCACGAGCAGGGCAACTCGGTGAACTGGGCCGCCTGGCAGGGGGCGCCGTACGGGCAGGACCCGGACAGCGTGATCAAGGTCAGCGGCGAGCGATGATCGGGCCACCGGAGCGAGCCGCCGGCGAGCAGATCGCGCTGCTCCGGTCGGTCGGGTACGCCGCGTTCGGGCGGCACGAGCAGGACCTCGACGTCCTCGACCTGGTCTTCGACAGCCTGGTCGACGCGCCCGGATGCGACGACGTCCGGCGGTTGCGGTTCGCGGGTCACGGGCTGACGGTCGACGTGGACGTGCGGGGCCGCACCGACCTCACCGTCGAGCTGCGCGTCACGCCGGCCGGTCCGGTCGTGGTCGAGTCCCGCGGCGACGACAGCCCCGAGGACGCCCGGCTGGTCAGCTTCCTGCTCCGTTGGCCGGGCAGCGCACAGCGGCCGGTCCGGACCGCGTGGATCATGCTCTGACACCGAGCATGTCCACGCGGCCCGGACCGGGCCTGCTGCCTCAGGAGGCAAGCAGCAGGCGGAGTTTCTGCAGGCAGCGGCCGCGGATCGGGCCGATGCTGCCGATCGGGATGCCGATCGTCGCGGAGATCTCGGCGTACGGCGCCGGCGGGTCCGCCATCAGCATGCCGAGCAGCTGCTGCCAGCGGTCCGGCAGGCTCTCGAGCGCCCGGCGTACGTCGTCCGCGCGTTCGCCGGCGAGCAGCTCGGCGTCCAGCTCCGGCTGGTCGCCGGCGACGTCCTCGAACGCCGTCGCCTCGTAGGTCAGCAGCACCCGCTTGCGGAACGCCAGCACCCGCAGGCATTCGCGGCGGGTGGTGACGACCAGCCAGGCGCCGACCCGTTCGGGGTCGACGCGGTTGACGTGCTCGAGCAGCCGCAGCCAGACCATCTGCGAGACGTCAGCGGCGTCGCTGTCGCTCAGCCGGAAGCTGCGGGTCACGGCCCAGACGAGCCGCGCGTAGTGGTCGACCAACCGGCTCCACGCCCCCTGGTCCCCCGCCGCGGCCTGGATCACCAGGGTCGCGGCGTCGGAGCGTGCCTCGGCCGACGTTTCCATCACTGCAGTCACGAATTCCCCCCTCGGGAATGCACAGCATTCGTCCCGCCCCTAGTACGCGCCGTCGCTCCCCAGCACGGCGCGGGCGGTCTTCCACAGAATCAGCAGGTCCAGCGCGATCGACCAGTTGTCGGCGTACCGCAGGTCGAGCCGCATCGACTCCTCCCAGGTCAGGTCGCTGCGCCCGCTGACCTGCCAGAGGCCGGTCAGGCCCGGCTTGACGAGCATCCGGCGCGCGTCGTCGATCGCGTACTGCGCGACCTCGGCGGGCAGCGGCGGGCGCGGGCCGACCAGTGACATGTCCCCCCGGAGCACGTTCACCAACTGCGGCAGCTCGTCGATCGAGAACCGCCGCAGGTAGCGGCCGATCCGCGTCACCCGCGGGTCGTCGCGGAGCTTGAACAGCACCCCGTTGCCTTCGTTCAGCGAGTGCAGGTCGGCCTTGCGTTCCTCGGCGTCGGCCACCATCGTGCGGAACTTCAGCATCTCGAACTGCTCGCCGCCACGGCCCACGCGGGTCTGCCGGAACAGCACCGGCCCGCGGCTGGTGAGCTTCACCAGGATCGCGGTGACCAGCAGGATCGGGGCCACCGCGATCAGCAGCAGGCAGCCGACCACCCGGTCGAAGATGCTCTTCAGCACGTGCGGCCCGCCACTCACCGACGGCCGCTCCAGGTGCAGCAGCGAAAGCCCGGCGACCGGCCGGATCGAGATCCGCGGGCCGGCCACCTCGACGATGCCCGGCGACACGATCAGCTCGACGCCGCGCTGCTCGAGCGCCCAGGACAGCTTGCGCAGCGAGTGCCCGGCGAGCTCCGGGTCGGCGGCCACCGCGACCACCTCGACGTCGTACTGGTCGACGCCGGCCAGGATGTCCATCTCGGTCCGGCCCAGCCGCTCGAACTCCGGCTCGTCGAAGACGTCGCCGCGCGGCAGGCAGCTCGCCACCACGACGTACCCGTCGGCCGGCCGCTCCTCCAGATGCCGCTTCAGCGTCGTCACCTGGTCGTTGCGCCCGACAACGAGTACCCGGCGCATGCACCGGCCGGCGAACCGCCGCCAGGAGATCTGCCGGTGCAGGATCCAGCGGCCGACCATCGCCGCCAGGCAGGTCATCGGCACCGCCAGCACCACGAAGCCGCGGGCGACCTCGCTCTTGGTCGCGTACGACGTGATCGCGATCAGCGCGGTCAGCGCGACCGCGGCCCGGATGATCGAGCGGAACTCCTCCGGCCCGGTGCCGAAGTACCGCGTCTCGTAGCCCCGTTGCAGGGCCACGCAGGCGATCCAGGCGATCGGCAGCAGCGCCCCCAGTACGACGTACCCGAGGTTGATCTGGGCACCGAAACGGGTGACCAGGGCCAGCGCGGCCCCGATCGCCGCGGCGCCCAGGTCGGCCGCCAGCGCGGCCCGGCGATACTTCGCCACCCAGCGCGCCTCGGTGTACCGGGCCGAGCGCGGCAGCACCGCGGGCACCTCGTCCGGTACCACCCAGACCGGCCGGCGACGATCCCCCGAAGGCGCCGGCCGTAGGTCAGCCGGTTCGGCCAACCCCTCGGACATGACAGATTCAGTCACGCACAGTCACCCCCCACAGGTGAAAACCGAAACCCGTGACCAACCCACACCCCGTCACGGACCTCGTCCAAACGCCGCCCCCACAACGGCGTGAACCAGACAGTACTACGCGGACGCAGCGGAAAACAGGTGCAACACGACCCTGTTCATGTCCACGAAACCAAAGTAGGAACGACAGACCCCCGGGGCCCGTTACGGGTCCCGGGGGTTCAGGAACAGCTACCGCTGGTGATCAGCCGCCGGGTCGGGGACGGACGATCTGCGCGGGATCGACGTCAGCCGGCGATCAGGCCGTCGCCGCTGATCAGCTCGCGCATCTCGGCGAGCGAGCTGTCCGACGGGGGCAGGATCGCGTCGGAGTCGTGCAGCTCGTCGTCCGGCAGCCGGTCACCGGCCCGGACGAAGTCCAGCAGGGCGGCGAAGGCGGACTGGTACGCCGCCTCGTCGCCGGACGACACGGCCTTCTCCAGGTCGCCGTCGACGGCGTTCAGCGCGTCGAGCTTGTCGTCGGCCAGTCGCCACTGGCCCTCACCCATGATGCGAACGATCACCGCACGTCTCCGTCCTGAGGTCGCGCCGGCTCCGACGCGGGCTGCGTAGCCGGCTGCTGCACTGGCTGGGCGGGCTGCTGGGCGGACTGCTGGGCCTCACCGGACAGCTGCTTCGGCGCGCCGCCGCCGGACAGCTGGGCCTTCATCGCGGCCAGCTCGTTCTCGACGTCGGAGCCGGACGACATCCGCTCCAGCTCGAGGGTGATGCTGTCCTTGTTGGTGCCGGAGGCGTCGTCGAGCGCGCCGGAGGCGAGCAGCTCGTCGATCGCGCCGGCCCGGGCCTGCATCTGCTGGGTCTTGTCCTCGGCGCGCTGGACCGCCAGGCCGACGTCGCTCATCTCCTCGGAGATGCCGGAGAAGGCCTCGTTGATCCGGGTCTGCGCCTCGGCCGCCGTGTAGGTGGCCTTGATGGTCTCCTTGCGGGTCCGGAAGGACTCGACCTTGGCCTGCAGCCGCTGGGAGGCGAGCGTGAGCTTCTCCTCCTCGCCCTGCAACTGGGCGTGCTGGGTCTGCAGGTCGTCGATCTGGCCCTGCAGCCCGGACTTGCGGGTCAGGGCCTCGCGGGCCAGGTCCTCGCGGCCCATCGAGAGCGCCTTCTGCGCCTGCTCCTGCAGCTTGGCCGACTGGGCCTGCAGCTGGGAGGCCTGCAGCTCCACCCGCTTCCGGCTGGTGGCCACGTCGGCCACGCCCCGCCGTACCTTCTGCAACAGCTCGAGCTGCTTCTGATACGAGTAGTCAAGGGTTTCGCGAGGATCCTCGGCCTTGTCCAGGGCGGTGTTCGCCTTGGCCTTGAAGATCGTCGACATCCGCTTGAAGATGCTCATCGATATCCGTACCCCTTCTGTGCCGGAGTGACGACCCGGCGTGCGTGTCATCCACCCTATGTCCCCACGGGTCACCACACCATCAGGACAGGCCCCGATAAAGTGGTACCCAGGTCCGGGGACCACCCCGAGTCGCGACCTGCCCGTGCGAATGAGGTTCTGACCCCGTGTTCCGTCGTACCAAGTCTGAGACAGCTACCACCGTACCCGCCGAGCCCCAGGGCAAGCCGGGGGGCAAGGGCCGGCCCACTCCGAGCCGCAAGGAAGCGGAGGCGGCCCGCAAGGCCGCGTTCAAGA
This sequence comes from Kribbella sp. HUAS MG21, assembly GCF_040254265.1. Taxonomy (GTDB): domain Bacteria; phylum Actinomycetota; class Actinomycetes; order Propionibacteriales; family Kribbellaceae; genus Kribbella. The sequence continues at coordinate 7,995,609 of NZ_CP158165.1, forward strand.
AGCCGCGCAACCGCAAGGAGGCCTCGGCCATCCGGCGGGAGAAGATGCGCACCGAGCGGGCCAAGATGCAGACGGCCATGCAGACCGGCGACGACCGGTACCTGCCGGCCACCGACAAGGGCCCGGTCCGGCGGTTCGCCCGGGACTACGTGGACGCCCGCTACTCGGTGATGGAGTTCGCGCTCCCGGTGCTGCTGGTGGTCTCGCTGGTCGGCGTCGTGTTCTCCCCGCAGTTCCCGTGGCTGGCCGGGATGGTGAACCTGCTGTTCCTGTTCATGATCCTGCTGATCGCGGCGGACTGGTTCCTGCTCACCGCGGGCCTGAAGAAGCAGGTGGCGGTCAAGTTCCCGAACGAGTCCACCAAGGGCCTCGGGTTCTACGCCGTCCGGCGGACCATGCAGATGCGCCGCTGGCGGCTGCCGAAGCCGATGGTGAAGCGCGGCGAGAAGCCGTCCTGACTCCGCCCGGCTGACGGTAGGGTCGGGGTATGGACTTCCGCTTTCTCGGCAACAGTGGTCTCAAGGTCAGTGAGATCTCGTACGGCAACTGGCTGACGCACGGCTCGCAGGTGGAGAACGAGCAGGCCAGGGCCTGTGTGCGGGCGGCCCTGGAGGCCGGCATCACGACGTTCGACACCGCCGACACCTACGCGAACACCAAGGCCGAGTCGGTGCTCGGCGAGGCGCTGGCCGGTGAGCGCCGCGAGTCGCTGGAGATCTTCACCAAGGTGTACTGGCCGACCGGTCCCGGCGGACCGAACGACACCGGCCTGTCCCGCAAGCACATCCACGAGTCGATCAACGGCTCGCTGAAGCGGCTCGGCACCGACTACGTCGACCTGTACCAGGCGCACCGGTTCGACACCGAGACGCCGCTCGAGGAGACGATGGAGGCCTTCGCCGACGTCGTCCGGCAGGGCAAGGCGCTGTACATCGGCGTGTCGGAGTGGACGGCGGAGCAGCTGCAGGAGGGGCACCGGCTGGCCCGCGAGCTGCGGATCCCGTTCGTGTCGAACCAGCCGCAGTACAGCATGCTCTGGCGGGTGATCGAGGCCGAGGTGGTCCCGGCCTCGGAGGAGCTCGGCATCGGCCAAGTGGTGTTCTCGCCGATCGCGCAGGGCGTGCTCACCGGCAAGTACCTGCCCGGCCAGCAGCCGCCGGAGGGCTCCCGGGCGACCGACGCCAACGGGTCGAACTTCATCCGGCGGTTCCTCACGGACGACGTGCTGACCCGGGTGCAGGAGCTCAAGCCGCTCGCCGACCAGGCCGGCCTGTCGCTGTCCCAGCTGGCCATCGCGTGGGTGCTGCAGAACTCCAACGTGTCCTCGGCGATCATCGGCGCCTCCCGGCCCGAGCAGGTGATCGAGAACGTGAAGGCCTCCGGCGTGAAGCTGGAGGACGACCTGCTGAAGTCGATCGACGAGGTGCTCGGCCACATCGTCGAGAAGGACCCGGCGAAGACCGCGCAGAACGCCCCGCAGAAGCGGCCGAACTCATGAGCTGGAGCTGGCGGTTCGAGACGACGTCCGGCGCGCTGGTCGACCCGGGCGAGGTCGGCGGCGCCGAGTTCTCGGCCCAGGGCGACGCGGAGAGCTGGCTGGGTGAGGTCTGGCGGGACCTGGCGGACCGCGGTGTCGGGCAGGTCTACCTGCTCGAGGACGGCCGCGAGGTCTACGGCCCCATGAGCCTGTCCTCGGCAGAGTAAGCTTCGGTCGAACCACACGTCCGCGTCACAGGGAAGCCGGTCCGAGTCCGGCGCTGACCCGCAACCGTAGGCCACCGCGAGGTGGCGAGCCGGAACACTGTGACGCGGACGGTCAGGCTCGACTACCCGCCGTGGCCCGCGGGTGGAGCCCCTACCCTGCCGGTGCAGGCGGGACCTCCTCCACCGGGCTGCGGCCCGACCGAGGAACGACAATGACTGCATATCGCCGGACCGTACGACTGGTCCTCAGCCTGCTGGCGGGTCTCCTGCTGGCGGGGACCGTCGCCACCAGCACCGCCCAGGCCGAGGACGGGTACCGCTTCTGGGGCTACTACCAGTGGACCAACGGCCAGTGGGCCTTCTCACAGAAGGGCGCCGACGCCTTCGTCCCGGCCGACGGGACCGTGGAGGGCTGGCGGTACGCCGTCGGCGGCGCCAAGCCGCGGGTGCCGCGCGCCGCGGGCGACTTCGAGGCGATCTGCGGCAAGACCCCCGCGGAGACCGGCAAGAAGCGGGTGGCGCTGGTCGTCGACCCGGGAACGCCGGAGGACGCCGTCAGCGGTGAGACCCCCGGCCCCGCGACCGGTACCTGCGTGGTGACCGCCCCGACGGCGACCGGCGCACAGGTGCTGGCCGCGGTCGCACCGGTCCGGATCGAGAAGGGCCTGACCTGCGGGATCGCTGGGTACCCGTCGAAGGGCTGCGGCGATCCGGTGAAGGACATCAAGGTGCCGGCCACCGACGCGCCCGTGACGCTGCAGATCGGCCAGGCGGTCGGCTCCACCGCCACGCCGCCGGCCTCCTCCTCGTCGTCGTCCGACGAGGGCGGCGCGCCGTGGACCGGCATCGTCATCGCGGCGGTCGTCGTTCTGGTCCTGGCCGGTGGCGGGCTGGTCCTCAGCCGTCGGCGTAGCGCCGCGAAGTAGATGCGCGCCGTACACAACCTCACACTCCCCCGGGCACTTCACCCGGGGGCCTGGTGGTTGTGGGCGCTCTGCATGGCGGTAGCGGCCAGCAGGACGCGCAACCCGGTTCTGCTGGTCCTCATCCTCGCGGTGACCGGTTTCGTCGTGTCGGCGCGCCGGAGCGATGCCCCGTGGGCTCACAGCTTCACTGCGTTCCTCAAGCTCGGCCTGCTGGTCATCGGCGTCCGCGTGGTGCTGCAGGCGCTGCTGTCGACCCGCTCGCAGGGCAACACGGTCTTGTTCACACTGCCGCAGATTCCGTTGCCTGACTGGGCTGCGGGGGTCAAGCTCGGCGGTCAGGTCACTGCGGAGGCACTGGTCACCGCGCTGTACGACGGCGGTCAGCTCGCCGTCATGCTCTGCTGCGTCGGTGCGGCCAACGCACTGGCCAGCCCGCGACGGCTGCTGAAGTCGTTGCCGGGGGCCCTCTACGAGATGGGCGTGGCCTGCGTGGTCGCGCTGACCTTCGCGCCACAGCTGGTGACGGACGGCCGCCGCGTGCGCGCCGCGCGACGGCTGCGCGGCCGCACCCGCGCCTCCTTCCGTACGACGGCCATGCCGGTGCTGGAAGGCGCGCTGGACAGGTCGGTCGAGCTGGCGGCAGCAATGGACTCACGTGGCTACGGCCGTACGGCGCAGGCACCTCGTGCTCAGCGTCGCATCACCGCGCTGTGTGTGTTGCTGGGACTACTGGGGATCCTGCTCGGTGTCTACGCGTTGCTGACCGATTCCATGGTGTTCCCGCTCGCTGCGGGTGCGCTGGCCGTCGGCGTACTCCTGGCGGTCGCCGCGATGGCAATCGGTCGGCAGCGGGTGTCGCGGACGCGCTACCGCCCCGACCCGTGGGCACTGCCAGAGTGGCTGGTCGTCGCAGCTGGGGCGGTCGCAGCCGGGGCCATGGTGACCGCAGCGGTCCTCGGTGTGAACGGCCTGCTGCTGGCCGGCCCGTTGGTCGTTCCACCGGTACCGGTGCTGCCAGTGGTCGGCGTACTGATCGGCCTGGCGCCCGCCCTGGCAGCACCTCCCCTGAAGAAGGCGGTCGCATGATCGAGTTCGACCACGTGACCATGACGTACGACGGTGCGCGCGAGCCCGCGCTCGCGGACGTGAGCTTCACCGTGCCGGAGGGCGAGCTCGCGCTGGTGATCGGGCGGACCGGGTCGGGCAAGTCGACGTTGCTGCGGGCAATCAACGGCCTCGTGCCGCACTTCACCGGCGGAACGCTGGCCGGCCGCGTGCTCGTCGACGGGCGCGACACGCGTGAGTACCGGCCGCGTGACCTCGCGGATGTCGTGGGGATGGTCGGGCAGGACCCGATGGCCGGGTTCGTCACCGACACCGTCGAGGACGAACTGGCATACAGCATGGAGTCGCTCGGCGTGGCGCCGGACGTGATGCGCCGGCGCGTCGAGGAGACACTGGACCTGCTCGGCCTGGCCGATGTCCGCGACCGGGCGCTGACGTCGCTGTCGGGCGGTCAGCGGCAGCGCACCGCGATCGGCGCCGCCCTCACCTCGCATCCCGCCGTACTGGTGCTGGACGAGCCCACCTCGGCCCTGGACCCCCAGGCGGCGGAGGAGGTGCTGGCTGCGCTCCAGCGGCTTGTGCACGACCTCGGCGTCACCGTGGTGATGGCGGAGCACCGGCTGGAGCGGGTGATCCAGTACGCCGACCGCGTGATCGAAGTACCCGGTGGTGCCGCTGCTGTGTCGACCGGCTTGCCGGCCGAGCGCATGGTCACCGCACCGGTCGCTCCGCCGGTCGTGGAGCTGGGACGGCTGGCTGGTTGGTCACCGCTCCCCCTCTCTGTGCGGGACGCCCGGCGCGCCGCGGTCGCGCTACGAGGCCGGCTGGACTCCGCAGCTCCAGCACGGCCTGGTGCGGCGCTTGGTGCCGAGCTGGCGCGCTGCAACGACCTGGTCGTCGGCTACGGCGCTGTGACTGCTCTGCGCGGGGTGTCGCTGAGTATCAAGGCTGGTGAGGTCGTCGCGCTGATGGGTCGCAACGGCGCCGGCAAGTCGACGCTGCTCAACGCACTGGTCGGGATCGTGCCGGTGCGCTCCGGTACGGTGACCGCGGGCGGCAACGATCCGAGCCGGGCCAAGCCGAAGCAGCTGGTCAAGGCGGTCGGGCTGGTTCCGCAGGAGCCTGCAGATCTGCTGTACGCCGCCACGGTCGCGGACGAGTGCGCCGGCGCGGACTCCGACTTCAAGGTGCCGTCAGGGAGCTGCCGCGCGATCCTGGAGCGGCTGGCTCCGGACGTGCCGCTCGACGTACACCCGCGCGACCTGTCCGAGGGACAGCGCCTCTGCCTGGCCTTGGCCGTCGTACTGTGTGGTGCTCCGCCGCTGCTGTTGCTGGACGAGCCGACGCGTGGGCTGGACTACGGGGCGAAACGGCGACTGGTCGCGATCCTGCGGGAGCTGGCCGCTGTCGGGCATGCGGTGGTGCTGTCGACACATGACGTCGAGATGGTGGCCGAAGTCGCCACCCGGGTCATGGTGCTCGCCGAGGGTGAGCTGGTGAGCGACGGGGAGACGGCCGAGGTGATCGCGGGGTCACCGGCGTTCGCGCCGCAGGTGGCGAAGATCCTGGCGCCGCTGCCGTTCCTGACGGTCGGCGAGGTCGCTGACGCCCTGGACCGCGCATCGTGAAGCTGATCCGTTTCAAGCCCCGCAGTACGACGGCATTGCTGGTCGCGTCGCTGGTCGGTGTGCTGGCGTTTGCCTGGCCGCTGTTCCTGCAGACGTCGCAGGTGGGTGAGTCGGCGATCGGGCACACCACCGACGCGCCGTGGTTGTTCGTACTGCTGCTGCCGCTCCTGGTGGCCGTCGTACTCGCGGAGCTGTCCGAGGCGGGGATCGACGCGAAGGTGATCTCGCTGGTCGGCATGCTCGCCGCGGTCGGCGCGGCGCTGCGGGCGTTGGGGCCGGGTACGGCGGGGCTCGAGCCGGGGTTCTTCCTGCTGGTGCTGGCGGGACGGGCGTTCGGGGCCGGGTTCGGGTTCGTGCTCGGGGCGGTGTCGTTGCTGGGCGGGGCGATGATCAGCGGCGGGGTCGGGCCGTGGATGCCGTTCCAGATGTTCGCGTGCGCATGGGTCGGGTGCCTGGCCGGGCTGCTGCCGCGGGTCGGCGGTCGGCTGGAGTTGCTGCTGCTGGCGGCGTACTCGCTGGTATCGGGGGTGCTGTACGGCGTGGTGATGAACCTGTGGTTCTGGCCGTACGCGACGTTCGGCAGCGACTTCTCGTTCGTTCCCGGCGACGCGCTGGTGGACAACCTGCACCGGTACTTCCTGTTCGTCGTCGCGACGTCGCTGGGATGGGACATCCCGCGCGGGATCCTGTGCGCGGTGCTGGTGCTGGTGCTCGGGCGGCCGATCCTGAACGCGTTCCGGCGGACGGCGCGGAAGGCGGCGTTCGAGGCGCCGGTGGTTTTCGAGTCCGGGAGGACGCATGGCCCAACCGCAATCTGATCAGCGCACGTTGGTGCTCGGTGGGGCCCGGTCCGGCAAGTCGATCGCGGCCGAGCGGTTGCTGTCCGCGGTGCCCGGCGTCGTGTACGTCGCCACCGGCGGGGACGACGCCGGGAACGCCGAATGGGCCGAGCGGGTCGCGAAGCACCGCGCCCGCCGGCCGGCGTCGTGGGGCCTCGCCGAGACGATCGACCTGGTCCCGCTGCTCAGTTCCCCCGGCCCGCCGCTGCTGATCGACTGCCTCACGCTGTGGCTGTCCCGCACGATGGACGAGCTGCAGGTCTGGTCCGAACTCACCCGCGCCGACCTGGTCGAGGACCGGATCGCGACCCTGGCCACCGCGTGGTCGTCGACGCCTCGCCGCGTGGTTGCCGTCAGCAACGACGTGGGCTCCGGCATCGTCCCTGCCGACCCCGGCACCCGCCTCTTCCGCGACCTGATGGGCCGCCTCAACACCACCATCTCCCTCGCCTCCGACGAGGTCCTCTGGACCATCGCCGGCCGGACCCTCCCCCTCACATGACGTCCGAAGCACCACGCGTTGGCTCCTGGGCGGACGCTGCAAGGCTTTCGGTCGGGACGCTCACGGTGCTGCCCGCGGGGGTGCCAGGGCGGGTTGATCGGGTGGTGGGTGGGCGTGCGATGGTGCTCGCGCCGGCTGTCGGGGTGCTGGTGGGTGGCATCGCCGCGGGGGTAGTCGCCCTGGCTCAGGTTGTGCAGCCGGAGGCGGAGCTGCTGGCGGCGGTGCTCGGGGTGCTGGTCGTGGCGGGCCTGTCGGGCGGGCTGCATCTGGACGGGCTGGCTGACTTCGCGGACGCGCTCGGGTCGCGGCGGGATCGCGAGACCATGCTGCGGATCATGAAGCAGAGCGACATCGGCCCGTTCGGCGTCCTCGCGATCCTCGCCGTGCTGCTCCTCGACGTCGCAGCCCTCACTGCCTGCCTGGACGCAGGCTTCGGCTGGCAGGCAGTGGCGATCGCCACCACCGCGAGCCGCCTGACCCTCCCCTGGTCCTGCCGTACGTCGATCCGCGCCGCCCGCCCCGACGGCCTCGGGTCGTTCGTCGCCGCGACGGTCCACCCACTCGCAGCAGCTCTCACCACAACCGCAGTACTCGCCGCCACCCTCGCGCTCGTGTGGCTCACCCACAACGCAGTCGCCGTACTGATCGGCGCCGCGACCGCAGTACTGCTGGCTGTCGCGACCAGCCTCCTCACCAGCCGCCGGGCCGTTCGCGCCCTCGGCGGCACGACCGGCGACGTCCTCGGCGCGACCGTCGAACTCGCCCTCCCGATGGCGCTGCTGGCCCTCGCCCTGGCCATGTGAACGCTTGCATCCGCCACCCTGCGACCAGGGTGGTCTACTGTCGCGCTCGTGAGTGCACCGCTATCCGTTATCTTTATGTAATGAACGCAACCCGCCCTGCGCCGGGCTCGCAGACTTCGCTGCGCGAAGCCAACCGTGAGCGCGTTCTGGGGGTCGTCCGCCAGCACGGCCCGCTCACCCAGGTCGAGATCGCGGCCGCCTCCGGCCTCTCCGCCGCCACCGTGTCGAACATGGTGCGCGAGCTGGACCAGGCCGGCATGGTCGGCCTCTCTCGCAGCATCCGCAACGGCCGCCGCGCCGTCCTGGTCTCGCTCGCGTCCGGCGGCGGGCTGCTGGCCGGCGTCGCGTTCGGCGAGCGCGACGTCCGGGTCGCGGTGGCGAACGGTTCTCGCGAGGTCCTCGCCCAGCAACTGATGCCGCTGCAGGCCGACCACGTCGCCGACGAGGGCATGGAACGCGCCGCCCGGCTGCTCGCCGACCTGGCCGAGACGGTCAGCTCCGGCGTCGAGGACATCTCCGCGATCGGGTTCGGGCTGCCGATGCCCGTCGACGCGGTCAGCGGCGAGGCGGGATCCGACGCGGTGCTGCCCGGCTGGCGCGGAGTGAACGTCGCCGACGCGATGTCCGGCTACCTGCGCGCCCCGGTCGCGCTCGACAACACCGCCAACCTGGCCGCCCTCGGCGAACTCAAAGCCGGTGCGCTGCGCGGCGTCCGCAACGGCTGCTACCTGAAGTTCTCGTACGGCGTGGGCGCGGGCATCGTGATCAACGGCGACGTGTTCCGCGGTTCGGCGGGTACGGCGGGCGAGATCGGGCACGTCACGATCGACGAGAACGGCCCGATCTGCCGCTGCGGGAACCGCGGCTGCCTGGACACGTTCGTCGGCTCCCGGGCGCTGATCAGCAGCCTGGCCGCGTCGCACGGACCGCTGCGGCTGAAGGACATCGTGACCCGCGCGCTCGGCGGCGACCTCGGCTGCCGGCGGGTGATCGAGGACGCCGGCCGCCGGGTCGGCGTCGCCGTGGCCGGGGTGGTGAACCTGCTCAATCCCGAGGTGATCGTGGTCGGCGGCCTGATGGCCGAGGCCGGTGAGCTCATCCTCGACCCGCTTCGCGAAGCGCTCGACCGGTGCGCGATCCCGAGCGCCGCCGCGACCGTCGAACTGCGCGCCGCGGAGCTCGGCGACCAGGCCGACATCGTCGGCGCGATCCACCGCGCGTCGGTGCTGAGTCACACCAATATCTCTATTTCTTGAATTCAAGTCTTGACGCCAAGACGCCGGGGAGCTTGACTTCGGGCAGGCCAATCGGGGCCTGTCCTGTCAAGGAGTCCATATGTCCTTATCCCCAACCCGTCTCGTCGGCCTCGGCATCGCGGTCTCGGCCCTCGCCGTCTCCCTGGTGGCCTGTGGCTCCGACGACTCCGGGAACGGCTCAGGCAGCGGCTCAGGCAGCGCGAAGAAGATCGCGCTGTTGCTGCCGGAGTCCAAGACCACCCGCTACGAGGCGCTCGACCGGCCGCTGTTCACCGAGGCGCTGAAGGCGGCCTGCGGCAACTGCGAACTGATCTACAGCAACGCCGACCAGGACGCCGCGAAGCAACAGCAGCAGGCCGAGGCCGCGCTCACCCAGGGCGCGAACGTGCTGGTCCTCGACCCGGTCGACGGCAAGGCCGCCGCCGCGGTGGTGAACTCCGCGAAGGCGCAGAGCGTGCCGGTGGTCGCGTACGACCGGTTCATCGAGAACGCCGACTACTACGTCTCGTTCGAGAACGAGGCCGTCGGCAAGCTCCAGGCGCAGACCCTGGTCGACACCCTGAAGAAGGCCGGCAAGACGTCGGGCAACCTGGCGATGATCAACGGCTCGCCGACCGACCCGAACGCCGCCGACTTCAAGAAGGGCGCGCACAGCGTGCTCGACGGCAGCGGCTTCAAGATCGCCGCCGAGTTCGACACCCCGGACTGGAGCCCGGACAAGGCGCAGGCCTGGATGGAAGGCCAGCTCAGCGCGATCAAGAACGGGCTGGTCGGGGTGTACGCCGCCAACGACGGCACCGCGGGCGGCGCGATCGCGGCGCTCAAGGGCGGTGGCGTGCAGCCGCTGCCGCCGGTCACCGGGCAGGACTCGGAGCTGGCCGCGATCCAGCGGATCGTCGCCGGCGACCAGGCGATGACCATCTACAAGGCGGTCAAGCCGCAGGCCGAGGCCGCCGCCAAGGGCGCGGTCGCGCTGGCGAACGGCGGCAAGCCGGAATCCACCACCGAGAAGAACGGCGTCGCGTCGACGATCCTCGACCCGGTCGCGGTGACCAAGGACAACATCAAGGACACCGTGGTCAAGGACAACATCTACAAGGTCGCCGACATCTGCACCGCGTCCTTCGCCGCCGCCTGCACCGCCGCAGGCCTGAGCACCAACTGACCCGCCCCGTGGCGTGCGCCCCCCGCAGTGAGGTGCGGGGGGCGCATGCTTGAACCACACGTCGAGCCCAGGAGGCTGATCCAGTGACTGTGACCCCACCCGCGACCCCGGCTCCGCCCGACGTCGGCGCCGGCACGGTGCTGACGCTGCAGGGAATCTCCAAGCGGTTCGGCGCCGTGCAGGCGCTGAAGAACATCGAGCTGGACGTACGGGCCGGTGAGGTGCTGGCACTGGTCGGCGACAACGGCGCCGGCAAGTCGACGCTGGTGAAGACCATCGCCGGCGTCTACACCGCCGACGACGGGACGATGGTCTTCGACGGCCGCCCGGTCCGGGTCGGCAGCCCCGCCGAGGCGCAGCAGCTCGGTATCGCCACCGTGTTCCAGGACCTGGCGCTGTGCGACAACCTGGACGTGGTCGCGAACCTGTACCTCGGCCGCGAGCTGCGGAAGGGCCGGATGCTCGACGAGGTCGAGATGGAGCGGCAGTCCTGGGAGCTGCTCCGCCAGCTGTCCGCGAAGATCCCGTCGGTCCGGATCCCGGTGGCCAGCCTGTCCGGCGGCCAGCGGCAGACCGTCGCGATCGCGCGCAGCCTGCTCGGCCGGCCGAAGGTCGTGATGCTGGACGAGCCGACGGCCGCGCTCGGCGTGGCTCAGACCGCCGAGGTGCTCAACCTGGTCGAGCGGCTGCGCGAACGCGGCCTCGCGGTGATCCTGATCAGCCACAACATGGCCGACGTGATGGCGGTCGCCGACCGGGTCGCCGTACTGCGCCTCGGCCGCAACAACGGCGTCTTCGTGGTCAGCGAGACCCGGACGCAGGACATCATCGCCGCCATCACCGGCGCCACCGACAACGCCGTCTCCGAACGCGCCGCGCGCCGGAGCCGGGAGGAATCATGAGCGTACAAGACTCGGCCCAGCTTCCGGCCGACCTGCAGGACGAGCGCCTGATCGCGACCAGCGGGGTCGGCGGCGCCATCTCGGCCTTCACCGCCCGGCTGCGATCCGGCGACCTGGGCTCGGTCCCGGTGGTCGTCGGCCTGGTGATCATCTGGGCGGTCTTCCAGATCGCGAACAGCTCGTTCCTGTCCAGCCGCAACCTGGTCAACCTCACCCTGCAGACCACGTCGGTCGGTGTGATTGCCCTGGGCATCGTTCTGGTCCTGCTGCTCGGCGAGATCGACCTGTCGGTCGGCTCGGTCAGCGGCGTGGCGGCCGCGCTGGTCGGCGTCACGTTCGTGAACGGCGGCTGGCCGATCGTGCTCTCCCTGGTCGCGGGTGTCGCGCTCGGCGTGCTGATCGGGCTGTTCTACGGCCTGCTCTACACGCGTTTCGGCGTACCGAGCTTCGTCATCACGCTCGCCGGCCTGCTCGGGTTCCTCGGCCTGCAACTGCTGGTGCTCGGCAAGGACGGCACGATCAACCTGCCGTACGACTCCGCGCTGGTCGGCTTCGCGACCCGCAGCTTCCTCTCCCCCGCGCTGGCCTACGCGCTGGTCGCGCTCGTCGTGGTCGCGTACACGCTGAGCCGCCTGCAGGGCCGCGGCGCGCGGGCCGCCGCCGGGCTGTCCGCCGCGCCGACCTCGGTGATCGCGCTGAAGGCCGCCGGGCTCGCGGTGGTGCTGCTGATCCCCGTCGTGGTGCTGAACGGCGACCGCGGCGTCTCGTCGATGTTCCTGCTGTTCCTCGCCCTGGTGGTGGTCACCGACCTCGCCGTCCGGCGGACCCGCTGGGGCCGCGCGGTGTTCGCGGTCGGCGGCAACGTGGAGGCGGCGCGCCGGGCGGGTATCAACGTGCGGATGATCTACCTGACGGTCTTCGCGGCCTGCACCACGTTCGCCGCGGTCGGCGGCATCCTGGCCGCCGCCCGGCTGGTCGCGGTCGGCCAGGCCAGCGGCGGGACGGACGTGAACCTGAACGCGATCGCGTCGGCCGTCATCGGCGGCACCAGCCTGTTCGGCGGCCGCGGTTCGGCGTACTCCGCACTGCTCGGCGCGCTGGTGATCACGTCGATCTCCAACGGTCTCGCGCTGCTCAGCCTGGACTCCAACGTGCGCTACATCGTCACCGCGGGCGTCCTGCTGATCGCCGTCACGATCGACTCGTTGAGCCGCCGCAGCAGGCAGGCCCACGGCCGCGCCTGACCAGTGGCAGGATGTGCCGCATGACGACCCGGAGGCCTATCAGGGCGGCACAGACCAGCGAGGACCAGACGGTCACCACGCTGGAGCTCTTCTTCGACCTGGTGTTCGTGTTCGCGCTGACCCAGATCACCGCACTGATGGCGCACGACCTGACCTGGCACGGCGTCCTGCGCGGCATCCTGCTGACCGGGCTGCTCTGGTGGAGCTGGATCGGCTTCTCCTGGCTCTGCAACCTGGTCAAGGCCGACGAGGGCTCGGTGCGCGGCGTCCTGCTGCTGGCGATGGCCGCGATGTTCATGATCGCGCTCGCCATCCCGGAGGCGTTCCACGACCTGCCCGGCGGCCTCCCCGGGCCGGTCGTGATCGCCTGCGCGTACTTCGCCTTCCGCGCGCTGCACCTGGTGCTGTTCTGGCTGATCGCCGACGGCGACGCGGTGCTGCGCCGGACGCTGATCCGGTTCGCGCCGTCGATGCTCGGCGCGACCGCGCTGCTGCTGGTCGCGTCGCAGTACCACGGCGCGACCCAGACCGCGCTCTGGGCGGCGGCGCTGGCGGTCGACTACGGCGGCACCTACCTGATCGACGCGCGCGGCTGGCGGTTCCGCTCCGCCGGACACTTCGCCGAGCGGCACGGGCTGATCGTGATCATCGCGCTCGGCGAGTCGATCGTCGCGATCGGCGTCGGCGTCACCGACCTGCCGATCTCGTGGCCGATCGTCATCGCGTCGCTGCTCGGCCTCGGGGTGTCGGCCGCGCTCTGGTGGATCTACTTCGACGCCACCGTGCACTACGGCGAGCAGGCCCTCGCGGCCGAGCCGGCGGAGACCCGGCCCAAGCTGGCCCGGGACGCGTACACCTTCCTGCACTTCCCGATGGTGACCGGCATCGTGATTCTCGCCCTCGGTCTCAAGAAGGTCCTCGAGTACGTCGGCGACACCGAGCACCACCAGCTCGACGACCCGCTGAAGGGCGTCGCCCTGTTCGCGCTGTACGGCGGCGTCGTCCTGTACCTGCTCGGACACGTCGGTTTCAAGTGGCGCACGGTGCACCAGGTCGGGATCTCGCGGCTGATCACGGCGGGCCTGGCCGCGATCGCCGTACCGGTGGTGGCGAAGGCGCCGGCGCTGGCGCAGCTCGGCGTACTGGCCGTGCTGCTGGCCGCGCTGGTCGCGTTCGAGGCGGTCAGGTTCGCGCAGGAGCGCGAGGAGCTGCGGCACCACCACTGACGACAAAGGACCCCCGTCGCCGTTGACGGGGGTCCTCTGCGTTCGGGTGAGTCAGGCGGTGGCGGCGGTCAGGTCGACCTTCGGCTCCGCGAAGTGGCAGGCGGCCGTGTGGCCCGGGCCGGACTGCGGCTTCAGCTCCAGCGGCGGCTCCTGCGTGGCGCAGATGTCCTCCGCCTTCCAGCAACGGGTCCGGAACCGGCAGCCGCTCGGCGGGTCGATCGGCGAGGGGACGTCGCCGACCAGCCGGATCCGCTCCTTCGGCGGGACGCCGCGGATCGTGCCGAGGTCCGGGGCCGCGGACAGCAGCGCCTGCGTGTACGGGTGCTGCGGCGCGTTGTAGATCTGGTCCCGGGGGCCCTGCTCGACGATCTTGCCGAGGTACATCACCGCGACCTCGTCACAGAAGTGCCGGACCACGCCGAGGTCGTGTGCGATGAACACGAACGCGATGCCGAGGTCCTTGCGCAGCTCCTCGAGCAGGTTCATCACCTGCGCCTGGATCGACACGTCGAGTGCGGACACCGGCTCGTCGGCGATGATCACCTCGGGCTCCACGGCGAGCGCCCGGGCGATCCCGATCCGCTGCCGCTGGCCGCCGGAGAACTCGTTCGGGTACCGGTTGTGGTGCTCCGGGTTCAGGCCGACCCGCTCCAGCAGCTCCTGGACCCGGGCGAGCTCCTTGCCCTTCGGGACCAGGTTGTGGACGCGCAGCGGGGTACTGATGATGTTGCTGACCGTCTGCCGCGGGTTCAGCGAGCTGTACGGGTCCTGGAAGACGATCTGCAGCTCCCGGCGGAACGGGCGCAGTTCCCGCTCCTTGAGCTGCGCGATGTCGGTGCCCTTGAAGAGGATCTGGCCCGACGTCGGGGTCAGCAGCCGGGTGATCATCCGGCCGGTGGTCGACTTGCCGCAGCCGGACTCGCCGACCAGGCCGAGGCTGGCGCCGGCCTTCAGGTCGAAGGTCACGCCGTCGACGGCCTGGACGACCTTCTTGGTCCGGCCGAGGCCCGCGGCCTCCTTGATCGGGAAGTGCATCTTCAGGTCGCGGACCTGCAGAAGAGTTTCGCTCATGATTCCTCAGTCCCCCTCGTCAGCCCAGTCGCGGCGCGACCTCGGCCTCGTACACCGAGGCCTTGTCGTGCAGGTGACAACGGGACGTGTGCGCACCGGCGCCGTCGACCGGCAGGAGTTCCGGCAGATCAGTCGTGCAGAGCTCGCCCTTGACGCGCTCCTTGTACGGGCAGCGCGGGTTGAACGAGCAGCCGCTCGGCAAGTTCAGCAGGCTCGGCGGCAGGCCCTTGATCGGGCGCAGCTTCTCGTTCGCCGCGGACACCGTCGGGATCGACTCGAGCAGGCCCCAGGTGTAGGGCATCCGCGGGTTCGCCAGCACGTCCTCGGCGGTGCCGTACTCGACGCAGCGGCCGGCGTACATCACCAGCACGTCGTCGGCCATCTCGGCGACCACCCCGAGGTCGTGGGTGATCAGCACGATCGCGGAGCCGAACTCCTTCTGCAGGTTGTTCAGCAGGTCCAGGATCTGCGCCTGCACGGTGACGTCGAGCGCCGTGGTCGGCTCGTCGGCGATCACCAGCTTCGGGTCGTTGATCAGGCTCATCGCGATCATCGCGCGCTGCCGCATACCGCCGGAGAACTCGTGCGGGTATTGCGCGAAGCGCCGCGGCGGGTTCGGGATGCCGACCAGGTCGAGCATCTCCAGCGCGCGCTTCTTCGCGACGTCCTTGGTGACCTTGTGGTGCACGCGGTACGCCTCGACCAGTTGGTTGCCGACGGTGTACAGCGGGTGCAGCGACGACTGCGGGTCCTGGAAGACCATCGAGACCGCGTCGCCGCGGATCTTCATCAGGTCGTTCTCGCTGAGGCCGATGATCTCGTCGCCGTCGAGCCGGATCGACCCGGTGATCCGGGTCCGCTTGCGGTCGTGCAGGCCCATCACGGCCATACTCGACACCGACTTGCCGGAGCCGGACTCGCCGACGATCGCCAGCGTCCGGCCGAGCGGCACCGAGTAGCTCAGGCCGTTCACGGCGCTGACCAGCCCGTCGGCGGTCGGGAACTTCACGGCCAGGTCCTCGACCACCAGGTACGGCGTCTCGCCGCTGGGGTTGGTGGCGCCCTGACGGCGCTCCCGGGTGGCGACCGACGGGCCGCGCTTGGCGGCGGCCGCGGGGGCGTCGGCCGGGGTGGCTGCGTCTTCAGCCATGCCGTTGCTGTCCTTCCGGTCTTCGGGGGCCCGGTCCTCGGGGGCTGGTGTGCTCACGACAACCTCACCCGCGGGTCGATCAGGCTGTAGCCGATGTCCACCAGGAAGTTCATCGCGACGATGATCACGGAGGCGACCAGCACGGTGCCCATGATCACCGGCAGGTCGTAGCTGTTCAAGCTGTCCAGGACCAGGACGCCGAGACCGGGGAGGTCGAAGATCCGCTCGGTGAAGATCGCGCCGCCGAGGCTGGCGGCGACGTCCAGGCCGAAGATCGTCACGACCGGGATCAGCCCCGAGCGCAGGGCGTGCTTGTAGGTGACCACCCGGTCGGACAGGCCCTTGGCCCGCGCGGTCCGGATGTAGTCCTCGCTCAGCGTCTCGACCATCGAGCCGCGGGAGTAGCGCGCGTACGACGTGCAGTTGTAGATGCCGAGCACCAGCCACGGTGTCAGCAGGCCCGCCGCCCATTTGACCGGGTTCTCCGTCGGTGGCGTCCAGCCGCCGCGGGGCAGGATCTGGTAGAGCACGGTGAGGTAGAGCGACACCATCAGCGCCACGATGTAGTAGGGCACCGAGCTGACCACCAGGGTGCTGGTCATCAAGGCCCGGTCGCCGACGTTCCCGCGTCTCTTGGCCGCCATCGATCCGACGAAGACGCCGATCGTCAGCACCAGCACGGAGGAGCCGATCACCAGCGACAGCGTCACCGGGAACCGGTCCTTGATCATCTCGGTGACCGGCCGGTCGTTCTTGAACGAGAAGCCCAGGCAGGGCACCGCGCAGTGCTGCGTGACGCCGGAGGTGGTGAAGTCACGGCCGGCGACGATCCCGCCCGCGTACTCCGCGAACTGCTGCACCTTCGGCTGGTCGAGGCCCAGGTTCGACTTGATCTCGTTGTAGCGCTGCTGGGTGCAGTTGCGCTCGCCGCAGATCGCGGCGGCAGGGTCCGTCGGCGCGATGAAGAACAGCGCGAAGGTCGCGATCAGCGTTGCCAGCACGACACTGAGCGCGCTCACCAGCCGGCGCGCCACGAAATAGAGCACGGGATTGTCTCCTCACCGAGCGGCGTGGCGCCCGGATTTGTGGTCCGGGCACCACGCCACTGTTCAGTGGATCAGTACTGCGTCAGTTCGATCAGGGCTGCTTCAGGTAGATCGAGGTGAACTCGGGCATACCCTGCGTCATGTCGTTGATCGCGTGACCGATGTTCTTACCGACCGGCGAGTTCGTCGCCGAGTAGTACAGCGGCAGGACCGGGAGGTGCTTCTCCATGATCTCCTTGTCGAGCTTCATCCACTCCTTCAGCTGCTCGTCCGGAGTCTTGGCCGCGATCGCGTCGATCTGGGCGTCGAGGGCCTTGTCCTGCAGCTGGCCGACGCTGTTGCCCAGGGCGATCGCGTCGGAGCGGAACAGCACCGGGTACCAGCTCGAGCCGCTCGGCCAGTCGGAGCACCAGCCGGCCGGGGTCTTGCCGATGTTGACCGGCGCGTCCTGGTCACCGGTGAAGGTGCGGATCTTGGCCTTCGGGACACCGATGGCCTTGACCTTGAAGCCGGCCTTCTCGTAGACCTGCTTGCGCAGCTGCGTCGCCTGGGTCGAGATCTTGTCGTCGATCGAGTAGTACCAGCTGAGCTCGAAGTTCGCCTTGCCCAGCTTGGCCAGCTCGTCCTTGACCTCCTTGGCGACCGCGTCGTCCTCGGCGCCCTTGCCCTTACCGGTCAGGCCCGGCAGCTCGTACTTCTCGAAGCCCGGGACGGCCGGCGGCAGGATCGTCGACGCCGGGATGTCCGTGTCCGGCACCAGGCCGGCGACCTTGCGCCACGAGTCGTACGGGTACGCCTTGGCGATCAGCTTGCGGACCTCCAACGGAATCTTCCGGGTGTCCATCGTGTACATGTTCGTGCACGGGCCCGGGCCCTTGACGAGCTGGCTCTGGTCCTTGACCTCGGGGATCAGCGAGACGTCCAGGTTGCTGTAGTTCAGCGCGTTCGCGTCCGGGCCGGAGCTGGCGAGCACGGTGCGCTGCGCCTTGATGGTGTCCTGGGCGAACTTGAAGTCCCAGGCGTCCGGGTACTGGTGCCGCACCGGGTCGGTGTTCGGGTCCCAGTGCGGGTTCTTCACCAGCTTGAGCTGCGTGCCCGGGGTGTACGACTGGACCATGTACGGACCGGTCGCCATCGGCTTCTGCTCGTAGTTCTTCTGGGTGTCCTTCGCCTGCGGGATCGGCGTGAACATCGGGAAGGCGGCGTAGTACGGCAGGTCGTCGAACTTCTTCGCCAGCTTGATGACCAGGGTGTGGTCGTCCGGCGTCTCGACGCCCTTGTAGTTGGCGCCGCCGGCGCCGTACGGGCCCTTGTACTTGTCGCCGTCCAGGAAGAACTGCTGCTGGTACGTCGGTCCGGCGTCGTACAGGTCGTGCGCGAAGGACCGCTTGATCGCGTACGCGAAGTCCTGGGCCTTGACCGGGGTGCCGTCGTGGTACTTGATGCCCTGCTTCAGCTTGAACGTCCAGGTGAGGCCGTCCGCGGACTTCGTACCGAGGTCCTCGGCGAGGTCCGGAACCAGGACCGGCTTGTGGTCCGGGCCGTCCAGGCGGTACTGGGTCAGCGCCCGGAAGTACAGCTTGGCGATCTGGTTACCGTCGACGTAGTAGATGTTCGTCGGGTCGAAGGTGTCCGGAGTGACGTCGGACAGGACCGTGACGGTGCCGCCCTTCTTGGCTCCTTCGACCTCCGGTGCCGGGCCCTTCGCAGTGGGGTCGGTCGCCTTCTCCTGGGCACTTCCCAGGTTGCCCTCCCCACCACTGTTGTTCCCGCTGTTCGAGGACGGGCTGCCACAGGCCGCGACGGCCAGCATGACCGTTGCCGCGACCGCGGTGATCCGTTTCCACTGCATGTTCGGGTTTCTCCTTTTCTGCCGCAGGGGCAATCGCCGTACTACCGGCGAGTCTTGGGGTCGAAGGCGTCCCGGATCGCGTCTCCGAGCAGGGCCAGGGCGAGCACCAGAGCGGTGATCCCGACGACCGGCAGCCAGAGGTAGAGCGGGTCGGCCTTGAACCAGTTGGTGGCGACGGCGATCGTCTGGCCCCACGAGGGCTTCGGTTCGACCAGTCCGACGCCGAGGAACGACAGTCCGGCCTCCGCGGTCACGTACGCGGGCAGCGACAGCGAGGCGGAGATCACGATCGGGGCCACCAGGTTCGGCAGCAGCTCCTTGAACAGCACCTGGTGGGTCGGCACGCCGATCGCCTTGGCGGCGAGCACGAACTCCCGCTCGCGCAGCGAGAGCACCTCGCCCCGGATGATCCGGGCGAGGCCGGCCCAGCCGAAGAACGCGAGCACGAAGATCAGCACCTGGAACCGGATGTCCGCCTGCTGCTCGGGGCTCAGGTTGAACGAACCGCCGCGCATCGACTCGACGATCGGCACGATCGCGATCGCGAACAGCAGCAGCGGCAGGCTCAGCACGAAGTCGATCAGCCAGGAGATGACCCGGTCCACCCAGCCGCCGAGGAAGCCGGCCAGCAGGCCCATCACGACCCCGACCGTGGTGCCCACGACCGTGGCCACGAACGCGATGATCAGCGACGGCTGCGCGCCGTACACCCAGCGGGCGAAGTTGTCCCGGCCGGTCTTCGGCTCGATGCCGAACCAGTGGTCGGCGGTCGGGCCGATCAACGGGTAGCCGTACTCGTCGAGCTGGTCGGTGTTGAAGGTCGAGATGTCCTGGCCCTCGAGCTTGGCCAGCAGCGGCGCCAGCACGGCGATCAGGATGAAGAACAGCACGACCGAGGCGCAGACCACCGCGACCTTGTCCTTGCGCAACCGGTCGAAGGCGATCCGGCTCGGCGACTTACCGTGCGGAGTGGCGGCGGAACGGGCCGGCTCGGCCGACGCCGGGTGTTCTTCGACCCCTACGGTCGAGTCGGGCGACCCAATACTCAATTCGCACTCCGTCAGTTCAGTCGGCCGGATTTCGGTCCGCAGATCCGGCACATATCGGTGGATGCCGTGCCGAGCCTTCGCTCTGTGGCGGGCCTAGGTCAAATCCCTTGACAGGCCCCTTGCCCCACAACCGCGCGCTAGCCTGCCCGACACCGTGACACCAAACCAGCAGTGTCCGGCAGCAGTGCACAAATCGTTACCGGAACGGGTACGGGACCGGAACATTTGCTCCATTTCGTCACCCTACGCAGTCAATCCTTCGCGAAGCGCGTCGGCACAATACCGACAGTGGCCAATTTGTGCCAGGATCTTACGTAGTGTGACAGTTCGGGGCGTTTTGTGGCACAACGCTGTCACCGGACATGAACCGTCACGAACGGTGGTTTCACCACGTCGAAGACCTCCTGGCGGCCGCGGATGTCGACGACCACCTGGTCGCCTTCTTGCACGGTCGCGTCGAGCAGCGCCAGCGCGATGCCTTTCTTCAGGGTCGGCGAGAACGTCCCCGAGGTGACTTCGCCCAGCGCCGTGCCGGATTCCCCCAGAACGGTCATGTGCGGCCGCGGAATACCCCGCCCGGCGGCGCGCAGGCCGCGCAGGATCCGGGCCGCACCGCGCTCCTTCTCGGCACGCAGCGCCGCGTCGCCCCAGAAGTGCTCCTTCTTCCACCCGACGGCCCAGCCGGACCGCGCCTGCACCGGCGTGATGTCCGGGGAGATGTCCTGGCCGTGCAGCGGGTACCCCATCTCGGTCCGCAATGTGTCCCGGGCGCCCAGCCCGGCCGGGACGATGCCGTACGGCTCGCCGGCCCGCAGCAGCGCGTCGAAGACCGCCACCGCGGCCGCGTTCGGTACGACGAGCTCGTAGCCGCGCTCGCCCGTGTAGCCGGTCCGGCAGACGACGACCGGCGTACCGTCGACGTCGGCGGTGGCGAACGACATGTAGTCGTGCCCGGTCGGCAGGCCGATCGCGGACACCACCTCGTCGCTGTTCGCGCCCTGGACCGCGAGGATCGCGTAGTCGTCGTGGACGTTCGTGACCTCGACACCGTCGGGGGCTTCGGCCTGGAGCAACCGGACCACCTCGGCGGTGTTCGCCGCGTTCGGGATCAGGAAGACGTCGTCGTCGGCGTGCAGGTAGGCGATCAGGTCGTCGACCACTCCCCCGCGCTCGTTGCAGCACAGCGTGTACTGCGCCTGGCCCGGCCCGATCTTGCCGAGGTCGTTGGTCAGGCAGGCGTTCACGTAGGCCGCGGCACCCGGGCCCTTCACGGTCGCCTTCCCGAGATGACTCACGTCGAAGACGCCCACCGACGTACGGACCGCCGTGTGCTCGGCCACGACACCGCCGTACTCCAGCGGCATCTCCCAGCCGCCGAACTCGGCGAACTTGGCACCGAGCGCGACGTGGCGCTCGTGCAGCGGGGACTTCTTCAGCTCAGGTGCCTGGGTCATGGAGCGGAACTTACCCGACGCGTAGCATGCTCAGGCAGCATGCACGTACCGTGACGACCGGCCGTCTGCCCGCCGGTCAAGGAGGACTGAGGATTTCGTGACCACCATCACCCTGAGCAAGTCCGATGCCGCCGGCGTCAAGACCGACGCCGTGGTCATCGGCGTGGTCAAACTCGGCGGCGGCATCGCTCTGCCGGCCGGCACCGAGTCGCTGAACGCCGCGTACGGCGGGCAGCTGGTGGAGGTGCTGTCCGGACTCGGCGCCACCGGCAAGACGGGCGAGGTGACGAAGGTCCCGGGGCCCCGTCCGGGCAAGTCCGCGACGCTGATCGCGGTCGGTCTCGGCGCGGCCCCCGACGGCGAGCTGAAGACCGAGGACCTGCGGGCCGCGGCGGGCGCCGGGGTCCGGGCCGCGAAGACGTCGCAGTCGGTCGCGTTCGCGCTGCCGACGCCCGACGCCGAGTGCGTGCGCGCGGTGACCGAGGGCGCGTTGCTGGGCCGCTACGCGTTCACGGCGTACAAGTCCTCGTCCGCGGGCAACGAAGACGACGTACCGGGGAACCTCACCGTCCTCACCGACCTCGCCCGGAACAAGGACGCCAAGGCCGCGCTCGAGCGCGGCCAGGTGACCGCCGAGGCCGTCGCGCAGGTGCGCGACTGGGTGAACACGCCGCCGTCGGACCTGCACCCGGCGGAGTTCGCGGCCGACGCGGTCAAGCTCGGCAAGGAGTACGGCGTCAAGGTCGAGGTCCTCGACGAGAAGGCGCTCGCGAAGGGCGGGTACGGCGGCATCCTCGGCGTCGGCCAGGGCTCGACGAACCCGCCGCGGCTGGTCCGGCTGAGCTACACGCCTCGCAAGCCGGTGACGCACCTGGCGTTCGTCGGCAAGGGCATCACGTTCGACTCCGGCGGCCTGTCGCTGAAGACGTCGACCGGCATGGTGAGCATGAAGTCCGACATGGCCGGCGCGGCCGCGGTGATCGGGGCGACGATCGCGATCGCGCGGCTCGGGCTGCCGGTGCAGGTGACGACGTACGCCGCGATGGCCGAGAACATGCCGTCCGGTTCGGCGGCCCGGCCCTCCGACGTGCTGACCATGTACGGCGGCAAGACCGTCGAGGTGCTGAACACCGACGCCGAGGGCCGGCTGGTGCTCGGCGACGCGCTGGTCCGGGCCTGCGAGGACGCGCCCGACCTGATCGTCGACGTGGCCACCCTGACCGGCGCCTGTGTCGTTGCTCTCGGCACCAAGGTGGCCGGCGCGTTCGGGAACACCGACAGCGCCCGCGACCGGGTGGTCGACGCGGCCGTCGCGGCCGGTGAGGCGATGTGGCCGCTGCCGGTGCCGGCCGAGATGCTGGAGAAGCTGAAGTCGCACTCGAAGGTCGCCGACCTGGCCAACATCACCGGCGAGCCGTGGGGCGGCGCGCTCGCGGCGGCCGCCTTCCTCGGCGACTTCGTTGCCGAGGGCATCGACTGGGTGCACCTGGACGTGGCGGGCCCGGCGTTCAACGACGGCGGCGCCTCGGGTTACACCCCGAACGGCGGCACCGGGTACGCGGTCCGCACGCTCGTGGAGCTCGCCGCCTCCGCGAGCTGATCTCTCGCAGGCCTGGCCGCTGCGGCGGTCAGGCCTGGCCGTTCCGCTTCATCCGGGCGTTGTACTCGCGCATCCGGGGCGGGTAGCCGACCACCGCTGCGTCGTACGACGGGATGCCGAGCCGGTTCGCGAAGTCGTGCGCCCACTTCACCGACGGGACCCGGCGCCGCGTCCACTCGCCGTCGATGGCGACGAGCAGCAGCGTGTAGTCGGTCACCGCCGTGCGCGGCTCGACGAAGCCCTCGACGCCCTGGCGGGTCTGGGCGAACTCCCGCAGGTGCGCCTGGTCGGGACTGTCCGACCGGCGCATCGTTCCGGCCTTCTGCCGGCGACCGAACCACTTCATGGGGTAAGTGTCCACTATCTGTGCAAGTCCCCGCCGAAATCCTGGATAACGGTTGTGTCCGGTTCCGGCCCGCGCGCCACGGGCGGCCCGGACGTGGCTCCGGCCGTGATCGGTGACAAGATGCTGCCGGGCCGGAACCGCGATCCGGGGCCGCCCGCCCGACCAGACCCACGGAGGAACCTGTGACTGACACCTCGACTGGCAGTGGTACGACGTACGACCTGGTGATTCTCGGCGGCGGCAGCGGTGGCTACGCCGCCGGACTGCGCGCGGCGACCCTCGGGCTGTCCGTGGCGCTCGTCGAGAAGGACAAGGTCGGCGGGACCTGTCTGCACCGCGGCTGCATCCCGACCAAGGCGCTGCTGCACGCGGCCGAGGTCGCGGACTCGGCGCGCGAGGGTGAGCAGTTCGGGGTCCGGACGACGCTCGAGGGCGTCGACATGGGCGGCGTGAACAAGTACAAGGACGGCGTCGTCGACCGGCTCTTCAAGGGCCTGCAGGGTCAGCTGAAGGCCCGCGGCATCACCGTGATCGAGGGCGAGGGGCGGCTGACCTCGCCCACCACGGTCCAGGTCGGCGACACGACGTACACCGGCCGGAACGTCATCCTCGCCTCCGGTTCGTACTCGCGGTCGCTGCCCGGCCTCGAGCTCGACGGGCACCGGGTGATCGCGAGCGAGCACGCGCTGACGCTGGACCGGGTGCCGGAGTCGGCCGTCGTCCTGGGCGGCGGCGTGATCGGGGTCGAGTTCGCGTCCGCGTGGACCTCGTTCGGCACCCGCGTGACGATCGTCGAGGCGCTGCCGCGGCTCGTCCCGGCCGAGGACGCGGACTGCTCGAAGACGCTGGAGCGCGCGTTCCGGAAGCGGAAGATCGCCTTCAAGACAGGTACGCCGTTCGAGTCGGTCTCTGTTGTCGACTCCGGGGTACAGGTGACCGTCGCCGGCGGTGAGGTGATCGAGGCGGAGGTCCTGCTCGTCGCGGTCGGCCGCGGGCCGAACACCGCCGGCCTCGGCTACGAGGAGGTCGGCGTCGCGCTCGACCGCGGGTTCGTCACCGTGGACTCGACGCTGCAGACCAGCGTGCCGGGCGTCTACGCGGTCGGCGACATCGTGCCGGGACTGCAGCTCGCGCACCGCGGGTTCCAGCAGGGCATCTTCGTCGCCGAGCACCTCGCGGGCCTGGCGCCGACGCCGATCGACGAGGCCGGCATCCCGCGCGTCACGTACTCCGAGCCGGAGGTCGCGTCGGTCGGGCTGACCGAGGAGCAGGCGCGGGCGAAGTACGGCGATGTGGACGTCTTGAACTACAACCTGGGCGGCAACGGCAAGTCGCAGATCCTGAAGACGGCCGGCTTCGTGAAGCTGGTGCGGGCGCGCGACGGCGCGGTGGTGGGGCTGCACATGGTCGGCTCGCGTGTCGGCGAGCTGATCGGCGAGGCCCAGCTGATCTACAACTGGGAGGCGTACCCGGCCGACGTCGCGCCGCTCGTGCACGCCCACCCCACCCAGAACGAGGCCCTCGGCGAGGCCCACCTCGCCCTGGCCGGGAAACCTTTGCACTTCCATGACTAAGGCCTGTCCGGTGAGCCGACGCCGTCGCGAGGAGGTGCTCGGTGCGGCGAGACGCCGTACCGAGATGTCGCGCGGCAGGCGATGGATGACCGGACAGGACCTGACTGCCGGGCGGACCGCTGGTGCGCCCGAGTAGGTTTGAGCCGCAGGGAGCGTGCGGGACGGCCGTGACCCGGATCCCGCCCGCTCCGGCGGCACCGTAGGCTGACACTCGACCGATCAGACGAAGGAGCAACGACCGTCATGCCGACCTCTGTATCCCTGCCGGCCCTCGGGGAGAGCGTCACCGAAGGAACCGTCACCCGCTGGCTCAAGCAGGTCGGCGACACGGTTGCCGTCGACGAGCCCCTGCTGGAGGTGTCGACCGACAAGGTGGACACCGAGATCCCGAGCCCCGTCGCCGGCACCCTGCTGGAGATCAAGGCAGCCGAGGACGAGACCGTCGAGGTCGGCGCCGAACTAGCCGTCATCGGCGACGCCGGCGAAGCCTCCTCCACCCCCGCCGCCCCAACCGAGTCAGCTCCGGCCGCCGCCGAGTCGGCACCGGCCGCCGACGCCGCACCGGCTGAATCGGCTCCGGCTGAGCCCACCCCGGCCCCTGCCCCTGCCCCAACGCAGGCTGCACCTCAGCCTTCCGCAGCCGCCGCTGACTCGACCCAGGCCGAGTCCCCGGCCGCCGAGGCAAACGCGCCCCAGGCAACCTCCGGCACCCCGGTAACCCTCCCGGCCCTCGGCGAAAGCGTGACCGAAGGAACCGTCACCCGCTGGCTCAAGCAGGTAGGCGACGACGTAGCAGTCGACGAACCCCTCCTCGAGGTCTCCACCGACAAGGTAGACACCGAGATCCCCAGCCCGGTCGCCGGCAAACTCCTGGAAATCAAGGTCGCCGAGGACGAGACAGTAGAGGTAGGCGCCGAACTAGCCGTCGTAGGCTCCGGCAACGCCGCCCCCACCTCCTCCTCCGCTCCGGCAGCCCCAGCCGAGTCCGCCCCGGCAGCCCAGTCCGCCCCGGCCCCGGCTCCGGCCGCCCCGGCCCCGGCTCCGGCCGCCCAGGCTCCGGCCGCCGCCCCCGCCCCGCAGTCCGCACCGGCTCAGGCCCCGGCCCCCCAGGCCGCCCCCGCCGCCCAGGCCCCGGCTCCGCAGGCTGCTCCCGCCGCCCAGGCCCCGGCCCCGCAGGCTGCTCCCGCCCCGCAGTCCGCTCCCGCCGCCGCTCCGACCGCAACGCAGGCCCCGGCAGCGACGCAGGCCCCGGCCGCCTCGCCGAACGGCGCCGCCACCGAAGGCCCGAACTACGTCACCCCGCTGGTCCGCAAGCTAGCCGCGGAGCACCAAGTCGACCTGAACGCCGTACAGGGCACCGGTGTCGGCGGCCGGATCCGCAAGCAGGACGTCATCGCCGCCGCCGAGGCCCAGAAGGCCGCCGCGGCTGCCCCTGCCCCGGCAGCCCAGACCGCGGCCCCGGCCGCCGCCGCGAAGGCCCCGGCCGTCAGCCCGCTGCGCGGTACGACCGAGAAGATGAGCCGGATCCGCAAGGCGATCGCGACCCACATGGTCAACAGCCTCAAGGTCTCGGCGCAGCTGACCACGGTCGTCGAGGTCGACGTCACCGAGATCGCCAAGCTGCGGAACGCGAAGAAGGCGGAGTTCGAGGCCCGGGAGGGCGTCAAGCTGTCGTTCCTGCCGTTCTTCGCGCTCGCCGCGGTCGACGCGCTGAAGCAGTACCCGAAGCTGAACGCGTCGATCGACGAGGAGAAGGGCGAGATCACGTACCACGCGGCCGAGCACCTCGGCATCGCGGTGGACGTCGAGCGCGGCCTGATGGTCCCGGTCGTGCACAACGCCGGCGACCTGAACATCGCCGGCCTGGCGACGAAGATCGCCGACCTCGCCGACCGCACCCGCAACAACAAGGTGCTGCCGGACGAGATGGCGGGCGGCACGTTCACCATCACCAACACCGGCAGCCGCGGCGCGCTGTTCGACACCCCGATCCTGAACCAGCCGCAGGTCGGCATGCTCGGGACCGGTGCCGTGGTGAAGCGCCCGGTCGTCATCACCCACCCGGAGCTCGGCGAGACGATCGCGATCCGGCAGATGGTGTACCTGGCCCTGACCTACGACCACCGCCTGGTCGACGGCGCCGACGCGGCCCGCTACCTGACGGCGGTCAAGCAGCGCCTCGAAGAGGCCCAGTTCGACGTCTGATCCGATCGGACAGCCGGCGCCGGTGCCTGTCTCCCCCGGGGACGGACACCGGCGCCGTTGCCTTTGGCGACGTCCGTGGGTACCGGTCCACTGGATCCCGCAGGTAGCCGACTCCCGCGGGCCCATCGAATCCCTGAAGGAGCACAGCGGATGAAGTACGTGCTGGCCGGCGCCTCCGGCTTCCTCGGCAAGGCCCTCACCCGCGACCTGGTTGCCGACGGCCACCAGGTCGTCCGGCTGGTACGCCGTACGCCGACCGCGCCGGACGAGGTGCGCTGGGACCCGGCGCGGGGCGATCTGGACCCCGGCGCCCTAGGCGAGCCCGACGTACTCGTGAACCTGGCCGGCGCGAACATCGGCCGCCCGTGGACCCCGACGTACCGCCGTACGATCCGGGAGAGCCGGGTCAGCACGACCTCGACACTCGCCCGCGTGGCGACCCAACTGGACCGGCGCCCGGTCGTGATCACGCAGAGTGGGATCGGCGGCTACGGCAAGGACCTCGGCGACCAGATCCTGACCGAGGACACGCCGCTGGGCGACGGCTTCCTCGCGGACGTCGTACACCTCTGGGAAGGCGCACTCGAACCGGCCCAACAAGCCGGCAGCCGAGTAGCCGCCCTCCGCACCGGCGTGGTCCTCGACCGCAAGGCCCCAGCCTTCCAGCTCCTCACCCTCCCCTTCCGCCTGGGCCTGGGCGGCCGGCTGGGCCCTGGAACGCAGTACTTCCCGACGGTCTCCCTCACCGACTGGCTCCGCGCAGTCCGCCACGTAGCAGAACACGACACCCTCACGGGCCCGATCAACGTCGCACTCCCCACCCCGCCCACCAACGCCGAATTCACCAAGGCCCTGGCAACCGCCCTCCACCGCCCCGCCCTACTCCCCGTCCCCGCCGTCCTCATGAAAACGGCCCTTGGCGAATTCGCCTGGGAACTCCTAGGCAGCAAACGAGCCCTCCCCACCCGCCTCCAATCCACCAACTTCACCTTCCACCACCCCACCATCACCCCCACAATCCAGGCAGCCCTCACCTAACCCCCAGCCTCGAGCCGGGCGCCGATCCCACACGCCACACCGAGAACCCGCCGACCTGCCGGCGCCCGGGCTCATCGCGGCCCCATGCGCCAGGTCCACGTAACCGGCCCCTCACGGCCGGGACGACGTAGGCTCCGCGGACCGCCCGCCACGGGCAGACTCCAACCGGCGCCGCGCCCACCACAACCAACGTCGTCCCCAGCCACCCAGCCACACCACACCGGCACCAGCTCCCGCACCACACCGGCCCGCGCACGCACCGGCATCGGCCTCGGCACCGGCAGCGCAACCGGCCCGCGGTTCAGCGCCGCGTCAGCGCCAGCGCCAGCACGATCCGCCACCTCACCAGCGTCGAGGTGCTCGCCCCTGCCCCGGATCAGCCTTGAGTGACTGAGCTGATGCGCCACACCTGCGGGCTTGCGCCACCGGCTCCGGCTGTGGCGGTCAGCGTGATCAACTTCGTCGACGAATGTCCTGCCGGCATCGGCGTCACAGCGCCGACGTGATCCACAGCCTCGCCCGCGGCAAGACGATCAGTCACCTTCAGCGTCACGCTGGTCGTCGTACGGCGAACTAGCGCAACCCTCTCGATCGCGATCCGGAGCCCTCGAACGCGCACGTTCTGCTTCCGGTACGCAGCCAACAGCCCGCGATCAGCCACCCACGGCGAACTACCCGGCACATACACCTCGTCCAGCACCCCAGCATCCAACGTCCAGAACCCGTGGGCACGCCGAGCATCGAGCCTCCGCAAAGCCCGAGTCCAAACCACCAACTCCCCACGCCCCGCAGGACCCTGAGCCCGAGAAGGCGCCCCCACAGAAGGTGACCCCACCGCCCGCGAAGGCACCGTCGGCGACGGCGCTGCCTGCGACGGTGCGGCCTGCGAAGGCCGCACCGCCCCGGTCTTCACCGGCCGCGTCACCGAACCACCAGTCGACGGCCCAGACGAGGCCTGCGTAGTAGCTGAACTGTCGAGAGCCCGCATCGCGGCAACCCCAACCCCAAGTACAACCACAGCACCAAGCCCAACCGCCCCAACCACACCAAACCCCGGCCGCCGCACCACCCGAAGCACCCGCGCCCACACCACAACCCCAAACCAATAACCATCAAGCAACCAGCCCTGCCCCCGAACCGCCTTCCCACGCCGACCCACCCCACTCCACCGAAACCCAGCACGCCGAAACCATCGACGCCGAAGCCACCCACCACCGCGCCGAGTCCGGCCACCCCCGCGGAGCCCACCGTGGTACGACCCGTCGCCGTACGACGAGTCGGTATCGCCCGCATCACCAACGCGCCACCCACCCCCGCGACGCAAGGCGTCACCATCAATCCCCCAGCCAACACCGAACGCCGCGTTGCCACCCGGGGCATCACCTCCGTACGACGCATCGCCTCCACCCAGCACCTGACCGCCGTACGCCCGATCGCGGTACGACGCATCGCTCGCGCCCGCATCACCACCGCGCAACGCACCACCGCGACGCAAGGCGCCACCATCAAGCCCCAGCCCAACACCGAACACTGAGCCAGCGCTGGCGAGATCCCTGCTGTACGACACATCGCGGTACGGCGTATCGCTTCCGCTCGCATCGCCACCGCGCAACTCAGCGCTGCGACGCAAGGCGCCGCCACCGATCCCCAGCCCAACACCAAACGCCGCGCCAGCACCGGGGGCATAGGCGTCGTACGACGCGTCGGCGCCACCGGACGCCTCGTCGACGTACCACGCAGTGCTGGCGGCGCTGCCGGTCGCAACGCCTGCGCCGGGATCGCCGCTGCGGCCGAGTGCTTGTCCGCCGAACGCGTTGTCTTTCTCACGGGCATCGTTGGCGGCTGGTAACTCGTAGCCGAATACAAGGTCGCGAGGACCGGTGGCATCGCTGGGTGCTGACATGTCGTCGGGGCGGAGCGCGTCACCAGCGCCTTGCGCCCCGCTGCCGAAGACGTAGCCGCCGAATGCAGAGCCTCCGTCGAGCCCGTCGAACCGCTCGAATCCGTTGGAACTGTCAGCCGACTTGGTGGTGCTCGGCTCATCAGCGCGATCGCGCGGAGTGCTGCGGTCGGGTGAGTGGCCGAGTGTTCGGGCTATGAATGCGTCGCCTGCGAATCGGCTGCGTCTGTTGGGGATGTGGTTGTTGTGAAGGGGGTCGGTGGTGGGGAGGGGGCGGGTCGTGCGGGTGGCGCGGCCTCGGCGGGACTTTGTTCGGCGGGTGGAGAGGGTGCGCTTTGGTTTTGGTTTGGCAGTTGGTGCTGGGGCGGAATCGGCCTGGGTGAATGGAGATGGTGGTGTCGGGTGGGGTGCTGGTCTGTTTGAAGGTGGTGGAGCTAGTGGTCCGCGGGCGACTGCTGGGGTGTCGTCATCTTCGCCATCGTCGGGCGGGTGCGCGGGGTGGGTGCGGCGGGACTCCGGGCCGGTGATGGGCGGGTCCGAGGGAGTGCTCGACAGACCAGGTGGTGTGCGGTCAGGGCGGGAGAAGCCGGCGGACGGCCGGCTGGGGACGAAGCCTTCAGTTGTTGGCTTTCCACTGGCCGCGGCCGTCGGCCCATCAGCTCGCTGGTTGGCTGAGCCGACGGTTGAACCGTCGGTTGAGCCGGTGGCAGATCGGGCGGTTGAGGCTGCGGTGGGGTCGGTGGAGAGGGCGGGCGGGCCGGGTAGTGCATCGCCTGACTTTGGGTGTGTCGTCGATGCTCCGCAGTCTGGCTGCGGGGTGGGGCGGTTGCGTGGGTGAGGGAGCCAGTTGGCAGGTACGTCGCCTGCGGGCAAGTACCACGTGGCGGCAGAGGCGCTGGTGTGCGAGTCCGATAGGGGTGTCGCGGCGGTTTCGGAAGGTGACGGGGCCGCAGGGATGGATCCGTCGTGGGTGGAGGTGGGAACGGAACCGGAACCCGGCGCCGGGCCAGGCGCAGGCGCGAAGCGGCCCGCGGGACTTGGCGCTGACGCAGAACCAAGCCCGGAGCTCGGCGTTGACGCGGACCCAGCCGTAGAACTCGGCGCAGACGTAGAACCGACCGTGGAGCCCGGCGCGCGCAGGGGGGCACGCTCGGCGGTTGGCTCGGACATGGGGCGGGCCGCGAGGCTCGACGTGGACGCCGGGCCAGCCTCCGGATCCGGTTCGGACGCCGAGCCGGCGCGGTGATCGGGTGCCGACGTCAAGCCGGTTGTGACGCTCGGTGCGGAGTTTGGTGCGGAGCTCGGTGCGGAGCTCGCCGTGGGGCTTGGGGTGGGTGGGGGGATGGGGTCCAGGGGCATGGCTAGGTGTATGGGGGTGGGTGGGTGGAGGGTGAGGAGGCGGTGTGGGAGGGATTGGAGGGGGGTGGTGGTGAGGGTGGTTGGGGGGAAGGGGGCGGGGTCCTCGGATACCTGGTCGGGTAGGGATGTGAGGGCTTGGGTGTCGGCGGTGGTGGTGCCGGGGTGGAGGGTGGCGTCGGTGAGGATGGGGCGGCCGTCGGCGTCGAACATGATGTTTTGGGGGGTGATCGCGCCGTGGGTGAGGCTGGAGTTGTGGAGGTGGGCTACGGCTTCGGCCACGGGGGCCAGGAGGGTGACGAGTTCGCCGCGGGTCAGGGGGCCGCGGCGGGTGAGGAGGGCTGCGAGGGAGCCGGCGACGAGGTGCTGGGTGATGAGGACCCAGCCGGTGCCGGTCTCGTGGAACTCTCGTAGGTAGGCGATGTGCGGGTGGCGTAGGCGGGACAGCAGGCTGAGGTCCTCGCGGAGTCTCCGCGGGTCGGGGACTGCGTGGTGCGGGATGTGTTTGAGTACGGCGTTCCGGCCGGTCGCGCGGTCCCGGACCTGCCAGACGGTTCCGATCGGTCCGGACCCGAGTTGCCGGCGCAGGCTGTAGCCGGCGAGGTCTCCGAGGTCCATGTCCAAGAGGATGCACCGATCGCGACCTCCCCCGCGGAAGTTATCCACAGCCCCTCGGGCCCGGGCCACCAGGCGCCGCCTACACTCGCGGTGTGAGTGCTATTCGGTATGTGGAGGCTGGGTTCGGGGACGACGCCGTCGAGTACGGGGCTGCTTGGGACGAGCAGCGGCGGTTGCACGCGGAGGTTGCTGCGGGCACCGGGTCCGACACGGTGATCCTGCTCGAGCATCCGCCGGTGTACACGGCCGGCAAGCGGACCGAGCCCCAGGAGCGCCCGTTCGACGGCACGCCGGTGGTGGACGTCGACCGCGGCGGCAAGATCACCTGGCACGGTCCCGGGCAGCTCGTCGGGTACCCGATCGTCAAGCTGGCCTCGCACGTGTACGTCGTCGACTACGTCCGCCGGCTCGAGGAGGCGCTGATCGCGGTCTGCGCCGAGCTCGGTGTGAAGACCGGTCGTGTCAAGGGCCGCAGCGGCGTCTGGGTCGCCGCCGACGACCGCGGGCGGGAGCGGAAGATCGCCGCGATCGGGATCCGGGTCGCCCAGGGCGTGACGATGCACGGGTTCGCACTGAACTGCAACAACGACCTGGCGTGGTTCGACCGAATCGTGCCGTGCGGCATCTCGGACGCCGACGTGACGACGCTGTCGCAGGAGCTCGGCCGCGAGGTCACGATCGCCGAGGTCCTCGACCCGGTACGCCGGCACCTCGACCGGTTCCTCGCCTGGGAAGAGTACGAGCGCAGCCCGGACATCGACCACCACGAGGAACCGCCGACGGCGATCACCTACGGGCTGACGGTCTGAGCCTCCAGCCCCACCTCCGCACGCCAGTCGGCGTGCAACGACCTCAGTCGGGCCACGACCTCCGGTTGGTCAGCCAAGCGGTTGGTTGACTCGCCGATGTCGTCGGCCAGGTTCGCGAGAAACCAGCCCTCCCCCATCGGCGCGTGCTCGTAGTCCCGCAGGTGCCGGGTGTTGTCGTCGTCCGCCACCCAGCTGAGCTTCCAGTCCCCCGACCGCACCGCCCACTGGAACCCGCAGTCCCAGTGCAGGTCCTCGTGCGCGACCTCGACTGACCCCGCCAGCACCGGCAGGATGTCCAGACCGTCAGCCCCTTCCACGGTCGCACCGGCCGCCGCGGCCAGCGTCGGCACGAGATCCATCGTGCTCACCAACGCGCCCGTACGCCGCCCCGCCGGAAGCTGCTCCGGCCAGCGCCAGAGCATCGGGATCCGGATGCCGCCGTCCCAGAGCGTGTACTTCGTCCCGCGCAGCGGAGCGTTGTCGCCGAAGTTGCAGGTCGACCCGCCGTTGTCGGTCACGTACACGACGATCGTGTTGTCACCGGCCACGTCCAGCAGCCGCCCGATCTCGGCGTCCATCAGCTCCAGCTGGGCGAGGTAGTACTCCCGTCCGTGCGGCAGGTTCGGCACGATCACGTCGTCGTACCACTCCATGAATGAGCCGTTCACCTCCGGCGACCAGTCGCGGAACGTCGGCAGGCCCCGCGCCTCCAGCTCGGACTCCGGCAGCTGCCAGCAGAAGTTGTGTACGGCGTTGAACGCGACCATGCAGAAGTACGGCCGCTCGTCCTCCGCGCCCATGAACTCAGCCGCGCGCCTGCCGAACTCGGCCGTCAGAAAGCCCTCATGCTCCACCGGCGCGTCCCCGGACAGCAGGGGCTGCACAGCCATGTGGTGCGCGGCCGGCTGCCCGTACGACGCCACAGCCTCCTCGGAGTGGTGCAGGTAGTTCAGCCGCCCGAACGACTGCCCCGCCAGCCCGTAGAGCGTCTCCTCGAACCCGTGGTGCGGCGGACACGCCCTGTCCCCCACATCCTCCTTCCCGTAGTGCACCTTGCCGAAGTACCCCGTCCGGTACCCCTGGTCGCGCAGGATCTCAGCCAGCGTCGGTACGTCGTCCGGCGGGAAAGCGGCCGAGTCGAACCACTGGCCTCCCCAGCGCTGCTGGTACCGCCCGGAGATGATCGACGCCCGAGAAGGGCTGCAGATGGGCGCCGTCACGTAGGCGTCGGTGCAGCTCACCCCCTCCGCAGCCAGCCGGTCCAGCGCCGGGGTACGTACGTCGGCGTGCACACCGAGCGTGCTGCGGTCGGCGTACCCGTGGTCGTCGGAAACGATCAGCAGAATGTTCGGAGCGGGCAACAGCTCATCCTCTCGCAAGGCGCGCAGCCTGGTCTGACTTCGCACGCGCATCGGTCGCATCAGGGTCCAGCAGCAATCTCAGCTCAGCATCCAGTCGCTGCACCAGGGCATGTTCACCAGACAGGTCGTTGAGCTCCAGAGGGTCGTCGTCGACGTGGAAGACCTGTGGAGCGTGGCCAGCGCCGTAGTAGCAGTACTTCCACGATCCGGACTTCAGCATGAAGCCGCCGTCCACCATCCCCTGTGCGTGGTACTCCGACAGCACAGGTCGGTCCTGCGCGTCCAGCAACGTGTGGCCGGGCAGTGCGGCGTCTGGAGCCAGACCGGCGACGTCCCGGAGCGTAGGCAGCACATCGACGAGGCTGACGTGCGCAGTACTCCGGCCGGGCTGCAGCGACGGGTGGCGTAGCAGCAACGGGATGCGTACGGCGGGCTCGTAGAAGCACTGCTTCTGCCAGATGCCGTGCTGGCCGGCCATTTCACCGTGGTCACTCGTGTAGATGACCACGGTGTCCTCCGGGACGGCGTCCAGCAGTCGCCCGATCTGGTGGTCGAGGTGACTGATCAGCGCCCAGTAGCAGACCGTCGCCTCCCTGATCTGCTCCTCCGTCAACGGCTCGTCGTTGCGGAACCCGTGCCGGAGCAACGAGATCACCGGATGTTGGTGATCGTCGACAATCGGAACGTCGACATCAGCCGTGTTGTACAGCGCCCGGAACTCCGGTGGTGCGACCAACGGGAAGTGCGGGTGCATGTAGCCGACGTACAGCAGGAACGGATCCGCGCCCGGGTCGCGCAGGAATTCCAGTGCCGCGTCGGTGGCAGTCACGTCGTGCTGGGTGTGTACGTGGTCGCCGGTGCCCTGCTCGGTCACGTGCGAGTTGGTGGGGCGTCGCCAGTCTGCGGTACGACGAGGTGGTCGGCCGCTGTGGTCGATCCAGAAGTCGAGGTCGTCGGTGAGGCGGCGGTCGAAGCCGAGCAGGCGGTTCGGGCCGTTGAAGTGGGTGCGACCCGCGATGACCGAGGTGTAGCCCGCGTCGCGCAGGTGGTGTCCCCAGGTGCGGTACGCCGGGCCGGGGATCACGCCGTTGTCCCAGGCCCCGATCTGGTGCACGTACCGGCCGGACAGGAGGGAGAGCCTCGAGGGGACGCACATCGGGCTGTTGGTGTACGCGCGGTCGAACGCGACGCCCTGCGCGGCCAGGCGGTCGAGGTTCGGGGTCCGGACGTGCGGATGGCCGGCCCAGCCGGCCGCCGCGGCGGTGTGTTCGTCGGACAGGATCACGAGGATGTTCGGCGGGCGCATGGGGACACTCTAGGCAAACGGTTGCCGGTCCGGTTCGTACCGAAGTGTCTGCGGGGTGTGACGGCAGTTCGTCGCTACCTTGGGGATGTGGCCAAATTTCTTGGGTTCTTGCTCGGCGTAGCCGTCGCTCTGGCCGGTCCGGCCGTGTTCGGGGTCCTCGCGGCGCCGGGTGGTATCGAGCTGAACGCGAAGGGGATGGCGCTTGCCTTCGGCATCGGCGCGCTGATCTTCTGGGCCGTCGTGTCGTACTTCTCCGGCGCCGGTGCGCTGGGGGCGTTCGCGGCCTTCGGCACCCTGGTCTACTGCTGGCTCTGGATCCCGAACCGGACCACGAACTTCCTGAACGACGTCCCCGGCATCACCAACGGGATGATCGAGGGGTCGAAGCAGTACACGCTGAACGGCGTGGTGCCGATCCTCGGGGTGATCTCGCTGGTGTACGCGATCCAGCTGATCGTCCGCAGCGTGCAGCGCCGGCGTCGCGAGCGGGCGGAGGCCGACCGGCTGCAGCGCGAGCAGGAGGCCGCGCAGGCGCAGCAGGAGGCGGAGGTCGCGGCCGTGTACCCGGTTGCCGGGAGCACCTATCCGGCGCCGGCGGCGTACGAGAGCCAGACGCGGTACGACGACCTGTTCGACGAGCCGGAGCCGGTACAGCCGCGCAACCAAGCCGACGAGCAGACCCGCCAGTTCCCGGCGGCGGAGCCCGAGGAGTTCGAACACACCCGCCCGCTTCCCCAGACCGATGCCAAGAGCAACGACCCGGAGGAGACGACGGTAGCCCCCACCACCGACTACACCGAGCCAACTCAACAGCCCGCAGGTACGACGGACGCAGAAAGGGCGGACGCAGGTCCGGCGCAGGCAGGCACCGCGGCGCCGACGGCGGGTGCAGCTGCATCGGCCGCGTCGGCGACTGCTCCTACTGCGGCTGGAGCCTCAGCACCTGCGGCGCCGGACGCTGCCGCGCAGCAGGACGAGCCGACGCAGGTGAGCCCGGCGCAGGTGAGCCCGCCGCAGGACGGCTCGGCGCAAGCGGGTCCGGCGCCGGCTGGTCCTGCGCAGGACGGCGCGGCGGTGGATGGTCCGGTGCAAGCGGGTCCGGCGCAGGAGTCCGCGGCGAGTGTGCAGCCGGTGGCGAGTGCGCCGTCAGCTGGTGCCGAGACTGCGGCCGGTGAGGTCAAGCCGGAGGTGGCCGAAGAGCCGCGCGCAGGCGAGCCGCAGGCAGCAAGCCAGACGCCGGCGGCGGAGGCCGAGTCCTCAGTGAACGAGGAGGCGCGGCCTGCAGGGAGCCAGCCGCAGGCCCCCGCAAACGACGAGCCGCAGGTCGCTTCTGCGGAGGACACACCGCAGGCCGGGCCGGTGGAAGAGAAGCCGCAGGCTGGTGCTGCGGACGACAAGAGGACTGAGCGGGTTGCAGTGCCGCGGCCGACGGAGCAGGTGGGGTCTCAGTATCGGGAGCGGATGGAGGACCCGGAGGACACCGGGGAATTCCACCTCGCGTTCGAGAACCCGGTGGTCAGGCCGGCCTAGGGCCTCGTCGGCCCGCCGCGTCACCGCGGCGGGCCTCCTTGCTGGGGTCGAGAGCCAGCCCAGGGACGCCCCGCGGAGGGCGGCGACGAGCGGGAATCGGCGCCCGCCGGGGTAGAGGTCGGGCGGCGCCCCGATATCCCGAAGCAAGGCGTCCGCGGAGCCGCAGGCCGCGCCGGGCGGGTGGTTCGCCGCGGCAGGAGGGTGCCTCTTCGGCAGGAGGACGGCTGATGTGCGCGAGCGGTGTCGGTTGGGCGCGGCGCGGGAGGGCGGGGACGGGCGGGTTGGCGCTCGTCGGCGTAGAGACCCGCCGGTGCGGCGACTAGCCGAAGGCCAGGGCCTGCCCGCAGGTCGGGCGGGTGGCCGCGGAGCTGAGTGGGTTAGGCGACGTGCATGTGTTGGGGGTGGTTGCCTCGGCGGGCGTGTTCGGTGATGGCTTCGTCGTAGGCGGCTCGGGCCATGGCGAGGACTTCGGGGGCCATTTGGGCTCGGGGGGAGTCGGTGCTCCAGGCCAGGACCAGTTTGCGGTGGATGGGGTTGCCGGCGAGGGTGCGGGTGGTGACGTCGGCGGAGAGCATGCGGTACGACGTGGGCGAGATCAGGGCCACGCCTTGACCGCTCGTCACGAAGCCCATCAGGACCGAGGTGTCTACCGAGTGGTGCTCCACCCGCGGCTGGAAGCCGGCTGCCTCGCACGCCGCCCGGAAGAGCACATGGAAGCCGCTGTCGTCCGGCGGCTCGCCGATCCACTCCTCCGCCGCCAGTGCGCCCAGCTCGATCTCGCCGCGGGTGCGTGACGCCTCCGCGACGGGGTGGTCCGCCGCGAGCGCGACGTACGCCGACTCGGACTCGACGACGGTGGTGGCCTCGACCCCGGCCGGCAGCCGCAGCTCGAACCCGGGAAACTCGCGCAGCAGCGCGAAGTCCAGCCGCCCACTCTCCAGCTGCTGCAGCAGCACACTCGAGGACCACTCGACCTCGACGCTGACCTGCTCGATCTCGCCGTGGTCGCGGAGCCGGGACGCGATGCCGGACACCGGCGCGGTCGGGAACCCGCCGAGCCGGACGGCCGACGACTCGACCGCGGTCATCGCGGACACGGTCGCGGCCAGGTGGTCGACGTCGACGAGGATCGCCCGCGCCCGGTCGACGGCGTACCGGCCGAGCGGTGTCGGGGTGACGCCGGTGCGGGAGCGTTCGAACAGCTCACCGCCGAACGCGGCCTCGATCCGCTTCAGCTGCGCGGTCAGGCTGGGCTGGCTGACCTTGAGCCAGCGGGCGGCCCGTCCGACGGACCCCGCTTCGGCCACCAGGACCACCACCCGCAGGTGGCGCAGCTCGACGTTCATGCGTTGAGACCGTAGTCGAGGTGCACGCACAGCACACAGCGACCCAACATTGCGGTTTCGTCACAGCCGGGCCGGTACCTGTAACACCGGGCCCGGCCGTGACGATGTGTTACCGCGCTTCGAGCGCCATCGCCTCGCGGTAGCCGAGCCGGCGCCCGGTCTGCAGCAGCGTGCGTTCGTACAGCCGCGCGCCCAGCCGGACGATCAGCACCGTCGTGACCAGCAGGAGCGCGATCGCGACCAGCGGCTGCCACAGCGGCACGTCCTCGGTGAGCATCCGGCCCGGCATCGACATCGACGACGCGATCGGCACGAACGACGCCACCGTCTTGGCCGACGACCCGGCGAACACCGCGAAGAAGAACGGGATCATCAAGATCATCTGCCCCGGCAGCGTCGTCGACCCGAGGTCCTCCTGCCGCGTCGCCAGCGAACCGGCGACGGCCCACAACCCGGCGAGCGCCACGAACCCGAGCACGAAGAACACCACGAACCACCCGGCGACCGGCGCGACCACCTCGAGGATGTCGGCCTGGTCGGTCGCCAGCAGCGCGATCAGCGACGTCGCCGCGATCACCACGATCTGGGACAGCGCCAGCACTGTGTTGCCGAGCACCTTGCCCCACAGCAGCGACCGGATCGGCACCGCGGCCGCCAGGATCTCGACGACGCGGCTCTCCTTCTCCTGTACGACGCTCTGCGCGATCATCATCCCGAAGCCGAGCGCGGTCATGTAGAACACCAGCGCCAGACCGATGTTCACGAAGTCCGACACGATGTCCGGCAGCGGCCCCGGGTTGAGCAGCTGCAGTGACACCTTCGTCCCGGCGTGCAGCTCGTCCGGGCTCAGCCCCGCCTTCGCGGCGTTCGCCTCCATCCCGACGGCCGCGGCCGCTTCCCGCAGCGCGCTCTCGAGACCGGAGTCGACCCGGTCGTCACCGAGTACGACGTACCCGTCGTCGCCCGGCAGCAGCGCCGCCTTCACGTCGCCCGAGGTCAGCGAACTCTCGGCGGCGGACCGGTCGGCGACCCGGACCACTTCGTACCCGTCGTCGCCCTTGGTGGTCGACGCCTGCTGCACGACCTTCGCGCCCGCGTCGTCGACGACCGCGATCTTGTCGGCGCCGCCGTTGCCCGCGAGCAGCGCCGGCACGATCACCGCGGCCATCACGATCAGCAGCATCACCAGCGTCGAGCCGATGAACGTCTTGTCCCGCAGCTTGGTAGTGACCTCGCGCTCCGCGATCAGCATCCACGGCCTGTCCAGTGCGTTCATCGGGTCGCCTCCCGGAAGACGTCGCTGAGCGCCACCCGCTCCGGCCCGAACTCGCGCACCGGCCCGCGGCTGAGCGCCTCCTGCAAGATCTTCTGCTCCATTGCCTCGTCGAGTACGTCGAACAGCGCCGTACCGCCGGCGACGTCGCGCACCTCGACGCCGCGGATGTCCCGCAACCACCCGGCGTCGCCGTCCACCACCAGCCGGTACGTCGTCGACGAGCCGGCGGACAGCTCCGCGACGGACCCGGCCGCGACCACCTTGCCGCGGGACAGCACGACCAGGTCGTCGCAGAGCCGCTCGACCAGGTCGAGCTGATGACTGGAGAACAGCACCGGCACCTCGGGCGTGACCTCCTCGCGGAGCAGGTCGACCATCGCGTCGACGGCGAGCGGGTCGAGGCCGCTGAACGGCTCGTCGAGCACCAGCGCGATCGGCTCGTGCACCAGCGCGGCCGCGATCTGCACCCGCTGCTGGTTGCCCAGCGACAGCGTCTCGAGGATGTCGCCGGCGCGCTCGGCGAGCCCGAGCCGCTCGAGGATCTTGTTCGCCCGCTCGGACGCCCGTTCCGGGTCGAGCCCGTGCAGCCGGCCGAAGAACACCAGCTGGTCGTGGATCTTCATCTTCGGGTACAGCCCGCGTTCCTCGGGCATGTAGCCGAAGTCCCGGCGGACCGCCTGTGTCAGCGGCTCGCCGTGCCAGCGCACCTCGCCGGCGGTCGCGGCCAGGACGCCGAGGATGATCCGCATCGTCGTCGTCTTCCCGGCGCCGTTGGCCCCGACGAATCCGGTCATCCGTCCCGGCACGACGTCGAAGGTCACGTCGTCCAGCGCCAGATGATCACCGAACCGCCGGGTGAGCCCAGCCACCCTCAGCATGTGTCACCGTTCCCATCAGCTTCCAGCCCCCGGCCGGGCGCTCGCCCGACACTGCCAA
Source organism: Kribbella sp. HUAS MG21 (assembly GCF_040254265.1). Classification (GTDB taxonomy): domain Bacteria; phylum Actinomycetota; class Actinomycetes; order Propionibacteriales; family Kribbellaceae; genus Kribbella. The sequence continues at coordinate 8,035,692 of NZ_CP158165.1, forward strand.
AGCTAGTCAGCCGACTGCTCCCGGCACGTCGCCCGTCAGGGTGATCCACCGAGTCATCCGTAGGACGGAGAAATCAGCCGATCGGGTCGTCGCCAGGCGTGACCAGCCCGCACTCGTACGCGAAAACCACCGCCTGGACGCGGTCGCGCAGGCCGAGCTTCAGCAGCACCCGCGAGACGTGGGTCTTGACGGTCGCCTCGCCGACGTACAGCTGGGCGGCGATCTCGGTGTTGGTGAGGCCGCGGGCGATCAGCCCGAGCACCTCGCGCTCGCGTTCGGTCAGGTCCGCGAGCAGGTCCGGCCGGTACACCCGCTCTCCCCCGCCGGTGAACCGCTTGATCACCCGCCGGGTCACCTCCGGCGCCAGCAGCGCGTGCCCGGAGTGCACGACCTGGATCGCCTCGACCAGGTCCTCGGGCGCGGTGTTCTTGAGCAGGAAGCCGCTCGCGCCGGCGCCGAGCGACTCGAAGAGATAGTCGTCGCGGTCGAAGGTCGTCAGGATGACCACCTTCCCGGCGTCCTCCGCGACGATCCGCTGGGTCGCGGTGATCCCGTCCATCCCGGGCATCTGGACGTCCATCAGTACGACGTCCGGCCGCAACGCGAGCGCCAACTCGATGGCCTTCTCGCCGTCGGACGCCTCGCCGACCACCTCGATGTCCGGCTCGACCGACAGGATCATCCGGAACCCGGCCCGGACCAGGTCCTGGTCGTCCACCAGCAACACCCGCATCGGGTCGTCACTCATCAACAGCTCCCCCAGCCAACGGACGGTTCTGCGGGTCCAGCGGGATCCGGACCCGGACCCGGAATCCTCCCACGGGCCGCGGGCCGATCTCACTCTCGCCGCCGAGCAGCGCGACACGCTCGCGGATCCCGACGTGGCCGAGCCGGCTGCCGACCGGCGCGTGCTTCGGGCGGCCGTCGTCGAGGACCTCCAGCTCGACCGCCTCGCCGAGGTAACGCAGTGTGAGGTGGGCGCTGCGCGCGGTCGAGTGCTTGCGGACGTTCGCGAGCGCCTCCTGGGCGATCCGGTACACCGAGACCGACACCGTCTGCGGCAGCTCCGCGGGCGCGCCGATCTGGTGGAACCCGACCTCCAGCCCGAGGCTGTTCACCTCCGCGATCAGCGCCGGCAGCCGGTCCGCGCCCGCCTGCGGCGCCTTCGGGTCCGGCGCCGTGACGTCGTCGTCGGGATCCGCCGCGCGGAGCATGCCGAGCAGCTGCCGCATCTCGTTGACCGCCGTCCGGCTGGACTCCTCGATCACGTTCAGCGCGTTCTTCGCGGCCTCCGGGTCGGTGTCCATCACCCGGCGCGCGCCGCCGGCCTGGATGCCGATGCTGCTGATGTGGTGCGCCACGACGTCGTGGAGCTCGCGGGAGATCCGCAGCCGCTCGTCGATGACCGCGCGCCGCGAGTTCGCCTCCTGCTGGGTCGCCAGGGCGGTCGCCTGCTGCTCCAGCTCCTGCCGCTGCCGCGCGGTGTTCCACGCGGTCCGGCCCCAGAAGTAGGCGCCGAAGAAGTACAGCACGTTCAGCGCCACAGTCAGGATCACACTCGAGACGTACGGCGAGAACAGGGCGTCGTTCGGCCCGTCGATCGCGTTGTTCCGCAGCGCCTGCACGAAGTTGAGCGCCAGCCAGCTGAACATCCCGACGAACACGACCGTGACAGCGGCCTTCATCAGCCGCCGGTCCCGGGCCCACGCGACGGCCGCGTAGATCGCCATGAACATCGTCGACTGCGTCACCAGGTTGCCCGCGAACGCGAACACCGCCCGCTCGCCGTTCACCACGAACATCGCCGCGACCGCCAGCAGCACCGGCACCGGCCAGCGACGACGGAAGCACAGCGGCAGCGCCGCGGCCGCGCTGAGCACGTACGGCTCCACCCCGCCGATGCCGAGGTCCACCTCGGTCGGCGACGCCCCGCGGGCCAGCTCGGTCCCGAACAGTCCCACGGCCGCCATCCCGAGCCCCAGCAGTACGTCGTACCGCTGCTCGCGGGCCGTCGGACCGGGCCTGGTCCAGCCGCGGAGCGCCGTACCGGACGGGCCCGGCGTACCGGACGCGGGCGGCGTGCCCGGTTCGGCATCCGTACGCAGCTCAACCGTGGACATAGCTCATCAGCCTACGGGTGAATGGCGCCTGACCGGGGACGCGTACCCTGGAGGGCGTGACCATCGCCCCAGAAGGACGGAAACTGCTCAGGCTCGAGGTGCGCAACGCGGAGACCCCGATCGAGCGCAAACCCGAGTGGATCAAGACCCGCGCCAAGATGGGCCCGGAGTACCAGGCGCTGCAGAAGCTCGTGAAGTCCGAGCAGCTGCACACGGTGTGCCAGGAAGCCGGCTGCCCGAACATCTTCGAGTGCTGGGAGGACCGCGAGGCGACCTTCCTGATCGGCGGTGACCAGTGCACGCGGCGCTGTGACTTCTGCCAGATCGACACCGGCAAGCCGCAGGCGCTGGACCGCGACGAGCCGCGCCGGGTCGCCGAGTCGGTGCGCACCATGGGCCTGCGATACGCGACCGTGACCGGCGTCGCCCGCGACGACCTGGACGACGGCGGCGCCTGGCTGTACGCCGAGACCATCCGGCAGATCCACGAGCTCAACCCGGGCACCGGCGTGGAGATGCTCGCGCCGGACTTCAACGCCGTACCGGAGCAGCTCGCCGAGGTGTTCTCGTCGCGACCGGAGGTGTTCGCGCACAACGTCGAGACGGTGCCGCGGATCTTCCGCCGGATCCGGCCCGGTTTCCGGTACGAGCGCTCGCTCGACGTCATCACCCAGGCCCGCGACTACGGGCTGGTCACCAAGTCGAACCTGATCCTCGGCATGGGCGAGACCCGCGACGAGGTCAGCCAGGCGCTGAAGGACCTGCACGCGGCCGGCTGCGAGATCATCACGATCACGCAGTACCTGCGCCCGTCGGTGCGGCACCACCCGGTCGAGCGCTGGGTGAAGCCGGAGGAGTTCGTCGAGCTCCAGGACGAGGCGACCGAGATCGGTTTCGCCGGAGTCATGTCCGGTCCGCTGGTACGGTCCTCCTACCGCGCCGGACGGTTGTACCGCCAGGCCGTTGAGTCACGTATGAACGCCACCCAGGCATAACCAGGACAGGTAGAGATGGCCAAGAACGACGCGCCCGCAGAGAAGACGAGCCGGCTCAAGCAGATCCGGTCGGCGTACCAGCTGACCAAGAAGTCCGAGCCGCTCGTCGGTCTGGTGCTGGCCGGGATCTTCCTCGGCATCGTCGGGCTGGCGGTGCTGGGCGGGTTCTTCGTCGGGCCGCTGCTGGTGTGGGTCCCGCTCGGCGTCGCGCTCGGCTTCCTGGCCGCCACGATCGTGTTCGGCCGCAAGGTCGAGAAGGCGGCGTACAGCCAGATCGAGGGCCAAGCCGGCGCCGCCGCGTCCGCGCTGCAGACGCTGCGCCGCGGCTGGAACGTGACGCCCGCGGTCGCGGTCACGAAGAACTCCGACATCGTCCACCGGGTGGTCGGCCGGCCGGGCATCGTGCTGGTCGGCGAGGGCCAGGCGAGCCGGGTGAAGAACCTGCTCACCGCCGAGGCGAAGAAGCACAGCCGGGTGGCGGGCGGCGCGCCGGTGACCCAGATCATCGCCGGTCAGGGCGAGGACGAGGTCGACATCCGCAAGCTCACCAAGCACGTGATGAAGCTGCCGGCGGTCCTGCAGCCGTCCGAGATCACCGACCTGCTGCAGCGGCTCAAGGCGCTGGACGCGGTCCGGCCGCAGGTGCCGATGCCGAAGGGGCCGGTGCCGACCAGTCTCAAGGGCGCCCGCCAGGCGATGCGCGGACGCTGAGTCGTCCTGGGGGAAGTATCTCTGGGTGAGACACCGGTAACCCGGTGCCCGCCCGGCCAGTTGATCTGTCGTGACGTGGCACGGGAGTGCCTCCGTGTCGCGCCGTGGGGAGGCTGGTTGCCCTTAGGGTGCGACCAGGACGGATTACAGGGGAAGCTGAGATGACGGAGCTGATGCCGCGCGTGCGGCACGCGGTGCACGAACCGGCGCCCGACGCGTGGCCGACGCTGGCCCGTCCGCGCTCCAACCCGGTCCGGCGGTACGGCGCCGCGACCGCGATCAAGCTGGTCGCGAAGGACCTGCCCGCGACGATCCACCTGGACAGCAACCGGTCCTACGGGCTGGGTGGGCCCGCGATGCGGGTGCACCGGACGTCGGCGTTCCTGGACCGGCTCGGGCACGACGCCGGCTCCGGTTTCGGCGAGGCGTACCTGGCCGGCGACTGGGACCCGGAGCCTGGCACCGACCTGGCGGACCTGCTGGTCCCGTTCGCCGAGCGGTTCAGCAACGAGGAGACCCGGCACCTGCTGCCGAAGTGGGCGCAGTCGCTGCGCTGGCTGGTCACGAAGTCGCAGCCGGGCGAGCAGGAGAACGACCGCGCCGGCGCCCGCGAGAACATCAGCCGGCACTACGACCTGAGCAACGCGATGTTCGCCGAGTTCCTCGACCCCACGCTGACGTACTCCGCCGCGTACTTCGGGGACACCGCCTCCGCCGACCTGAGCACCGCGTCGTACGACGAACTCACCGGCGCCCAACTGCGCAAGCTCGACGCGATCCTGGACGCGGCCGGCGTCCGGTCCGGGTCCCGGGTGCTGGACGTCGGCTGCGGCTGGGCGAGCCTGGCGATCCGGGCCGCGCAGCGCGGCGCGTGGGTGACCGCGATCACGATCGCCTCGCAGCAGGCGCTGCTCGCGCAGCGCCGGATCGCCGAGGCCGGTGTCGGCGACCGGGTCCAGGTCGCGCTGCGGGACTACCGCGACCAGATCGGCGAGTTCGACGCGGTGCTGAGCGTGGAGATGATCGAGGCGGTCGGCGAGAAGTACTGGCCGGTGTACTTCGACGCGATCGAGCGCCGGCTGGCGCCCGGCGGGGTCGGCGTCGTGCAGGCGATCGTGATGCCGCACGAGCGGATGCTCGCCACCCGGAACACCTTCACCTGGGTGCAGAAGTACATCTTCCCCGGCGGCCTGATCCCGTCGGTCAAGGTGATCGAGGACGTCACCGCGCAGCACACCGGGCTGCGGGCCGAGGTGATCCGGCACCTCGGCGCCGACTACGCGCGGACGCTGCGGATCTGGCGGAACCGGTTCATCGAGCACTGGCCGGCGATCGCCGAGCTCGGCTTCGACGACACGTTCCGGCGGATGTGGGAGTTCTACCTCGCGTACTCCGAGGCGGGCTTCCGGACCGGTTACCTGGACGACGTCCAGCTGCTGCTGACCAGGCGCTAACGGCGTACCACCACTGTCTTCGCGGCTAGGTCATGCAGGCCGCGCCGGTCGCGGTCGAACACCACCGCGGGGATCACCAGCAGGATCAGCAGGGAACGGACCAGGCCCGCGAGCAGCCCCGGCTGCCCGGTGTACGCCGTACCGCGGCCGACCGCCATCACCCGCAGCCCGCACAGCCGGTGGCCGATGGTCGCGCCGGCCAGACCGGCGAGGATCGCGCTCATCGCGAAGAAGACCGCCGAGTGCATCAGGCTGAAGCTGTTCCCGCCGGCCCACATCGGCTGGCCGGCGAAGACCGACGCCACCAGGCCCGCGACCAGCCAGTCGATGACCAGCGCCAGGACGCGGCGGCCCCAGCTCGCGACCGACCCCGGACCGTCCTCGGGCAGGCCCAGCCGGTTGCCCGGGTAGCGGAATTCTTCGGAGGGTCCTGTGGCGCTCGCCGCGGATGATGCCATGATGGCTAGCCTACGGTCAGGCTCTGAGGCGGTCTCGAGGCGGTCCCGCGAGGGCTGCGAGATCTCAGGGCGTCACCGCCGTACACCAGTGGGTCAGCGCGGACACGCTGGGCGTAACATCCGCGAAACATCAGGGTCACGACGGAGAAACCGGCGGGCCCTACGTTCAGATGCAATCTCTGAGCCACCCTAGGAGTACGTATGTTTTCCAGCGCGGAGGAGCTGCTCGCCTACGTCAAGGACGAAGGCGTCGAGATCATCGACGTCCGGTTCTGCGACCTGCCGGGCATCATGCAGCACTTCACCGTCCCGGTGTCGTCGTTCGGTCCAGAGGTCTTCGAAGAGGGCCTGATGTTCGACGGTTCGTCGGTGCGCGGCTTCCAGCAGATCCACGAGTCGGACATGAAGCTGCTGCCGGACCCGACCAGCGCCTTCATCGACGAGTACCGCGGCACCAAGACGCTGGCGATCAACTTCTTCGTGCACGACCCGCTGACCGGTGAGGCGTACAGCCGCGACCCGCGCAACATCGCGCGGAAGGCGCAGGAGTACCTGAAGTCGACCGGGATCGCGGACACCGCGTTCTTCGCGCCGGAGGCCGAGTTCTACGTCTTCGACGACGTCCGCTTCGAGACCAAGGCGAACTCCGGCCACTACTCGATCGACTCCGTCGCCGGCGCCTGGAACACCGGCCGGGTCGAGGACGGCGGCAACCGCGGCTACAAGGTCCGCTACAAGGGTGGCTACTTCCCGGTCGCGCCGACCGACCACTTCGGCGACCTGCGCGACGACATCACGCTGGCCCTGGAGCGCTCCGGCCTGGTCGTCGAGCGCGCCCACCACGAGGTCGGTACGGCGGGTCAGGCGGAGATCAACTTCCGCTTCGACGAGCTGCTGAAGTCCGCCGACAACGTGATGAAGTTCAAGTACATCGTCAAGAACACCGCCTGGGCGGCCGGCAAGACCGCGACCTTCATGCCGAAGCCGATCTTCGGTGACAACGGCTCCGGTATGCACTGCCACCAGTCGCTGTGGAGCGGCGGCGACCCGCTGTTCTACGACGAGTCCGGGTACGGCGGCCTGTCCGACACCGCGCGCTGGTACATCGGCGGTCTGCTCAAGCACGCGCCGTCGCTGCTCGCCTTCACGAACCCGACGGTGAACTCCTACCACCGCCTGGTGCCGGGCTTCGAGGCGCCGGTCAACCTGGTCTACTCGCAGCGCAACCGCTCGGCCTGCATCCGGATCCCGATCACCGGGTCGAACCCGAAGGCCAAGCGCATCGAGTTCCGCTGCCCCGACCCGTCGGCGAACCCGTACCTGGCCTTCGCGGCCCAGCTGCTGGCCGGCCTGGACGGTATCCGCAACAAGATCGAGCCGGCCGACCCGGTCGACAAGGACCTCTACGAGCTGCCGCCGGAGGAGCACCAGGGCATCGCCCAGGTCCCCACCTCGCTGCCGGCCGTGATCGACGCCCTCGAGGCCGACCACGCCTTCCTGCTCGAGGGCGACGTCTTCACCGAGGACCTGATCGAGACCTGGATCGACCTCAAGCGCGAGAACGAGATCGCCCCGATCCAGCTCCGCCCGCACCCGCACGAGTTCGAGCTGTACTACGACGTGTGAGTTCGTAGCCGAGCACCGCGAAGCCCCCATCCGGTTCGACCGGGTGGGGGCTTCGGCGTTGGGGGGGTCAGTTGTAGGTCGCGGTGACGTGGTAGACGCGGCCGCCCCAGCCGGTGTTCGGGAAGGAGTCGGAGATGCGGACGTGGGCTGCCTTGCCCGCGCCGAGGTACGGGGTGAGGTCGAAGGTGCGGACGGCCTTGTTCTCGCCGCCGTGGACCTCGTTGGTCTCGGTCGCGACCGTGGTCCAGTTCTGGCCGTCGCCGCTGAGCTGGATGACGAACTCGTTGTCGATTGTCAACGATACGGATGCCGACGATGCGTCGGCCGGGAACGGGAAGCGGTAGACGAAGTACGAGTGCCCGTCGGCGAACCGGTTCTGTACGCCGTTGCTCTGCGATCCGTCGGCGTCGTGCAGCCACGGCGTCTCGGCCGCCGTACCGGTGTCGAAGTCGGCCTCGTGCGCGACCAGGATGTCGGACCGGGTCGTGAACGACAGCTGCGATCCGGAGGTCGCCGTCGCGGTCACCGAGTGCAGACCGTCGGCCGCCCCGGCGGGAATCGTCACGTCGACCTCGACGGACGACTGCACGGGTACGGCGTTGCCGCGCGTCCGGAGCGTGACGGTCGAACGGGCCGGCGTCACGGTCCAGCCCGCCGGCGCCGCGGCCTGGACGACCACCGGGACCTGGTCGCCGACCGGACCCGTGGCCTGAACGTCGACCTTGATCTTCACGTGGGTCGCGCTGCCGGTCGCGGGCATCACCACCGGAAGCGACGGGTCGGTTGTCGCGGACAAGGACCGCACCGGACGCGTCGGCGGTACGGCGGCGATCAGCGCGCTGAGCGCGCTGGCCTGGGTCCGCCAGTCGAAGACGTTCGGAGTGGCGCCGGACCAGTGCACGCCGAGCCGGTCGGACGCGTCGCGGTTGTGCTCCCAGACCGTAGCGGCCTGCTGGGCGACGAAGTCGGCGTACCGGCGGTCGCGGGTGGTGTCGGCGAGGTCCATCCAGTACCTCATGAAGATGCCCTTGAACTGCTTCGCGTTGTCGTCACACACGCGCCCGGGCGCGTCGCAGTACTCGGTCAGCACGCCGTCGGTGACGAGTCCGCCCGGCGCGATCGCGGAGTCGGCGAGTCGCCGTACCGTGGTCAGCAGTTCCGGGTTGTGGGTCGCGCGCCAGAGTTCGAGGCCCGCGCCGATCGCCAGGCCCTGGTTGTAGGTCCAGACCGTGTCGCCGTTGCTCTCGCAGTTGTCGTTCAGGCCGTCGTTGACCAGGCCGGCGTCGTTGATCATGCCGCTGCCGTTCAGCCAGTTCCAGCCCTGCTGGGCGCGGCCGAGCCAGTACGTGTCCCCCGGCAGCCGGTTGTGCAGCTCCGCGGTCAGGCGGATCCAGAGGCCGTTGGTGACGGCGTTCTTGTACGTGCGTTCCGCGTTCCACCAGACGCCACCACCGCAGGTGTCGTCCCAGTAGTCCTCGACGAAACGCGCGATCGTGACAGCCATGTCGAGGTACTTGCGGTCCTTCGTCAGGTCGTACGTCTGGATCCAGGTCAGGCCCCACCACTCGGAGTCGTCGATGGCGCGGCTGGTGAAGTTCCCCCACAGTTCGTCGCCGGACAGGTAGCCCGCCGGGAACGCGCCCTTGTCCTTCTCGAACGTGTTGTCCAGCTGGGCGAGGTACCGGCGGTCGCCGGTGCGCTGCATGTAGTCCCCGATCGTCTGCAGCGCGACGGCGGAGTTCCACCAGCTCGACGGGAACCAGGCCTTGTTCGGCTCGTACGAGCTCATCAGCTGGTCGGCGGCGACCCGGGCCCGGGCGACCGCGGTCGCACCCGCGGCCGAACCGGCGGACGCGGGGCCGGGGTCGGCTCCCGCGGGTGGTGCGACGAGGGCGGCGGCGAGCAGGCCCGCCCCCGCCATCAGAACCTTCAGAACTAGCGCAGGACGGCTCACGACATCTCCTCGAGGTGCTTCGTGGCGGCTCGGCTCGGCGAGTTTGGAAACGTTTCATCCGGACTCTCGAGGAAGTATCGTCGTCGCGCCCGACAACGATGTCAACGGTTCGGGACCGGCGACTTCCGGCGACCGGTGCGCGAGACAGTCAAAGTCGACCAATCAGATAGATTTAGTCTGCTTTGCATGACTTTTCTCTGGTACATCCCGAACCAGGTCGACCCCGGCCACCGCGGGGACGACGCCGTCCAGGGGCACAACGGCATCGAGCGGCTGACCGAGCTCGCGCGACTCACCGAGGACCACGGCTGGTCCGGCGCGCTGCTCGGCACCGGCTGGGGACGGCCCGACACGTTCACCGTCGCGACCGCCCTGGCCGCGCGGACGACCACGTTCCAGCCGCTGGCCGCGATCCGGCCCGGCTACTGGCATCCCGCGCACTTCGCGTCCGCGGCGAGCACGCTCGACCAGCTCACCGGCGGGCGGCTGCTGATCAACATCGTCTCCGGCCAGGACAACCTCGCGGCGTACGGCGACAGCGAGGGCGACCAGCCGCAGCGCTACGCCCGCACCAAGGAGTTCCTCCAACTGGTACGGCGGTTGTGGACCGAGGAGGACGTGACGTTCACCGGCGAGTACTTCTCCGTGACGGGCTCCACGGTCGCCACGCGTCCCGTCGTACGGGAAGGTCGTCCGCATCCCCGTTTGTACTTCGGCGGCGCGTCGGAGGCGGCGCAGCGGGTGGCCGCGACTGATGCCGACGTACAGCTGTTCTGGGGTGAGCCGCTGGACGGGATCGCGGCACGGATCGCGCGGCTGCGGGAGCTGGAGGAAGAACTCGGGCGCGAGCATCCGCCGCTCGAGTTCGGGTTGCGGATCACCACACTCGTCCGGGACACGACCGACCAGGCCTGGGCCGACGCGGAGGCGAAGGTCGCGAAGATGGCGGAGCAGCAGGGAACGCGCGACCGCCGCTGGTTCCAGGCCGTCGGGCAGCAGCGCCTCGTCGACCTGGCCGAACGCGGCGAGGTCCTCGACGACAACCTCTACACCGCGCCCGGCAAGTACGGCGGTGGCGGCGCCGGCACCACCTGGCTCGTCGGCTCCCCCGACGACGTCGCGAAGTCGCTCCGCAGGTACCGCGACCTCGGCGTCACCCATTTCATCCTCTCCGACACGCCGTACCGCGAGGAGACGATCCGGATCGGCGACCAGCTGCTGCCGCTGCTCACCTGAGATCTATGCGAATCGCATATAATCGCGGTCATGGATCTCGAGGGAGCGATCAACCGCTGGCACGAGCGGGTGAACAGCGGCGAGCCGAGCGCGGCCGCCGGGGCGGTCACGGATCCGGTCGTGGTGCTCGGGCCGAAGGGCGCTGGGCCGATCACACCGGACGGCTTCGCGGACTGGGTGGAGCGGTCCGGGATCCGGCTCGTGCCGCGGTCGTGGCATCCGGTCAGTGAGCGGTTGATGGTGGTGGAAGAGGACGCGAGCTGGCCGGAGAGTCCGGCGCCGACGCGGGTGGCGACGGTGTTCCGGGTCACCGGCGACAAGGTGTCCGCGGCGCTGCGCCTGCCGGATCTGAAGCAGGCGCTGGAGCTGGCGTACCTCTGCCGTGAGCTGGCCGCCACCGAATGAGCGCGGGGCCGGGGCAGGTGCTGTTCGAGTTCGTGCGGCACTGGTCACGACGTACCGCTCCTGACGTCGCCGAGCAGGGGCGACTCGTGCTGGTGACCGAGTCCGTGTACGCCGTGAGCGCGCGCGGCGCGGCGACGATCAACGCGATCGCGCACGAGATCGGGATCGACCAGAGCGGCGCGTCGCGGTTGGTGAAGGACGCGGTGGCGGCGGGCTACCTCGAACTGCGACCCGCCGAAGCCGACGCCCGCCGGCGCGAGGTGCGCGTAACAGCCGCAGGGCTGCTGTTGCTCGAGCAGGCGCACAAATGGCAGGAAGAGGTCTTCACACGACTCACCACGGGCTGGAGCGAGCGCCGTCGTACCCAGTTCCGTCGGGACCTGCTGGCGCTTTTGGAGCAGTCGCACCTTTCGGCTGATTGGATGTGATTCTCGCTTGACGGGCGCGTGCCGATTGTGATCGGTTGATTACCGAGCGCCAGCGGTGGGTATGTGGCGCTGTGAGGCATGTGAGGAGCACAGATGGTCGAATATCTGCCCCGGTCCGCGTGGAACGCGCGCCCGCCGAACGGTGGGCCGGGCAACCTGACCGCGTCCAGCGTCGCCGGCACCGTCATCCACTGGCCGGGCACCGGGTCGACGAGCGTGATCCACAGCAAGGCGGCCGTCGCGTCCGCGTTGCGTGGCTGGCAGGACTACCACATGGACAGCCGCGGCTGGTCGGACATCGCGTACCAGATCGCGGTCGACCAGGCCGGCCGGGCCTGGACGTTGCGCGGGCTGCGGACGCAGTCCGGGGCCAACGGCAACAGCGAGCTGAACGAGCGGTACGGCGCGATCCTGCTGGTGCTGGTCACCGGCGAGCAGCCGACCGCCGCCATGAAGGCGACCACCCGCGGGGTGATCGCCGACTTCCGCAGGATCTTCCCGCGAGGTACGGCGATCCGGCCGCACTCCGCGGTCCGGCCGGACGGGACCGACTGTCCCGGCGACGCCGCCCGCGCCGCGATCGCCCGCGGCGAATTCACCCCAGGCCACTCGGAGGACGACGACATGACCCCGGCCCAGATGCAGGAACTGAAGAACTTCATCGAGGCCCGGACGCAGGCCTACGCGCTCTGGACCCACCGCCAGCTGCGCCGGGACCTGTCCGCGGTGGTGAAGGCGTACGCGCTCGACATCAAGAACTACGAGCGCCAGACCGACGCCGCCGACGCCGCGCGGGCCGCCGCCGCGGTCTGGGCGACCGCGCCGAAGAGCCTGCAGGTCGACGGCGCCCCGGAGCAGCCGGAGGCCCCGGACCCGAACGTCGACCCGGCGCCCGAGTTCCCCGCGGACCTCGAGCCGTTCCCGCCGGTCGACACGTCGGCCTCGGCTGAGCCCGCCGAGCAGCCGGCTCAGTAGAACCCTCCCCCGACCAGGTCCTGCCCGTCTGTCGGTGGGACCTGGTTGGCTGTCCGGGTGGATCTCGAGAAACTCGCGCAACGGTTGGAGAAGATCTCGGTCGGCTACGGCGAGAGCCTCGGCTTCGACCGCGACCCCGACTGGTTCCTGCTCAAACTCCAGGAGGAGGTCGGCGAGCTCACCCAGGCCTACCTGCAACACACCGGCCGCGCCCGTACCAAGGGCGCGACCCCGGCCGAGCTCCGCACCGCCTTCCACCAGGAGTTCGCCGACGTCCTCTGCCAACTCCTCCTGTTCGCGCAGCAACACGACGTCGACCTCCCCGCGCAGATCGAAAGCAAATGGTTGTCCTACGAACGCTGACACCCCGGGCCGGGGCGTTCCCGATCAACAGCCGAGCGCGAACAGCGGCGCGATCGCGATTGGTCCCGCCGCTGCCGCGACTCGACGCCCGGCGGCACCGGTCCGGCGGACGCGGACTGCCGACCGCCATCCATTTCCAGGTTCATGGAAGCAGTAGCGGGACACCCCGTCCTTCAGGGGCACGACGGAGGAACCGCGACTCCCCTTCGTTCCAAGGACTGTCGGTCCGGGCTGGTTGACTGAGTGGCATGTCCCGCTTCCGTCTTGCCCCGACTCCGGAGCAGGAGCAGGCGTTGCTCGGGCACTGCACACATGCGCGCTACGTCTGGAATCTGGCGCTCGAGCAGTGGGCTATGTGGTCGGTGGGACGCCGGCGGTACCCGCCGCGGTTTATGGAGCAGGCGCGGCAGTTGACCGAGGCCAGGGCGGCCAGCGAGTGGTTGCGGGCCGGATCCCAGACCGTGCAGCAGCAGGCTTTGCGGGACTTCGACCAGGCTGTCACGAACTTCTTCGCCGGCACCCACCGGCAGCCGACGTGGCGCAAGGCGGGGCTCTACGAGGGGTTCCGGATCGTCGGTCCGCAGGCCCGGCGGGTAGAGAGGCTGAACCGCAAGTGGTCCCGGGTCCGGGTACCGAAGGTCGGTTGGGTGAAGTTCCGAATGTCCACGCGCTTGGCCGATGCGAGGTCGTACCGCGTCACCCGTGACCGTGCCGGTCGCTGGCACATCGCCTTCGCCATCGTGCCAGAGCCCATCCGCGGGCCGGGCACCGGCGCAGTGGTCGGGGTGGATCGTGGCGTGACCGTGTCGGCCGCGCTGTCCACCGGCGAGATGCTGAATGTGCCCGCCCTGACGCGTGGCGAGAAGGCCCGCCTGCGGAAGCTGCAACAGCGTCTGGCGCGTGCCCGCAACGGCAGCAACCGCCGCGCCAAGACCAAGGCCGCGATCGCCCGGCTCAAGGCGCGGGAGGCGGATCGGCGCAAGGACTGGGTCGAGCAGACCAGCACCCGGCTGGCCCGCGAGTTCGACGTGATCCGCGTGGAGGACCTGCGCATCGTCCAGATGACGCGGTCGGCCAAGGGTACGGTGGACCGGCCCGGGAGGCAGGTGCGGCAGAAGGCCGGGCTGAACCGGGGCATTCTGTCCAGCGGCTGGGGGCAACTCGTCCAGCGGCTGGAGCACAAGGCCGCCGGCCGGGTGGAGAAGATTCCTGCGGCGTACACGTCTCAGACGTGTTCGCGGTGCAGGGCCAGGGATCGGGAGGCGCGCGAGAGCCAAGCCGTCTTCCGCTGCCGGTCCTGCGGCTACCTCGCGAACGCTGACGTGAACGCTGCTGTCAACATCGCGGCCGGACGGGCCGTGAACGCACGTGGAGCGACTGCGGTATTGGTCGCCGAGAAGCGTGAACCTCAACTCCCTACCTCCGCGTAGTCGGGTTGGAATCCCCGCCGTCTACGGCGGGGAGGACGTCAACCCCGTCTCCCGTTCTGCAGCAAGACCGGCTGCCGCGTCAGTCGGTTTTCGGGCGGACGGCGAACATCACGGCCAGGACGGCGGTCGGGATCGCGACCACCCAGAGGGTGCCGAGATTGAGGAGGACCGGGGCCAGGCAGAGGATCAGGAGGTCGAGGCCGCGGGCCGGTTGGGAGAACAGGCCGGGCGGGATCGCGCCCATCGGTGACGTGAGGAGCGGGCCGGCGTACGACGGTGGGCGCGCGGACGCCTGCCGGACGGTGCCGGAGATGATGCCTGCGGCAACGGCAAAGCTCGGCGCCGGGCTGCCGATCGCGGGTGCGGCGAGCAGCACCCAGAGCGCGGTGAACAGCGCGGGCACGACGGCCATCACGATGCGCAGGTCCCGGACCTCCATGCCCATCGCGCGGGCCAGTCCCGTCGAGCGGCACGCAGTACGGAGGCCGTCGAGCAGGGGGCGTACGGCGATGAAGCCGGCGATCGCGGCCGCGACCGGAACCAGTACAGCCACGCCCAGGCCGTGTACGGCGTACGGCACGACGAGCAGGGCGAACGCGACCGCGAGCCGGCGCGGCCAGCGCAGGATGCGGCGGAACTCGCGGTGCACGATCGCGACGCCGTTCGCGCCCCGGCCGCGGTGCGAGCGGACGCGCCCCTTCAGCCGCCAGTGCCGCCCGGCGATCACGTCGCCGAGCATGCTGATGTCGAGGCTGCTCGCCGCCCCCGCAAGCCCGGCCAGCAGCTCACCGCCGGCAATCACGCTGACCCGCGAGAGCCGATCCAGGGTTCGTGCCGCAAAAACCGCCAGTACGGCGCCCAACAACACCGCAGCGGCCACGCCCAGCACGACGAGGTAGCTTCGGTCTTCGACGGCCCGGCTGTCGTACTCCGCGATGATGACGTTGGCCGTCTGGACGCTGCTCGTGGGGTCCGGCCGCAGCGCGAGTGCCAACGCGGGCAGAATCGCAACCGCCAGCAGCACATCCGACGCCCGGAGCGCCCACCGGGAGCGTCGCTTCGACTGTTGCGCCCACACCGCCGCGACCGCAGCACACACCAGCAGCGCACCGATCAGGAGCGCTACGGCCAGGACGTCTCCCCACGCCGCCCCGACCAGCGCCCATGTGACCGCCCCGGCCAGGACCCCGATCGCCGCGACCACGCCGACCACCACGCGGTACGTCGGCCGCAGCAAAGCGCCTCGATCCACCGGCGTCGCGAGCAGCCAGAACCCGGTGGCCCGCGACGCCGACACCGGCCCGACCGCCAGCAGCACCCGCAGGGTGGTTGCCAGCAGCAACGGCACCGCGATCCACGGCAGCGCCGCGGCCAGCTCGCCGCACGCCGACGACGTACACCCGGCGGCACTCGAGTTCAGATGCCGTACGACGTTCCCGCCCGACGCCCCCGCCATCGCGAGCGTGAACAGGACCAGGTAGACGTCCTCGAAGATCTCCCAGAACGACCGGTCCGCGTGCCGCCGCCGCGTGCTCCGCATCCAGCGCCGCAGCGCCCGCGACGACGGGACCGTCCCGAAGTCGGCCGGGTCGAACTCGACCGGTCCGTCCGCCGCGCTCACGGGAGCGGGGTGAGGGTGACGACGGCGTCCGCGACCGTCTCCACCAGGTCCGGGTCGTGGCTGGCGAACAGGATCGCCGTACCGGTCTTCTTCTCCGCCACCAGCCGCTCCGACAGCCACTGGACGCCGTCGGTGTCCAGCCGCGCCTCCGGCTCGTCGAGCACCATCAAGGTGCGCGGCCGGACCAGCGCCGTCGCCAACGCGAGCCGGCGGCGCTGGCCGGAGGACAGCGACCCGGGCAGCTGGTCGGCGGCCGCGAGCAGGCCGATGTCGTCCAGCGTGGTGTCCACGAGGTCCTCGGGCGACGCGTTCCCGTGCGCGCGGGCGAGCAGGTCGAGGTGCTCGGCCGCGGTCAGGTCCGGGAAGAAGTCCAGGTCGTCGAGCAGCGTGGCGACGTCCCGCCGGACCGCGTCGGCGCGTTCGTCGATCGGCCGGCCGTCGAGCAGGATCTTGCCCGCTGCCGGCTCGGCCGCGCCGACGATGCACTTGAGCACGGTCGTCTTGCCGGCGCCGTTCGGCCCGACCAGCGCGACCGCCTGGCCGGCCTCGAGGCTGAACGTCAGGCCCTCGATGACCGGCCGGTCGCCGTACTTGTGCTGCAGCCCGGTCACGGACAGCCGGGGTTCGCTCACTTCTTGCGGACCAGCGTCAGCCCGTCGCCGATGCCGAGCATGATCACGTCGACGCGGTCGTCCTGCGCGACGTGCGCGTTGAACTCCTTGCGGTCCGCGGGTCCGTCCGCGTCGATCACCCGGCCGCCGGCGAGGGTGTTGTCGAACAGCAGCAGCCCGTTCGGCCGGACCAGCGGCAGCAGCGTCTCGAAGTAGTGGACGTACCAGCCCTTGTCGGCGTCGACGAACGCCAGGTCGAACTCGCCCTCGAGCTTGGCCGCCGAGTCGTGCGCGTCGCCGATCCGCAGGTCGATCTTCCCCGCGACGCCGGCGCGCTCCCAGTACCGGCGCCCGATCGACGTCCACTCGTCGCTGACGTCCAGGCAGATCAGCTCGCCGTCGTCCGGCAGCCCGCGCGCGATCGCCAGCGCGGAGAACCCGGTGAAGGTGCCGATCTCGACGGCCCGGCGGGCGCCGATCAGCCGGGTCAGCGTGGTCAGCAGCCCGGCCTGGTCCGCGGTGGTCAGCATCCCGGCCGGGTCACCGAGCTTCTCGGTCTCGGCGCGCAGTTCGGTCGCGATCTCGTCCAGCGGCATCCCGTGCGAGACCATGTAGTCGTGCAGTTCCTCGGTCACCGGCACCTGATGGCCCATGAAATCCCGCCCTCCATGTATTAGATCGGTCGCCTGTAGTCTCTATGGGTTGCTCGACCGCCGCATCACCCACCCCACCTGAGGAGCACCCCGCATGCGCATCGCCGTCGCCGGTTCGATCGCGACCGACATCCTGATGACGTTCCCGGGCCGGTTCAAGGACCAGTTCCTCGAGGAGCAGATGCACAAGGTCTCGCTGTCGTTCCTGGTCGACGAGCTGGTCGTGCACCGCGGCGGCGTCGGCGCGAACATCTGCTACGGGATGGCCCAGCTCGGGTACCCGTCGCTGCTGGTCGGCTCGGTCGGCGCCGACTTCGCGGAGTACGGCGCCGCGCTCACCGACGCCGGCGTCGACGTCTCGCACGTCCGCGTCTGCGACAACGTGCACACCGCGCGGTTCACCTGCACGACCGACCTGGACGCGAACCAGATCGCCTCGTTCTACACCGGCGCGATGGCCGAGGCGCGCGAGCTCGACCTCGGCGCGATCCACCAGGCGTCCGGCGGCGTGGACCTGGTGCTGATCGGCGCCGACGACCCGGACGCGATGATCAAGCACACCCGGCTGGCCAAGCAGCACGGCATCGCGGTGGCGGCCGACCCGTCGCAGCAGCTGGCGCGAATGGACGGCGAGGACATCCGGACGCTCGTCGACGGTGCGGCGTACCTGTTCAGCAACGAGTACGAGGCCGGCCTGATGGTGCAGAAGACCGGCTGGAGCCACGACGAGATCCTCGAGCGGGTCGGCGTCCGGGTCACGACGCACGGCGGCGACGGCGTGGTGATCGAGGACTCCACCGGGATCCTGGCGAAGGTTCCCGCGGTGCCCGCGCCGGGCCTGGTCGACCCGACGGGCGGCGGCGACGCGTTCCGCGCCGGGTACCTCACCGGCCGCGCCTCCGGCCTCGACCACGAGGCGGCCGCGCACCTCGGCTGCACGCTGGCGACGACCGTGCTCGAGACGGTCGGCACCCAGGAGTACACGCTCGACCACACCACCTTCGTCGACCGCCTCACCAGCGCGTACGGCGCCGAGGCCGCGGCCACCGCGAAGCAGGCGCTCAAGTCGCTGTAGGGCCGTCAGCTGCTCCTTGCCCAGAGGCCGCGGACGTGGCCGATGTGGCGCCGCATGAGTTGCTCGGCGCCGTCGGCGTCACCGGTCTCCATCAGGTCCAGGAGCTCGTGGTGCTCGGCGGCCGACGGCACCAGGCGGCCGCTCTCGAGCAGCGGCGTCAGGCCGAGCAGGCGCGTCTGCGACCGCAGGTCCGACACCACGTCGACGAGCTTCTGGTTGCCGGAGTACGCGAGCAGCGTCACGTGGAAGACCCGGTCCGCCTCGATGTACGCGATCAGGTCGCCCGCCTCCGCGGCGACCACGATGTCCTCGGCCAGCCGCCGCAGCTTCGGGTAGTCGGCCGCCGGGATCACCGGGACGACGTCCCGGATCGTCGGCGGCTCGATCAGCTGCCGCAGCGCCGCCAGGTTGTCGAGGTCCGCGTCGGACACCTCGGTGACCCGGAAGCCCTTGTTCCGCAGCGAGATCACCAGGCCCTCGCGGACCAGGTCCAGCATCGCCTCGCGGACCGGCGTCGCGGAGACGCCGAACCGGGCGCCGAGCGTCGGCGCCGAGTACACCTCCCCCGGCTTCAGCTCGCCGGAGATCACCGCCGCGCGCAGCGCGTTGGCGACGCTGTCCCGCAGGTTCTCGCGCTGCGCGAGCCGCCGTACGCTCGGCAGCGGCCCGATCGAATCGGCAGCCATGGGTTCACCTCCTGGGTCGCCGCCTATTGTGAAGCACCGGGCCTCAGCGATTCGGGACGCCACCCCCGATCGCGGCGACCAGCTCGGTGAGCCGCTCGAACACCCGCTCGGCGCCGATCCCGTCGTGCTCGTACTCGTTCGTCACCCAGGCCTGCACGTTCCCGACCCGGCGCGCGGTGTCGAGCTGCAGGTGCGCGTCGACGTACATGTCGTCGTAGTACACCGCGGCGGCGACCGGTACGTCGTTCGCGGCCAGCCGCGGGACGTCGTACAGCTCGGGCCAGCGCGGACGTTGCGCGAGCAGCTCGACCGCGCCCTGGAACGGGCGCAGCCCGCGGATCTCGGCGAACATCCAGGGGTACATCATCTCGCCGGTGAACAGCAGCGGCCGGGCGTCCTCGGCGAACTCCGGGTGCCGCGCCCGCTCCGCCTCCGCCGCCCAGGCCGTCGCGCCCTCGCCGGAGCCGTAGATGCTCTCCTGCAGCGCGGCGAACAGCGGGTTGCCGAGGTACGACGAGAGTCCCAGCGCCTGCCCGAGGAACGTGTCCGACAGCTCGTCGCCGTCGAAGGCCTCGTCGAGCAGCCAGTGGATGCGCTCGTAGCCGGGCTTCATCCCGAAGTCGATCCCCAGCGACTGGAGGCGCCGTACGGTCAGCCGGTCGCCGTCCGGCAGCCGTACGTCGGACTCGGCCAGCCGGTCCGCGATGCGCCCGACGCGCTCCGCGTTGTGCGGGTAGCGCCGGTAGAACTCGCGGTTCTTCGCCGCGACGCGCGGATACGTCCGCCGGTACACCTCGGCCGCCGACGGGTCGATCGACGGAAGGCCGCCGGTGACGTAGCAGGCGGTCAGGCCCTCGGGCGCCTTCGACAGGTAGGTCAGCGTCAGGAAGCCGCCGTAGCTCTGGCCGAGCGTCGACCAGCGCTTGCCGCCGAACACGTGCCGGCGCAGGTGCTCGGCGTCCGCGACGATCGAGTCCGCGCGGAAGCAGGCCAGATAGTCGGCGCCCTCCTCGGCCGACAGCGCGGCCATCCGCCGGCCGCTGACCGGCGTACTGCGACCCGTGCCGCGCTGGTCCATCAGCACGACCCGGTACTTCTTCAGCGCCTGCCCGATCCACCCGTCCGGCCCGGTCGGTCGTGGGCCCTTCCCACCCGGTCCGCCCTGCAGGAACAGCAGAACCGGGAGCTCCTCGTCCTTCCGCGTCGGATCCACCAGCTCCCTGGCGAAAACCGTGATCGCCTCGCCCGGCTTCTGCCAGTCCAGGGGTACCGAAACAGTGTGCTCACGGACATGCATCCGAGGAATCGTGTAGCTGGTCATCCCGCCTCTTTCTGTCGGCGCCGCGCGTCCCATTCCGGGTTGATCCGCGGTACGGCGGCCAGCAACGTCTTGGTATAGGAGTCCTGCGGGTCACCGAACACCTGGTCCCGCGAACCGAGCTCCACGATTCTGCCCCGGTTCATCACCGCGACGCGCTGCGAGATCTGCCGGACCACGGCGAGGTCGTGCGCGATGAACACATAGCTGAACCCGCTCTCCCGCTGCAGCCGCATCAGCAGCTCGAGCACCTGCGCCTGGATCGAGACGTCGAGCGCCGACACGGCCTCGTCGCAGATCACCAGCTTCGGGTTCACCGCGAGCGCCCGGGCGATCCCGATCCGCTGCGCCTGGCCGCCGGAGAACTGCGCCGGGTACCGCCGGCAGTGGTCCGGGTTCAGGCCGACGCGCTCCATCAGCTCCTGGGTGAACGCCCGCCGGCCGCCCGGCGGGGTGATGCCCTGGTAGGTCAGTGGCGCGGTGATGATCCGCTCGACCGTGTACCGCGGGTTGAGCGACGAGAACGGATCCTGGAAGACCACCTGCACGTTGTTGCGGAAGGCCGCGAGCTCCTTGCCGCGGGCATGTGTCACGTCCTGCCCGTCGAACACGACCGTGCCGGCCGTCGGCTCCAGCAGCCGGGCGGCGATCCGTGCGGTCGTCGACTTCCCGCTGCCCGACTCCCCCACGATCGCCAGCGTCTCGCCGAGCTCGACGTCGAAGCTGACGTCGTCGACCGCGGTGAACGTCGACTTCCGCGCCATCGCGCCCTCGCCCCGGGTGACGAACTCCTTGGTCACCCCGCGCACCTGCAGCAACGTCATGCTGTGTCTCTTTCTTTGGCAACCTCGTCGTCGATTCGCGGTACGGCGTCCAGCAGCATCCGCGTGTACTCGTGCCGCGGCGCCGAGAACACCTGCTCCGCGGTGCCGTACTCGACCGGGTCGCCGGACTGCATCACCAGCACCCGCTGGGCGATCGAGCTGATCACCGCGAGGTCGTGGGTGATGAAGATCATCCCGGTGCCGGTGGTGGACTGCAGCTCGCCGAGCAGCTCCAGGATCTGCGCCTGGACGGTGACGTCGAGCGCGGTCGTCGGTTCGTCCGCGATCAGCAACGACGGCGAACAGCACAGCGCCATCGCGATCATCACGCGCTGCCGCTGGCCGCCGGAGAACTGGTGCGGGTAGTGGTCGACGCGGCGTTCGGGGTCCGGGATCCGGACCCGGTCGAGCGCCTCGATCGCGACCTGCCGGGCCGCGCGCCGGGAGCCGCCGCGGTGCGTCCGGTACATCTCCTCGATCTGCAGACCCACGGTGTAGTAGGGGTTCAGCGACGACAGCGGGTCCTGGAACACCATCGAGATCGCGTTGCCGCGGATGGATCTGAGCTCCCGGTCCGATCGCCCGAGCAGCTCGGTCCCGTCCAGCTTGACGCTTCCCGACGTCCGCGCGCCGCGCGGCAGCAGCCCGAGGACGGCGAGCGCGGTCATCGACTTGCCGGAGCCGGACTCGCCGACGATGCCCACCGTCTCGTCCCGGCCGACGGTGAACGACACGTTCTTCACCACGTCGACCGACCCACGGCTGGTCGGCAAGGTGACCGTCAGATTGTCGACAACAAACAATTCGTCGCTCATGCCGTCACCACCCGCACCCGTGGATCGAGTGCCGTGTACAGCAGGTCGACCACGACGTTGCCGATGACAACGAAGAAGGCGGCGAGCAGCGTGACCGCCATGATCACCGGCTGGTCGTTCTTCGCGATCGAGTCGGCGGCCATCTTGCCGATGCCGTTCAGCCCGAACACGGTCTCGGTGATCAGCGCGCCGCCGAGCAGCCCGGCGAAGTCCATCCCGAAGATCGTCGTGATCGGCGTCAGCGCGGGACGCAGCGCGTGCCGGCGCATGATCAGCGCGCCGCTCAACCCCTTGGCGCGGGCGGTCCGGTAGTAGTTCTCGGACAGCGTGTCGATCACGTTGCTCCGGGTCAGCCGTGCGTACAGACAGGCGTAGCCGACCGCCAGCACGACCCACGGCATCAGGTACGACTCGAACCAGACAACAGGACTGTCAACAAAAGGAACGGCTGCGGGGAACGGCAGCACCTGCAGCTTCACCACGAGTACGTACTGCAGGACGAGCGCGAGCACGTAGTTCGGGATGCTCACCCCGCCGAGCGCGAGGGCCATCGCGGACCGGTCCCACCAGGTGCCCTGCTTGACCGCGCTGATCAGCCCGCCGATCACGCCGGCGAGCAGCCAGAGGACGGCGGCGCCGACCGCGACCGTGATGCTCACGGGCAGCCGTGCGGTGATCATGCTCCACACCGACTCGTTGGTCTGGAAGCTGTACCCGAGGCACGGCGCCGAGCAGTGCACGGAGCCGTAGTCCCGGCCGGCGAAGATCCCGCTCAGGAACTGCCAGAACTGGGTCAGCAGCGGCTGGTTCAGCCCGAGCACGTCGCGGATCGAGTCGATCCGGTCCGGCGTACACGTCTTGCCGCAGATCATCACCGCGGGATCCGGCGACAGCTTGAAGAAGATCAGGTACGTGAACAGGCAGACGGCGAGCAGGATCACGACGACGCCGCCGAGCCGTCCGAGGACATAACGCGTCATGCGGCCTCTCCCTGGTCGACGAGGTTCCGGATCTTGTCGCCGAGGACGGTCAGCGAGAGCACCGTGAGGAACAGGAACGCGCCGGGGATCGCGAAGAACATCGGATCCACGGAGTACCAGCTCACCGAGCTCGCGATCATCTGGCCCCAGGACGCGGTCGGCGGCGAGACCCCGACGCCGAGGAACGACAGGCCGGCCTCGGTGCCGATGTAGCCCGGGATCGCGAGCGTCGTCATCACCACGATCGAGCCCCGCAGGTTCGGCAGGATCTCCCGGAACACCACCTGGCTGTCCTTCGCCCCGGACGCCCGCGCGGCCTCGACGAACTCACGGTTCGCCAGCGTCATCGTCTGTCCGCGGATCACCCGGGCCAGGTACGGCCAGCCGAACGCGCTGATCACCACGACCAGCAGCACCGGGCGGTTCCCGGCCGGCAGCGACGACAGGATCGCGATCATGAAGATCAGCGCCGGGAACGCCATCAGGAAGTCCATCAGCCGGGAGATCACCTGGTCGACCCAGCCCCGGTAGAACCCGGCAAGCATCCCGAGCACCACGCCGAGCACCCCGGTCAGCGCGGTCGCCGACAGCGAGATCGTGATCGACACGCGGGCGCCGTACACGATCCGGGCGAACAGGTCGCGGCCGTTCTGCGGTTCGACGCCGAACCAGTGCGAGCCGCTGATCCCGCCGAGCGCGCCGTGCGGTACGCCGCCGAGGTCGGAGTTGATCGCCGCGGAGTCGAACGCGTACGGGCCCCAGCCGCTGAGTTTGGTGATCAGCGGCGCGGCGACCGCCATCAGCACCACGACCGCGAGGAACGCCAGGCACGCCAGCGCGCCCTTGTCCCGGCTGATCGTGGTGAGGATCCGCTTGCCCGAGGTCGGCGGACCGCCGGCGGGTGCCGACGGTCCGACCTCCTCGACCTCTGCGAGGGTCGGAGCAGTGGTCACTTGCCGGCGTCCTTCAGGCCGACCGACACCAGGTCGATGCCGCCCGAGAATCCGTCGTGCAGGTACGCGCCGCCGATGTTGGTGCCGACCAGCATCAGGACCTTCTCGTAGAGCAGCGGGACGACCGGCGCGAGCGCCATGATCTGCTTGTCCAGTTCGCCGTACGCCGTGTTCGCGGCCTGGACGTCGGTGATCTTGGAGATCTCGTCGATCTTCGCGTTCACGCCCGGGTCGTTCAGCTGCGCCAGGTTGCTGTTGCCCTTCGGGGTGATGTTGCGGCCGTCGAACAGCGGCGGCAGGAACGTCGCGCCGGACGGCCAGTCCGGGCACCACCCGGTGATCGCGGCGTCGTGCTGCTGGGACGTCGTACCGATCACTTCGTAGTACGTCGCGGTGTCGATCGTGTTGATCTTGACGGTGATCTTCAGCGGCTCCAGCGCCTGCTGGATCGCGACCGCCATCGCCTGCATCTTCGGCTGCGCGCGGGTGTCGAGTGTCATCGTGAACCCGTCCGCGAAACCGGCCTCGGTGAGCAGCTTGCGGGCACCCTCGACGTCGCCCTTGTGGTCCGGGCTCGGGTACGGGTCGTAGTCCACGCGGCCGGCGACCGTCGGCGGCTGGATGCTGGTCGCGATCTCGGCGAGCGTCGAGCCGCCGACGGCGTCGCGCACGGTCTGCTTGTTGACCGCGAGGTTGATCGCCTGCCGCACCTTCACGTTGTCGAGCGGCTTCTTGGTGGTGTTGAGCCCCATGTACGTCGTACAGCCGCCGAGCCCCGTCATCGTGCGCTGCTTGAGCTGCGGGGTCTGGATCCGCGCCACGCTCGACGCCTGCACGGTCCCGGCGATCGCGTCGGCGTCGGCGCCCTGGCCGGCGATCATCCGCTCGTCGATCGTCGCCGGGTCGAGGCCGAACGTCCACTGGAACGCGTCCGGGTTCGCCGTCCGCACCTCGTCGGTCTTCTTGTCCCACTTGTCGTTGCGGACCAGCTTGAGCGACGCACCCGGCTTGTACTCGGCGAGCTTGTACGGGCCGGAGGCGATCGGCTTGCTGTCCAGCTGGTTGCCGGCGCCCTGCCCCTTCGGTACCGGGGTGAAGGTGTTCTGCGCGACGACGCTGCCGAAGTCGGCGTACGGTTTCTTGAGGTGGAAGACGATGGTCTTCGCGTCCGGAGTCTCGATGGTCGGCAGCTCACCGGACTTGTACGGGCCCTGGTACGACGCGGGCGCGTCGATCAGCTGCTTCGCGTACGGCGAGCCGATGCCGATCTCCGGGTCCCAGGCGCGCGAGACGCCCCATTTCACGTCGGTGCTGGTGATCGGCGCGCCGGTCTCGAAGAACAGGCCGTCCTTCAGCGTGAACGTCCAGGTCTTGCCGCCGTCGCTCGGCTTGCCGGTGTCGGTGGCGAGGTCCGGGACGATCTTGGTGCCGTCCGCACCGGGCGCGGCGCCCTGGGTGGTGAGCGTGCGGTAGATGAGCCGGTAGAAGTTGTTGACGCCGCCGTCGAAGCCGCGGGCCGGGTCGAGGTGCGAGAACGCCGCGTTCGCGAGCACCTGCAGTGTCCCGCCCTGCGCGGCCTTGGCACCGGGTCCGGCGGATTCGCCTTGACTGGCCGGCGTACCGCCGCCGCACGCGGTCAGCGTGAGCGCGGCCGAGGCGACGAGCCCGACCAGCATGGAGGTTCTCTTCATCAGTTGTCTCTTTCCGTTCGCAGCCACACACGCATGGCCAGGGCTTGACGGTTCCCCCACAGGAAGTACGGGACGAGCGTCACCGGCACTTCTCGAATCGCGATCTCGGATGCTTGGTCGGTGATCACCGGGTACAGCTCGGGCGCCGGCGGCGGCGCAACCCCCGCGCTCAACTCGAGCACGACATGCTCGTCCCGATACCGCGGCACCGCCTCCGCAACAGCCCCCGGACGAACCAGCAGATCATCCACCGGCGCATCCACATCCTGTTGCTCAACGCAATAAACCAACGGCCCCCGCGCAACAGCCGCCGCTCCCCGCACCGCATCCAGATACGGATGCGCCCCATGCACCCGAGCAGCCATCGGCAACGACAACCGCAAGGTGTCCCCAACGACAAACCGCCGCCGAACCGCAACCCAACCGTGTTCCGCTGCTTCTTCCACGCCGGCAACGGTGAGCTTGGCGTCTGTCGCCCACGCAGGGATGCGGAGGGCGATCGCGCGTTCCTCCGCGGGACCGTTCTCCACGGTAAGGGTGATTTCGCCATCCCAGGGGTAGTTGGTGGTGACGGTGACGGTGAGGTCTTCGGTGGTGATGCGGGCTTCGGCGTAGATGCCGATGTGCAGGGTGTTGTCGCGGTACAGGGCGACATGGTCCTGGAGTTCGGACATCCAGCGGATGATGTTGGGCGGGCAGCACGGGCAGCCGAACCACGCGCGGCGGAGCAGTTCGCCGCCGTCCTCCATCCCGGAGCGCTGCGCGTGGTCCGGCCGGCGCTGCAGCGGGTTGTCGTAGAAGAACGCCGTACCGTCGGCCGAAAGCCCAACGGCATAAGCGTTGTAGAGCACGGTCTCGTAGACATCCAGGTACTTCGCCGCGCCGGTCGCGCGGAACATCCGCCACGCCCACTGCATCGTCGCGATCGCCGCACACGTCTCGGCGTACGCGCGCTCCGACGGCAGCTCGTACCGGTCGCCGATCGCCTCGTCGGAGTGCCGGCTGCCGAGCCCGCCGGTGAGGTACAGCTTGGTCGCGACCATGTCGTCCCACAGCCGCTCCAGTGCCGCGAGCAGCGTCGGGTCCCCGGTCTCCAGGTGTACGTCGGCAGCGCCGGCCGCGAGATACGCCATCCGTACGGCGTGCCCGGTGACGGATGGCAGCTCACGGAACGGCACGTGGTCCTGGAAGTACTCCCCCGGGAAGATCGTGTGCTTGAGCTTTCCCTGACCGCGGCGGTCGACGAACAGCCGCGCCTGGGTGAGGTAGTCCGGGTCGCCGGTTTCTCGATAAAGCTCGACCAGCGCCATCTCCACCTCGGGATGACCGTCGACCACTTCCTCGCCCTGCTCGCCGTACTTCCGGACGACGAGATCCGCGAACCTCCGGGCGATTGTCAACAATCTGCCGTCCGACAATCGGCGCTGCGCCGCGACGGCCGCCTGGATGAGGTGCCCGAGGTTGTAGAGCTCGTGCCCCCAGCCGAGGTCCGACCACGGCTGCTTGGGCTGGTCCGGGTCCTGGAAGTACGAGTTCAGGTAGCCGTCGTCGGCCTGCGCCTGCTCGAGCAGTACGACGACCTCGTCGTAGAACTCGCGCGCGCCGGGCGGTGCGTCGTCGCGGCCGATCTCGTACGCGAGCCCTTCGAGCGTCTTGTAGAGGTCGGTGTCGAGGAACGGGTACCGCCCGCGGTACGTCCCGACGGAGGGATCCACCAGCCGCCGCAAGTTCTCCAGATTGCCGGCCTTCCGCAACTCCGCGATCGCATGCGGGATGGTCGCCACCCGATTCCGCCGCTGCCAGTCCCGCAGCAACCCGCCGGTCAGCTCAACCTCTGTACCGTGTGACATTGCACAGACCCTAAGTGCAATGTCACACCTTGCCAACCCCCACCGAAAGACGTTTACACACCGGAAACGATCCACACGGGGCGTGGTGCCCACCGCGCGGATCCAGTGGGCGGTGCCCGCTGCTCGGGTCGGGGGGCGTGGTGCCCGCCGCGCGGGTCGGGCTTAGGGGGCGTCGTGTCCGCCGCGCGGGTCGGGCTTAGGGGGCACAGGCGTGCGGGTGCGGTCGGGGTGGACCTTTGGGGCGGGATCGTGTTCTTGTGACTGCTCCGCTCGACCTGCGCCGTGCGCCTGCCAGGCCCGCCGTCGGCAATCTGTTCCGTGTGACGGCCGGCGTGAGCCTGCTCAGCATCCCGCTGCTGTGGGTCGCCCACCTCCTGGTTCCGGCGAGGGCGATCCCCTGTCAGGACCATCCGTGTCCGCCGTCGCTCGACGTGATCAGGGACCCCGAGCCGATCGATGCCGTGCTTGCGGCCGTGGGGGTCGAGCTTGTGGTGATCCTGGGCTATCTCGTGCTGGCCGCGGCGCGCCGGACGCTGGACCTACGGACCGGGCTGCGGTGGTTGCCGGTGGCGGTTGTCATCGTGGTACTCGCCGTCGGCAGTTTCGGGTGGCTGCTGGAGGCCGGCGCCGGGCGGAGCTACGACGCCTCGGAACTCACCTTCCTGATCCTCCTCGGCGCCTGGGTGCTCATGCCGCTGATCCTGTACGTCGTCCATCGCGCCGACCCGCGCGCGGTGGTCCCGGTCATCATCGGCCTGGCCCCGACCGCACTCGGCAACGCGCTCCTGATCAACAACGACCCGCTCGTGGTCCCGATGGCGCTGCCCGCGATCATGCTGGTGGTCGGCGTGATCACAGTCCTGGTCATGCGCCGTCGCCGGTAAGCCGTCAGCCGCACTGCGTCCAGTATCCCCGGGTGATCCCTTGGCGGGGCATGGTAGTGAGGTGACCGCGTCGCCTGTGGACCTTCGTCGCCCGCCTGAACGTGCGGCGGGCAACCTGTATCGGGTCACGGCCGCACTCGCGTTGCTGAGCTTTCCGTTGTTCTGGGCCGTGTACTGGGTGCTGCCGGTGTCGGCGCCGTACAACTGCGCCCAGCAGCCCTGCCCCCAGTCCATGGACTCGATGCCGGCGCCGACGGCGCTGAACCTGATCGTCCCCACGGCCGCGATCGAGCTTGTGATGCTTGCGGTGTACCTCGCGATCGCGACGAGACTGCAGCCGCTGGACCCGCGGGCCAGGCTGCGGTGGTTGCCGGCTTCGCTGGTGGTCGTCGCACTCGCGACTGGTGGTTTCAGTTGGCTGGTCGACGACGTCGGCCTCGACGTCGAGGTCCTGGGCGATTCGGGGCCGGGTTATCTGGTGCTTCTCGGTCTGTGGCTGTTGACGCCGCTGGTGACCTACGCGGTCCGTCGCGGTGATCGTCGGGCGGCGATACCTGTTCTGATCGGGCTCGTGCCCACGGCCGTCTGCAGCATCTTCATCGTGGACAAGTACCCGATCGCGGCGCTCCCGTTCGTCATGATCGTCGCCTCCCTGCCGGTCGCACTGGTCACCCGCCGATCCCGCTGAGCAGGTGGTGGGTCACAGACGCGGGTCGATCGGTTCGGATTCGAGGGCCAGTACGGCGAACACGCACTCGTGGACGCGCCACAGCGGTTCCCCGCGCGCCGCCCGCTCCAGCGCCTCCAGCCCGAGCGCGTACTCGCGCAGCGCGAGCGAACGCTTGTGGCCGAGGTTGCGGTCGCGGAGCCGGCTGAAGTTCGCGGGCTCGGTGTAGTCGGGCCCGTAGATGAGCCGCAGGTACTCCTGCCCACGCACCTTCAGCCCCGGCTGAGCCAGCCCCTTCACCGTCCGTGTCAGGTTCGCGGCCGGCTTCACCACCATGCCCTCTCCCCCAGCCGCGGTCAGCTCCTCCCACCAGGCGATCCCCGCGTCCCAGCCGTCCGCGTCCACGAACAACCGCCGCGTCGCCGTGATCAGCTCCGGGCCCGCGGCAACCATCCGGTCCGCGATCCCGAGGTGCCAGGCATGCGGCCGCTCCTCGTACGTCGCCCCTTCGGACGCGAGTACCTGGAACGGTGCCAGCCGCACCCCGTCCAGCCCGTCGGTAGGCCAGCAGTACCGCCGGTACGCCGCACTGAACCGCTCCGCGTTCGCCGCACGCCGCTCAGCAGACTGCAGCAGTTCACCCACATCCAGCCCGCTCGCCTGAGCCGCCCGCAGCGCAGCAGTTGCAGCAGGCAACGACGTACGAGCAGCCGCACCCACTGCGGCGTACTGGTTGCGCAGCAGATCCTCAGCCTTCGCACTCCACGGCAGCAGCTCGGCGTCCAGCAGCAGCCATGAGGTGTCCAGCTCCTCGAACACACCAGCATCACCAGCGACCCGGCGCAGCCGCTGCAGCAACTCGTCGGTCAGCTCCGCGTCGAAGAACGACCGCCCGGTCCGCGTGTGGATCGCCCCGCGCCCCGCCAGCCCGAACCGCTTCTCCGCCACATCGTCGTCCCGCGTGAGCAGCACGACCGCCCGCGAACCCATGTGCTTCTCCTCGCACACCAGCTCGGTCACGCCCTGCGCGCGGTACGTCTCGAACGCCTGCCGCGGGTGCTCGAGCAGCCCCGGCTCCGGCGAGGTCGCGACCGGGCTCATCGTCGGCGGCAGGTACAGCAGGAACCGCGGATCGATCGCGAACCGGCTCATCACCTCGAGCGCCGCACCAGCCTGCTCGGCCCGGATGCTCAGCCGGCCGTGCGTCGCGGTCTCGATCACCCGGCGGCCGGTCACGTCGGTGAGCTCGAGCACGTCGGGTTCGCGCGACGGCGCCGTTGCCACGTGCAACGGTTTCGCCGGGGCGTAGTACTCGGTGGCTGCGCGTACCTGGACCAGCTCGCGCTCCGGGTAGCGCAGCGCGGTCAGCGACCCGCCGAACACACAGCCGGTGTCGAGGCAGATCGTGTTGTTGATCCACTCCGGCTCGGGCGTCGGGGTGTGGCCGTAGACGACGGTCGCACGGCCGCGGTAGTCGTTCGCCCACGGGTAGCGCACCGGCAGCCCGAACTCGTCGGTCTCCCCGGTCGTCTCGCCGTACAGGCAGAACGAGCGGACCCGGCCCGACGTACGGCCGTGCATCCGCTCGACCAGGCCGGCGTGCGAGACGACCAGGTTGCCGCCGTCGAAGACGTAGTGCGAGATCAGGCCGTCGATGAACGCCGCCACCTCGGCGCGGAACTCCTCCGGCTCGGCGGCGAGCTGCTCGAGTGTGGTCTCGAGACCGTGGCTGATCTTCACGTTCTTGCCGCGCAGCGCCCGGAGCAGCTTGTCCTCGTGGTTGCCCGGTACGCAGTAGGCGTTGCCTGCCGCAACCATTCCCATGACGAGCCGCAGTACGCCGGGCGAGTCCGGGCCGCGGTCGACGAGGTCGCCCACGAAGACCGCGCGGCGGTCCGGGTGTACGGCGTCGACCGGGCGGCCGGCGTCGTCGCGGGTGAGGGTGTAGCCGAGGTCGGTGAGCAGCTGTTCGAGTTCCGGGCGACAGCCGTGGACGTCGCCGATGATGTCGAACGGGCCGGTCTGGTCGGTGAGGTCGTTGTAGAGCCGGGTGCGTTCGATGCTGACGGCATCGATCGCCTCGACGCTGTCGAGGACGTGCACGGTCCGGAAGCCCTCGCGTTTGAGGCTGCGCAGGCCGCGCTTCAGCTGCGAGCGCTGCCGGACGATCACCTTCGCCCCGAACTGGCGGTCGGCGCGCTGCTCGTTCCGCTCGACGCACACGCGCTCCGGCGGGTCGAGCACGATCGCCACCGGTAGGACGTCGTACTCGCGAGCCAGGTTCACGAGCTCCTTGCGGGCGTCCGGCTGCACGTTGGTCGCGTCGATCACCGTCAGCCGCCCGGCGGCGAGCCGCTTCCCGGCGATGAAGTTCAGCACCTCGAAGGCGTCCTTGGTCGCCGCCTGGTCGTTCTCGTCGTCCGACACCAGCCCACGACAGAAGTCACTCGAGATCACCTCGGTCCGCAGGAAGTGCTTCCGCGCGAACGTCGACTTCCCGGACCCGCTGGCGCCCACGAGAACCACCAGTGCCAGCCGGGGAATCTGCAGCACACCCATCACCGCACCTCCCCTTCCACCCTGAAGAGCGCGAGTTGGGTCGGCGGGCCGACCTCGGGGTCGTCGGGACCCACGGGCCGGAACTCGACCGTGTAGCCGTGGCCGATGGCGACTTCGGTGGCCCAGGCCCGGAACTCGGCGCGGGTCCACTCGAAGCGGTGGTCCGGGTGGCGGTAGATGCCCGCGGGAAGAGCGGGGAAGCGCACGTTGTACTCGCTGTTGGGCGTGGTGACGACGACCGCGGCGGGACGCGCGGTGCGGAAGACCGAGTGCGCCAAGGCGGGCAGCCGCGGCGGGTCGACGTGTTCGACGACCTCCATCAGTACGACGGCATCGAGGCCGGCGAGGCGCTCGTCGGCGTACGTCACCGACGACTGCAGGAACTTCAGCCGATCGCGCTGGCGGTCCGGCAGATCGTCGTAGTGCAGCCGCCGCTTGGCCGCGATCAGCGCGCGGGCGGACACGTCCGTGGCGATCAGCTCGCCGATCATCGGGTCCTTGAGGAGTTCGGCGACGAGCGCGCCCTCCCCGCAGCCGATGTCCGCGATCCGGCGCGCACCGAGCTCCCGCAGTACGGTGGCCACCGTCGTACGACGCTCCACGGCCAGCGACACCGAGCCCTCCTCGGAAAGCTCCTCCGCCAGTTCCTCGCCGTCCACCTCGGTCAGGCGTTCGAGGGCGGCGTCGGTCAGGTAGCGCCGGTGCGCGAGGTAGCGGCGCGAGATCAGGTCCTTCTCCGGATGCGCGGCGAGCCACCCCTCCCCGGCGCGCACGAGCTTGTCGACCTCGTCGGACCCGACCCAGTAGTGCTTCGCGTCGTCGAGGACCGGGAGCATCACGTACAGGTGGTTCAGCGCGTCCGCGAGCCGCAGTACGCCGGTCAGCCGCAGGTCGACGTACCGCGAATCACCCCACGCCGGGAGCTCCGGATCGAGCGGGACCGGGCGGGCGTCGACGGTCCAGCCGAGCGGCGCGAACAGCCGCTCGGCAAGCTTTGCGCCGCCGCTGCACGGCAGCGCCGGGACGTGGATCTCCAGCGGGAGCGGCCGCGCGGCCAGCTCGGGGCGGGCGTCGCAGCGGCCGTTCATCGCCGTCCGGAACAGTTTGCCGAGCGCGACGGAGAGCAGGCTGGAGGCGGCGTACGGGCGGTCGTTCACGTACTGCCCGAGCGTGAATCCCTCGGTCGCCTTGCCGCGCCCGGCCTTCACCAGGGCGATCGGGTCGATCTCCAGCAGGACGGCCGCCGTACAGCGGTCGGCGGTCGCCTCCGGGTAGAACACATGCGCCGATCCCCCGGTGACGTCGATCGCCTGCGGTCGCGCCGGGTTCTTGTGCAACAGGAACCCGAAATCACTCGCGGGCGCGTCGATTCCGGCCAGATCGGTGCCAAGCGTCAGGAACACTGACGTATTCGATCACGCGCCACGGATCGAGACACGCGGTTTAGGGTCTGGCGTGTTCGGGGGGTTTGGTTCTAGCTTGTGTTGAGAAGATGAGTCGCTACAGACCGTCCTTCCCCGCTGACAGTCGGTACATGTCCCCGGTTTGTGGCGAAAGCCCATTCACGCCGCTACGGGGAAAGGATCATGGCAGCTCTTTCACGCCACACGGGGTGTCGCCGGTGAAACCCCAGACGTTCGAACTCGTCCGTTACACCGACATCAGCGGGGTTTCCGGGACCGGCGTCGTCGCCGAAGGCTGTGTCTTCACCGACGGCTCGGTCGCACTGCGCTGGCACGGCGCGAACCCCTCGACGGCCGTCTGGCCGGACCTGGACTCCATCCTCGCCGTCCACGGCCACTGCGGCGCCACCGTCGTGCGCTGGCTGGACGTCTCCGAGATGGAGCCCGTCCCGGGTACCGACCTGCTGCCCGGCGAGGTCGCGCACATCCTCGCCACCGGCCGCCGCACCCACCACAACACCCCTGCCGCCGCCTCGGCCTGACCCCGGCCAACCCTCCAGCTCAGGGGACATCCCCCCAACTGGAGGGTTGCCCCCTGAAATTTCGAGCGGGCAACCCTCCACTTGAGCGGGCAGGCCCTACGGGGTGAGGCCGGTCAGGGCGAAGAACTCGGCGCGCGAGCTGGCGTTGTCGCGGAGCGTGCCGTGCAGCGACGACGTGACCGTCCGCGAGCCCGTCGCCCGGACGCCGCGCAACGACATGCACTGGTGCTCGGCCTCGATCACGACGCCGACGCCCTTCGGGTCCAGGTGGTCCTGGAGCCAGTCGGCGACCTGCTTGGTCAGCCGCTCCTGCACCTGGAAGTCGCGCGCGAACAGCTCCACCACGCGGGCCAGCTTGGACAGCCCGAGGATCCGGTCGCCGGGCAGGTACCCGACGTGGGCGACGCCCTGGAACGGCAGCAGGTGGTGCTCGCACAGCGACTGCACCGGGATGTCCTTGGCCAGGACGAGTTCGTCGTACCCTTCGTCGTTGGGGAACGTCGTCAGCTCGAACTCCCGCGGCGTCAGCATCTCGGCGTACGCGTTCGCGACCCGGCGCGGGGTGTCCGCGAGATGCGCGCTCCGCGGGTCCCGCCCGAGCGCGGTCAGCAGGTCCGCGACGGCCCGCTGCGCGGCCGGAAGGTCGATCTCCTCCCGGCGGGCGACGATACGGAGGGGGACGGACTCGAGGTCGGCCGAGATCGCCATCTGCACACTCCCTGAGGTTTCAACGAACTGCCATCATACTGTTTCACCAACCAGAGTTGTCGATAGAATCATTCCGTGGACACCTCCTGGGACGCCTCGGTTCAGGCGGTCGCCGTACTGGAGGAGCCGACCCGGCGCCGGCTCTACGAGTACGTCGTCGGCCGGCCCGGCGCGGTGAGCCGGGACGACGCCGCCGCGGCGCTCGGCATCCCGCGGACCACGGCCGCGTTCCACCTCGATCGGCTGACCGACGAAGGGCTGCTCGACACCTGCTACGAACGGCGTACCGGCCGCACCGGCCCCGGCGCCGGGCGGCCCGCGAAGCTGTACCACCGCTCCGACCGCGAGATCGAGATCACACTCCCCGAGCGCCAGTACGCCGTCGCCGGCCAGCTGCTCGCCGCCGCGATCCAGGACGCCGAGACCGAGGACATCACGCCCCGCGAGGCGGTGAACCGAAGAGCCCGCCGGTACGGCGAGACGCTCGGCCGCACCGCCCGCGAACGCGCCGAAGCCGGGCGCGGGGCCGAGGACGACCAACCTTCGAGCGACAGTCGCGAGCTCATGGTGCGGGTGCTCGAGGCGCACGGGTTCGAGCCGCGGGTCGAGGGTGGCGGGATCGCGCTGGCCAACTGCCCGTTCCGGCGGCTGGCCACGGAACACCCGCAACTCGTCTGCGGGATGAACCTGCACCTGGTCGCGGGACTGCTGGCGAGCCTCGACGCCCCGCTCCAGGCCGAGCTCGCCCCCACCCCCGGGCACTGCTGCGTGCGTCTCGTACAGTCGGCCCGTGGCTAAGGCGAAGCAGAGCCAGGGAACGCCGGCGACGGTCGCGCTGACCAAGGCGAAGGTCGAGTTCAGCACGCACGCGTACGAGCACGACCCGGCGGCGAAGTCGTACGGGCTGGAGGCCGCCGAGGTGCTCGGGCTGCCGCCGGAGCAGGTGTTCAAGACGCTGCTCGTCGAGGTCGACGGCAAGCTCACCGTCGGCGTCGTACCGGTCGCCAAACAGCTCGATCTGAAGGCGATCGCGGCCGCGGCCGGCGGGAAGAAGGCCGTGATGGCCGACCCGGCCGCCGCCGAGCGCAGCACCGGCTACGTGGTCGGCGGCATCAGCCCGATCGGCCAGAAGCGCCCATTGCCCACGGTCGTCGACAGCACCGCGACCGACCACCCGACGGTGTACGTGTCGGGCGGCCGGCGCGGTCTCGACATCGGCCTGTCCCCCGCCGACCTGATCACCGTCACGAAGGCGCGGACAGCGGCGATCGCACGGTGACGGCCGGCGGGTCTGCTAGCCGGTGATGCTCGGCTTGCCGGTTTCCAGGTGACCGGACAGCCGGCGACGGTACGTCGGGTCGTCCGGGGTGGTGACCTCGACGTCGTACCAGCCGCTGTCGGTCGACCAGAAGATCGGCCGGGACTGCTTGCCGCGCAGCTCGAGAGTCGTGGTCTTGCTGGTGTAGCCGCGGGCGTTCAGCTTCACCGTGAGCGGCTTGCGGGAACCGTTG
Source organism: Kribbella sp. HUAS MG21 (assembly GCF_040254265.1). GTDB lineage: Bacteria > Actinomycetota > Actinomycetes > Propionibacteriales > Kribbellaceae > Kribbella. Next base: position 8,071,198 of record NZ_CP158165.1, read on the forward strand.
ACCAGGTGCAGCTGCAGGGCCCCGGCGCGGTTCTCGATCCGGACGTCGAGAGCGGCCGCGGCCCCGTCCGACGAACCGGCGATTTCGGCCCAGAAGCGGTTCGGACCCTGTACCGCGAGTTCGAACGGACCGTCGACCGCGATCGCGACCGGCGTCGGGTTGTCGCCCGCCGTCCGGTCCGCGCCGGCGTGGTGCACGTCGAGGTGCAGCGGCGCGGCGAGCTCACCGCCGTACGGGTAGATCGCAAAGTGCGCGGACTCCTGGCCGTGGTTGCCGAGCGCCAGCATCAATTTGCCGTCGGCAACTGATCCGGAGACCGCGGGTCCGTACGGGAGCGCGCGGGCGGGACGGCGGCCCGGCTCCTGGGCCGGAAGGGCCTGGTCGGCGGGCGGTGCGGGGCGCCAGCGGCTGATCGGCGCCGGGACCGGGCCGGGCCGGTCGACCGACGGCTGCCGGTAGCTGCGGTCGAAGTCGAACGCCGACGTCAGGTCGCCGCAGGCGGTCCGGCGCCACGTGCTGATGTTCGGCTCGCGGACGCCGGTCCAGCGCTCGAGGAAACGCAGTACCGACGTGTGGTCGAAGACCTGCGAGTTCACGTGGCCGCCGACCGACCACGGCGACACCACGGTCATCGGGACCCGCGGGCCGAGACCGATCGGCCGGCCGGCGTACCAGTCGTCGCCCTCGCCGGAGGCAGGCCGCGGCGCGACCGGCGGCGGGACGTGGTCGAAGTACCCGTCGTTCTCGTCGAAGTTGATGAACAGCACGGTCTTCGACCAGGTGTCCGGGTCGGACGCGATCGCGTCGAGCACCTCGTAGATCAGGTTCGCGCTGCCGACCGGGGTGGACGAGCCCGGGTGCTCGGAGTCGATCGCGGACGGGACCAGCCAGCTCACCTGCGGCAGCGTGCCGGACTTGATGTCCGCGCGCAGCCGCGGCACGAGCGACTCCGGCTCGGAGCGGTACATCGCCTTGCGGAACAGCTTCTGGTCGGAGGCCGGCAGCTTGCCGACGGCCGCGTCGAGCTGCTGCAGCGCGATCTTCCGATCCGCCTCGCTCTTCGCGAACAGCTTGTCGTAGAACTCCTCGGTCGTCCGGTAGCCGCCCGGGACGTTCGCCAGGATCCGGCGCCCGACGTCCTTGAAGGTCTTGAAGTACTCGACCGCGTTGTCGGTGAAGTTGTCCCACTCCTGGTAGATCTGCCAGGAGACGCCGGCCTTCTCCAGCCGTTCCGGGTACGACGTCCAGTCGTAGCCCGCGTGGTCGTAGCTGTACGCCGCGTTGGTCACCGCGCGCTTCGTCGTACCGGGTTCGTAGCCGGTGGTGCCGGACCAGAGGTAGTTGCGGTTCGGGTTGGTGGAGCCGTTGACCGAGCAGTGGTACGCGTCGCAGATCGTGAACGTCTCGGCGAGCTCGTACTGCAGCGGGATGTCGCGGCGGTCGTAGTACGTCATGCTGGCGGCGGTCTTCGCCTGCACCCAGTCGTCGTTCCAGCCGCCGGCCCAGGCCTGGGTGGCGTCGCTGTAGCCGTGCGGCAGGTCGCCGAGGTACTGGATGTCGTCGGCCTTGCGGCCCGCGTCGGCGGCGGCCTTGCGCAGCGAGAACGGCAGCACCTCGCCACCGCCCGTCTTCGGCTGGTGGAAGACGCTCTTGCCGTTGCGCAGCCGGAGTGGCCGCCGGTCGCCGTACCCGCGGACGCCGCGGAGCGTGCCGTAGTAGTGGTCGAACGAGCGGTTCTCCTGCATCAGCACGATCACGTGCTCGATCGCGCGCAGACCACCACGCCTCACAGGTTGCGCCATCGCGGTGTGCAGTGACGGTGGGAGCAGCGAAGCCGCTGCCCCACCCGCCACCGAACCGAGCACCAGACGCCGGGAGAGTTCAGTCATGGTCCGGACCTTATGGGTGGGCCTTGACCGACGCTAGACCTCCAGGTGAACAGCTAGCCGCGGCGGGCGATCGCCGCGTCGCGGAGTTGCTGCAGGACGGCCTCGGTCGTCTCCCAGCCGAGGCAGGCGTCGGTGATCGACTGGCCGTAGGTCAGCTCCCGGGTCGGGTCGAGGTCCTGGCGGCCCTCCTGCAGGAACGACTCCAGCATCACGCCGACGATCGCCCGGTTGCCGGCCGCGACCTGCGCGCCGATCTCCGCGGCCACGACCGGCTGCCGGCGGTGGTCCTTGCGGCTGTTGCCGTGGCTCGCGTCGATCACCACCCGCTCGGGCAGGCCGGCCTTGCTCAGCAGCGCCTGCGCACCGGCGACCGAGTCCGCGTCGTAGTTCGGCCCGCTGTCCGAGCCGCGCAGTACCAGGTGGCAGTCGGGGTTGCCGCGGGTGTGCAGGATCGCGGGCGCGCCGTCGTGGTCGATCCCGGTGAAGACGTGCGGGACGGCGGCGGCCTTGATCGCGTCGACCGCGGTGCCGATCGAGCCGTCCGGGCGGTTCTTCATCCCGATCGGCATCGACAGGCCGGAGGACAGCTGGCGGTGCACCTGGCTCTCGACGGTCCGGGCGCCGATCGCGCCCCAGCCGACGGTGTCGGCGATGTACTGCGGGGTGATCGGGTCGAGGAACTCGCAACCGACCGGCAGGCCGAGCTCGGTGACCTGGACGAGCAGCCGGCGGGCGATCCGCAGGCCGCGGTTCACGTCACCGGAACCGTCCAGGCCCGGGTCGTTGATCAGGCCCTTCCAGCCGAGGGTCGAGCGCGGCTTCTCGAAGTACACCCGCATCACGACCAGCAGGCCGTCGGACAGCCGCTCCGCGACCGGGCGGAGGCGTTCGGCGTACTCGAGGGCGGCGTCGGCGTCGTGCACCGAACACGGGCCGACGACGACCAGCAGCCGGTCGTCGGTGCCGTTCAGCACGTCGGTGACGGCCTGCCGGCCGGCGGCCACGGTCCGGGCGAGACGGTCGTCGAGCGGGAACTCGTCGTGCAGCGCCTGCGGCGTGACGAGCGGGACGGTCTTCTCGATCCGCCGGTCGACGACCGCGGTCTGCTCGCTGGGTTTCGGGAGGGTGTTCATCAGTGGGGACCTTTCCGCCGGCACTCGCGGAAGATCGCACCCGCCGGCTGGGAAACGAGAAAAGCCAAGGACGGACGTCCTTGGCTTCGTGCCGGCTCTGGTGTCTTGCGGTGGGCGTCAGCGATCGGCTGAGCTGCCCGGCACCAGGGCCGGCCACTCAAAAAATCGCCAATAGCTGCGCTTCACGGGTACGACGATAGCACCCCGCCGGACGGGTCCCGACCGGTACCGAAGGTTGCCGGGCAGTAACCATCGGCGGGGTGGCTTCGTTGATCGCTGCAAGACCGGACGAGACAACGGGAGTGCAGCAGGTGGTGAGGCCGCGGACCTTCGAGTTGGTTCGGTACCGGGATCCCAGCGGGGTGTCGGGGACGGGCGTGGTGGCGGAAGGGTGTGAGTTCACCGACGGCTCGGTGGCCCTGCGCTGGCGCGGCGACCACCCCGCGACGGCCGTCTGGCCGAACCTCGAGTCGATCCTGGCGGTGCACGGCCACCAGGGCGCGACCGAGGTCCGCTGGATCGAGTCCACCCGGGCCCCCGGCAATCTCTTCGACGAACTCCACCAGGTGCGGCCCGCGTCGTCCGCGGCCGACTCGTTTCCCACCGACCCGTTGCAGCCGCCGCCCGGCCACTCGCGTGGATGGGCGGGGGCGCGACATCTCAGGTAGAACTCATGCCTGTGATCCAGATCCCCTCGAGGCACAGCCCATGCCCGTGACACAGATCTACCTCGTCCGGCACGGTGAGCCGGACTACGAGCCGATCGACTCCCGGGGCTGGCCCGGGATGGCGGCCGACTCCGCCCCACTCACCGCCCTCGGGATGAAACAGGCCGAGGAGCTCGCCGACCTGCTCAGCGGGATCCGTGCGACGTACCTGGTCAGTTCCCCGTTCACCCGGGCGCTGCACAGCGCCGCGATCATCGGCCACCGGCTCGCGCTCGGCGTCAAGGTCGACCACGACCTGCGCGACTGGCTCCCGGACCACACCGGCCGGTGGCGCAACGTCGCCGACGTGCGCGCGGCGCAGGCCGAGTTCGAGGCGTACGACGGCGAATGGCCGGACGGCATCCAGCGCCCGTGGGAACCCCTGTCCCGGGTCCGCGAACGCGCCCTCGCCGCGCTCGCCCGGCACACCGCCGGCACCGACGGCCCGGTCCTCGTCATCACCCACGCGATGGTCATCCGGGCCCTGACCGGCGAGCGGGACACCGCGCACGGGGCGCACGAGTACTACCGCTACGACACCTGACAGCGCAGGGAAAACCGGCCTGAACGGCACCTGAAACGGTGCCGACGGCATCTGCACGTGCAGACGAACTTGCATCGATGAAGTGACTCATGTCACATCAGGTGATGACGTGAACACACCTCACGCCTGAAACGCCGTGATCACGGCCCGCGACGGCACGCGGTGATAACAAATGGCCCGAACTTCGAGACGACAAGGGTTGAACTCGCTGTGAGATGAGCATAGTTTTCACCGAGCGCCCGTCCGCGCTCACGGTGAGTCAAGGAGGTTGCCATGTCGAGAGGGATGCCTCGCCTACCCCGCCCGCTCATGGATCTGTGGGACTGGCAGTCGCAAGCCGCTTGCCGGGACGTCAACCCGGAGCTCTTCTTCTCGCCCGAATCGGAGCGTGGCGTGCGCAAACGTGCCCGCGAGATGGTGGCCAAGTCGCTGTGCGGGACCTGCCCGGTCCAGCCCGAGTGCCGGCAGCACGCCCTGTCCGTCGGTGAGCCCTACGGAGTCTGGGGCGGCACCACGGAGTCGGAGCGCGACAACACCCTCCTGCCCGAACACCGCAAGTCCGCCTAGCAGCCGGCGAAACACCTACGACGTAAGGCCTGTGCGAAAGCTCAGGCCTTACCGTCGTCGGTCTCGGACGGCGTGCCCTCGGACCCCTTGTCCCCGGGCTTCCTGCCGTCGGTCGGCTGCTGCGCGTCCTTCGGTGCGTCCTTCGGTGCGTCCTTCGGTACGTCCTTGGACTCGTCGGCCGGGTGCTCCGGCTCCGGCGGCTTCACGGTCGTGCGCGGGTCCCGGAACCGGTCCAGTGACTTGAGGAAGTCGGGATCGTCGTCCGGGGCCGTCGGCCGCGGCGCCGGTCGCGACGAGGGCCGGCGTACGGCGCTCTCCTGACGGTTGCGGTACGCGCGCGCCATCAGCAGCCAGACGATCGGCCCGGCGAACGGGACGAAAACGATCAGGACGATCCACAGCAGCTTCGGCAGGTGCGGGACGTCCTCGTCGGGTGTCTGGATGCACGAGAACAGCGCGTACACGGTGAGCACCAGGCTGATCAGGAACGGCAGGAATCGGACCACGTTCCAACAGTACGGCGTCCCGTGTCAGCGAGCCGACGTGGTGAGTCCCCGCGCGCGCAGCACCGTGTTCTCCAGCGGCCGGAACACCAGCAGCTCGATGCCGACGCCGACCACGAAGATCAGCAGGATGCCGGCGAACACCATCGAGATGTCGGACAGCGACATGCCGTTGTGCAGGTACTGCCCGAGCCCTTCACCGAGCTCCGGCGAGGTCGCGATCAGCTCGGCCGCCATCAGCGACCGCCAGGAGAACGCCCAGCCCTGCTTGAGCCCGCCGAGGAACCCGGGCAGCGCGGCCGGCAGCAGGATGTACCGGATGCCGCCGATCCGGCCGGCGCCGAGCGCCTTGCCGACCCGCGGCAGGATCGGCGGCACCTGGTCGAGCCCGGACACCAGCCCGTTCGCGATCGACGGCACCGCGCCGAGCAGCACCACCCAGTAGATCGCCCGGTCGTTCAGCCCGAACCAGAGGATCGCGGCCGGCACCCACGCCACCGAGGGCAGGCTCTGCAGCCCGGAGACGAGCGGCCCGATCCCCCGCCGGACGACGCGGAGGTTCGCGATCGCCAGACCGAGCGGTACGGCGATCAGCAGCGAGATCGCGAACCCGATCACCGCGCGGTGTACCGACACCCAGAACAGCTCGACGATCTTGCCGCTGGTCACGAGCTGCCAGATCTGCCCCCAGACGTCGACCGGCGCGGGCAGCTTGAACTCGGGCCAGAACGCCGCCGCCCACAACGCCTGCCAGATCGCCACCAGCACCGCGATCGCGCCGATCGGCGGCAACACGCGCGCGGCGATCCGGCGTACCCGCGAGCCCTCGGGGGCGTTGACCGGTGTGTCGAGCGCGTCCAGCCCCGCCTCGACCGAGCGTTCGTCCTGCAGGTCAAGCGGCGGCATGGCTGCTGATCACCTTTCGCAGCGCGGTGTTGATGTCGTCGACCGCATCGGGGGTCTCACGCACAGACCACTCCTGGACGACCCGCCCCGGCCGCGACGACAGCAGTACGACGCGTTGCCCGAGCCGGACGGCCTCGCGGACGTCGTGGGTGACGAAGAGGATCGCCGTACCGGTCGCCTGCCAGATCCGCAGCAGCTCACCTTGGAGGACGTCGCGGGTGATCGCGTCGAGCGCCGAGAACGGCTCGTCCATCAACAGCAGCGACGGTTTGCCCACGTCCGCACTGTCCGTGGTAGAGGCCAGAGCGCGAGCCAGCGCGACTCGTTGCCGCATGCCACCGGACAGCTCGTGCGGCCGCTTGTCGCCCAGACCTGCGAGCCGCACCAGCTCCAGCAGCTCGGCGGCTTTCGCCCGCCGTTGCGCCTTCGGTACGCCGGCCATCCGCAGCGGAAGCTCGACGTTGCCGGCGGCGGTCAGCCACGGCATCAGCGCGGCCTCCTGGAAGACGACCGCCGGCCGCGACGAGTTCAGCTCGATCCGCCCGGTCGTCGGCCGGTCGAGACCGGCGACCAGGTTGAGCAGGGTCGTCTTGCCGCACCCGGAAGCCCCGAGCAGGCAGACGAACTCACCGGCACGCACCTCGAGATCCACGCCGTCGAGCGCCACCACGGCCCTGCGGCCAGTGCCGAACGCCTTACCTACTTGGTGAAACCGCACCGGGCTGAGCTGATCCGGCGGCGCGTCCACGGTGGCGGTCATCTGGGCCTCCCCTTACTACTTCGTGTCCAGGCCGGCGGCGTCGACCGGCGGCTTGCCGGTCTTGCCGAGGACCTCGTTGAGCGGGCCGAGGTCGGCGAACCCGGCCACCGCCGGCGCCTCCTTCGCGATGCCCGCGGTGACCTGGTCCTTGGCCAGCTGCGGGAACGTGCCGGCGATCGGGTCCGCGGTGAGCTGGATGTTCTCGAAGGCCCGGTCGATGACGGCCGGTTTCAGCGCCTTCCCGGTCAGTTCCTTCAGCTGGTCGTTCACCACGGTCTTCGCGTCGGCAGCGTTCGCCGTACTGAAGTCGATCGCGGACACCAGGCCGGTGAGCAGCGCCTTCACGGTCTCCGGGTGCTCCTGCAGGAACTGCGTCCGGACGATCAGCACCGTGGTCGGGAACTTCCCGTCCGGCCACAGCGACTTCTCGTCGAGCAGCACCTTCGCGCCCGCGTCCAGGACGAGCCGCGACGACCAGGGCTCCGGCAGCCAGGCCGCGTCCACCTCGCCCTTCTTGAAGGCGTCGAGGGTCTGCGCGTTCTCCAGGTTGGTGACCTTGACCTTGCCGGTCAGCTGCTGGTCGGCGAGCCACTTCTTCAGCGACACGTCCTGGGTGTTGCCGAGCTGCGGCGTGACGACGGTCTTGCCGACCAGGTCGGCCGGCTTGGTGATCGTCGGCTTCACCACGAGCTGCGCGCCGCCGGACGTCGCGCCGGCGATCAGCCGGACCGCCTCGCCGTTCGACTTCGCGTAGGCGTTGATCGCGGGACCGGAGCCGATGAACGACGCGTCCAGCGAGCCGCCGAGCAGCGCGCCGACGGCCTCGGGCCCGGCGTTGAACTTGGTCGGCACCAGCTTGGTGTTGCCGAGCTCCTTGGTGAACAGGCCCTTGCCGAGACCGACGAGTGCGGCCGCGTGGGTGACGTTGGGGAAGTAGCCGAGGCGCAGCTCGGTGGCCGGGCCCTTGGCGTTCGAGGCGGCCGCGGGCTCGTCGCTGTCGGCGCGCGAGCATCCCGCGGCGGCGACGGTCAGAGCCAGGGCGGCTGCGAGCAGGCGGAACGGACGGATGGCGGAGATGCTCACAGGGAAACCTTTGGTCCGAGGAGAGAGGTACAGCGTGGAAGTGGAGCTCAGGAAGCGGGCTCGAGCTCGTTCTCGTCGAGCAGGCGCTCGGCCTCGCGGACGGTACGCCGGGCCTGCAGGCGGACGCCGTACGTGACGATCGCTGCCCAGCCGAGGACGAGTGCCGCGTAGACCGCGTACCGCGGGGCGGTGGCGAGGTCGAGACCCTTCATGACCGTGCGCGCGTTGGTGAGGATCAGCACCAGACCGACGCCGACGCCGAGCCAGCGGGTCGCGAGCCGGGACACCAGCCAAGCCGCCAGCGGGGCGGCGAGGACACCGCCGACCAGCAGCGCGGCGACGATGCCGAACGGCAGGTTCTGCTTGCCGAGGCCGAGCAGGAAGCCGACGCTCGCGGCGACCGCCACCATGAACTCGGCGGCGCTCACCGACCCGACCGCGCGCCGCGGCGCCAGCTTGCCGCTCGACAGCAGCGCGGAGTTCGCGACCGGGCCCCAGCCGCCACCGCCGGTGGCGTCGATGAACCCGGCCACCAGCCCGAGCGGCCCGAGGAAACGCCCGGCCGGGCGACCCTCGATCAGCGCCCGGACCCGTCCGGTACCGAACCGGGCGACGATGTAGACGCCGAGCAGGAGCAGCAGACCGGCCACCCACAGCGAGGCGGACTCGGTCGACAGGCTGGACAGGAACGTCGCGCCGGCGAACGCACCGATCGCGCCGGGCGCGCCGATCAGCGCGACGACGCGCCAGTCGACGTTCCCGAACCGCCAGTGCGACACCCCGGAGGCGAGCGTGGTGCCGACCTCGGCCAGGTGCACCGAGGCGGAGGCGACGGCCGGGGTGATCCCGGTGATCAGCAGCGCGGTGCTGGCGGTGACGCCGTACGCCATGCCGAGGGTGCCGTCGACGAGCTGGGCGACCGCGCCGAGCAGCGCGATCAGGATGAGGCGACGCACAGGAGTGCTCCTACGGGTCGGGGAGGAGACGGGCTGAGCTGGTGCTACGCCGTCGGCCGACAACCGGAGGAGTTCACGCGCAGCAGATCGACGTGCCGGCGCCGCGTCAGGGCGTCTCCGGGCGCGTTCGCGATGATCTGCATAGGACTATGAAAGCGGACAAAGTCGAGCAAGATGCTCAGGTTTCAGCATCTGGGACGGTCAATCATTTTCCGGACAGCGGCCGGTTCTGGTCAGAAGGTTGAATGCCGGGCGCGGGGCTCCTACGGTCCTGAGGGTGCTGATGCCTCGATCTCTCAAGACCGAGTACGCCGTGCGGCCCCTCGGCGTCGACGTAGTGCGACCGCGGTTCAGCTGGGCCGCCGACGCGCCCGGGTACGGCGCGACGCAGACGGCGTACCAGGTGCTGGTCGCCTCCGCGCCGGAGCTGCTGACGCCGGAGCGCGCCGACGTCTGGGACTCGGGCAAGGTGGAGTCCGCGCGGACCTTCGGGATCGAGTACGACGGACCGACGGCCGCCCGGACCCGCTACCACTGGACGGTCCGGCTGTGGGACGGCTCCGACCAGGCCGGCGACTGGGCTGTACCGGAACGGTTCGAGACCGGGCTGCTCGACGAAGGTTTCGGCGCCGCGCAGTGGATCGGCGGCGCGACCGACAGCGCACCGCTGCTGCGCCGCGCGTTCACCGTCGACGGACCGGTCCGACGGGCCCGCCTCTACGCGAGCGGCCTGGGGTACGCCGACCTGCGACTCAACGGGCAGCCGGTGAGCGACGCCGTCCTCGATCCCGGCTTCACCGCCTACGACCACACGGTGCTGTACGTGACGCACGACGTGACCGAGCTGCTGCAGGCCGGGGACAACGTCGTCGGCGCCGAGCTGGGCCGCGGGTTCTTCGGGATGACCTCGGTGAATGTCTGGCGCTGGCACGACACGCCGTGGACCGACGACCCGCGGCTGATCGCGCGGCTGGTGGTCGAGTACGACGGCGGCCGGGTCGACGAGGTCGGCACCGACGAGTCGTGGCGGATCACGGGCGGGCCGACGCTGTCGGACTCGCTGTACCTGGGCGAGACGTACGACGCCCGGCGCGCACTGCCCGGCTGGGACACGGCCGGCTTCGACGACACGGCCTGGACGGCGGCGTCGGTCGTCGAGGCGCCGAAGGGCAAGCTGGTCGCCCAGGCCCACGAACCGATCCGGGTGATCGAGACCGTCGACCCCGTCGAGCTCACCGAGGTCCGGCCGGGCGTCTGGATCGCGGACTTCGGCCGGACCGTCGCGGGCTGGACCCGGCTGTCCGTGACCGCGCCGGCCGGCACCACGATCACCCTCACGCACGGCGAGACGATTGCCGACGGCAACGTAGCGGCGTGGAACGTGCACGTCGACGGCGACCGGATCCAGCGGGACGAGTACATCGCGGCCGGCGCCGGGACCGAGACCTGGGAGCCGCGGTTCTCTTACAAGGGCTTCCGGTACGTGCAGATCGAGGGCGCCGCACCCGCTCAGGTTCAGATGCGCGTGGTCAACTCGGACGTCGCCTCGGTCACCAGGTTCGCTTCGACGCAGGCGCCGTACGAGCAGTACGAGCGGGCGATGCGGCGGACGATCCTCGGCAATCTGCACGGGATCCCGACCGATACGCCGTACTTCGAGAAGAACGGGTGGACCGGTGACGCGCAGGTGGGCGCGCCGACGATGCTCGCGACGCTCGACCTGGCGCGGTTCTTCACCAAGTGGCTCGGCGACATCCGGGACAGCCAGGCGGACTCCGGCCAGCTGCCCGTGATCGTGCCGACCAGCGGCTGGGGTTTCACCGACCTCTCCCCCGCGACCGAGTGGCCGACCGTGTATCCCTTCCTGCTGCGCGAGATGTACCGCTGGTACGGCGACGACCGGCTGCTGCGCGAGCACTGGGACCCGCTCACGCGTTACCTCGCGTGGGAGCTGGACCGGGTCGAGGACGGGTTGTCGGTGAGTGTGCTCGGCGACTGGCTGCCGCCCGGGTTCGGCAGCGGCCCAGCCCCGGAGGATCGGCGGCTGACCGGTACGGCGTACCTCTACCGGGCGCTCGTGGTGGCCGCCGAGATCGGCGAGCTCATTGGCAAACCCAACGACTATCGCAAGGCGGCCGCCGAGCTCGCGGACGGGCTGAACCGGACGTTCCTGGACCGCGAGGCCGGGCGATACCGGTCCGCCGACGACCCCGACTACCGGCAGACCTCGAACGCGGTCCCGCTGGCGTTCGGGATGGTGCCGGACGAGTACGTCGAGCGCGTCGCGGCCGGACTCGCCGCGGACGTCGAGGCCCGCGGTTTCCACCTCAACACCGGCTGCCTGGGCGTCGGCGTACTGCTGCCGGTGCTCACCGCGCACGGGTACGGCGACGTGGCGACGAAGGTCGCGCTGCAGCGGACCTACCCGAGCTGGGGCTACTGGTTCGAGCTCGGCGCGGACACGATGTGGGAGAAGTGGGAGGACGACTCGCGGTCACGCAACCACTACTTCCAGGGCACGGTCGTGCAGTGGATCTTCGAGAACGTCGCCGGCCTGCGCGTCGTCGACGCGGGCTGCGAGCGGATCGTCGTACGGGCGGACGCCCGCGACGAGGTGGACTCGGCGAGCATCCGCACGGAAACGATCCGCGGGCGCGTGGCGGTCTCCTGGAAGCGAGCCGGGCGGGTGCTGTCGCTGGACGTGCAGGTCCCGGTCGGTACGACGGCCGAGGTGCACGTCCCGTCAGCGCGCGTCGCGGACGTGGACGCCGTACCGCGCCCGTTCGCGGGGGAACCGTCGTACGCCGACGGGTACACGGTCTACACGGTCGGCGCCGGGCAGTGGGCGTTCACGAGTCGGTCGGCGTGACCTTGCGGTAGAGCAGGTCGCGGACCTCGCGGCCCTCGGCCTGCGCCCGGGACTCGAACTTGGTCACCGGGCGCCACTCGGGCCGCGGCGCCCAGCCGTCGTACTGGTTGCGCAGCGCCGGCTCCGCCTCGCAGACCTCGAGCATCCGGTCCGCGTAGTCGGCCCAGTCCGTTGCCAGGTGCAACGTCCCGCCCGGCTGCAGGCGGGACGCCACCAGCGCGACGAAGGGCGGTGTGACCAGGCGGCGCTTGTGGTGCCGCTTCTTCGGCCACGGGTCCGGGAAGTAGATGCGGACGCCGGCCAGCGCGCCGGGGCGGACGTGGTCGCGGAGGAAGTCCAGCGCGTCGCCCTGCAGCAGGCGGACGTTGTCGAGGTCGTACTTCTCCACCCACAGCATCAGCTGCCCGAGACCGGCCGGGTACACCTCGGCGGCCAGGTGGTTCACGTCGGGCGCGGCCACGGCGAGCTGCGCGGTCGCCTCGCCCATCCCGGAACCGATCTCCAGCACGGTCGGCGCCTCCCGGCCGAACCATTCGGTGAGATCCAGCTCGCCCGGCGGCAGGTCCTCCTGCGTCCGCCCGAGCTCGGACCAGTGCGACTGCCAGACGCGCTGCTGCCCGACCGTCATCCGCACACTGCGCCGGACGGTGCTGAACACACCCGCCTGCCTGACCTGATCCACTGCTTCCACCAGGTGGATTCTATTAGTCGTCCCAGAAGAGGTGGGCGACGGTGTTGCGGGCGCGGCGGGTGGTGCGGAGGTAGTCGTCGGAGAAGCGGCCGGACTCGCCGGGTGGGTAGCCGCAGATGTGGGCCACGGCGGCCAGGTCCCGCGGGTCGTTCGGGAGCGAGTCGCCGGGGCGGCCGCGGACGAGCATGATCGCGTTCCGGATCCGGGTCGCCATCTCCCAGGCGGCGCGCAGCGTGTCCGCCTCGGTGGGATCCACCAGGTTGGCCTCCACACCCGCCCGGAGCGCGCCGAGGGTCCGCGTCGTCCGCAGGCTCGGCACGCGGTGCGCCTCGCGCAGCTGCAGGAGCTGCACCGTCCACTCGATGTCGGCGAGGCCGCCGCGCCCCAGCTTGGTGTGCGTACTCGGGTCGGCGCCGCGCGGCAGCCGTTCGGCGTCGACGCGCGCCTTGATCCGGCGGATCTCCCTCACGTCCCGCTCGCTGAGCCCGCGCTCCGGGTACCGCAGCGGATCGATCAGTTCGCGGAACGACTGGCACAGCCCGCTGTCACCGCACAGCGGGTCCGCCCGCAGCAGCGCCTGCGCCTCCCACACCGCCGACCAGCGGGCGTAGTACGAGGCGTACGACGCCAGCGTGCGAACCAAAGGCCCTTGCCGGCCTTCGGGGCGCAGGTCCGCGTCGACGGCGACCGCGGGATCGGCGCCGGGCAGCGCGAGCATCCGGCGGAGCTCGGACGCCGCCTGGGTCGCGAAATCGGTCGCCTTCTTCTCGTCCGCGCCGGGAACCGGATCGTGTACGAACATCACATCGGCGTCGCTGCCGTAGCCCAGCTCGTGCCCGCCGAACCGGCCCATCGCGACGATCGACATCTTCGTCGGCTCCGGCTCGCCCTTCGCCACCGCCCGCCGGGCCACCTCGAGCGCGGTCGTCAGCGTGCCGACCGAGACGATAGTCAGCGCCTCGCCCACCGCCTCCACATCGAGCAGCCCCGACAGGTCCGCGGCGGCGATCCGGAACAGCTCACGGCGTCGTACGGCGCGGATCGCGGCAACGGCTGCCTCGGGCGCGTCCTGCCGGCGCGCTGCCGCGGACATCTCGGTGAGCAACGCCTCCTGGGTGCGCGGGGTCAGCTCGCGCTCGTCGGCGAGCATCGCGGTCGCTTCCGGGGCGCGTTGCAGGAGGTCGACGGCGTACCGGCCGCTGGCGAGCAGGTGCGCGAGACGCTCGGCCGACGCGCCCTCGTCGCGGAGCTGGCGCAGGTACCAGGGGGTCGAGCCGAGCGCGTCGGAGATCGTGCGGAACGCCAGCAGGCCGGCGTCCGGAGCGGGCGACTCGGCGAACCAGCCGAGCATCGCCGGCAGCAGCGCCTTCTGGATCGACGACCGGCGCGACACGCCCTCGGACAAGGCCTCGATGTGCCGCAGCGCCGACGACGGATCGGCGTACCCGAGCGCGGTCAGCCGCTGCTTGGCCGCCTCCGGTGTCAGGCGTACCTCGCCGCCGGGGATCCGCGCGACGGCAGCGAGCAGCGGGCGGTAGAACAGCTTCTCGTGCAGCCGCCGTACTTCGAGCGCGTGTTTCTTCCACGCCGCGGTGAGGTCGGTGACCGGGTTCTTCGTGAAGCCGAGCGAGCGGCCCAGGCGGCGCAGGTCCGCCTCGTCCTCGGGGACCTGATGCGTACGGCGGAGGCGGTACAGCTGGATGCGGTGCTCCATCGACCGCAGGAAGCGGTACGCGTCCGCGAGGACCGCGCCGTCCGTGCGGCCGACGTACCCGCTGCTGGTCAGCGCCTCGAGCGCGACGAGCGTCGTACCGCTGCGGACCGCGTCGTCGCTGCGCCCGTGGACGAGTTGCAGGAGCTGTACGGCGAACTCGACGTCGCGCAGGCCGCCGGGACCGAGTTTCAGCTGGCGGTCGACGTCGGCGGCCGGGATGTGGTCGATGACGCGCCGGCGCATCGCCTGGACGTCGTCGACGAAGCCGTCCCGGTCGGCGGCGGACCAGGCCAGCCGGCCGACCTTCTCGGAGTACTCGCGCCCGAGCTCGGCGTCGCCGGCGACCGGACGGGCCTTGAGCAGTGCCTGGAACTCCCAGGTCTTGGCCCAGCGCTGGTAGTACGCCAGGTGGCTGTCGAGGGTGCGGACGAGCGGACCGGACTTGCCCTCCGGGCGGAGCGCCGCGTCGACCGGCCAGAGCGTGCCCTCGCCGGTGTGCGCGGAACAGATCCGCATCGCGGCCGCGGCGAGCTGGGTCGCGGTCTTCAGGGCCGGCGCCTCGGGCTCGCCGGTCAGCGGCTCGGCGACGAACAGGACGTCGACATCGCTGACGTAGTTGAGTTCCCGGCCGCCGCACTTGCCCATGGCAATCACCGCGAGGCGGCAGTCGGCCGCGCCGGGATGCGCGGCGAAGTACTCGTTGCGGGCGATGTGCAGGGCGGTCTCGAGCGCGCCGCCGGCGAGGTCCGCGAGCACCGCGGCGACCTCGTCGACGAGCAGGCCTTCGGCGAGGTCGCGCGCGGCGAGGCGGAGCAGCAGGCGGCGGTACTCGACGCGCAGCGCGTCGACCGGGTGGTCCGCGTCGACCGCGTGCGCGAGCTTGGCGGCGACGTCCTCCACGGACGACCGGGCACCGGCGAGCGCGGGGTCGGCGAGGTCGTACCAGTGCCGCGGGTGGACGGCGAGGTGCCGGCCGAGCGCCTCGCTGGCGCCGAGGACGTACACGAGCCGGCGGCGGAAGTCGGCGTCCAGCTCGAGCGTGCGGGCGAAGGCGGCGACATCATGGCCGTTGCGGTGCAGAGACTCGGCCATCGTGCACAGGCTCTGCAGGGCGAGGTCGGGGTCGGCCGCCTCGGACAGCGTGACGATCAGCTCTTCGGTCGCGATCGGGCTGTGCGAGTCGATCGCGTCCAGCTCCTCGAGCCGGCGCGTCGCCCGCTGCGGGTCCTCGAACCCGAGCCGGACCAGCCGTCCCTCCCACGACCCTCTCCGAGCCTCAGCCACCCCCGCAGGCTACCCAATCCCCCACTTTGTGCACCCACCGACCGTTTCGGGCCCCGCCGGATGGTTGGTGGGTGCTCAAAGTCGCGACGGGATCTCGGGTGGATTGCGGGGAATACACGGTGTCGTGTAGCGAATTCGCTGAGTAGTCGGCATGATGGCTGTCCATGGTCATGATGACGGGGTCGCTCGCCGTGCGCGGGACGGTGGTCTGGTTGACACCTCAGCAGGGCGGGCGGGTGTCCGGGCCGCCGGAGCCGGACTACGACTACGACTACACGGCAACCGCCTATCTGCCACCGCGCACGGCCGAGGACGGCCAGGCCGGGATCGCGCTGCGCCGCTTCGCCCCCGGCGCCTGGCGGACCCCCGCCGAAGGAATCCTCGTCCCCGCGCAGGGCAACCGCGCCCAGCAGGTGGTCCCCGGCTCGATCGTCGTCATCACCGAGGGCACCCGCCCGGTAGGCCTCCTCACCGTCGAAGAAGTCCACACCTTCGCCCCCGGCGGCAGCACTGCAGCCCCCGCCGTCCCACTACCCGCGGCAGTTGCGCCGCCCCCTTCCGACGCACTCGCAACAACACCCGCGCCACCCGCCGCACCGACGATCCCCGAGCCGCCGTACCGCCACTCGACGGCCGCCGCCCGCTGGACCTCCCGACACGCCTCCGACGACGCCCCACCCCAACCCGCCGGCGTCTGATCGCCCCGCCGCACCCATCCCTGGGCGCGACGGGGCGACCGCTCAGAACGCGAACTGGTTGAGTACGGCGAACTTGTCGGTTGCGCCGCTGTTGGAGACGGCGACGACGCGGCGGGTGATGGTGTGGGAGCCTCCGGCTGGGAGGTCCAGTTTGAACTTGCTCATGGTCCAGATCGACTGTGAGTAGCCGGTGAAGGCACCACTGGCCGCGCCGTACACGAGGCCGTAGGTCTGGTTGTCGGCGCTGGTGCCGGACTGGCCGATCCAGCGGTTCGTGTCCGGCGTGTGGGCGAACGGGCCGCCACTGGTGACCGGCGCGTTGCCGGACACCGCCGAGCGCGAGCCCGGGCCGTCGTGGTCAAGCGCGTCGCCGGCCCACACCGTCACCGGCGCGCCGCCCGCGTTGGTGAACGTCGTCGCCGCCGTCACGAACTGCTCGTCGGCCGTCGCCGTGTACGTCGTGACCACCTGCAGGTTCGGGTCCTGCGCCGAGGTCCCGGTGACCCGGACCACGGCCTTCTCCCCCGTGTTCTCGACGATCCGTACGTCGGTCGACCGGACCTGCGTCTGCTGCCACGCGCTGCCGCCGAGCGGCTCGGTGGTGCTGACGTACGGAAGGTTGATCCAGTCCAGCTGGTCCGGCTGCCCGGTGATCGCCATGTCGACGACCTTGCCGGGTGTCGACGGGTTCAGCTGCGGGTCCTGGAACACCTTCGCGACCGTCAGCGCCAGCTTCTTGTTCTCGATCACGACGTCACCGATACCGCCCTCGACCAGCCCGCTCGGCAGCCGCTTGCCGATGCTCGCGTCGACGCTCACCGGCGACACCTCCAGCTCCACCTGGAAGCTGCCCGACCCGTCGGTCTCGATCTCGCGGGCAGCAGTCGCGTAGCCCAGCTGCGCCACCTGGACGGTGTACTTCCCGGCGCCCTTCGACAACCCGACCTGATAGTTGCCCGCAGCATCCGTCGTCGTCCGCCCGACCGCAGTACCGTCCTGGACCACGAGCACGGTCCCGTTGGCGACCACAGCGCCCGTGGCCTTGTTGGTCACCCGGCCGGAAACGAGCGGCCACGGCTTGGCCGCCGTACCGCCCGGCGTGAACGCGTACAGGTTGCCGTCGAACGCGCCCGTCACCACGGTGTTCCCGCTGACCGCGGGGCCCGCCGACACCCAGGTGCCGATGTCGTGCGACCACAGCGGCTGCCCGGTGCGTACGTCGAGCGCGTAGAAGCCACCGCTGTTCGCACCGACGAACAGCGTGTTCCCGGACACCGCCGGCGAGGTGAACGACCCACCGCGGTACTGCGAACCGGGCAGCAACTGATCCCAGATCACCGCTCCGGTCGTCGCGTTGAGCGCGGTCACCGCGCCACTCGGGAAGGACATGTAGACGGTGTTGCCCTTGATCGCCGCCGCGGACGGGGTCGCGCCGCTGCTCACCAGCGACGGGTGCGCGCTGGTGTACGACCACAGCACCGCGCCGGTCGCTCCGTCGCGCGCGACGATGCCGTTGTTCGAGCCGATGTACACCTTGCCGTCGGCCGCGGACGGTACGCCGTCCTGCCAGCCGCCGAGGGTGTCGGTGCCCTGCCAGAGCTTCGCGCCGGTCTTCAGGTCGTACGCGATCACCACGGCGCCGTCCTGGTTGCCGACGTACACCCGGCCGTCCGCGACCGCCGGCGTACCGTCGCTCATCGTGTTGCCTGCCATCGCCGCGGCCCACACCCGCTGTCCGGTCTTGGCGTCGAGGGCCAGCAGCAGACCGCGCGCCGCCTCGCCGAACCGGGTCTGGTACGGGAACAGCACCTTGCCGTCGGCAACCGTCACGCCGTAGTACCCGTAGGTGCGCTGGTTGCTGCCCGCCGGCGCCGGCTCCGGGTCGTGCCGCCACTTCAGTAGACCGGTCTTCGCGTCGGCCGCGAACAACGTGCCGCGCAGGGTCGGGACGTACACGAGACCGTCGGAGACCGCGACGCTGCCGTGCACCGACGACGGGACCGGGTAGCTCCACAGCTTCTTGCCGGTGGCCAGCGAGACCGCGTGCACGGCCGCGTTGCCGTCGCCGTTCTCGTCCCGCGTCCCGGCGTACACGACGCCGTCGATGATCGCGGGCGAGCCGGTGAGGAAGGTGCCCTCCGTCCGGTACGACCACGCCAGCCGCTGGCCGGCCGCGATCGCGTCGGCCGCGACACCGCTGTGGGACGCGTCGCCGTGGTGCTGCGTCCAGTCCGCGCCGGCGACCGGCTGGATCGCCTTGGCGGCGGTCAGCGTGAAGTTCGACGTCCGCGTCCAGGTCGCGCCGGTGCCGTCCTCAGCCACCACGTCGAGCTTGTGCGGCCCGGTGCGGACCGTGCCCGGCAGGGCGGCGTACCAGGTGAACTCACCTGTCGGCTGCAGCGGCAGCCAGGTGCCGCCGTCGATCCGGTAGCGGACCTTGCGCGGTGCGTCGGAGGTGTCGTACGCGTTGACCTGAACGCCCGGGAACCTGTCCAGCGGTACCGAGGCACCAGGCGCCGGGCTGACGATCGTCAGGTCCTTCTCCGCGCCGTAGAGCCGGAACGGGTTGTCGAACGCCTTGTTGTCCATGTGCACGAACCGGAAGCCGCGCGGCGAGTTGTCGATCGTGTACGAGCTCGACACCGTCTGGATGTGCTTCGCCGTCCGCGCGAACTGGCTGTTCGGCTCGACGTCGTTCGAGTGCTCGTGGCCGACGAGGACCAACTCGGCGCCGTACTGCTCCAGCACCTTGCCGTACTCGTCGTACACCGACGGCGACCCGAACGGCACGTTCATCGGCTGGTGGGCCAGCACGACCAGGTGCTTGCCGTCCTTCACGTTCCGCGCGAGGTCGGCCTTCACCCATTCGAGCTGCTCGGCGAACGGCGCGGCGCCGTTGTTCTCGAGCACCAGGAAGTGCCGGTCGCTGTAGTCGAACGAGTACCACTCCGGTCCGACGTGCTTGCGGTAGTTGTTGATCCGGACGGCGTACGACGCACCGGCCAGGTACTCGTGGTTGCCGACGGCCGGCCAGACCGGGACCTTCGACTTGGCGGTGCCGCGCTTGTAGGTCTCGAACTCCGCGTCGGTCGCGTTGTTGGTCAGGTCACCGCTGACCTGGATGAACGCGAGGTCCTGCCGGGTGGAGTTGATCTCGGTGATCTGCTCCGGCAGCTGGGCGTTGACGTGCGGGTCGGCGACGTTGCCGAACGTGAAGCCGCCGTCCTCGGACGCCTTGTCCTTGCGCAGCGCGAAGTCGGCCCGCGCGGTGTCGCCGACCGCCAACTGCCCGAGGCTGCGGTAGAACTTCGGCGTCATGTTCGCGTCGGTCCCGACCGAGTAGCCGGACGGCTGGGTGATGAACACCAGGTCGGCGTCGCGGCGCTCGACGTTCGCGGTCAGCGTGTAGTGGCCCTGCGCGTCGGTGACGGCGACCTGCGCGCCGTCCGACACGCTCACGCCGGGGATCCCGGGCTCACCGGCGCCGGGCCGGCCGTCGTTGTCACGGTCCTCGAAGACCGTGCCGGAGACGGTGGCGCCGGGCGCGTCCACGGCGTCGGCGACGACCCCGGTGAGCGGTACGCCGATGACCAGTGCGGCCAGGCCGCCGGTGACGCCGTACAGCAGCTTGTGCCACTTGGTCGTGGGTGACTGATCGCGCGACGAGCGGGTCAGGCGAATCATGTGATGAAGAACCTTTCTACGAACCAGAAGAGGCCGAAGGCGGCGACGACCCCGGTCGCCGAGCGCACCACCGGGACCGCGACGCGGGTCCGGCGGATCAGGAGGACCAGCGGGAACACGGCGAGTAGCAGCAGCGCCTGGCCTGCCTCGATGCCGACGTTGAAGCTCAGCAGCGACAGCAGCAGTTCCGGACTGACCTCATCGGTGATCCGCAGCGACCCGGCGAAGCCGAGGCCGTGCAGAAGACCGAAACCGAAGACCACCGGGAGCCGGTGGCGGGTGGAACCGAGCAGGTTCTCGACCGCGACGAACGCGATCGACAGGGCGATCAGCGGCTCGACGACCACGCTCGGCACCGAGATGCCGCCGAGCAGCGTGGAGACCAGCGTGACGCTGTGCGCGACGGTGAACATCGAGATCACCTGGACAAGGCTGCGCAGGTTCTGCGCGCCCAGGATCAAGGCGACGACGAACAGCACGTGGTCGAGGCCGAGCAGGATGTGCTCCACGCCCAGCTTCCCGAACTGCAGGCTGGAGCTCGCGAGCGTGTTGTCGCCGACGGTGAGGTCGTGGTGCGACCGGTCGAAGACGGTCCGGCCGGAGCCGTCGGCGAAGGTGTAGTCGACGAGGTTGGTGTGGTCGTCGGCGACCGCTTCCGCGTCCGCGAACACGCCGTACTTCAGCGTGAACGCGCCGCTCTTCCCCGGGCAGTCGAACACCAGGCTGAGGTCCGCGTAGGCCTTGGTCGCCCTACGGCTGACAGCGGTCGTTTCGAGCTCCGGCTCACACGCCGCGCCGTCGACCGATACCACCACGCGGTCGTGCAAGTACGTCGCGATCCGGTCCCCGGCGGCGTCCAGCGCCTGTGCGCGCTGCCCGTCGTCGGTGGTCGGCGTACCCAGGTCGACGGCTCGCGCGAGGACGTCGTACTCCAGGCTCAGCGACCACGTCACCCGCTGGCCGTCCTGGCTCACGGTCGAGTAGCCGGTGGAGGCGATCACATGCGCCGAAGCGCTCCCCGCCGTCCCGAGGAACAGCAGGACCAGCAGTCCCAACCCGACCAGCACCCGGCGCATGGGAACCCATCCCACGCGCCCCGGACGACGGCCGGGTGAACTCTCAGAGGACGGGGAGGAGCTTGTTCAATTCGAAGGGGGTGACCTGGCGGCGGTAGTCCTGCCACTCGGCGCGCTTGTTGCGCAGGAAGAAGTCGAAGACGTGCTCGCCGAGGGTCTCGGCGACCAGTTCGCTGTCCTCCATCGCGCTGATCGCCTCGGCGAGGCTGCCGGGCAGTGGCTTGATGCCGAGGGCCTTGCGCTCGCGCGGTGTCAGGGACCAGATGTCCTCCTCGACCTCGGCGGGCAGCTCGTAGCCCTCCTCGATGCCCTTGAGGCCGGCGGCGAGCATCAGCGCGAACGCGAGGTACGGGTTCGCCGCGGAGTCCAGCGAGCGGAACTCGACGCGCGAGGACTGGCCCTTGTGCGGCTTGTACATCGGCACCCGGACCAGCGCCGACCGGTTGTTGTGGCCCCAGGAGATGAACGACGGCGCCTCGTCGCCGACCGCGAGCCGCTTGTACGAGTTCACCCACTGGTTCGTCACCGCGGTGATCTCCGACGCGTGGTGCAGCAGCCCGGCGATGAACGCCCGCCCGGTCTTCGACAGCTGGTACTGCGCGCCGCCCTCGAAGAACGCGTTCCGGTCGCCCTCGAACAGCGACATGTGGGTGTGCATCCCGGAGCCCGGCTGGTCGGACAGCGGCTTCGGCATGAACGACGCGTAGATGCCCTGCGACAGCGCCACCTCCTTCACCACGACACGGAACGTCATGATGTTGTCGGCGGTCGACAGCGCGTCGGCGTACCGCAGGTCGATCTCCTGCTGGCCCGGCCCGCCCTCGTGGTGGCTGAACTCGACCGAGATCCCCATCGACTCCAGCATCGTGATCGCCTCGCGGCGGAAGTCGTTGCCGATGCCCTGCGGGGTGTGGTCGAAGTACCCGGACGAGTCCACCGGCTCCGGGGTCGTGCCGGGCGCGCCGACCAGCGACTTGAACAGGTAGAACTCGATCTCCGGGTGCGTGTAGAACGTGAACCCGAGGTCGGCGGCCTTCGACAGCGTCCGCTTCAGCACGTGCCGCGGGTCGGCGAACGACGCGGACCCGTCCGGCATGTTGATGTCGCAGAACATCCGCGCGGTGCCCATCGTCTCGCCGCGCCAGGGCAGGATCTGGAACGTCGACGGGTCCGGCTTGGCCAGCATGTCGGCCTCGGTCACCCGCGCGAAGCCCTCGATCGCCGACCCGTCGAACCCGAGCCCCTCGGCGAACGCGCTCTCCAGCTCCGCCGGCGCCACCGCCACCGACTTCAGGAACCCGAGCACGTCGGTGAACCAGAGCCGCACGAAGCGCACGTCGCGCTCCTCCAGCGCACGCAGCACGAACTCCTGCTGCTTGTCCATCAGTCCACCTCTCACCGGCTCGGACGCGGTCTCTCACAGTGTGCCGCGCCTCTGTTAAGCAGACGTTACGTGGCGCAGCGGACAGTGCGACGATCAGGGCCTAGCGTGTCCTCTTGTGCAGACGATCTTCCACGCCGCCCTGATCGTGGCGGCGGTCCTCTGCCTCAGCGACCTGATCGTCAGCACCGCCCGCTTCGTGCAGTCGCTGCGGCACAAACGGCCGGCCGAGCGCGACGTACTGGGCCGTCGCTGGCTGCCGGTGCCGGAGCTCGGGTTCGGCATGGTCGCGTTCTGCTGCCCGGGCCTGGTCACGCTCGGGCTGACCCATCACGACGCGACGAACCTGCCGACCCGGCAGATCCTGCTCGCCGCGCTGGTCTTCGGGTACGCCGGAGCCGTGCTGTCCCGGATCGTCCGGACCCCGGGCCCCGGCGGGCGCCGGTTCAAGCTACGCGCCGGCCTGCTGCTCGGCCTGCCGGCCGTGTTCGGGCTGGTCTTCGGCCTCTCCGGCATCGCGGTGTGACCGGCGGGCCGCTCGCGCCCGGAACCACGGCACGACGCGCTCCAGCGGCGCGAACGCGAGCCAGCAGACGACCGTCGGCAGGAAGTGGATCAGCAGGATCGCCGTGTTCGCCGCGTGGAACCCAATGAAGAACAGCGCCCCGAGCAGCTGCCAGCGGCCCTTCAGCCACAGGATCACCGGTGACAGGAATTCCGCGATGATGCCGACCCACTGCATCACCTGCAGCATCCACGGGTAGTTCAGCAGCCACTCCCCTACGGGGTGCGGCCTGCGCACGATCGCCCAGGTCAGCACCGCGCTCCCCGGCCAGGTCAGCGCCCATCCGGCACTGCGCAGTTTCGCGATCGCGGACAGGAAGTACGTCGCGATCACGCACACCTGGATGCACCGGACCACCCAGCCCGCGGCCTCTGACCGGGTCTGGTCGCCGTACGACGCCTTTCCGACCGTCGGCAACACCCACAACGCGATGACCAGCGCGAGGTGGTCGTGGTCGACCTTTCCGTCGCTCATCCCGATCAGCACCCACCAGGTGAACGCGGGCGCCACGATCCAGCCGGCGACCCGCGGGAACCGGTTCGTGGCCGCGACGAGGCAGGCGACGATCAGGACGACGTACAGGATCGTCGTGTTCGTGACCGAGGGCCTCGGGAGGTCGAAGAGCCTGGCGAGCAGCAACGGCTGGTAGAGCCCCGGATGCTCGCCCTTGTCGCGGGTGTCGCGGACGAACGCGTGCATGTCGAGGATCACGAACAGGTACAGGACCGTGCGCAACCACGCGATCCGGCCCAGCGCGATCGCGGGCGTGAACCAGTTGACCGCTTTCACCGGCGGACCTCCCAGGTCGCCAGCACCTGGGACGTCGGCGGTCCTTCGACACGGCCCTTCACCAGTTGGGTCGTGTCGCGGATCAGCTCGAGCTTCACGTACTTGGGCTCGTCCGGGTGCTTGCGCGCCCAGCCGTCGGCGACCTGCTGCAGCAGCGACGGATCCTTGACGATCTCCCCGGCCCGCGCCTCGATCTCGGCCCGGGCGACTCCGGCGCCCTCGATGTTCAGTGGTACGTCGACCGTGGTGCCGGCGTCGGTCACCGCGCTGATCCGGGTGTAGTCGATCCGGGCGTCGTCGGGCACCGACATCGCGTACTGCGACATCGGCCCGAACGGCCAGGCGTCGTCGGTCGCGCGCACCGACCCGTTGACCAGCAGCACGACGCCGGCGACCGCGACCAGCACCCGCAGGATCTTGCCGCCCCGCCCCAGGCGCACGACCTCCGGCGCCCCCTGACTCTGTGTCACCTCGCCATTAGATCATTCCGGTTTGACGGCCTTCGCCGTAGGGAATTTTCTTGAGTATGACCGCCCCAGAAAGATTTCCACACAGGCCTCGAACGACACGTGTGTCCCGGCGTACGATCCTCGGCGCTTCCGCCGGCGGCGTACTGCTCGGTGGCATCGCCCTCCCGACCGCCGTCCCGACCGCAGCGCACGCCGCCCCCGCACCGCGCTGCTACACGCGCGCCGAATGGTCCGCGCGTCCGCCCCGGTCCGCCACCCAGGTGATCGGCAAGCCCGACCACATCGTCATCCACCACACCGCGAGTCCGAACGTCACGGACTACTCGCTCGCCGCCGCGTTCAAGGTCCAGCACTGGATCCAGGACCTGCACATGGACACCAACCGCTGGATCGACATCGGCAACCAGCTGACGATCAGCCGCGGCGGGTACCTGATGGAGGGCCGCAGCAAGTCGCTGACCTCGATCAACAACGGGCAGAACGTGCTCGGTGCGCAGACCGCCAACCACAACAGCCACACGATCGGGATCGAGCACGAAGGCATCTACACCAACGCCAACCCGACGGTTGCGCTGTTCGACATGTCCGTGCTGACGTGCGCGTGGCTGTGCACGAAGTACGGTCTCGATCCGCACGTCGCGATCGTCGGGCACCGGGACTACAACGCGACGCAATGCCCGGGCGACGTGTTCTACGCGAGGCTTCCCGAGTTGCGCGATCGGGTGGCCGCGGTCCTCCTCGGCTGATAGGTGAACCTCCGGATCAGCAGCTCGAACGGTCCGCGGTAGCCGGTCCGCCGCATCCGGTCGGCGAGCCAGACCGTCGCCAGCCAGGTCGTGGTGGCG
This sequence comes from Kribbella sp. HUAS MG21, assembly GCF_040254265.1. Classification (GTDB taxonomy): domain Bacteria; phylum Actinomycetota; class Actinomycetes; order Propionibacteriales; family Kribbellaceae; genus Kribbella. The sequence continues at coordinate 8,096,312 of NZ_CP158165.1, forward strand.
AGCAGTGCCGTCGTGGTCGTGGTGAGCGTGTCCGAGAGATCGAGCAGGTACGGCGTGAACACCACGGCCCAGACCACCGATTGGGCCAGGTAACACGTCAACGATCGTTGTCCGACAGCGGCGATCGCCCGCATCACCGGGCGATCGCCCACCCGGCGCGCGACCAGCACCAGCAAGGCGGCGTACCCGAGGCCGCCGAACACACCTGTTGCGTCGTGCAAGGGACCGAGGATCGTCAGCGCGTGGTCGCTCGGCCGGGCCAGGACGCCGCCGATCACGAGCGAGAGCGGCAGTGCGCCGGCGATCGCGATCGTGCTGCCGACGAGTGCCGTCGTCCGCAGCAGGGTCAGGTGCTCGGCCGGGCGTTCGAGGATGCGCCGGCGGCCGGCCCAGAGGCCGATCAGGAACGGCGTGACGAAACCGATCCAGCCGAGTCCCGCGATGAACGGCTGCACGACGATCCGGTCCGCGAACTGGCCGAGGAACGTCGCCGGCAGCATCGACGGGTCCGGGCCTTCGGCGGACGCGGCGAGGCTGTCTTCACTGGGTAGCGCCGTGAGGACCAGGAAGAACGCCGCGACGATCAGCAGCCAGCGGTCCTTCCAGCGCAGCGCCCACACGCCGAGGAACAGCAGGACGCCGTACGCCGCGAGGATGTCGCCGATGTAGAGCAGCATCGCATGCAGGAAGCCGAGTACGACCAGCACCAGGCTGCGGCGCCACAGCAGCTTGCGGATCGGCCACCAGTCGGTGCCCGCGGCGCGTTGCCGGCGGACGATCTGCGCGACGCCGTACCCGAAGAGCACGCCGAACATCGGGAACGCCCGGGCGTCGACGAAGGTCGCGATCGCCAGGCCGGCGCCGCGGTCGAGCGGTCCGCCGTCGGTCGGGAAGCCGCCGAAATGACGATCGCCGCCGACGAAGTAGTGCGAGTTCGCCAGGGCGATGAACAGCAGCATGAACCCGCGCGCGAGGTCCGGGCCCAGCGCGCGTTCCTTCAGTCCGGTCGGTCCCCCGTGAATGCTCATGCTTCCCAGTCAATCCGTGCGGCGCGGGTGCCACATCCGACGAAAGTCCCCGCAGGGTGAACCTTCGTCGTTGTTCGATGACGGGACGCTCCCCGACCAGGCGCGCCACCCGGTGCCCCCGCCGTACACGCTCGAACTGTCCACCGGACCGTCGATCGTCGACGCGAAGCTCTACGGGTACGGCGAACTCGCCGCCAGTGGCCGGATGGCGGTCCTGCACACCGGCGCCGTCGCCGACATGATCCAGACCGACCCGGCCCACCGCCGCCGCGGCCTGGCCCGCGCCGTCATGACAGCCCTCGCCACAGCCGCCGCACCCGTCGCACCAACCCCCGCCTACCTCGCCGCCTCCCCCGAAGGCCGCCCCCTCTACACCTCCCTCGGCTGGACCACCCTCACCCCACTCCTCGTCGCCCGCACAACCGTCGACAGGTCCGGCGTACGTAAGAGGTTGGTGACAGGCGTGGGGCGGGGACTGGGGAACCAGTAATGTGCTCTCGTGCCTCAGCTTCGGGTTGCTCTTGCTCAGCTCAATGTGACCGTGGGTGACATCGACGGGAACACCGACAAGATCGTCGCGTGGACCCGGAACGCGGTCGAGCGTGGCGCGCACGTGGTCGCGTTCCCGGAGCTCGGGCTGACCGGTTACCCGGTGGAGGATCTCGCCTTGCGGGCCTCGTTCGTGGACGCCTCGCAGCACCGGATCAAGACCCTCGCGCAGCGGCTCGCCGACGAAGGCCTCGGCGACATCGTGGTGATCTGCGGCTACCTCGACCGGGCGAGCGGTACGGCGATGGGCATCGACCGGCTCGGCCGTCCGAAGGGCTCGCCGACCAACTCGGCGGCGGTGATCCACCAGGGCCGCGTAGTCACGAGCGCCGTCAAGCACCACCTCCCGAACTACGGCGTCTTCGACGAGTTCCGGCACTTCGTCCCCGGCAGCACCCTGCAGGTCGTCCGCATCCACGGCGTCGACGTCGCACTGGTGATCTGCGAGGACCTCTGGCAGGACGGCGGCCCGGTCGCGGTCACCCGCGCCGCCGGCGCCGGTCTGCTGCTGGTCGTCAACAGTTCGCCGTACGAGGCCAACAAGGACGACGTCCGCGGCGATCTGGTCCGGCGCCGCGCCCGCGAGGCCGGCTGCGCGCTCGCGTACGTCAACCTGGTCGGCGGCCAGGACGAACTCGTCTTCGACGGCGACTCGCTGGTCGCCGACGCCGAGGGCACGATCATCGCCCGCGCCCCGCAGTTCGAGCAGGGCGGCATGGTGGTCGACCTCGAACTGCCTGCCGCCTCAGGTACTCCGTCCGGCACGCACGAAGGCATCGAGATCGTCCACACGGTCCTGCACGAGGAAGCGCTGGCGCCGTACGACGCCCTGCCGCCGGCCGTCGCGCCCCGGCTGTCCGACGAGGCCGAGATGTACGGCGCGATCGTCACCGGCCTCCGCGACTACGTGCAGAAGAACGGGTTCAAGTCCGTCCTGCTCGGGCTCTCCGGCGGCATCGACTCGTCGCTGGTCGCCGCGATCGCCTGCGACGCGATCGGGCCCGAGCACGTGTTCGGGATCTCCAACCCGAGCGTGTACTCCAGCGACCACTCCAAGGACGACGCGGCCGAGCTCGCCGCGCGCACCGGCCTCAACTACCGCGTCGTACCGATCCAGCCGATGGTGCAGCCGTTCCTGGACACGCTCGGCCTCACCGGGCTCGCCGAGGAGAACCTGCAGGCGCGGGTTCGCGCGGTGATCTGGATGGGCCTGTCGAACTCCGACGGCCACCTGGTACTTGCCTGTGGCAACAAGTCGGAGCTGTCCGTCGGCTACTCGACGATCTACGGCGACGCGGTCGGCGGGTACGCGCCGTTGAAGGACGTGCCGAAGACGCTGGTCTGGCGGCTCGCGAAGTGGCGGAACGAGGACGCGAAGGCGCGCGGCCAGCAGCCGCCGATCCCGGAGAACTCGATCGCGAAGCCACCGTCCGCCGAGCTCCGGCCCGGGCAGCAGGACACCGACTCGCTGCCGCCGTACGACCTGCTCGACGACATGCTGGACGACTACGTCGAACAGGACCGCGGCAGTGCCGAACTCGTCGCCGCGGGCTTCGACACCGAGCTGGTCAGCAAGGTGATCCAGCTCGTCGACAGAGCGGAGTACAAGCGCCGGCAGTTCCCGCCGGGGCCGAAGATCACCCACAAGGCCTTCGGCCGGGACCGCCGGTTGCCGATCACCAACGCATGGCGTGAGGACGCACGGAAGGCAGCCGAGCACTGAGCGACTCCTGGCGGTACCGCCCATCCCAAGAATCCCCGTGGGGCTCGTCCGAGGAGCTGCACGACCGGTCCGGCCTGCCCCGGCACGATGTGAGCGATCGCTCACCCACAGCCGGTGGCGCTCACCCTCCGCAACGGTGGGACGATGAGGGCATGGTTGACAACTTCCTGTCGGCCGGTACCCACGGTGACGACGAGGAGTTTCCCTCGCCGTACGGGACCGGACCGAAGAACCGGGCAACCGAGGAACACCGCCGCTCGGACTACGACAACGACACGTGGCGGGACCACGGCCCGGGCGGTTCCGGGCTCGGCCTCGACCCGTCGCCGTCACTGCCGAACGCACCGCGCACGTACGAACGCGGCCCGGTGCCGCAGCAGCCGTACGTACCGAAACCGCCGTACCTGCCGAGCGCGCCACCACCGCCGCAGGTGCGGGGCGAGTCCTACGAGGAGCCGTACGGGCGGGAGCATTCCGAGCAGAACCCGTTCCGCCCACAGCCACAGCAGGGCCGGCCGAGCCCGTTCGGGCCTGGCTCGACCCAGGGCAGTACGCCGCAACGCCCACCATCCCCCGGCACCACGAACTGGACCGGCCCCACACCCCAACCCGGCAACGGTTTGCCCGGTGGGCACAACAACGGAATGAGCAACGGGCTCAGCAATCCCGGCAACAACGGTCTGAGCAGCCATGGGTCCGTTAACGGGTCGAACAACGGCCTCAGCAGCAACGGGCTCGGGAGCAACGGGCTTGCGAGCAACGGGTTGAGTAGCAACGGGTTGAGCAACGGCTTGAGTTCACAGCAGCCGCCACGGCCACCGCAGCGCCTCCAACCGCCCGAGGCCCCGCGAGCCCAGGAGGCTGGCCGCGGTCAGGAACAGCCCCGCCGGCATGAACCGGGTCCCGGTCCGGAACCCGTGTGGGGCCACGAATCGCCGCGCTCCCCCGAACCACGCCGCGCACCCGAGCCGCCACGTTCGCCCGAGCCCCCACGTTCGTACGAGCCGGCGCAACCGGCCGAGTCGCCGCGTTCGTCCGAGCATCCGCGTTCGTACGAGCCGCCGCGTTCGCCCGACCCATCGCGCTCGACAGAACCGGCGCGTTCGCCCGAGTCGGCGCGGTCCGGTGAGGCAGGGCGCGGGTACGAGTCGGCACGTGGGTACGAGGGTGGTCGGGGGCAGGTGGAGCCGGAGGAGACTCAGCCGCAGGAGATTCGCTTGCGGCCGGTGGTGCGGGACAACGGATATCTGTCGGACCCGAGCGCGGAGTACGAGAACAACGCGACCGCCGCCGACGAGCAGCACCGGACGACACACACATCCGAGTCCGGGTCAGCACACCACCCGCCACAGGCGACGGCGAACCAGCCATCCCTGCAGGCACCAGACCAATTGCCGCCGCAAGCAACACACCAGCAGTCAGCGCACCAACCGTCCCCGCAGTCGGCTGATCAAGCACGCCGGCAGTCGTCGGGCGCTGCACACCAACTGTCGCCGCAGGACGCTGATCAATCGCGTCGGCAGTCCTCGGAGGCGGCACACCAGTCGCCGGCTGCTGCTGATCGAGCGCGGCCGCACCCTGGAGCGCAGGCAGAGCAAGAGGCGCCGGTTGCCCGTCCTGTGGGCGCGCGGCGGCGTGCGGGTGTCCAGCAGGACGCGCCGAGCCAAGTGCCTGCTGAGCAGGTCACCTCACACCGAGCAGCCCGCCGCGCCCAAGCAGCCGCCCTCAGCCCGAACCCAGACAACCTGCACCCGGCCACCCCGAACCCGGCCAGCGCGAACCCAGCCAACCCGAAGTCAGCCGGCCCGGCGTACCAGCCCGCCTCCGGTACGAACGCCGGACCGACTGCGGTCCACGGTCAGTCGGGCGCGGACGCGGGACAGAGCACGGCCGTCCACGGTCAGGCTGGTTCGGACGCGGGAGCGAGCACCGCCGTCCACGGGCAGCCTCGTTCGGACGCGGGAGCGAGCACCGCCGTCCACGGGCAGTCCGGCGCGGACGCGGGAGCGAGCACCGCCCCCGGTCAGGCTGGTGGCGCGGATGCTGGGCCGGGTGCTGTCCCGCCTGTTTCCGACGTCGGCGCGGACACAGGTGTGGCGCCGTACGGTGGTGGGCGGGGAGAGCGGGCGGTGGGGAACGGGGCGAAGCGGCCGCGGCGGTATCGGGTGCATCATTTGCGGGACTTCAAGAGTCGTGGGGAGAAGTGGGCGATGCTCACCGCCTACGACCAGTACACGGCCGAGATCTTCGACCAGGCGGGCATCCCGGTGCTGCTCGTCGGTGACTCCGCGGCGAACAACGTGTACGGCTACGACACCACCCTGCGCGTCACCGTCGACGAACTGATCCCGCTCGCCCGCGCCGTCGCGAACGCGGTCGACCGCGCGCTCGTCGTCGCGGACCTCCCGTTCGGCTCGTACCAGGCGTCGCCGGAGCAGGCGTTCCACACCGCCGTACGGTTCATGAAGGAAGCCGGCGTGCACGCGGTGAAGCTCGAGGGCGGGCGGACCGTGGTACCGATGGTGGAGAAGCTGACGCAGTCCGGCATCCCGGTGATGGCGCACATCGGCTTCACCCCGCAGAGCGAGCACAGCATCGGCGGGTACCGCGTGCAGGGCCGCGGCGAACAGGCGGCCGGCCTGATCGACGACGCCGTCGCGCTCGCCGACGCGGGTGCGTTCTCACTCGTCCTCGAGATGGTTCCGGGCGACGTCGCCGCCGAGATCACCAAGCGGATCCCGATCCCGACCATCGGCATCGGCGCCGGCCGCGACACCGACGCGCAGGTCCTGGTGTGGCAGGACATGGCCGGGCTGCGCTCCGGCACCATGCCCCGCTTCGTCAAGCAGTACGCCGACCTGCGCGGCGTCCTCACCAACGCGGCCACGACGTACGCCGCCGAGGTGGCGTCCGGCGCCTTCCCCGGCGAGGAACACACGTTCTGAGGGTGGCGCCGTGGACGGTTCGCAGTATTGCGTCCCGATCACTCCTCGGCGACGTCCTCACCGGTGAGCGGGTTGTAAACATACACCTCTGCGTTGGCGTCGTGATCGCGAGCGTGGACAGTGTGGAACATCGGCGCGAACGGCCCACCGAGGTCGACAACCGTCGCGCCGGCGCCGAGGACGCCGCGCGCCAAGGCCGGCGGCGCCGTGAGGTCGATGCGGGTGATAACACCTGGCGTCACCGAAACCGGCGTCTCCCCCACGCGGCCGGTCAGCTGATGATGCAGATGGCCGCAGAGGACCGCGTGTACGTCGGTGCCGGCCAGGACCTCACCGAGCGCCGCAGGGTCTCGCAGTACGACGGACTCCATGAAGGGAACCGCGTCCACGAACAACGGCGGATGGTGCAGTACGACGATCGACCCGGCAGGCGCCGGCGTCGCCAACTCGGCCGTGAGCCAATCGAGTTGGCCCCGACCGAGCACGCCGTCCGTCGAGCCGGGGACCAGGCTGTCGAGTGTGATCACCCGCAGCCCGTTCACGACGCTGACACCCGCGATCACGTCGGGGACGTCGGCCCGCCGTCCGATCGACGCACCGTCCGGGCCGAGGTGACCCCAGCCGAGAGCGGCCACGAAGCCGGCGTGGCGGTCGTGGTTGCCGGTGCAGTAGATGTGCGGGATTCCGCGCTCGGCGGCGAACGACCCGACCTCCGAGCGCACGGCCTCGCAGCCTTCCCGCGAGCCGTCGTCGGCGATGTCGCCGCTGACCACCACCAGGTCCAGGGCCGGCACGTGGCGGACGTCGTACAGCAGGCGTTTCAGCGCGGCGAGGCCGTCGACGCCGTCCTCGTCCGGGCCGGTGCGGCTGACGTGGGTATCGGACAGATGCAGGACACGGTGCACGATCAGGCTCCCGGAATAGCTGCCTCGGACACCCAGGCGGTCGATGCCCTGCCGTCACTCCCCGGTGGTCTGCCCACCCGCGCCAGTCGTGTCCGATCAGCCTACCGAAGCCCCGGCGCGCCGAGTACGTCTAGATCCAAGGCAGCGCCGAGCGTTCTGTCCAGTACTCCTCGGGCTGCTGGCTGAACTCGGTCAGCGGGCCGTCGATGCGGTAAGCAAGGTTGCTGCTCAGCTGCGCCGCCGTAGTGGCGCCGCTGAGCACCACATCCGCCCACGGCTGCGCGACCGCCGCACCGATCGCCAACGAGTCCGGCGCCACACCGTGCTGCCGGGCGAACTCGTTGAACGGCGTCTCGCCCGCCCGCGCCGTCAACCGCCCGTTGGCCACCGCCTCCTTGACGACGACGAACCATCCGGCGTCATGCGCCTCGGCCAGTGCGCCGCCCGCCGACGTCTCCAGCACGTTCCACGTCGCCTGGACCGCGGAGAACGGCGTACCGGAGGACAACGCCTTGCGCAGCGTCTCGCTCTGCCGTGGGCCGCTCGTCGACAGACCGACGCGGACTCCGGACTCCGCCAGTTCACGCAGCCGATCCAGCAAGCGCTTGTCCTCCAGCGCGGGACTGTCGGACGTGAGGCTGTGCACCAGATAGAAGTCCGGCGCCCCACCGAGCGCGCGCAACGTCTCCGGCCACTGCCGCTCGAACGTCGCGAGGCTGTGGTCCTTCACCTCGTGCGTCTGCGCGTCGTGCCGCCAGTCGGCGACGTACGTGTAGCCCCACTTCGACCCGACCGTCAGTTCGGTACGGCGCTCCGGCGTCAGCCACTCGCCGAGGAACTCTTCGGCAAGACCGTACGAACGCGCGGCGTCGAAGTACCGAACACCGGCCTGCCACGCCTGCTCCAGCAGCTCGTGCGTCCGCTCCCGCAGGTCCTCGACCGCGCGTCGCGGCGGCAGGTCCTCGTCGTGCCCGAGATTGATGTACCCAGGACGCCCCAGCGCCGCCAGCCCGAGTCCGATCGTTGCCATACTCCGATCGTAGGTGTCTGCGGCAACCATATGGGACACGGTGAGACGCGCCGCTTCACCCGGCGGACGGCACGCCTTGTCCCGTAGCGTTTTGTGGTGTGAGCGAATCCCAGCTGCCACCACCAGGAACGGTCCGACGTCGTACGACGGCCCGCGTGCTGCCGGTGCGTCCGGACGGCAGGGTACTGCTGTTGCACGGCTGGGATCCGCTGAAGCCGCAGACGCCGTACTGGTTCACGATCGGCGGCGGCGTCGAGCTCGGCGAGACCGTCGCGCAGGCGGCGAGCCGGGAACTGCGGGAGGAGGTCGGCATCGTGCTGCCGGCCGACGACCTCGGTCTGCCGGTCGCGACGAACACGATCGAGTTCGAGTACGGCGGTTGCCGGATCATCCAGCACCAGACCTTCTTCGCGGTCGCGGTGGACAGCGTCGACGTGACGTTCGCGAACCAGGAGGAGATCGAGCTGCAGACGATCAGCGCGCACGGCTGGTGGTACGGCGACGACCTCGAGGCGACCGGTCAGGCCGCCCACGTGACGATCCCCGGCATCCTTCGCCAGGCGACCGACGCGATCACCTTGCGCCGAGCGTCCTGAAGCAGAGCATCTTGAAGCAGGCCGTCCGGATCAGCGCTTCCGCGCTTCCTTGAGAACCTTCTTCGGGACCTTCTTGTCCACCTTGTAGTGCAGTTTGTCGATCCGCTCGGCGCAGCCTGCCTTCGACAGGCGCAGCAGGACGACCGGGCACTTCTTGCACCTCGGCTTGTCCTTGCAGCACTTCTTCTTCGCGGTCATCGACGGCACGCAGCGAGTGTAGGTGAGGCATACCTAAGCGTCTAGCTGATGTCTCAGCGATGGTGGCGGACGTCACGCGAGCTGTCCGGTGAGCACTGCGCGAGCCTCCACCAGTGACGGTCCGTACCAGGTCAGATGCCGACCGGATACGCAGCGCGCCGGCCGGTCGAAAGCCTCCGGACCGTCGTCCGGTGAAAACGCGTAAGGCTCGTCCGGCAAGACCACCACGTCGTACTCCGGTAACGCGTCCGGATCGATGCGCGGATATCGCTCGGCCCATTCGCGCAGTACGTTGTCGACACCGATCCGCGCGAGCAGATCGCCGGCGAACGTGTCCCGGCCCAACGCCATCCATGGTCTACGCCAGATCGGTATCACCGCCCGCCGGCGTATTCCGTCGTACGGCGCACTCCACACCGCGCGTGCTTCGTCGAGCCACGGTGGTTCACCGCCGATGATCGCGGACAACATCCGGCCGAGCGAATCGAGTGCTGCGGGCACCGTCGTCGGCGCGGTCACCCAGACCGCGATTCCGGCCGCGCGCAACGCGTCGAGATCGTCCGCGCGATTCTCCTCGGCGTTCGCGACGACGACGTCCGGTGCGAGTTCGAGGATGCGGTCGAGATCAGGATTCTTGGTACCGCGGACGCGTGCGACGTCGAGGTCCGCGGGATGCGTACACCAGTCGGTCGCACCAACGATCAGCGCCGGATGCGTGGCCGCGATCGACTCCGTCAACGACGGCACGATGCTCACCACCCGACGCACCTCGCGGGGTAGTTCGACGACGTCGCGCAGGTCGTCGTACGCGCTCTTCATCGGTCCGCACACCTCACGTTCGCAGGACGTTGCCGAGGACAACACTCGTCGATCCGGGCAGTTCGGCGCCACAAAGTGTGGCGTGTCGTGAAGAAATTCTGGAGCGTATCCGGCATGCTCGGCGTGCGGCGGAATCCCTTCTGCACAAGGATTTCCGGCATTTGGCTGCCGCTTTGCCGCCAGTTCTCCTTAACCTGCGGACGTTTCGGGTGCTTTACGTGGAGCACAACTGTTGTCATCATCATGACGACGAGGAATCCACCGTGGTTTTCCTCAGCCGCACCAAGGAGGCAGAGTGCCAGCCAAGAAGGCAGCCGCAGGGAAGGCGACAGCCAAAAAGGCTTCTCCCGCCAAGAAGACTGTCGCGAAGAAGGCCAGCGCCGCGAAGACGACGACCGCGCGCAAGGTCAGCGCAGCAAAGAAGACAGCGACGAAGAAGGTGAGTGCGGCCAAGAAGACCGCCGCCAAGAAGACGGTGGCGAAGAAGGCGCCGGCCAAGAAGACCACCGCCAAGAAGACCACCGCCAAGAAGGCTCCGGCGAAGAAGGTCACCGCGAAGAAGACCGTCGCGAAGAAGGCCCCGGCGAAGCGCGCGACCGCGGCCAAGAAGACGGCCGCGAAGAAGACGACGACCGCCCGCAAGACGACGGCCGCCGCCAAGAAGACCGTGGCGAAGAAGGCCGGCGCGGCGAAGAAGACCGTCGCCAAGAAGGCTCCGGCCAAGAAGACCGCGGCCAAGAAGACGGTCGCGAAGAAGACCGCGGCCAAGAAGGCGCCGGCGAAGCGCGTCGCCGCCAAGAAGGCGCCGGCCCGGACGGCCGCGAAGAAGAGCGCGGTGAAGAAGACCGCCGCGAAGAAGGCCCCGGCCCGCAAGGCTCCGGCCCGCAAGACCGCGGCCCGGCGGGTAGCCCGCTGATCCGGGCGTTCGCCGTACCGAAAACCTGAGGGGCACCACCGAGTTGTTCGGTGGTGCCCCTCGGTACGTCGGCCGGACCGTCAGTCGTCGTTCCACTTCGGGTCGTTGTCCCAGTCCTCGTTGCGTTCCTGGACCTTCTCCAGCGCGCGGGCGGCTTCCTCCGGCGAGCTGTACGGCCCGAGCCGGTCGCCCGCCTTGCCGCCCTGGTACGGCTCGACCTTGCCGGTCTTGGTGTTGTAGTACCACTCGTTGCTGTGATCGTCGCTCATCCGGCTGACCACCTCCTGGGGAGTCTTGTCGCGCTCTCTAGAATGATCTCACCATGTCGATCCTCACTCCTGGCGTCATTTCGCCGCGCCGCGACGTTCCTGCTTCCATCCCGCGCCCGGAATACGTCGGCAAGCCGGCGCCGACGCCGTTCGACGGTTCCTATGTGACGTCGCCGGAGCTGATCGACCGGATGCGGGTCGCGAGCAAGCTGGCCGCGCAGGCGTTGCAGGCGGTCGGCGCCGCGGCGAAGCCCGGGGTGACCACGGACGAGCTGGACGCGGTCGGTCACGAGTACCTGGTCGAGCGCGGTGCGTACCCGTCGACGCTCGGGTACCGCGGCTACCCGAAGTCGTTGTGTACGTCGGTCAACGAGGTGATCTGCCACGGCATCCCCGACGACCGGCCGCTCGAGGACGGCGACATCGTCAACGTCGACATCACGGCGTACCTGGACGGGGTGCACGGCGACACCAACGCGACGTTCCTGGTCGGTGAGGTCGACGAGGCGAGCCGGCTGCTCGTCGAGCGCACCCGCGAGGCGCTGAACCGGGGCATCAAGGCGGTCAAGCCCGGCCGGCAGGTGAGCATCATCGGGCGCGTGATCGAGTCGTACGCGAAGCGCTTCGGGTACGGCGTGGTCCGCGACTTCACCGGCCACGGGATCTCGACGGCGTTCCACTCCGGGCTGATCATCCCGCACTACGACGACGAGCGCTTCGACGACGTGATCGAGCCCGGCATGACGTTCACCATCGAGCCGATGCTGACGCTCGGCACCTACGACTACGACCTCTGGGACGACGGCTGGACCGCCACCACCAAGGACAAGTCCCGCACCGCCCAGTTCGAACACACCCTCGTCGTCACCGACACCGGCGCCGAAGTACTCACCCTGCCGTGACCCTCAGGATCCTCGGTTCGACGCGGAGGTGATGAAGGCGGCGAGGTCTGCGGATTGTTGGATGCGGGAGTCGTCGTGGACGTACATCATGTGGCCTGCGGGGTAGTACTTGGTTTCGATGTTGGGGGTCAGGTCGGCGGGGAGCTGTAGGCGGGCCAGGGTGTGTTCGGTGGCGAAGTACGGGGTGGCGCCGTCGTAGTGGCCGGAGGCTACGTGGACCTTCAGGTGCGGGTTGGTGCGCATCGCCTCGGCCAGTTTCTCGGCGACAGTGATCTGCTGGCCTTCGAACTCCTTGAACGACCAGTTCCGGTTGACGTCCAGGTTGATGATCTCGTACGGCAGGTCGTTGTGGTAGCCGAGCTCGACACGGACGTAGTGGTTGAGCGCCGCGGAGTACGGGCCGATGATCGCGCTCATCGACGGGTCACGGTCCGGTTTCTCCAGGCCGTAGTCAGCGTTCCATCCGGTGAAGCGGCCGTCGAGACGCCCGACCGTCCGGCGGCTCGGGCGCAGCAGCTCGGCGAAGAAGCGCTCGTGCTCGATCCGCAGGTTCACGCGGTCGATGTAGTCCGCGCTCAACCCGGTCAGCGCGGCCAGCCGCTCCACCACCTCGGCCCGGTAGTCCGCCGGAATTCGGTTGCCCTGGGCAAGCGCATTCGGGTACCGCCCGGCCGCGAACCGCTCCGCGTCCGCCAGCACCTCCTCGAGCGTCCGGTCCGGCACCAGCCCGTGGTAGTGCGCGATCGCGGCGTACGACGGCAGGAACAACGTGTACGGCAGGTCGTTGCCCGGCGTGAAGTCCAGCGTCCCGAACTCGAGCACCGCCGAGATCAGGATGACGCCGTTCAGGTACATCCCGTACCGCTCCTGCAGATGCGCCGCGAGCCCGGCCGCGCGCGTCGTGCCGTACGACTCGCCGGCCAGGAACTTCGGCGACATCCAGCGCCCGTTCCGCGACGTCCACAGCCGGATCACCTCGCCGACCGATTCGAGGTCGCGGGTGAACCCGTGGTAGTCGGCCGGCTTCTCCCCCTCGGCGGCGCGAGAGAAGCCGGTCGACACCGGGTCGATGAACACCACGTCGCTGTGCTTGAGCAGCGTCTCGGCGTTGTCGACGATCGCGTACGGCGGGGGCGCGAGCTCGCCGACGTCACCCGAGACCACGCGGCGCGGCCCGAGCAGCCCGAGGTGCAGCCAGACACTCGACGACCCCGGCCCGCCGTTGAACGCGAACGTCACCGGCCGGTCCGCCGCCTCGGCGGAGTCGGCGGAGTCGGCGAGGTCCAGCGTGTACGCGGTGAGGAACACCTCCGCCTTCGGCTGCAACCCGTCGAACTTGCCGTCGGTGTGCACCTCCTGGCGGAGCACGACCCGCCCGGCGGTCGCCGTGTACCGCAGCTCCTGCCCGTCGACGGTCAGCGTGTGCTGCGTGCTGACCAGGTCGTCGACCGGCTTGATCGGCCGCTGCGGCTTGTCCGCGGCCGCGGTGTCGCTGTGCTCCTCGTTCGCCATGCCGAGCACCTTAATCCACGGCGGATCAGACCTTCACCGCCCCGGGACGCCCGTCCTCGACGACGAACGACGCGTAGGTGTACTGCGGGGCGTCGGCGCGGCTGACCGTGGTGACCATCCGCAGGTCCGTACGGAACTCCGACCGGTCGATCGTGCAGCGCACGTAGCCCCGCCGGTCGCCGTCGAAGAACTTGATGTGCGGGTTGTACTTGATCATCGGCCCGTAGTACGGCCCGTACACCTCGCCGTCGCCGTTGCTCGTCAGCGACGTACCGACGAACTCGGTCGCCACCACCGGCGTCCCCTCGCGGTCGAAGTCCGCGTGGATGTCGTTGACGAACGTCGAGTGCCAGTCACCGGTGACGACGACCGGGTTCCGCGTCCGCGCCCGCTCCCAGGCCCCGATCAGCCGTTGCCGAGCGCCCGGGAACCCGTCCCACGCGTCGTGCCAGAGCAGGTCGCCCGCGGCGCCGTCGTGGTCGAGCCGGCTGAGCATCACGTTGCTCGCGAGCACGTCCCACTGCGCCCGCGACCGCTGCAGGCCGTCGTACAGCCACTGCTCCTGGGTCTGGCCGAGCATCGTGATGGACTGGTCGTACCCGCCCTCGCAGGCGTCGGCCTCGCCCCAGCCGCACGGCGGGACGCTGCGGTACTGCCGGCCGTCGATCACGTCGAACTGCGCGAGATCGCCCCACTGCAGCCGCCGGTAGATCCGCGGCCCCTCACCTGTCGGCCGCGCGGGCCGCCGCACCGGCTGGTGCTCGTACCAGGCCTGGTACGCCGCCGCGCGCAGCGCCGAGATGTCACCCTCGTACTGCGACTGCGTGTTGGCGTAGTCGTTCTGTACTTCGTGGTCGTCCCAGGTCACCATCCACGGGAAGCGGGCGTGCGCCGCCTGAAGGTCCGGGTCGCTCTTGTACAGCGCGTACTGCATCCGCCAGCGGTCCACGTCGCGCGGCGCGGTCCGCAGTACCGAAGGCACCGGCGTCTTGCGGTAGCCGCCGTCGGCCGGGATGCCGCCTTCGTAGACGTAGTCGCCGAGGTGCAGGACCAGGTCGAGGTCCTCGTCGGCGAGGTGCCGCAGGGCCGAGTAGTACCCGCTCGACCACTCCTGGCAGGACGCGAACGCGAACTTCACCTCGGCGTTCCGCCCGGTGCGGACCGGCGCGGTCCGGGTGCGTCCGGTCGGCGACACGTCCGAGCGGTACCGGAACCGGTAGAACCACTCGCTGTCCGGCGCCAGCCCTTCGACCTCGACGTGCACCGAGTGCGCGAGCTCGGGCAGCGCCCACGTCGTACCGGTCCGCACCACCCGCCGGAACCCGGCGTCGAGCGCGATCTGCCACTCCACAGGCACCTTGGTCGCCGGCATGCCGCCACCGGGGACGAACTTGTCCGGCACGAGCCGGGTCCACAGCACGACGCCGGACGGCGTCGGGTCGCCACTGGCCACGCCGAGCGTGAACGGGTAGTTCCCGCCGGCCGGCCGCGGGGTGGCGTTCGCGGGGCCGACGGGCAGTTGCGCGAGCGTCGCCAGACCGGCGACACCTCCGACGGCACCGAGGAACTTGCGACGATCGAGAGCTGCTCTGGGCGGAGTCATGCCTGGAACGCTAGCCAGAGTTGGTGACATCGAGACGACCTGCGAGTGTCGCAACGGCGGCCCGGACCGGCGACCTCGATAGCCTCGGGCCATGGCGACGATTCTGCACATCGCGTTCGCGGACCAGTGGGCGGCCGCGGTCGAGGCCGGTTGCTACCGGTGGTCGACGCGCGGGAAGAGCCTCGACGACGGCGCGACGTTCATCCACGCCTCCCGCCCGGAACAGGTCGCGATGGTGGCCAACTTCGCGTACGACGACGTGACCGAGCCGCTGTGCCTGCTGGTGATCGACACCGCCCGCCTGGTGTCCGCGCTGTGCGACGAGGACCTGGAGGGCACCGGGATGAGCTTCCCGCACATCTACGGCCCGCTGAACCTGGACGCGGTGGTCGACGTCCGCCCGTACGACCGCGGTCCCGACGGCCTGTTCCCGGAGGTGCTGCCCGAGGCCGTATCCTGAAGGGACGGAACGGGTCGGTCGGGCGATCGCGTCGTCCTTTGCAGAGGGCGCCGAGGAAAGTCCGGACTCCACAGGGCAGCGTGGTGGGTAACACCCACCCGGGGCAACCCGCGGGACAGTGCCACAGAGAACAGACCGCCAGCGGCTCTGGTGAACCCCGTGGTTCATCGGAGTGCGGGTGAGGGTGAAACGGTGGTGTAAGAGACCACCAGCTCCGCAGGTAACTGCGGAGGCTCGGTAAACCCCACGTGGAGCAAGGCCAAGAAGGGCAGCGGGCGACCGCCGCCCGCGCGAGCGTTCGAGGGCTGCCCGCCCGAGCTCGCGGGTAGGCCGCTGGAGGTGACCGGCAACGGTCACCGTAGATGGATGATCGCACTCGACAGAATCCGGCTTACATGACCGGCCCGTTCCGCTTCCGTCCCGGCGCCGAACACGCCTCCGCGGGACCGGCGTCCGACCGGCCGCGGGTGAGAAACTGGCGGTATGCGGAGAGTGCGGACGGGGATCGTGATCGTGCTCCTGCTGGCGCTGCTCGGTGGTGCCGGGTACGTCGGTTGGGTGCTGGTGCAACGGTCCGAGCCGGTGGCGTTGCCGGAGACCACCGGGAGCTTCCAGGTCGGCCGGCGGACGTTCGAGTGGACGGACACGCCGCGCCGCGACCCGTACGTGAACGGCCCGCGGCGGCTCGCCGTCTGGCTCTGGTACCCGGTCGCCAAGGAGACCACCGGCCAGCACGTCCAGTACGCACCGGACGAGTGGGCGGGCCTGCACCTCGAGCCGCCGGCTTCGGTGCTGCAGGGGCCGTTCGACACGCTCCAGGACCGTGCCCTGGACCGTGTCGCGATCGCGCCGGGACGCTTCCCGGTCGTCGTGCTGATGCCGGGCATGGGTCTGTCGGCGCCGATGTACGCCGCCCTCGCCGAGGAGCTCGCCAGTCACGGCTACCTCGTCGCCGGGGTGACGCCGACGTACAGCGCGAAGCTCACCGTGCTCGGCGGGCATCCGGTGGAGAGCAAGCCGGAGGCCAGTCCGTCGAACCTCGGCGACGACGACGAGGGCGCGCTGCAGGCCGGCGACCACCTCGTGAAGGTCTGGGCGGCCGACGCGCGGTTCGCCGCCGGCATGGTTGGTAAGGAGCTCCCCAACTCGGTACAGCCCGCGGTCGGGGCGTCGTACGTCGGTCACTCGTTCGGCGGCGCGGCCGCACTCGAGGCCTGTCGGCTCGACGCACGCTGCGCGGCGGCGGTCGACCTCGACGGGATGCAGTTCGGCGAGGTCGTGCAGAAGGGGGTGAAGGCGCCGATCCTGCTGCTCGGCGCCGACGACTCCTGCATCACCAGCGTGTGCGGGCCGGACGCCGGCGACGACGTGGCCCGGGACCGCGCCCTGTCGTTGCTCAAGGCAAGCAGTGGGACGTCGTGGTGCGCGACGATCCCGGGCACCCGGCACTACAACTTCACCGACTACGGCGTCTACTACCTGGCGTACCCGCTGCAGAGGTACCTCCCGCTCGGCACTGCCGACCGGCGGCACGCGCTGACGGTGGCGAACGGTTACGTCACGGCCTTCCTCTCGCACGCGATCTACAAGACCGCGGCGCCCGGCGCACCCGCCTGCAAGTCCTAGAGGTCCAGCTCGTACGTCTGCCCGAGCAGGTCCTGTCCCCACAGATTGTGTACTTCGGAACCGGTCAGCCGGAATCCGCGCGCCAGGTAGATGTGCCGCGCGGCGACCAGCGGATCGTTCGTCCACAGCACCATCCGCTTGTACCCGGCGTTCCGCGCGAACGCCAGGCACGTGTCGACGAGCTCGGCCCCGAGCCGCAGCCCGCGCGCGGCCGGTGTCACCAGGAGCAGCCGCAGCTGCGCCGTCGTCTCGTCCGGGCCGCGCACGCAGAAGATGCTGCCCGCCCGCTCGCCGTCCACCTCCGCGATCCACGCGGCCTCGCGCTCGTCGTCGTGGTCGGACGCGTACGCCGACACGATCTGCGCGATCAGCGCCTCGTACGCCGCACCCCAGCCGTACTCCGCCGCATAGATCTCCGCATGCGACTGCACCACCCAGCCGAGGTCACCCGGCTGCCCCAGCTTCCTGATCAGTTTCGTCATCAACCCTACCCGCTCTGTATTGAATGCCACGCCTCCGGCGCGGCGAGTCAGGGGGCTTTGACTCCCCGCCTTCCCTCGTCGCTCCGGTCGCTACGCTCCCTGCGCTCCTCAGTCCAGGCGGGGAGGCCCCCTGACTAGTGACACGACTGTTTCAGTAAGAGATACTAGCCCGGTGCCGACCACTAAGGAAGCTCCGTCCGCGCGCCAGCAGGAACTGCTGGAGCGCGCGTACGCCTACTCGCTCACGCACGGC
The DNA here is from genome assembly GCF_040254265.1 of Kribbella sp. HUAS MG21. Lineage (GTDB taxonomy): Bacteria > Actinomycetota > Actinomycetes > Propionibacteriales > Kribbellaceae > Kribbella. The sequence continues at coordinate 8,114,128 of NZ_CP158165.1, forward strand.
CTCGCCGACCTGTCGCTGCGCCCGCTGGCGACCGCGATCGGCTCCAGCCCGCGGGTGCTGCTGTTCCTGTTCGGCAGCAAGGACGGCCTGATCCGGGCCCTGCTCGCCCGCGCCCGCGCCGACGAACTCGAACTGCTCCGGCAGATCGACGAGCGGTACGACGACCCGCCCGGCCTGACGGTGATCGCGCGGGAGCTGTGGACCTGGCTGGCCGCGCCGGAACGCCGCCCGCTGATGACGTTCTGGGTCGAGGCCTACGGCCGCTCGCTGGTCGCGCCCGAGGGGCCGTGGGCGGACTTCGCCCGCTCGACGGTGGCCGACTGGCTCGAGCTCCTCGCGGCGAGCGAGCCCGGCCAGAGCGCGGCACGACGTACCGCCGTCCTGGCGATGCTCCGCGGGGCCCTGATCGACCTGCTGGCGACCGGCGACCTCGATCGCACGACGGCGGCCGTCGAGGACTACCTAGAGGACTAGTTCGAAGGACACGGTCCGCTTGGCGATGTCGGCCTCGACGAGCTTGACGCGGACCCGCTGGCCGAGCGGCAGCGCCGTCCCGGTGACGCGGCCCTCGATCGCGAACTTGCTGAGCGCGACGATGCCGCGGCCGTCGTCCCGCTCGTCGACGTCGGTGATCACGCCGTCGAACTCGGAGCCGACCTGGTCCGCCACCAGCCCGGCCTCGACCATGCTGACGATCGACCGCTCGTAGGCGTTCGCGCGCCGGTCCGCCTCGTCCATGATCTTCGGCAGCTCGGCCATCGACTCGCGGACCCACGCCGGCACCTCGGTCCCGGCCGAGAGCGCCACGCAGATCTCGCCCGTCCAGCGGTCCACCAGCCGCCGCAGTGGCGCGGTCACATGGGCGTACTCCGCCTTCATCGCCGCGTGCTGCGGGTGCTCCGGCACGGTGCCGTCGAAGGCCGTGTAGCCGGCGCCGCGGAACAGGACCGTGCAGGCCGCGAGCATCGCCGCGTGCGCGGGCACCGTCGGGTCCAGGCCGTGGATGAACTCGGCGTACGTCGTCTCGTCGGGCCACTCGATGCCCAGCGCCTTGGCGGTGTTGCCGAGCTTGCGCCGGAGGTCGTCGTGCGACTCGGGGAGCGTCCGCAGAATGCCGATCCGGCCGTTCAGCATCAGCTGCGCGGCGGCCATCCCGGTGAGCAGTGAGATCTGCGCGTTCCAGCCCTCGACCGGCAGCGGCGCCCGGAACTCCAGGCCCCAGCCGTGGTTGGAGGTGACGACCTCCTGGTCCGGGATCGGCAGGTTCACGCCGCCGCGCTCGAGTTCGCGCTGCTCGCGGAGCTTGCCGACCTCGCGCAGCAGTTGCAGCGACTCGGGCGCAGTACCGGCGTCGAGGTCCTTCTGGACGCCGGCGTAGTTGAGCTTGGCGCGCGACTTCACCAGCGCGCGCTCGCAGGTGACGCCGGTCAGCTCACCGGCAGCGTCGAGCGTCATCGTCCACAGGAGCGCGGGACGGACCTGGTCGGGCAGCAGCGACGCCGCGCCCTCGGAGAGCTCCGGCGGGTGCAGCGGGGTGCGCTTGTCCGGCGCGTAGAGGGTCACGCCGCGGCGCCGGGCCTCGGTGTCGATCGGGTCGCCGGCCTGCACGAACGCGGCCACGTCGGCGATCGCGTAGTGCACGGTGAACCCGTCGCCGGCGCGCTCGATGTGCAGCGCCTGGTCGAGGTCCATCGAGTCCGGCGGATCGATCGTCACGAACTCGAGGTCGGTGCGGTCGAGCTCCGGCAGCCGCGCGTTCGCCGCCGCTGCCTCCGCCGCGGCCGTCACCTCGGGCGGGAACCCGTCCGGAACCTCCAGCTCCCGGCGGATGTCCCGCAACGACGCCCGGAAGACCTCCGGCACTTCCTCGGCGAATCGAACCCTCTGCAGCGGCATGGGGTCAGACTAGGACAGGTTGCACGTTGAAGGAGCGCAAGGACGCCAGGCCGTCGGCGTACCAGTGGGCCTCGGTGATGGTGCCGGGGCGGAGTTCCATCCGGAAGATCGAGGCCATCGGGGCCTGCAGCACCGAGCGCACCATCAGCTTGATCGGCGTCACGTGGGTGACCACCAGGACCGACTTGCCCGGGTACCGCGCCAGCAGGCCGTCGCGCGCCGAGCGGGCCCGGCGGGCGCAGGCATCGAACGACTCGCCGCCGGGCGGCGCGACACTCGTCGACTCCAGCCAGGCGTTCAGCGCGTCCGGCCACTTCTCCTGGACCTCGGCGAACGTGTGCCCGTCCCAGTCGCCGAACGAGCACTCCACCCAGCCCTCGTCCACGACCACGCTCAGCCCGAGCCGCTCGCCGACCGCGGACGCCGTCTCACGGGTCCGGCGCATCGGCGACGACACGATCGCGTCGATCCCGCCGTGCCTGGCCAGGTACGCCGCCGCGGCCGCCGCCTGCTCGTGCCCGATCGTGCTCAGCACCGGGTCGTCGCCGCCGGAACCGGAGAACCGCTTCTCCGCGGTGTGCACGGTCTCGCCGTGCCGCAGGAAGAACAGCTGCGTCGGCGGCTCGGCGGCCGCTCCCCAGCCGCGCATCGCCTTCTGCTGGTCAGAAGCCGCCGGTGCGGGTGTCGCGGTCGTCGGCGCGGTCTCCGGCCGGAGCGGGATCGGCACGCCGTCCAGCGCGTTGTTCGCGAGCGCGTCCGCGGCGGCGTTCTGCGCCCGCGGCACCCACGTCCACTCGGTCCCGAACGGCGCCAGGCCCTGGGCCTTCAGCGCCAGCGGCTGCAGGTCCGGGTGCTTGATCTTCCACCGCCCGGCCATCTGCTCGATGACCAGCTTGGAGTCCATCCGTACCTCGATCGACGCGTCCGGCGCGTACTCCGCCGCGAGCTCGAGCCCGGCGATCAGACCGGAGTACTCCGCGACGTTGTTGGTCGCGATGCCGAGCGTCTTGCCCTGCTGCGCGATCACCTTCCCGCTGACCGGGTCGCGCACCAGCGCGCCGTACGCCGCGGGTCCCGGGTTGCCGCGCGAACCACCGTCGGCCTCGACGATGACGTGCGAATACGTCATACCGCGCTCTCCGACGTCCGCACCAGGATGCGTCCGCACTCCTCGCAGCGCAGTACGGCGTCCGGCGCGGCAGCCTTGAAGCGGGTCAGGTCGGAGGGCGCGAGCTCCATCCGGCAGCCCATGCAGCGCTTGCCGACCAGCGGCGCGGCGCCGATCCCGCCGTTGCGCTCACGCAGCTTCTGGTACTGCGTGACCAGCGGCTCCGGCAGCTCGGCGGCGACGGCGGAGCGCTGGTCGGCGACCCCGGCGCGCTGCTCGTCGAGCTCCTTGAGCGCGGCGTCGCGGCTGGTCTCGAGCTCGGACTGGCGGCCGGCGAACGCCTCGGCGCGGGCCCGCAGGTCACCCTGCACCGCCTCCGCGGCCTCGAGCTTCTCCATCACCTCGAGCTCGGTGTCCTCCAGGTCGGAGATCCGCCGGTCGAGCGAACCGATCTCGTGCTGCAGGTTCTCCAGGTCGCGCGGCGAGGTCACCTGACCGGAGTCGAGCCGCTGCTGGTTGCGCGCCCGGCGCTGCTTGACCTGCTCGACATCGGAGTCGGCCTTCTTCTGCTCACGCTGCAGGTCGCTGACCTCGGTGTCGGCGGTGACGAGTTGGCGGTCCACCACGGACTTCTCGGCGGTCAGGTCCTTGAGCGCCTGGTGCTCGGGCAGCGAGGCGCGCTTGTGCGCGATCTGATCCAGCTGCAGGTCGAGATCCTGCAGGTCCAGCAACCGGCGTTGGACGGCGGGCTCGGCGTTCAGAGTCGGCTCCTTAGTACTCGTTCAGTTGTCAGGTGCGCGGACTGTCAGAGCCGCAGATTCCACGCGTCGGTGCACAGCGTGGAGATGTGAGTGTCCACGGTACTGCCTCGGGCCGCCAGGCCTTCGCGCAGGAGGCGGTCGGCGGCGGCCAGCCAGGGCCACTCGCTGGCCCAGTGCGCGACGTCGACGAGCGCCGGATCGCCGTACGCCCGGGCCTCGGTCGCCGGGTGGTGCCGCAGGTCGGCCGTCAGGTACGCGTCGACGCCCGCCGCGCGGACCCGGTCGAACTCCGAGTCCCCCGCTCCCCCGACCACCGCGACCGTCTCGATCCTCCGGTCCAGGTCGCCGGACACGCGCACCCCGTGCTCGGTCCGCGGCAGGCTGTCCGCGACCAGGCGCGCGAAGTCGCGCAACGGCAACGGCTGATCGAGGACGCCGACCCGCCCGCCGCCGCGTTCGCTCGGCAAGGCGGCGAGCTCGTAGACGTCGTACGCCGGCTCCTCGTACGAATGCGCCGCCACCAGCGCCTCGACGACCGCTCGCCGCTTGCGGCGCGGCAGCAGCATCTCGATCCGGTTCTCCGGCACCACCTCGATGTCGCCGACGCGCCCGATCGTCGGGTTCGCGCCCGCGAGCGGACGGAACGTGCCCTCACCGGTCCCGCTCCAGGCGGCGCGCTCGTAGTCACCGATCTGCCCGGCGCCGGCCTTGGCCAGCGCGTCGAGCATCGCCTGTGTCTCCGCGACCGGGACGAACACCACGACCTTGTCCATCGGCTCGGCCGGCATCGCCTTCAACGGCCGCGTGTCCCGGAGCCCGACGGCCGCGGCCAGTGCGTCGCTGACGCCGGGGTTCGCGTTGTCGGCGTTCGTGTGGCACACGTGCAGCGCGACGCCGGCGCGGATCAGGTCATGGACCACGCGCCCCTTCGGAGTCGTCGCCGCCACGCTGTTCACACCGCGCAGCAGCAACGGGTGATGGGTCACGAGCAGGTCGAAGCCGCCGTCGATCGCCTCGTCGACCACCTCACGCATCGGGTCGACGGCGAACAGGATCCGGCGTACCTCCTGCTCCGGGTCACCGGTCACCAGCCCGACCGCGTCCCAGGACTCCGCCCACGCAGGGTCGTAGAGCCGATCGAGTACTGCGAGCACGTCCGCGAGCGTCGTCACCCGCTTATCCTGACACCCGTACGACGCCATGGACCGTGGCGGGGGCAACCGCCCGGTGCCCCCGCCACGACCATGTCCGCCGGTACGGGTGCGGGCGTGGGGTGCGGCCGCCCCGCCGCATCCACCACAGCAACCCGCACCGGCGGGGACGCCCCGGTCACAGGGGGGAGGACCGTCGCCTGACGGTTCGACCGGAGCGCGTTTCGGGAGGGCCTAGATCAACCAGGCCGTGGTGTCGCTCGGCAGCTTCTCGCCCTCGAGCGGGCCACTGGACAGCACGACCGCCGCGTCGGGCAGCTCGACCGGGGCGGCGCCGAAGTTCGTCACGCACTGCCAGCCGCCGGTGCGGATGAAGTGCAGGACGTTCTCGGTGTCGTTCACCCACGTGAGCGAGCTCCCGGTCCGCAGACCCCGCCGTACGGCGAGGGCCTTGCGGTACAGGCTCAGCGTCGACTCCGCGTCGTCCTGCTGCGCCTCGACGGAGTACGCCCCGAACCACTTCGGCTGCAGCAGGTGCGAGCCGCCCGTACCGAAACCGAACGACAGCCCGCCGACGGTCCACGGGATCGGGACCCGGCAGCCGTCGCGGCCCTTCTCGGCGCCCTTCGAACGGAAGTACGCCGGATCCTGCAGGTTCGCGGCCGGCAGCTCGCCGACCTCCTGCAGGCCCAGCTCCTCACCCTGGTACAGGTACGCCGAGCCGGGCAGCGCGAGCATCAGCAGCGTCGCCGCGCGGGCCCGCCGCAGGCCGAGCGCGACGTCGACGGTCGGCTCGGTGCCGTTGCTCAGCAGCCAGTCCTTGCCGTCCTGCCAGCCGCCCTTCGGGTTCTTCGGCAGGCCGTACCGCGTGGCGTGCCGGACGACGTCGTGGTTCGAGAACACCCAGGTCGACGAGGAGCCGTTCGCCTCCGCGAAGGCGAGGTTCTCCTCGATCACCTGGCGGAACTTCTCGTACTCGAAGTCGGCCTGCAGCAGGTCGAAGTTGAACGCCTGCCCGAGCCCGTCGGCACTCGCGTACCGCGCGCGGCGGGCGGCCGGCACGAACGCCTCCGCGACCGCCGACTTCGGCGGGTCGTAGGTGTTCAGCAGCTTGCGCCAGTCCCGGTAGATCTCGTGCACGCCGTCCTGGTCCCACAGCGGGTGCTTGCCGTTGGACTCGGACTGCCGCGGCAGCGTGGCCTTCGACGGGAACGGCTCGGTGAGGTCCTTCACCAGCGCGTGCGCGACGTCGACGCGGAAGCCGTCGACACCGCGGTCCGACCAGAACTTCAGCGTCTCCAGGAAGTCCGCGCGGACCTCCGGGTGCTCCCAGTTCAGGTCCGGCTGCTCGGCCGCGAACATGTGCAGGTACCACTGGCCGTCGTCGGTCTGCGCCCAGGCGGAGCCGCCGAACACCGAGTCCCAGTCCGACGGCGGCTGGTCCGGCGCACCCTCCGGGCCGTCGCGGAAGATGTACCGGTCGCGGGCCGGGTGTCCCTTGGCGGCCTCGAGCGCCTCGACGAACCACTCGTGCCGGTTCGAGGTGTGGTTCGGCACGATGTCGACGATCAGCTTGATGTTCTCCGCGTGCAGCGCCGCGACCAGCTGGTCGAAGTCCTCCAGCGTCCCGAGCCGCGGGTCGACGTTGCGGTAGTCGTCCACGTCGTACCCGCCGTCGGCCAGCGCGGACGGGTAGAACGGGCTCAGCCAGACCGCGTCGATGCCCAGCGCCACCAGGTACGGGACTCGACTGATGATGCCGGGCAGGTCCCCGACGCCGTCGCCGTTGGAGTCGGCGAAGCTGCGCGGATAGATCTGGTAGACGACGGCCTGCCGCCACCAGTCGGCCTGTGTCTGTTGGGTCGGCTGGGTGGTCTGCGGAGTGCTCACTGATGCCTCACACGGAAGTCTGTTGGTAACCCGGCGTTTATATATAGGCTCTAAATTTAGAATCTGCATGTATTCTGCGTGCGGTACGACGACCAGGTCAAGGGGCTTTCATGGCGAAACCACCGACTACCCCGCCGACGGCCACCCCGACGATGTTGCGACGGGTGAACGCGGGCAAGGTACTCGGCGTGCTCACCCGCGCCCGGGTGATGACAGGAACCGGCCTGATCGAGGCCACTGGTCTCACCCGCGCGACCGTGCACGCCGTCTGCAACGACCTGATCTCGATGGGCTGGGTGGTCGAGCTGGACCCCGGCCGGACGTCGGTCGGGCGGCCGTCGCGGCGGTTCGAGTTCAACAGCCACGCGGGGTACGTGCTCGGCATCGACATCGGCGCCTCGAAGACGACCGTGCTGGTCTCCGACCTGCGGGGGGAGACCGTCGCCAAGGCCGGCCGGTCGGCGGCCGGGGTGAAGACCCCCGGCGACCGGACCGATGTCGTCCACGAGACCGTGGTCGAGGCGCTGGCGTCCGCAGGAGTGTCGGACGCGCAGGTCCTCGCCGCCGGCGCCGGGGTCGCCGCGCCCGTCGACCGGGAGGGGAACATCCTGGTCGACGACGAGTTCTGGCGGCGCTTCGACACCGGCCTGTCGAACCGGCTCACCGAGCTGCACGGCTGGCCAGTCCTGCTGGAGAACGACGCGAACCTGGCGACCCTCGGCGAGCACTGGCGGGGTGAGGCGCGCAACGTCGACGACCTCGTGGTGCTGCTGGCCGGCGAGCGGTTCGGGTCCGGGCTGATGGACTCCGGCCGGTTGCTGCACGGCAGCCGCGGCGGGGCCGGCGAGATGGTGTTCCTGAAGCTGGTCGAAGGCGTTGGGGACACCCACGGTATTGCCAGGATCGCCCGCGAGAACGGTACGGCGGCCGTTGCCGACGCGAGCGTGGAGACGGCGCTGCGGGCGCTGGCGACCGACGGCGAGGTGACCGCCGAGCAGGTGTTCCGGGCCGCGGCCGGCGGTGACAAGGTTGCCCAGGGCATCCTTCACGAGATCGCCGACCGCACCGCCCGGGTGGTCGCCACCCTCGGCACCCTGTTCAACCCCGAGCTGGTCGTCCTGGGCGGCGCGGTCGCCGAAGCCGCCGCCGCCCTGCTCCCCGACGTCGAGACCCGCCTGTCCCGCTACACCAGCACACCGCCGCGCGTCGCGGTCTCCTCGCTAGGCGACGCCATCGTCTCGGTGGGCGCCGTACGCCACGCCCTCAACTACGTGGAACAACACGCCCTCGACCTGGAACTGGCCTGCCGCCCGTCGTGAGGCGCCGACGCCCACGCCATCACAATCGCCCGCCCACGGCCCGGCTCCGCGGGGGCGCGGCCCGCGCGGAGCATTGTGATGGCCTGGCGATCGGCACTATGCCTGGCGGGTGAGCTGCCGCGCGACGGCCTCCAACACCACCACGTTGCGACCCGACGTCCTGGCGGAGGGGATGCCGGCCGGTACCAGTGCCTGGTCTTCGGGGATGCCGGTGCAGAGGACGAAGACGTCGTCGGGGTGACCTTCGAGCAGGTGCGTGAGGGCCGCGCGCATCCACGGCGTACGGCCGGCGTCCTGGACCGCGATGACCAGCGGACGGCCCTGCGCCGCCTTGGCCGCGCGCGCGATCGCGTCGTCCTGCGGCTCGCCGTCGTCGGTGAGGTGGTGCTCGCCGCGCAGTACGACGCCCTCGGCGCCCGGCGCGACCCGGGTGAAGATCTCGGGCAGCCCGGAGAAGTACGGGTTCCAGGCCGGGTGCAGGCCCTGCGTGAGATCCACGACGTACGGCGTCCCGCCCAGCGCCGGGAACGTCTGGCCGGCCACCACCCGCGCGGCGACCTCGCGGATCGGGGCGCCGTCGAGACCGGGCTGCCGGGTGCGCTGACCGAGTGACGCGGCGAGCGCGCGGACCCGGGCGGCGGCGTCGGCGACTCGTTCGGCCGGAAGCGTGCCGGTCCGCACGGCCTCGACCACGCGGGCCGTCAGTGCCTGCGGGTCCGCCGTACCGACCGCGATCATCGCGAGGTCCGCGCCGGCGGTGATCGCCGCGACGGCCGCGTCCTCGATCGACCGGTTCTTGGTGATCGCCTGCATCTCGAGCGCGTCGGTGGTGATCACGCCGGCGAACCCGAGCTCCTCGCGGAGCAGGCCGGTGAGCACCCGGTGCGAGAGGGTGGCCGGCTGGTCGTCGTACGCCGAGAACACGATGTGCGCGCTCATCACGACGTCGGCGCCCGCGGCGATCGTCGCGCGGAACGGGGCGAGCTCGACGTCGCGGACCTCCGCGATCGAGCGGTCGACGCGCGGGAGGTCGGTGTGCGAGTCGACGGACACGTCGCCGTGCCCCGGGAAGTGCTTCGGGCAGGCGGCGATCCCGGCCTCGTGGACACCCTCGACGAACGCCACCCCGTGCCGCGACACGACGTCCGCCGTACGACCGAACGAGCGGGTGGAGATGATCGGGTTCGCGGGGTTGCTGTTCACGTCGACCGAGGGCGCGAGCATCAGGTCGATGCCGAGCGACGCCAGTGTGGCGGCCGCGTCCCGCGCGGCCGCGCGGGTCAGGTCGACGTCGTCCAGGTCGCCCAGCAGCCGCGGCGAGGCCAGCGGCCACGGGTTCGCCGGGGCGAGGTGACTGAACTCGCCGCCCTCGTGATCGATCGCGACGATCAGGTCCGGCCGCTCGGCCCGCAGCGCGGCCGTCAGCGCTGCCACCTGCTCGGCGTCCGCCACGTTCCGGGTGAACAAGATGACGGCCCCCAGGCCACCGGCCACCGCCCGCCGCAACTTGTCCGGCGCCGTCGTCCCGCTGAACCCGACGACCAACGCCCCGGCCGCATCCCGCTCCAGTTCATCACTCATCCTCCAACCCTCTCCCACCCCAGTCCGCCACGCCACTCCCCTGCCTGACTCGCCGGGGAGGACGCTCGGGTCCGGGGCCGGGACGGCTGGCCGGTTGCTAATGATTTAGCACCTGCTGGACGGCTTGAGGGGCATCGTTGTCAAGCCCTGCGAAGGCTGTTTGCTGGCCGCTTCCTGCGGGTTTTCCGGGATTACCTTGGATCACCTCTGTCTGTTCGGGCCGACTACGGATAACGTTGTCTCTCGACCTTGACCGCCCTGACCGGGGGGACGATGAGCCACGACACAGCGGTGGCACGGGAGACCGTGCTGGGAATCGACATCGGCGGCACGAAGATGGCCGCCGCTTTGGTGTCCGCCGACGGCACGATTCTCACCGGCGACCGGATCCGTACCCCGTCCGGCGGCGCCGACCAGGTGTTCGCCGCGCTCGGCGAGCTGATCGACCGCGTCCGCGGCGACGCGGCGCCGCTCGCCGTCGGCATCGGCTCCGCCGGCCCGCTCGACCAGCAGCACGGCCTGGTCTCCCCGGTGAACATCCCCGGCTGGCGTAACTTCCCGCTCGTCGACCGGGTCCGGGCGCTCAGTGGCGACGTACCGGTCGCGCTCGGCCTCGACGGGCACTGCTTCGCGCTCGGCGAGTTCTGGAGCGGCGCCGGCCGCGGGGCGCACACGCTGCTCGGCATCGTCGTGTCGACCGGCGTCGGCGGCGGCCTGGTCGTCGACGGCAAGCCCTTGACCGGGCAGTCCGGCAACGCGGCGCACATCGGCCACGTGGTGGTCGACCAGGGCGGCGAGGCGTGCGCGTGCGGCTCGTACGGCTGCGTCGAGGCGTACGCGAGCGGCCCCCGGATGGTGGCCCGCGCGCAACGCAGCGGGTGGCGGCCGGACGAGGACGTGGATGCCGCCGTACTGGCCGCCGACGCCGCGGCCGGGGACGAGCTCGCGCTGGCCGCGTTCGACGACGGCGCGCAGGCGCTGGCCGCCGGGATCGTGGCGACGGCGGTCACCGTCGACCTGACCACGGTCGTGATCGGCGGCGGCGTCGCGAAGGCCGGGCCGGTGCTGTTCGACCCGGTGCAGGCGTGGGTGAAGCGGCTGGCGCAGCTGCCGTTCGTCACGGACCTCACCGTGGTGCCCGCACAGCTGGACAACGCCGGCCTGCTCGGGGCCGCGCACCAGGCGTGGGCCGCGCTGGACTGAATCCGGTACTGACTACGCACAGTAGAGGGCGTCCGGAAAGGGCTCTCTCGCGCACCTTTGCGCAATTTTTACGAATCTCCCGAATCCGTGTAACGAGTGCCCTATGTCACGCGATGCAACGGATGGATGGGGTGGGGGCACCGTCATCCACGGCCGGTCGAGGGGGCTCGGACCGGACGGCAGCGGTCGATCGAGGGGGGCCCTTGGATCGGCCGGACACGTGAGCGGCGGGCGGGGCGACTCTCCCGCCGCAACCGTGTGACCCACCGGTCGGGAACCAACGTGCCGACGGCAACGTCCCACCGGTCGTACACACGTTCGATCCGGTGGAGGGACGGGATCGAACGCGGGTTCTGCACCGTGAACGGCGGACGGTGGCGCGGGAGGGCGGCACCGGATCTGACCCCCGTCCACGGTGCAGAACTACAAGGCAGAACTACAAGTTGCCTAGGGCCTCAGCCACTCGGGTTCCGGCAGCCGGGCGCGGTCCAGGCGGCCGTTGTCGTCCAGCGGGAGCTCCTCGATCGGGATCAGGTCCGCCGGCACCAGGTAGATCGGCAACTCCTTGCCCAGGTCCAGCATCAGCCGCGCCAGTACGGCGGGATCGCTGTCCTCGAGGACGACGTACCCGATCAGGCAGGTGTCACCACCCGGATCCGAACAGGCCACCACGACCGCATCCACCACGCCGGGCTGATCGGCCAGCACGTGCTCGGTCTCACCGGGCTCCACGCGATGGCCGCGGATCTTCACCTGGTCGTCCGCGCGGCCGAGGTACTCCAGGGTGCCGTCGGCACGCCAGCGCCCGAGGTCCCGGCTGCGGTACAGCCGCGCGCCGGGGTGCCCCGGGTCCGCGACGAACGCGCGCTCGGTCTCCTCCGGCCGCCCGAGGTAGCCCTGGGCAACGGCGGCCCCGCCGAGGTGGATCTCGCCGACGGCGCCGACCGGCACCGGGCGGAGCGCGGCGTCCAGCAGGCGTACGGCGACCCCTTCGATCGGCCGCCCGATCGACGGCCGGTCCTCCGCCGGGTCGACCTCGTGGATCGTCGTCACGATCGACGCCTCGGCCGGCCCGTACTCGTTGAACAGCCGGCACTCCGGATGCGCGTCCAGGAAGTCCCGCACCTTGTGCGTCAGCACCATCGCCTCGCCGCCCGCGACGATCTCCCGCAGCGCCGGCAGCTCCGGCAGTCGGCGCATCGTCGCCAGCAACGCGGTCAGCGGGCTGAACGCCATGAACAGCCGCTGTACGTCGTGATCGCGCAGCGCCGCGACGACCGCGTCCGGGTCGTACCGGTCGTCCTCGCCGATCAGCACCAGCGCCGCACCCGACGCCAGCGTCGTGAACATCTCCTGCACGTGGACGTCGAACCCGAACGACGTCCACTGCAATGTCCGCAGCGAGCGCCGGGTGCGCAGGTAGTGCCGGACCAGGTTCACCGGGCCGCGGTGCGGGACCACGACGCCCTTCGGGTTGCCGGTCGAGCCGGAGGTGTAGATGCAGTACGCGATGTCGTCGGCCGCCGCGCGCACCGGCGGGGCCTGGCGCGCCCGCGGGTCGCCGTCGACCGCCGCGACCGGGACCAGGCGCAGCGCGAGGCGGTCCGCGAGCGCCGCGTCGTCCCCGACCAGCGCGACCGCGTCCGCGTCCCGGACCATGAACGCCCAGCGGGACTCCGGTACGCCGGGGTCGAGCGGGAGGTACGCCGCACCGGACTTCAGCACGGCCAGTACGGCGACGACCATCTCGGTGCCGCGGGCAACGCGGACCGCGACGATGTCGCCGGGCTTCACGCCGAGGTCGACCAGCTGCCAGGCGACGGCGTTCGCGCGGCGGTCGAGTTCGGCGTACGTCAGCTCGCGCTCGCCCTGGACGACGGCGATCGCGTCCGGGGTGCGCGCGACCTGCTGCTCGAACAGGGTGTGCAGCCCGCTGAGTTCGCCGGCGACCACGGCGTCCCGCCGTACCCGCCCGATCGGGCCGACCGGGTCGGCGTCGGACTCCAGCGTGTGCAGGGTTTCGCGGTCGGCGTCGGTCGGGAGCATCAGGTCGGGCAGCCGGAGGTCGGGGCGGTTCGTTGCCCTGCGCAACACTTCGGCGAGGTAGTCGAGGAGGCGCTCGACGGTGCTCCGCTCGAACAGGCCGGCGCGGTAGTCCGCCGTACAGCTGATGCCGTCGCGGTCGCCGGTCTGGTGGTGCGTGAGCCGGAACCGCAGGTCGACGGTCGCGGGCAGCTCCTCGTCGGTGTCCTCGAAGTCGACGACGATGTGGAACAGCGGGTCGCGCTCGAGGATCGCGGGGTCGGTCGAGGCGTGCTCGAGGGCCGCCGCGGTGAGGTCGCGGATCCGCTGCGTCAACTCACCGAGATCGGGCTCGCCGGACAGGTCGATCCGGAGCGGCAGCGGCCGCCGCGGCGCCGTCGAGGTGTCGTCGTCCGGGCGGACGAGCGCGGACCCGATCGTCACGTCGTCCTGCGCCGCGAACCGCCCGAGCACGGTCGCCACCGCGGCCAGCATGGTCATCGCCGGGCTGAGCTTGCGCTCCCGGCTGTACGCGAACACCGCGCCACCGAGCTCCGCATCCAACTCCCGCCCCACGGACGCCACCACGTCGTCCCCGACACCCCGAACCCGATCCCCCGGCAAAACCAACGGCTCGGCGCCCACCAGCACCTGCTGCCAGTAGGTCAGATCCCGCCGCCGCTCATCCACCCGCACCGTCTGCAGTGCAGGCTCCTGGGAGGACCGGTCCTCGAGCCCGGCGGCCGACCGGGCGGCGGGCTCGTCCACCGAACGGGCGGCGGGCTCGTCCGCGGGACGGGCGGCGGGCTCGTCCGCGGGACGGGCGTCCGACTCACCTGCGGGCCGTCCGTTGAGCGCACCGGCGGACCGGGCGTTGAGCTCGCCGGCGGACCGGGTGCTGAGCTCGCCTGTCGAGCGCGCCTCGGGCTGTGCCGATTGCGCACCGACCGACTGCGCACGTGCGTCGACTACCGCATGCGGCCTACGGCCGGCAGCAGGCGTCGAGGCGGCGCCGACAACGGACCGCACCGCGACGCTGGACCCACCGGCCGAAGCGCCGGCGGACTCGCCATCGGACCGTCCGTTCGACCCGACATCGCCGGGACCCGCGGTCGGTTTGCCGGCGGTGAGGTTGCTTGCGGTGTGTCCGTTCGACTCCGCGACGGATCGACCGTTGAGCGGGGACCGTACGTTGAGCCCCTCCGCCGAGGGCGTGTCCGGCCCGCCTGCAGGCTGCGGCTCGGTCGCGGGCTCGGTCGGCGGATCGTCGGTGGAGGCGGTGCCGGGTTCGGCGGCCGGCTTGGCCGTGGTGTCCGTGGCATCGCTCGACTCGGCAGTGGGCGAGGCGTTGGATCCGGGCACGATGGCGGACCCGGATGCGACCGCGGACGGCGCCTTGGCGTCGGGGCTGGTGGCGTCCTGCGGCGAGTCGGCGGGGGTGCGCTTAGCTTCGGCCGAGGCGGTCTCGAGGGCTGCCGGCTCGGAGGCTTGCGCGGTGTCTGTGGGCTGGTCGCCCAGGAGCGCGAGTTGTTCGCGCATCAGCTTGGTGACGCCGTCTACCAATTGGCCGGCTACGCGGAGTTGTTGCGACATCAGGGCTGCCATGCCGCTGCCGGGCAGGTCCGCCTCGCTCGTGGCTGCGGCTGCCTCGTCGACCTTTGCGGCGAGTTCTGCGAGCCCGGAGCCCAGGACGGCCAGCGCTGCCCGCGGGTCGCGAGGCGCTGGCTCCTCGGCGATCGCGTTATCCTGGGCGACCTCGACATCAGCTGAGACCTCAGGCTCGGCGGCCGGCTCGGGCTCGGCGGTTTGGACTGCTACTGCTGTCGCCAGCTTGTGCGGTGTGGTGTACGTCAGGAACAGGTCGTCCGGCGTCAGCTCCACCTCGAAGCGGCTGTTGATCTCGTCGAGGACCGGCGCCATCGACGCCGGCGTCGCCCCGAGTTCCGCGAACGTGTGGTCCACCGTGAGGTCGTACGGATCCAGCCCGTGCACCTCACACGTCATGTCCAGTACGACGTCCAGCGAGTCCCGGTACCGCTCCGCCGACATCTCGTCACCCGACAGCGACCCGGCCTGCGCCAGATAATCCGCGTCGATCTGATGCGTCTCGGCCGGCAGCGCGAAGGGCGACCGCTCCTCCTCCACCTGCTCGTCCCGCTCGACCGCGACCGGCTCCGGCGGGTCCAGCGGGATCCGCTTCACCGCGGCACTCGACGGCGGCTCGAACACCACCGTCTGCGCCCGCGCCGCCCGCTCGAACGCACTCGGCCGCGGCGCGACGTTGTCCCCGGCAACCGCCGTACCAGGGCCGGCCAGCATCGTCACCGACGGGTCGACCGGGTGGTACACGCGCCGGAACGGGTACGTCGGCAACGGCACCCGCCCGCCGTCCGGATACACCTTCGCCCACGCGATCTCGGTGCCCTGCTCGTACAGCTCGGCCAGCCCGTTCATCGTCGCGAGCACCGGGTCCTGTCCCAGCCGCTGCGCCGGGATCCACGTGCTGTTCGGGGCGATCCGGCGACCGGCAGGACTCAGTACGGCGTCCGGCCCGAGCTCCAGGAACCGTCGGCAGCCCGCCGCCGTCACCGCCTCGACCGCGTCCCCGAACAGCACCGGCTGACGCAACTGGCCGACCAGGTAGTCGCTGTCCAGCACCGTGCCGGACTCGAGCAGATCACCCGACCAGCTCGACACCATCGGCGTCCGCAGCGGTTTCAGCGTGATCTCGTGCACGATCTCGGCGAAGTCGGCCAGTATTGGGTCCACCAACGAACTGTGGAACGCTCGGTCGACATCCAACCGCTGCCAGGCGACCTGCAGCTGGTCGAGCTGCGCCGCCAACTGCCCGACGATCACCTCGGACCCGGTCAGCACGAACGACTGCGGACCGTTGCCTGCAGCAACTTCCACCCCAGCGGTGCGGGCGATCTCGCGGACCCGGTCCGCGTCCGCGCGTACTGCGACCATCGCGCCGGGCACGGTGCCGCGCTGCATCAGCTCGCCGCGCTTGGCGGTCAGCCGTACGCCGTCCGCCAACGACAGCGCACCCGCCACGCACAGGGCGGCGTACTCACCGACACTGTGACCGACGACGAGGGCGGGCTGTACGCCGAACGACTGCCACAGCCGGGCCAGCGCGAGCTCGAACGCGAACAGCGCCGGCTGCGCGGTCTCGGTCGGCCAGACGCCTTCCGACGTACCGGCCGGGGTGAGGAGCAGGTCGAGCAGGCTGCCGCCGGTCTCCTCGTGGTACACGCGGTCGCACTCGTCCAGCACCGAGCGGAACACCGGGAACCGGGCCGCGAGCCCCGCCGCCATTCCGCGCCGCGCGGCGCCCTGACCCGTGAACGCATAGCCGAGCGGACCAGGTCCGCCACGCGGTACTTCGGTCGGCTGGGCGGAGGCGAGCGCATCGACGAGCTCGGCCTCGGTGCCGCCCGCGACCGCGATCCGGTGCCGGTGCGCGGGCCGGCCGAGTGCCGCCGTACCCGCGAGGTCGATCAGGCGGTGGCCGGTGCCGTGGTCGAGGTCGGTGCGGTACAGCTCGACGAGGTCCGCGAGCGCGTCCGGGTCCGGCGCGGACAGCGGCAGTACGACGGGACCGTCGTCGCCGCGGCGGATCTGGCGGGGTGCTTCCTCGAGGATCACGTGGGCGTTGGTGCCGCTCGGGTCGAGGGCGCTGACGCCGGCGCGCAACGTCGTACCGCCGGACTGCAACGGCACGGTCCACTCGCGGGTGTCGGTGCCGATCACGAACGGGCTGCCGTCGAGGGCGAGCGCCGGGTTCGGTGCGGTGAAGTTGATGGTCGGGACCAGCGTGCGGTGCTGCAGCATCAGGATGGTCTTGATCAGGCCGGCCATGCCCGCGGCGGTGTCGAGGTGGCCGATGTTCGGCTTCACCGAGCCGAGCGTGCAGAAGCCGACCTTGTCGGTGTGCCGGCGGAGCGCGGTCGTCAGCGCCTTCACCTCGGCGGCGTCGGCGGCCTGGCTGCCGATCCCGTTCGCCTCGATGTAGCTGAGCGAGTCGGCCTCGAACCCGGCACGCTCCAGGGCCCGCTCGATCAGGTCGGCCTGGTTGCCGCCCGCGGGGTCCTCGTTGCTGACCGCGGTGCCGCGGATGACGGCGTACACGGTGTCGCCGTCGGTGACCGCCTGGTCGAGACGCTTCAGCAGTACGGCGGCCACACCGTTGCCGCCGACCGTGCCGTCCGCGTCCGCGGCGAACGCGCGCACCTGACCGCTCGGCGACAGGATCGAGTCCGGGGTCGGGTGGTAGGTCGTTGCCTGCGGCACCTGTACGGCGGCGGCACCGGCCAGCGCGAGATCCGCGTCGCCGGATCTGAGCGCCTGACAGGCGAGATGCACCGCGACCAGGGACGACGAGGACGCGGACTGTACGCCGATCGCCGGACCGGTCAGGCCGAGACGGTAGGCGACGCGGGTGGCGATGGAGTCGCGGGACTGGTGCTGGCGGTTGTACAGGTTCATGCCGGAGCCCGCGAAGACGCCGACGCGGCTCGACGTACCGGCGTACCCGCCGTGCTCCAGCGCCTGGTGACACACCTCGAGGAACAACCGCTGCGCCGGGTCCATCAACTCGGCCTCGCGATCGCTCAACCCGAAGAACTTCGCGTCGAACGACTCGACGTGCTCCAGCACGCCACCGACAGCCACCGCCCCGTCCCCCGCATCCGGCGCTCCCCGCCGGACACTCTCCACTCCCCCCACGAGGTTCTCCCAGAACCCCTCCAACGTCTCCGCCCCCGGAAACCGCCCAGCCACCCCCACGACAGCCACCGGCTCCACAACCCGCTTCTCCACCGACCGACCGCTGACCGCAGCCCCCACCACCTGACCACGGGCAACCCCCGCAGCCGCCTCAACAACCCCCACCGAGCCATCCCGCGCCGCACCCCCAGCAGCTCCGCGAGCATCCACACCCCCGACGCCTGCCCCCGCCAGCCCCCCGGAAACAACCGCCTCCGCCGCGCCCACAGCCCCCGCCGCGCCTACAGCGTCCGTCGCGCCCGCAGCCTCCGCCGCGCTTGCAGCCCCCGCCGCACCCGCAGCCCCCGCCGCACCCGCAGCGCCCGCCGTACCTGCAGCGTCCGCCGCGTCTGCAGCGTCCGCCGCCCCGACGACCTCGGGGCCACCAAGCTCCGAGCCGTCAGCCCGCTCATCGACCTCGGCGGCACGTGCATCCGCAGCAGCCTCCGCCACGCCCTCTACAGACGCAGCCGACTCGGCGTCGCCACGGGCAACCACCTCGTCCGCAGCCTGCTCAGCAACCTCACCGCCAAGCACACCCCCAGCGACCCGAGCATCCTCGGCCACCGACTCACCATCGACAGCCCGCGCCACGAGTTCTGCCGCCTCGGACAGCTCCGCGCCCTCACCACCAGCACCCGCACCCGGCCCGTCCACGACAGCCCCACCAACCGCCGCATCACCAGCGCCCTCGGCAATCACCGCGGCGTCGGCCTCGGCACCCGTCGCATCGCCAGCGCCCTCGGCAACCACCGCGTCGTCGGCCTCAGCAACCGCGGTGCCATGGACCTCCTCGGCAACCGCCAGCTCCTCTGCCTCGGCAGCCGCCTCGCCAACCACCGCGTCGTCGGCCTCGGCGTCGTGAACATCGTCGGCAACCGCCGGGTCCTCTGCCTCGGCAGCCGCCGCGTCGTCGGCTTCCTCCGCAACCGCCCCGACGCCAGGCTCCTCAGCAACCACCGGGTCGTTTGCCTCGGTGGCCGCCGTGTCGTCTGCCTCCTCGGCAAGCGCGGCGTCGTCTGTCTCCCCGCCGACCTCAACGGATTCGGCGGACTCTACGGCTTCAACGGGCTCAGGGTGCGTGCCGGCGACGCCCCCATCCTGTACGTCGACTACGCCGGCAGCCTCGCCCGCGCGCCCAGCAACCACGGCCCCACCGACGCGCTCGCCGACCTCAGCACGACCCGCACCATCCGCAACCTCATCAACTGCCGCCGCAACCCCGCCTGCTCCGGCAAGCGTGGCAGCAACCTCACCAGACACCTCACCGGCTCCGGCAAGCACGGCACCCTCAGCAACCTCGCCAGCAACAGCACTCTGGCCTGCCTCGGCAAGTACTGCGTCCTCGGCTTCCCCGGCATCCTCGCCAGCTCCGGCAAGTACTGCGTCCTCGGCCTCCCCGCCAGCCCCGGCATCCCCGCCGGCTCCGGCAAGTACTGCGTCCTCGCCGGCCTCGGCAGGTACGGCGTCCCTGGCATCCCCGGCAGCCACGGCACTCTCGCCTGCCTCGGCAAGTACTGCATCCTCGGCAGCCACGGCAGCCTCGCCCGCTCCGGCAAGTACTGCGTCCTCGGCTTCTGCGGTAGGCGCGGTTTCCGTCGGCTCGTCTGGATGGCCGGTGTCGGCGGTGTCATCAGTTCCGTCGCCGTCTGCAGCGCTGCCGGCGTCGGCGTTCTCGGTGTCCTCCGCGGTTGCGACGGCGTCGGCAGTTGGGCCGGTTGCCTCAGGGACGTCGGGACCTTCGGCGGCCGGGTCACTGACGGCCTCGGCTACCTGGGGGTCGTCCGTACCCAGCGTGGCTTCGGCAGCTGCGGCTTCGTCAGTCTGTTCGTCGACTGCGTTGCGGTCGTCTTCGGATGGCTCGGCGCCCTCGGCTGTGTGGGCGGCCGTGTGGACTTCGGCCTGCTCATCAACCGTTTCGCCAGGAACTGCGGTGTGATCGGCTTCGTCAGCGAGCGCAGCGTCTTCGGAGTGCTCGGTAGCTGCTTCGCCGGCGAACTGCGCCGCCTCGGGCGCAGGTGCAGCCTCAGCAGCCTGCGCCGCATCGTCTGCATTGCCCGCGTCCTGGCTCGCGGCCGGGACGGCGATCTCTTCGGGCTGCTCGGCGGCTGTTGTGCTGTCCACGTCCGCCAACCCGGAGCTCTTCCGGGTGCCTGTGATGCCGTCTCCATGCACGGCTTCGCCGGCATCGTCGGGTGTCACGGCGCTGTCGGAATCGGCAGCCGAGGTGTTGTTGGTGTGCGCGACTCCCGCGGTGTCCGCGACTTCCGCGGTGTCCGCGCTCCCGTCCTGCGGATCCGCGCCGTCGGTGAATGCGACGTCGTCGGGCTGCTCAACTCCGTCTACATCGTCGGCTCGCTCGGCACCGTCCACCTCACCCGCGTGCTCGGCACGTTGCGCGTCGCCCGCGTCGTCGGTGGCCGACACCTCGTGTGCAGGCGAGGCGTCGCCTGCCACCTCGGTCGTCCCCTCGACGACTGTGCCCTGCCCGGCTCCCTCGGCGTCGGCTCCCTCGGCGTCGGCTCCCTCGGCGTCGGCAGTCTCCGCGTCGGCAGTCTCCGCGTCGGCAGTCTCGGTGTCGGGGGTCTGGGTGTTGTCGGCGGGGGTCTCGGGCTCGTTGGTGTGGGCGGGGTCGTCGGCTTGTGGGATGGCGGCGGTGGGCTTGGTTGCTGCCTCGGGCGAGGCTTCGTCGGGCTCGGGTTCGACTGCTTCTTCGCCCGGTCGCAGTTCGCTGGCGCTCGAGGCCGGCTCCTGCTGGTCCGACGTACTCGCGGTGCGCTCGGCCGCCTCCTCGGGGCGTGCGACCTGTCCAGCGTCGGCGATCTCGTCCGGGTGCGCCGTGTCCGCGAGGTCGGCGGTCGGCTTGACGTCCTCCGCGTCCTCCGCGGCCTCGGTGTCGAGCGCTTCCGCGGTAGCCGTCAGGGTGTCGTTGGGCTCCGCGGAATCGAGGGCTTCGGCAGGTACGACGTCGTCGGGGGCGTCAGGAGCTGGGACCTCGTCGGAGGGCGCCGCAGGTGCAGTGTCCTGGGCGGACTGAGCTTCCTCGGTGTCTTCTGCGATCGTGTCGGCGGCAACCGTCGGGGCGCCGGTGGGCTCGGGCGCCGCTTGGGGGACTACGTAGCGGGCAGGAGCGCCGTGCGAGGCATGCTCGGTCGACTCAGGCTGGTCGGCGGCGGCTGCTGCGTCGACGCCTACGGCGGCATCGTCGGTGGGCTCGGCGTGCGAGGGATGCTCGGCCGACCGAGGTACGTCGGCATCCCCAGGGCCTGGGCCCGCGGCGGCGGTGGCTGTCAGGTTGTCGGTGGGGTCGGGGTCCTCAGGCGCTGCTGCCGGGGCGGCATCGGCGGTTTCGTTCGGGTGTTCCGCCGGGACGGCTTCGTTGGCGGGGCGAAGTTCACCCGAGGCGGCTGGGAGGTCGTTGGTGATGCGTTGGAGGACGGTCGTGTCGGGGTCGTCGTCGGTGGGGGTGCCGAGGGTGGGGCGTTGAGGTGGGGTGGGGATGGATTGCTGGAGTTCGCGTTTCCACGCGAGGTGGACGACCGGGAGTTCTGTGGTGCGCTCGGACGGGTCCTCGTCGGCGTACGGGGTGGTTTCGGGGGCCGTCGACGGGCCTGCGCCGGTGGGGCCGGAGTGGGCGGTGGCGCCGGCGGGTTCGACGTGGGGGGCGGTGGTGGGCAGCAGGGTGCCGTCGATCCAGCGTTGTTTGAGGAGCGGGCGGAGGATCTTGCCGCCGGGGGTCGTCGGGAAGTCGCGGCGCGGTACGCCGACCACCTGGGCCTCGAGGCCCAGGCGCGTCTGGATCAGGCTGCGGATGGCCTGGTCCATGCCGGGGACCGAGTCGGCGGTGAGGGCGTAGAAGACGACCAGGCGGTCGGTGCCGGTCTGTTCGTCGGCGATACCGCACGCGGCGACCAGGCCGTGTTCGGCGCCGACGACCCGCGCGGCAACGGCCTCGATGTCGTGGGCGTAGTGCAGCTTGCCGGACATGATGATGCGTTCGCTGTCCCGGCCGGTGATGACGACCTGCCCGCCGGTGATGAAGCCCTGGTCGCCGGTCGCGAGCCACTTTCGCGCCGGCCAGTTCCCGACCGGGAACGCTGCGCGGTCCGCCTCGAGGTTCCCGAGGTACCCCGGCGTCACCCGCGCCGACGCGACCTGCAGCTGGCCGATCCGCCCCTCGGGCAGTACGGCGCCGTTCGGCGCCACGATGCGCACCGTCGTACCAGGAGCCGGCGCACCCACCGACACCAGCGACAGCACCCCCGGCGCCTCGGCCCGAGGGGTCCCGGGCCGCGCGACCGCGACCTTGCCGGACGACGGTCGCTGGTCGACCCACTCGACGACGCCGGTCGGCGGGATCCGCACGCGGTGCACGTTCGGCGTCAGCCCGGGCCGCGCGAACGTGATCCCGGTGACGGTCTCGGTCATCCCCCACGCCGCCACGAACGTCTCCGGTACCACCCCGAACCGGTTCGTCACCCGGAGGAACTCCGACATCACCGGCACCGTGATCTGCTCGCCGCCGCTGACCAGGCTGCGCAGCGCGGACAGGTCCCAGTGCCGATCGGGTTCACCGGCCACCGCGGCCGTTGCGAGCCGGTACCCGAAGTTCGGCGACCAGGAGTGGTTGACCCGGTGCTGCTCCATCAGGTCGAGCCAGCGCAGCGGGTTGGCGAGCACCCAGTCGGTGTTGACGTGGATGTTCGTGCACCCGGTGAACACAGGCAGCAGGTGGTACAGCAGGAACGCGCCACTACGGTCCAGCGGCAGCCAGTTCAGCGTGGTCTGCCCCGGCCGCACCGGCAGCATCGCGGGCGTCCCGGCGGCGAACTCCACCAGCCCGCGGTGCGTGAGCTGCACGATCTTCGGCGTACCGGTCGATCCCGAGGACAGCATCAGTACGGCGACATCGTCCGCGGCCGGCCGGTGGAAGTCCGAGGTCGGCTCGTGCCCCGCCATGGCGTCCGGGTCGAGGACCGGGAGGCCGAGGTCGTTCGGCAGGTCGGACGGGCGGCCGATCAGGACTGTCCAGCCGAGCAGGTCGGTGATCCGGCGGAGCCGCTCGCGGCCCTCCTCGCTGCGGTCGCCGCCGGGGTACGGCGCGACGAGCAGCGGGCGGATGCCGCCGAGCGTGCAGGCCCAGAACGCGGCGAAGAACCCGACCGGCTCGGTGCAGTGCACGACGGCGGGGTCCCCGGCCCGGACGCCGTTCGCGCGCAGGCCGGCCAGGATCCGCGCGGCGAGCTCGAGCAGCGTCGGGAAGTCGAGCTTGGTCTCGCGGCCGTCGGAGCCGATCTCGACGACGCCCGCGCCGCCGAAGTCGCGCGCGGCCCGCAGCAACGCGCTCGGCAGGTCACGCGGGTAACCGGCGGGAATCATCAACGCCGGCCCGGTGGAGATCGCCGGCCGGTCCGCACCACTTCTCACGCCGATGCCACCACCAGCGGAGGGAGGACTGCGAGAACTGCGGGGACGACCGCACGCAGACAGGACCTCGAGGCGCCTGCCGGTTGGCGACCCACGGACACGTGCCTCCCCAACTGGACGGAGCGGGTTCTGGGCAGATCCCGCCTCACTTCACACCGACAGCAGCCCCGTTTTCCGCCTGCCGGAACGATGCCGCACACCGGACCCACCGGGTACGTCGTCGCGCCGACCGACAGCCGTGAACCCTACCAGCCGCGACCCGTCCCGGAGGAGTCCGATCCCGGCAGCCGACGGTTAAGAATTCCGGCACCGCCGCCATGGTCCAACGAGTGACGGCGGCTTCCGATACGGCCCCGACGAAAACGTGCCGCGGCTGGTGACGACACCCGCCGGGGTCCGGGAACACGCCATTGCCTGTTCCCGGACCCCGGCGCATATCGCAAGTGACAACCTGAAATGACAACCGTTATCGTTTTCGGGTCAGTTGCCGGTTGAGTGAGGTGCTCGTGTCGTTCGTGGTGAGTCGTCGTCGTGTTCTTGGTCTTGGCTTGGGCGGGGTCGCCGCGGGTCTGCTGCCGGGGTGTGCCGCGGAGGGGCCGGCCGCCTCCGGCGGCGGGCAACCGCGCTCCGGCGGCCGGCTGCGGGCCGCGTTCTCGGGCGGCGGAGCGGCCGAGGTCCTCGATCCGCACCAGACCAATCTGTACGTCGAGATCGCCCGGACGAAGGCGCTCTACGACAAGCTCGCGGACTACGGCTCCGACATGGCGCCGCAGCCCCGCCTCGCGGAGAGCTGGGAGCCGAGCGCCGACCTGCGCACCTGGCGGATCACGCTCCGCCAGGCGACGTTCCACGACGGCAAGCCGGTGCGGCCCGCGGACGTGCTGGCGAGCTTCGCGCGGATCGTCGAGCCGGGCTCGGCACGCCGCGCGAAGTCCGCGCTGTCGGTGATCGAGCTCGCCGCCAGCCGCGCGGTCGGCGAGCGGGTGGTCGAGTTCCGGCTGAAGCGCCCGTACGGCGAATTCCCGAACGCGCTGGCCACGCTCGGCGCGTACGTCGTCCCGGGCGGCACGCCCGACCTCGCGAAACCGGTGGGCAGCGGGCCGTTCAAGTTCCGCTCGTTCGAGCCCGGCCGGAGCTTCGTCGCCGTACGCAACGACCAGTACTGGGACGGGGCGCCGTACCTGGACGAGCTGCAGCTGCTGATCAGCAACGACGAGGCCGCGCGGGTGAACGCGCTGCTCGGCAAGCAGGTCGAGTACGCGCACGACCTGACGCCGACCAGCGCCCGCACGCACGAGCAGAGCGTCCAGATCCACCGGCTGCCGCTGAGCAACTTCCACGGGCTCGCGATGAAGGTCGACCGGCCGCCGTTCGACAAGCCCGAGCTGCGGCAGGCGCTGTTCCACCTGGTCGACCGGGACGAGCTGATCAGGTCGGTGCTGCACGGTTCGGGTCAGCCCGGCAACGACCTCTACGGCAAGAACTACAAGTACTACGCGAGCGACCTGGCCCAGCGCGGCCAGGACCTGGACCGCGCGAAGGCGCTGCTGAAGAAGGCCGGCGCCGAGGGCGCGACGATCGACTTCGACACCTCGGACGCGTCGACCGGGCTCAAGGAGGCCGCGCTCGCGATCAGCGACCAGGCGAAGGCGATCGGCCTGACGCTGAACGTCAAGCTCGGCAACAAGGACAGCTACTGGGCCGACATCGCGAAGTCCGGCGTGCTGGCCAGCTACCGCTCCGGTGCGATGCCGCTGGAGTCGCACATCTCGCAGCGGCTGCTGACGTCGTCGACCACCAACAACACGCAGTGGCGGCGACCGGAGTTCGACAAGCTGTACTACGACGCGCAGTCGACGACCGACGAGAACAAGCGCGCGGACCTGTACCGGCGAATGCAGCAGCAACTCTTCGACGAGGGCGGCTTCCTGTGGTGGGGCGTCTCGGACTGGATCGTCGCCTCCGCGCAGAACGTCCGCGGCGTCGACGACAAGGCCCCCGCGAACACCTTGAACTGGGCCCGTTTCGACAAGGTCTGGCTGGCGTGACGCGGTACGTCGTCCAGCGGGTGCTGCTCGGCGTTGTCCAGGTGGTGCTGGTGATGGCCGGGATGTTCTTCCTGACCGAAGCGCTGCCGGGCGACGCGGCGGTGACGATCGCCGGGGACAACCCGGACCCGGCGGTGATCGCGGCGCTGCGGGAGAAACTCGGGCTCGACGAGTCCGCCTGGCACCGGCTCGGCGAATGGCTGGTCAAGGCGCTGCACGGCGACTTCGGCCAGTCGCTGGTCGGCCCGCGTTCGGTCGCCGATCTGATCGCGGCCGCGGCCGCGCCGACCGCCTTGCTGGCCTGTCTGACGCTCGTCCTGCTGATCCCGTTGTCGGTCGGGCTCGGCATGCTGGCCGCGCGTCGCGAAGGCGGACGGCTCGACCGGATCATCACCGGCAGCACGCTCGGGCTGTACTCGGCGCCGGAGTTCGCGATGGGCATCCTGCTGGTCACCGTGTTCGCGGTGAAGCTCGCCTGGTTCCCACCCACGGCCGTCGGTACGTCGCTCACCAGCAATCCCGCCGTACTGGTGCTGCCTGTGTTCGTCCTGCTGCTGCGGCCGATCTGTTCACTCAGCCGGCTGGTCCGGGCCGGCATGATCGACGCCGAGCAGTCCGAGTACGTCCGGCACGTACGACGGGCCGGCCTGTCGCCGACGCGCGTCCGGCTCGCACACGCGCTGCCCAACGCGATCGCCCCGTCGGTGCAGCAACTCGCGCGCACGGTCGACTGGCTGGTCGGCGGCGTGATCGTGATCGAGGCGATCTTCGTCGTACCCGGTCTCGGCACGGCACTCGCGGACGCCGTCGCGGCGCGCGATCTGCCGGTCATCCAGGGCCTCGCAGTCGTGCTCGCCACCACCACCGTGCTCGTGAACCTCGCCGCCGACCTAGCAGCCCGCATCCTCGCGCCCGCCGCCGAGGCGGGTCGATGAGCGGCCGGCTGCGCCTGCGTGTCCCGGGCGTCGGTCTCGGGCGCGACTACCTCCTGCCCGGCGTACTGGTCGCCGTACCGCTCCTGCTCGCCCTGGTCGGACCGCTCGCGGCTTCGGCTGACACCGCGAAGGACGTGCCGTTCACCGCGGGCGGCGTGTTCGGCACCGACTTCGTCGGCCGGGACGTCTGGAACGAAGTACTCCTCGGCGGCCGCTCGCTGATCCTCGTCGCCGTCGCGGCCACCGCCTGCACCTATCTGGTCGCCGTACCGCTGGGACTGATCGCCGGCATGACCAGGAACCGTGCTCTCGACGAGGTGCTGATGCGCCCACTCGACCTGCTGCTCGCGGTCCCGTCGATGCTGATGCTGCTGTTGCTCGTCTCGATCGCCCCGCAGCAGCGCTGGGTACTGATCGCGGTCGTTGCCCTGATCAACGTTCCCGACGTGGTCCGGATCAGCCGCAGCTCCGCCCTGTCGCTGTCGGCCCGGCCCGCGGTCGAGGCGATGCGGCTGCAGGGCGAGAGCCGGCTGCGGATCGGTCTCGGGTACGTCGCCCGCTCGATGCGCCGGACACTCGCCGCCGATCTCGGCACCCGCTTCACCGGGGCCACGTACCTCGTCGCGTCGGCCAGCTTCCTCGGGGTCGGCATCTCCCCGCAGGCGAGCGACTGGGCCGCGATGGTCGACCGGAACCGGACCGGGCTGTTCGTGCAGCCGTGGGCGGTCGTCCTGCCGGCCGTGCTGATCGTGATGCTGGCGATCGGTGTGAACCTGACCTTCGACCGCCTGCTGCGCCGGGAGGACAGCCGATGACAGTCGCCGAGGTCCGCAACCTCACCGTCAGCGTGGCCGGTCGCGAGCTCGTCGCCGACGTCTCGTTCGCGCTTGCCGCCGGCGAGATCACCGCGCTGGTCGGCGAGTCCGGCAGCGGCAAGACCACGACCGCGCTCGCGCTCCTGGGCGAGGCACCCGTGACCACCGGCCAGGTCGAGGTCGCCGGGGCGATCGTCGACGCCGAGCACCCGCCGGCCCGCGGCGTGGTCGGCTACGTCCCGCAACACCCCTCCGCGGCCCTCAATCCGGTACGGCGCATCGGTCCGGTCCTGCGGGAACTCGGCCGGCTGTACGTCGACCGGAACCAGGTGCGCGAGCGGACGCTGGACGCGCTCACGCAGGCGCAGCTCCCGGACGGGGAGAAGTTCCTCGGGCGGTACCCGCACCAGCTGTCCGGCGGTCAGCAGCAACGCGTCGTACTGGCTCACGAGCTCATCGGCCGTCCGCAGCTCCTGATCGCCGACGAGCCGACGACCGGGCAGGACGCGCAGATCCGGCGCCTGCTGGCCGAGGAACTGCGGGCCGTCGCCGGCCAAGGCATCGCCGTACTGCTGCTCACCCACGACCTCGAACTGGTCCGGATGCTCGCCGACCAGATCCTGGTCATGCACCGGGGCAAGGTCGTCGAGGCTGGTCCTGAGGTGCTGGCGCTGCCGCGGCACGAGTACACGCGGCGCCTGGTCGCGGCGCAGCGGATCGTCCCCTCCCCCGCGCCGCCCGCGTCAGGCGTACCCGTCGTCTCCGTCCGCGACCTGGTCGCCGGTCATCGCCGGGTGGACACGTTGCACCAGGTGTCATTGACGATCGAGGCGGGCGACCAGCTCGCCGTGGTCGGGCGGTCCGGCAGCGGGAAGACCACACTCGCCCGGTGCATCGCCGGTCTGCATCCGTATCGCAGTGGCGAGCTCCGGCTCGGCTCCGCGGTGCTCTCGCCTTTGCTGAGGCGCCGTACGCGGGAACAGCTGGCCAGGATCCAGTACGTCCATCAGGACACGCGCGCGTCGTTCAACGAGTTCGTGCCGGTGCTCGACCAGGTCGCGCGGACCGCCGAGCGGCTCCGCGGCCTGTCGACGGCCGACGCCCGTCGGGAGGCGCTCGCAAGCCTGGAGCGGCTCGGGATCCGCGAGGACGTCGCGACCCGGCTGCCGCGGTCGCTGTCCGGCGGCGAACTCCAGCGTTCCGCGCTCGTCCGGGCCGTGATCGCCGAACCGGACCTGTTGATCTGCGACGAGATCACGTCCGGGCTCGACACCGTCACCCAGGCGGAGCTGCTCGACGTACTGCGGGATCTCCAGCGGACCACCGACTGCGCACTGATGGTGATCACACACGACCTCTCCGTCGTCGCCGGCATCACGCACCGCGTGCTGATCGTGGACGACGGGCGCATCGTCGAGCAGGGCCTGACGGCGGAGGTCCTGGCCGACCCCGGACACGCGGCCACCCGGGCGCTGGTGACCGCGTCCGGCCTGATCGAGGAGGAACCCCTTGACCGAACCGGCTGAGCGACGCGTCGGCCGCTACGCCGTACGACCGGCCCGCCGGGACGACATCGACGGCGCGCGGTCGGTCATGCTCGACACGTTCTACCGCGAGTTCGGCCACGGGTACGTGCCGCGCTGGCACGCCGACGTGATCGACCCCGGTCGCGCGTACTTCGACACGCCCCGGCAGCGACTGTTCGTCGCCGCGCTCGACGACGAGGTCGTCGGTACGGCGGCCGTGCGCGCGGACGGCCCGCAGAGCCCGCCGCACGCGCCCTGGCTCGCGGAGCGCTACCCGTCCGGGAGCACCGCGCAGATCTTCCGCGTCTACGTCCGCCCGGAACACCGCCGCCACGGCCTGGCCCGTGCCCTCGTCGACCTCTGCCGCGACTTCGTGGCCGGCACCGAGGGGTACGACGTGATCTACCTGCACACGAACGCCGCGATCGAGGGCGCCGAGCCGTTCTGGCGCTCGGTCGCGGAACTGGTCCATGACGGCCGCACCGACCCTCGGCACAGCCCTGCCGTGCACTTCGAGATCCCGCTGTAGATCCGGCGTCAGCGGCATGGCGGTGCCGTGTCAGTGCGTCCCGTGATCGTTGGTCGTGTCAGCAGGAACCACGAGCACGAGGAGCACGAAGATGTCGATCCAGAGCCCGGACAGCAACGGCGTCGCGCAGGACCGGCCGGAGCTGCAGAAGGCCGTACAGGAGTTCGTCGACGCCGGATTCGGCGGGTTCGAGCTGCGGGTGACCGACGAGCAGGGCGAGTGGGTCGGCGTCGCCGGAGTCCGCGAGCTGGGTAGCACCGAGGCGCCGCCGGTCAACGGGCAGTGCCGGGTCGGCAGCGTCACCAAGACGTTCGTCTCGACGGTCGTGCTGCAACTGGTGGCCGAGGGCAAGCTCGAGCTGGACGGCCCGGTGGCCGATCGGCTGCCGCGCTTCGAGCTCGACCCGCGGATCACCGTGCGGATGCTGCTGAACCACACCAGCGGCCTGTTCAACTACACCGGCGAGTACTACCCCGACGGCACGTTCGTGCCCGGGATCCCCGCGACCGGCAAGGACTGGGCGGACAACCGCCTGCGCGGGTACACGCCGGACGAGCTCGTGGAGCTGGCACTGGCCAAGCCCGCGCGGTTCGAGCCGGGAGCCGAGTGGAGCTACTCGAACACCAACTACACGGTCGCCGCGCTGCTGATCGAGGCGGTCACCGGGCGCACGTTCGCCGAGGAGCTGGAGAGCAGGATCGTGAAGCCGCTCGGCCTGACCGGCACCGTCGAACCGGGCGACCGGACCGACATCCCGGGTCCGCACTCGCACGGGTACTTCCGCTACCAGGACGGCGAGAAGTGGAAGGTCGTCGACGTCACCGAGCAGAACCCGTCACTGCTGTTCGCGGCCGGCAGCATGCTCTCGACCACGCGGGACCTGCACCTGTTCATGTCCGCGCTGCAAGGCGGGACGCTGGTCCCCGCGGACCTGCTGGCCGAAATGCGTACGCCGGAACCGAAGAGCGGACCGCTCAACTACGCCCTCGGCCTGTTCGAGCAGGACACCCCCACCGGCACCGTCTACCACCACAACGGCAGCGCCCCCGGCGGCTACGGAGCCCTCATGTACAGCACCCCCGACGGCACCAAGACCCTGACCGCCACGATCACCATGGGCGACGCCGACATCAACCTGCTCGAGATCTTCCCGCCGGCCCTGGAGCGCCTGGTCGCGGCGGTGTTCGGCGAGTAGCCGGCACCACGACGAGGGGTCCGGGGGTTGCACCCCCGGAAAACACGACGAGCGAGGGAGGCACGCGCTGTTCGCGTGCAGACCTCGCTCGTCTCGCTCGTGGGCGAAGAGGGGATCGAACCCCCGACATCTTCCTTGTAAGGGAAGCGCTCTACCGCTGAGCTATTCGCCCGGATCAAACGACCGGAGGAGTCTACCTGAGATCCGCGTGCAGCTTTGCCAGTGCCTCGGCGTAGTCGTCGAGGCTGCGGGCTTCCGGGAGCGGGTTGACGACGGACCAGCGGATGATGCCGTCGCGGTCCACCACGAAGGTGCCGCGGAGCGCGCTGCCGCGCTCGGTGTCGAACACGCCGTACGACGACGCGATCGCGCCGTGCGGCCAGAAGTCGGTGAGCAGGCTGAACGGGAGGTCCTGCGCCTCGGCGTACGCGCGGAGCGTGAACATCGGGTCGCAGGAGATCGCCAGGAACTCCGCCGCGGCCAGCAGCTCCGGGCGGTCCCGGAGGGCGGCCAGCTCACTCGTGCAGACCTGGCTGAACGCATACGGATAGAACACCAGTACGACGTCCCGCCGGCCGGCGTAGTCGCTCAGCCGGACCGGTTCGCCGTACTGGTTCCGCGCGCTGAAGTCGGGGGCCCGGCTGCCGACAGCCGGGACGGTCACCCCCGGCGTCCGGACTTCGGGACCACCAGCTTCGTCGCCGACCAGTCGTCGGACGCGCTCAGGGTGCTGGTCGTGGCCAGGCCGGCCACCGGCGCCGCCTCGGCGATGTCACTGGTCTCGACGTACCCGTCCCGGCCCACCTTCGGGGTCAGCAGCCAGACCACGCCGCCCGCCTTCAGGTCGGTCAGGATGTCGAAGAACGCGTCGACCAGGTCGCCGTCGTCCTCCCGGAACCAGAGCAGGACGGCGTCCACGACCTCGTCGGTGTCGTCGCCGACGAACTCCTCCCCGGTGACCTCCCGGATGGCATCACGCAGGTCGTCGTCGCAGTCGTCGTCGTACCCGATCTCCTGTACGACCCAGCCGGCCTCCAGGCCGAACCGGGACGCCATGTTCGGCACTCCGCTCTTGCCGTCCGCGTGATCCGCGGTCGCGCTCACGTGTCCTCCTCCGTGGTCCCCGCTGCCCGGGGGTAGGTGTCGATGCTGTGGTACAGCGGTAGTCCATCGTGACGTACCGCGTCGCGCAAGTATGCACCAGGGTTCCGTGACGTGTCCGGTATCCGCGCGACCGGTCCGAGGCGTGTCCGCTCAGATCCGGTCCGGCGCGCCGGAATCGGGCCGGATCGGAAGGCGAAGTAGAACGCAATCCGGACAGGTGACAGGATTGCGGTGAAGAGCAACCAGAGAGAACGGCAGGACACCGTGGCTTCCGGACACGAACCACCAGCCATCATCACCGAGGGGATGCCCACCCAGCTCCCCGACATCGACCCCGACGAGACGCGTGAGTGGGTCGAATCGCTCGACGCCGTCCTGGACGAACGGGGCAAGGCGCGAGCGCGCTACCTGATGCTCAAGCTGATCGAGCGGGCCCGGGAGCGACAGGTCGGGGTGCCCGCGCTGCGGAGCACCGACTACATCAACTCGATCCCGCCCGAGCGCGAGCCGTGGTTCCCCGGCGACGAGCACATCGAGCGCCGGATCCGGGCCTTCATCCGGTGGAACGCCGCGGTGATGGTGAGCAAGGCCAACCGCAAGGGCCTGGAGGTCGGCGGCCACATCGCCACCTACCAGTCCGCCGCGAGCCTCTACGAGGTCGGTTTCAACCACTTCTTCCGCGGCAAGGACCACCCGGGCGGCGGCGACCAGATCTTCATCCAGGGGCACGCCTCCCCCGGGATGTACGCGCGCGCCTTCCTCGAGGGCCGGCTGAGCGCGGACCAGCTGGACGGCTTCCGCCAGGAGGTCTCCCGCGGCCCGCACCAGGGCCTGTCGTCGTACCCGCACCCGCGGCTGATGCCGGACTTCTGGGAGTTCCCGACCGTCTCGATGGGGCTGGCCGCGCTGAACTCGATCTACCAGGCGCGGTTCAACCGCTACCTGCACAACCGCGGCATCAAGGACACCAGCCAGCAACACGTCTGGGCGTTCCTCGGTGACGGCGAGATGGGTGAGCCTGAGTCGCTCGGCGCGATCGGCCTGGCCGCGCGCGAGGAGCTCGACAACCTCACCTTCGTGATCAACTGCAACCTGCAGCAGCTGGACGGCCCGGTCCGCGGCAACGGCAAGGTGATCCAGGAGCTGGAGGCGTTCTTCCGCGGCGCCGGCTGGAACGTGATCAAGGTGATCTGGGGCCGGGAGTGGGACAACCTGCTCGCCCAGGATCACGACGGCGCGCTGGTGAACAAGATGAACACCACGCCGGACGGCCAGTTCCAGACCTACTCGGTCGAGTCCGGTGAGTACATCCGGGAGAACTTCTTCGGCGGCGACCAGCGGCTGCGGCAGATGGTCAGCGGGCTGTCCGACGAGGACCTGCGCAAGCTGCCGCGCGGCGGTCACGACTACCGCAAGGTGTACGCCGCGTTCAAGAGCGCGACCGAGCACGTCGGCCAGCCGACCGTGATCCTCGCCCAGACCATCAAGGGCTGGACGATCGAGGCGCTGGAGGGCCGGAACGCGACCCACCAGATGAAGAAGCTGACCTCGGACGACCTGAAGGCGTTCCGCGACCGGCTGTACCTGCCGATCGAGGACAAGGACCTCGAGGACGCGTACAACCCGCCGTACTTCCACCCCGGCACCGACTCGCCGGAGTACCAGTACATGATGGAGCGCCGCAAGCAGCTCGGCGGCTCGCTGCCGTCGCGCCGGGTGACGCCGAAGACGCTGACGCTGCCGGGCGACGCGGTGTACAAGCCGCTGGCCAAGGGCTCGACCGCGCCGGTGGCGACCACGATGGCGCTGGTCCGGCTGTTCCGGGACCTGATGAAGGACCCGGAGATCGGGCACCGGATCGTCCCGATCGCCCCGGACGAGTACCGCACGTTCGGTATGGACTCGATGTTCCCGACCGCGAAGATCTACTCGCCGCACGGGCAGAACTACGAGGCCGTCGACCGCAACCTGCTGCTGTCGTGGAAGGAGTCCACGGCGGGCCAGCTGCTGCACGAGGGCATCAGCGAGGCCGGCGCGATGGGTTCGGTGCTCGCGGCCGGTACGGCGTACGCGACGCACGGCGAGCCGATGATCCCGTTCTACATCTTCTACTCGATGTTCGGGTTCCAGCGCACCGGCGACTGGATGTGGGCGTTCGGCGACCAGCTCGGCCGGGGCTTCCTGGTGGGCGCCACCGCCGGCCGGACGACGCTCACCGGTGAGGGCCTGCAGCACGCCGACGGTCACTCGCCGCTGCTCGCCTCGACGAACCCGTCCGCGATCCACTACGACCCGGCGTTCGCGTACGAGATCCCGTACATCGTCAAGGACGGCCTGCGCCGGATGTACGGCTACGGGCTCGACCAGGACAAGCCGTACGGCGAGGACGTGTTCTACTACCTGACCGTCTACAACGAGCCGGTCGCGCAGCCGGCCGAGCCGGAGGGCCTCGACGTCGCGGCGCTGCTCAAGGGCATGTACCGCTTCAACGAGGGCCAGGTCGCCGACGGTGACGACGTACCGCGGGCGCAGCTGCTGGCGTCCGGTGTCGCGCTGCCGTGGGTGCTCAAGGCGCAGCAGATCCTCGCCGACGAGTACTCCGTCGCGGCCGACATCTGGTCCGTGACCTCGTGGAACGAGCTGCGCCGCGACGCGATCGCCGCCGAGCAGCACAACCTGCTGCACCCGGACGAGCCGGAGCAGGTGCCGTTCGTGACCGAGCAGCTGAAGGACACCAAGGGCCCGGTCGTCGCGGTCAGCGACTTCATGCGCGCGGTCCAGGACCAGATCTCCCGCTGGGTGCCGAACGACTACACCTCGCTCGGGACCGACGGCTGGGGCCTGGCCGACACCCGGGCCGCGGCCCGGCGGCACTTCCAGGTCGACGCCGAGTCGATCGTGGTCGCGACCCTGGAGATCCTCGCCAAGCGCGGCGACGTGAAGCCGGAGGTGGCCGCCGAGGCGGCCCGCAAGTACCGCATCGACGACCCGACCGCGGTCGCCGGCGTGAGGCAGGAGGGCGCCGGCGCCTGACGCCGGGGCCCGAGGGCCGCTCACCCCACGCCGGGGTGAGCGGCCCTTCGCTTTTCCGGGCAGCCCTCTGAGTAGTTGGACGGCTACCGGTTGCTACGGTCGGAGTATGTCCGACACGCAGCAGGCCTCCGCCGAGAAGACGTTCTTCGGGCATCCGCGTGGGTTGATGACGCTGTTCACCACCGAACTGTGGGAGCGGTTCAGCTACTACGGGATGCGCGCGATCCTGCTGCTGTACCTGACCGACCAAGCGCACGGGCTCGGGCTCGGGGAGTCGCTCGGGCAGGCGGTGGTGTCGATCTACGGCGCCTCGGTGTACCTGCTGTCGGTGCTCGGCGGCTGGTTCGCGGACCGCGTCTTCGGCGCCCGCCGGACCGTGCTGTACGGCGGCATCGTGATCGTCGCCGGCCACCTGTGCCTGGCGCTGCCGTCGAACGGGCCGGCGTACGCCGGGATCGCCTTGGTTGCCCTCGGCACCGGGCTGCTGAAACCGAACGTGTCGACGATGGTCGGCACGCTCTACGAGCAGGGCGACACCCGGCGCGACTCGGCGTTCTCGATCTTCTACATGGGCATCAACATCGGCT
Source organism: Kribbella sp. HUAS MG21 (assembly GCF_040254265.1). Lineage (GTDB taxonomy): Bacteria > Actinomycetota > Actinomycetes > Propionibacteriales > Kribbellaceae > Kribbella. The sequence goes on from NZ_CP158165.1 coordinate 8,149,028, forward strand.
CGTTCACGGCGCCGTTCGTGGTCGGGTTCCTGCGCCGCGAGTTCGGGTTCCACGTCGCGTTCGCGGCCGCCGCGGTCGGGATGACGCTGGCGCTGATCGCGTACCTGCTCGGCCGCCGTACCCTGCACGGCCGCGGCGACACCCCGCCGAACCCGCTGACCGCCGCGGACCGGCCGGCCATGCTCAAGGTCTGCGCCGCGGTGCTCGCGCTGCTCGCGGTCGTGTTCGCCTGGTCGGCGTGGCGATCCGGCGGCCTCGGCCCGAAGCCGGTCGTCGACGCGATCTCGTACCTGTGCTTCCTGGCACCGATCGCGTACTTCGTGATGCTGCTGCGGAGCCCGCTGGTGACGCCGGTGGAACGGCAGCGGGTCCGCGCCTACATCCCGCTGTTCGTCGCCGCGATGCTGTTCTTCATGCTGTTCGAGCAGGCGGCGACCACGCTGACGTCGTTCGCCGCCAACCGGACGCAGCTCGACCTGTTCGGCGCCGAGATCTCGCCGGAGTTCTTCCAGTCGGTGAACCCGTTCTCGATCATCGTGCTGGCGCCGGTGTTCGCGGTGATCTGGATCAAGCTGGGCGACCGCGGGCCGTCGATCGGGCAGAAGTTCGCCACCGGACTGCTGCTGGCCGGCATCTCGTTCGCGGTGATGGCCCTCGCGTCGTCCGTTGCCGGTGACAACCTCGCGTCGCCGCTGTGGCTGGTCGGCGTCTACGTGATCCAGACCCTCGGCGAGCTGTTCCTGTCCCCGGTCGGCCTGGCCGCGACGACCGTGCTGGCGCCGCGGGCCTTCCTCAGCCAGATGATGGCGCTGTGGTTCCTCGCGCCTGCCGCCGGCCAGGCGATCACCGCCCAGCTCGTGCAGGCGACCGAGGACGCGTCGGACACGGCGTACTTCGGCGGGCTGGCGGTCGTCACGATCGTGGTCGCGTTCGCCGTCTACGCGCTGTCGCCCTGGATCCGGCGGCACACCGACGTACGACAAACCTCGTAGTCCCGCCGCCCGCGAGTTGCGCATTCCGTCCGACGCGGAGACCGGGCCGGGATCCCTACCGTCGGTGACATGACTGGCGTAAGCGTTGCTCTTCTCGCGGGGACGATGTCCACCATCCTCTTCGCGTCGAGCGCCCTGCCGATGGTGGTCAAGGCGATCCGGACCCGCGACCTCGCGTCGTACAGCCCGGCGAACCTGGTGCTGGCCAACGTCGGCAACGCCGTCCACTGCATCTACGTGGTGCACCTGCCGCCAGGACCGATCTGGATCCTGCACGGCTTCTACGTCGTGACGTCCGCGCTGATGCTGCTGTGGTGGCTGCGGTTCCACCTGCTTCCGCGCGACGTGGAACGGAGACCAGCATGAACACCATCGTCATCGGCGCCGGACAGGCCGGACTCGCCACCGGCCACCACCTGCAGCGGCTCGGGGAGCCGTTCACGATCCTCGACGGCAACGCCCGCGTGGGCGACCAGTGGCGGTCGCACTGGGACAGCCTGCGGCTCTACTCCCCCGCGAAGTACGACGGCCTGCCGGGCCTCCCGTTCCCGGGCGACCCGTGGCACTACCCGGGCAAGGAGGAGGTCGCCGACTACCTCGCGTCGTACGCCGATCACTTCCGGCTGCCGATCCGGCACAACGCCCGGGTGGACAAGCTCGAGCGGCTCGACGACCGGTGGGTCGTCACCCTCGGACGCGAGCAGCTCACCGCCGACAACGTCGTGGTCGCCACCGGTACCTTCGGGCGGACGCCGTACCTCCCGGACTTCGCGGTCGACCTGGATCCGGCGATCCGGCAGCTGCACTCGTCGGAGTACCGGCGGCCGGACCAGCTCAAGGACGGGCCGGTGCTGGTGGTCGGCGGGTCGCATTCGGGCACCGACATCGCGTACGAGGTCGCGCCGACGCACGAGACGATCCTGTGCGGCCGCGATCCGGGGCAGGTGCCCTTCCGGCCGGGCCAGCGCAGGCAGGTGCTGATCTGGCCGGTCCTGCTGTTCGCCTGGCGTCACGTGCTGACCCGCCGGACGCCGATGGGCCGCAAGGAGATGGGGGAGGTTCGGTTCCACGGCGGGCCGATGATCCGGGTCAAGCGGGAAGACCTGCTCGCGCGCGGGGTCGAGCGGGTCCACGACCGGGTCGTCGGCGTCCAGGACGGGCGGCCGATGCTCGCCGACGGGCGGGTCCTGGAGGTGGCGAACGTGGTCTGGGCGACGGGGTTCAAGCAGGTCTTCAACTGGATCGACGTTCCGGTGGTCGGGGCTGACGGCTGGCCGCGCGAGTATCGCGGGGTCGCGACGGATGTGCCCGGGCTGTTCTTCTGCGGCCTGTCCTTCCAGTACGCCTTCAGTTCGATGGTGCTGCCGGGGGTCGGACGGGACGCGGCGTACGTCGCCCGGCGGATCGCGGCCCGGACCGGAGCGGACCGGAGTCTTGCCGCCGCGTGATCCGGTGGCGCATGCTCGCCAGTGGGGGGCTGGACATGGGGATTGTCGACGATCTGCAGCGCGCCCGGTCCGCGTTCGAGCGGCGTGACTGGGCGGTCGCCTACGAGCGGCTGGCCGCTGTAGACCAGGATGCGGGCCTCGGCCCGGACGAGCTGGCGACGCTGGCCACGGCCGCGTTCCTGCTCGGCGACACCGACGCCTGCATCCGGGCACTCCAACGCGGCTACCGGTCGCGGATCGACGCCGGTGACGTGCTCGGCGCGATCCGGTTCGCGTTCTGGCTGGCGCGGGTGCTCAACGGCCGCGGTGAGGTGGCCGTCGGCAACGGCTGGGCCGCCCGGGCGGAGCGGCTGCTGGACGGCCAGCCGGAGGACGTCGTGGAGCGCGGCTACCTGCGGATCCACGACTTCTTCCGCTGCCTGGACACGGGCGACTTCCCCGGCGCGCTGGCCGTCGGGGACGACATCGTCGCGGTCGCGCGCCGGCACGGCGACCCGGACCTGCTGGCGCAGGGCCTGGTCTGCAAGGGCCGCCTGCTGCTGTACGCCGGCCGCGTCCCGGAAGGGCTCGCGCTGCTCGACGAGGCGATGGTCGGCGTCGCGGCCGGGGAACTCTCGCCGATCTTCGCGGGCACCGTGTACTGCGCGATGATCGAGGGCTGCCAGGAGGTCCTCGACTTCGCCCGGGCCTCGGCGTGGACGGCCGCGCTGACCCGCTGGTGCGACAGCCAGCCGGACCTGGTGCCGTTCACCGGGCAGTGCGCGGTGCACCGCGGCCAGATTCTCCGGCTGCACGCGGCGTACCCGGAGGCGCTGGCCGAGTTCGAGGACGCGTGCCGGCGGTACGCGGCGGCCGGGGCCGACCCCGCGGCGGGGCTCGCGCTGGGCGAGCGGGGCGACGTACTGCGGATCCGCGGCGACTTCGCGGCGGCGGAGGCGTCGTACGACGAGGCGAGCGGGTACGGGTACGAGGCGCAGCCGGGGCGGGCGCTGCTGATGGTGGCGCGCGGGCGGATCCCGGGCGCGCTGGCCGCCGTACGGCGGTTGCTCGCGGAGACCGGGGATCCGGTGCATCGTTCGCGGCTGCTGGCGGGGGCGGTCGAGGTCCTGCTCGCCGGTGACGCCCTGCCCGAGGCGGAGACCGCGGCCGGCGAGTTGTCGACAATCGCCGACGGGTTCGGCTGTGCGGGACTCCGGGCGTCGGCGGCGTACTGCGCGGCACTCGTGGCGCTCGCCGCCGACGATCCGGATCGCGCCCTGCCACACGCGCGGCTGGCGGCGCGGCTGTGGGGTGAGCTGCGGGCGCCGTACGAGGTGGCGCGGTCGAAGCTGCTGGCCGGACGGGCGGTCCGCCTGCTCGGCGACGAGGACTCGGCGACGGCCGAACTGACCGCGGCCTTCCGGACGTTCGACGAGCTCGGCGCGGTCCCGGCGCGGCAGGAGGCCGAGAAGCTGCTCGGCCGCAGTACGGCAGGTGGCTTGACCGGTCGGGAACTCGACGTGCTGCGACTGGTTGCGGTCGGCAACAGCAACGCCGAGATCGCGGAGCGGCTGGTGCTGAGCGACAAGACGGTCGCCCGGCATCTCACGAACATCTTCGCCAAGCTCGACGTGCCGTCCCGGACGGCGGCCGTCGCGTACGCCCGCGACCACGACCTGCTCTGAAACCGCCCGGTGGAGGGAGGTCGTTCACTCTCCCGGGTGAGGTGCGCGCGGGTCCCCAGGACGGATGCTCGGACCGTGAGCACAACTGAACGTCCCGTCCCGCGCTGGGCCTACCGGCTGGCGCACGCCGTCCCGTTCCTGGTCCTGCCGTCCAGCCTCTGGCGCCTCGGCCTCGTGTTCGGCTCGACGATGGGGCTCGAGGCCGCTGTCGAACCGGGATATGTGATGGGGCTCGGCGAGAAGCTCTACATCGTCGGGCTATCGGTCTTCTCCGAACTCGTCGCCCTGACCGCGCTCGGCCTGGTCAGCCGCTGGGGCGAGGTCGTGCCGCGCTGGATCCCGGTCGCCGGCGGCCGCCGCGTGCATCCGTACGCCGCGATCGTGCCCGCGGTCCTCGGCTCGCTGGCGCTGATCGGGATCTGGACGTTCGGCTTCCGCGACGCGTTCAGCGACGACTTCCTCCCGTTCAGCGGCACCGGCTGGAAGGTGCTGATGCTGGCCTGCTACCTGCCGCTCAACCTCTGGGGCCCCGCGCTGCTGCTGCTCACCTGGGCGTACTACCGGCGCCGGGTCAGCGCGCTCGCGGTCGCGGTTTGAGCGTGGTCCCGGGCAGCGGTGGCGCCGGCAGCGGAGCGCCGTCGTACCCCGGCACCATCCCGAACCGGTCGTTGCCACCGGCATCGATCGCCGCCTGCCACGCGTCCCGGGCCGCGACCACTTCTTCGTGCGAGCGGCCGATGAAGTTCCACCACATCACCAGCTCCTCCTCGAACGGCTCGCCGCCGAGCAGCAGGAACCGGACGCCGTTGTCAGCGGCAACCAGCTCGATCGCGTCCCGGCCGGAGCCCAGGTAGGCCATCTCGCCGAACCCGGGCGTCAGCTCCCCGACCGACAACGAGCCGTCGACCACGAGGACGGCGTACTCGTGCTCCGGGGTGAGCGGCAGCGCGAGCGTCCGGCCGGGCTCGATCGTGACGTCGGCGCCGACCAGCGGCGTGTACGCCGGGGCGGGCGACGTCACCCCGGCGACCGTGCCGACCATCACCGTCGCGTGCGCGCCGTCGAACTCGAGCCGCGGCAGGTCGGCGTACGCGTTGAACGCCGGCGGGGTCGTCGTCCGGACCCTGTCAGGCAACGCGACCCACAGCTGGGCGCCGTGCAACATCGGCGGCGCGTCCGGCGTGGACACCTCCGAGTGCGCGATCCCGTTGCCGGCGGTCATGATGTTGAGCTCGCCCGGCCGTACGAACGCGTGCGACCCGACGCTGTCGCGGTGCTCGATCTCGCCCTCGAACAGCCAGCTCACCGTCTGCAGGCTGGTGTGCGGGTGCGGCGGCACCTGCATGCCGCGCTCCCCCGGTACGTCGTACGAGTCGACGCGCTCCTGGGTCAGGTCGTCCGGGCCGTAGTGGTCCACGAAGCACCAGGCGCCGACCATCCGCCGGTTCTTGTTCGGCAGCAGCCGCCGGACCGTGGTCGACCGCCCCAGGACGACCTCACGGGCCTCGAGCACCTCCAGCACGGGCCCCTCACAGTCCCCGGTCCCGATCACTTCGGCTGGGTCCTTCTCGAGATCGCTCATGATGCCGTCCATTCCAGGAGTTCCTTCTGGTCCCACGTGTTGATCACGCGCTCGGCCGGTACGCCGCAGTCCTCGGCGCGCTCGCAGCCGTAGACCTGCCAGTCGAGCTGGCCGGGCGCGTGCGCGTCGGTGTCGATCGAGAACAGGCAGCCCGTCTCGACGGCCATCGAGAGCAGCCGTTTCGGCGGGTCGAGGCGCTCGGGGCGGGAGTTGATCTCGACCGCGGTACCGAACTGCCGGCAGGCCTCGAACACCACCTCGGCGTCGAACTCCGACTCCGGCCGGGTGCCGCGGCCGCCGGTGATCAGCCGGCCGGTGCAGTGCCCGAGCACGTCCACGTGCGGGTTGGCGATCGCGCGGACCATCCGCTCGGTCATCGGCTCGGACGCCATCCGCAACTTCGAGTGCACGCTGGCGACGACGACGTCCAGCCGGGCCAGGATCTCCGTGTCGCAGTCGAGCGACCCGTCGTCGAGGATGTCGACCTCGATGCCGTTCAGGATCGTGAAGCCGTCGAGCTCGTCCTGGAGCTTCTTGTTCAGCTCCGCGACGACCTCGAGCTGCTGCAGCCGGCGCTCGCGGGACAGGCCGTTGGCGACGGTCAGCCGCGGTGAGTGGTCCGTCAGCGCCATGTACGAGTGCCCCAGGCGGTGCGCCGTACGGGCCATCTCCTCGATCGGGCTGCCGCCGTCCGACCACTCGGAGTGCAGGTGCAGGTCGGCCTTCAGCGCGGCCCGCAGCTCCTTCCCCGCGGTGGTCAGCTCCCCCGCCGCCTCCTCCAGCTTGACCAGGTACGACGGGGTGGCGCCGTCCATCGCCTCGACGATCACGGCCTCGGTCTTCGGGCCGATCCCGGCCAGCTCGGTCAGCGTGCCCGCGCGCCGCCGGGCCCGCACCTCCGCGGCCGGCAGCGCCGCGATCGTGTCGGCCGCCCGCCGGTACGCCTTCACCCGATGCGTCGGCTGCCGGTCACGCTCGAGGTAGTACCCGATCGCCCGCAACGCCGCGACCGCATCCGCCACACCCGCGTTGTCCGTCATGCGTCCATCATGGCAGTGCGGATCCCCGGGCCATCACAATCCGGCCGGCGCTCGCCGGCCGGGCGGGGACCCGCCGGAGAGCGGCGATTGTGATGGGCCGGGGATCGGGGGTCTATGGTCGGGAGCGTGGTGGTGAAGGGGCATCGGGCGCGCGCCGACCGGCTGCAAGCGGCGACCGGTGCGCTGGCGACGGCAGCCCAGGCGGCGATGGACGCGAAGTTGCCGTGGTTCGGTGCGTTGTCCGCGCAGGACCGGTCCTGGATCGGGCTGGTCGCGCAGTCCGGGATCTCGGCGTTCGTCGAGTGGTTCCGGGACCCGGAGGCGCACTCGTCGATGCCGACCCGGATCTTCGGGTCCGCGCCGCGCGAGTTCACCCGGGTGATCTCGCTGCACCAGACCGTCGACCTGGTCCGCACCACGATCGAGACCATCGAGAACACCATCGGCACGCTGCTCCCGCCGGACGACGTACCGATCGTCCACGAGGCCATGCAGCGCTACGCCCGCGAGGTCGCGTTCGCCGCCGCCACCGTCTACGCGCAGGCCGCCGAGATGCGCGGCGCCTGGGACGCCCGTCTGGAGGCGCTGCTGGTCGACTCGGTGATCCGCGGCGAGGCCGACGAGTCGGTCCGGTCCCGCGCCTCCGCCCTCGGCTGGACCGGCGCCGTCGGTACGACGGGATCGGCCGAGGTCGCGGTGGTGGTCGGCCGGGCCCCGGCGACCGACTCGAGCACCGGAACAGGCACCGGAACAGGCACCGCAACAGGCACCGGAGCCGCCACCCCGGGCGCGACCGCGGCGGCCTCCGGGAAAGCACGGTCCGGTCACGGCGGCTCGAATGTCGCGGACATGGTCCGGCAGGCGGCGCGCGAGGCGGGTGCTGACGCACTGTGCGCGGTGCAGGGCGACCGCCTGGTGCTGGTACTCGGGGGTACGAGCAAACCTGTCGAGATCGCACAAAAGCTCGCCCACTGGTTCGGGCCCGGCCCGATCGTCGTCGGACCGGTCGTGAAGGACCTGATGTCGGCCGTGACCTCAGCCCGCGCGGCCGTCGCCGGACTGCGCGCGGTCGCCGCCTGGCCGGGCGCGCCGCGACCCGTGCAGGCCGACGAACTCCTCCCCGAACGGTCACTCTCCGGAGACGGCCACGCCCGCCGGCAGCTCGCCACCGAGGTCTACGGCCCGCTCACCGCGGGCGACGGCGTGCTGCTCGACACCGTCACGGCGTACCTGGACTCGGGCGGCTCGATCGAGGCGACCGCCCGGACCATGTTCATCCACCCCAACACCGTCCGGTACCGGCTGAAGCGTGTGGCGGACCTCACGGGGTACAACCCGCTGAACCCCCGCGACGGATTCACACTGCGTGTCGCACTGACCTTGGGCCGCCTGCTCAATCCCGAGCCGGGTAGCACCGTTTTGTAGGATCTCCACAAAACCGGACCGGTAGAATTCGTGCTCGCCGTGGGCCTCGGAGCGGGACCGGCTGAGGGAGAGTTGTCACGTGCTCGTCATCGTCGCGCCCGGTCAGGGTGCCCAGACCCCAGGATTCCTCGAGCCGTGGCTGGCCGATCCCGTGTTCGAGAGCCGGCTGAACTGGCTCTCCGCGGTCGCCGGTCTCGACCTCGCCCACTACGGCACCGAAGCCGACGCGGACACCATCCGGGACACCGCGATCGCGCAGCCGCTGCTGGTCGCCTCCAGCATGCTGGCCGCGCTGGCGGTGTTCCCGCACCCGGCGGACGCCTTCGCGAAGGTCGGCGCGGTCGCCGGTCACAGCGTCGGTGAGCTCGCCGCCGCGGCCGGCACCGGCGTGCTGACCGCCGAGCAGGCGATGGTGCTGGTCCGCGAGCGCGGCAAGGCGATGGCCGCCGCGGCCGCGCTCACCCCGACCTCGATGACCGCGGTGCTCGGCGGCGACCGCGACGAGATCCTCGCCAAGCTCGCCGAGCACGGCCTGACCCCGGCCAACGACAACGGCCCCGGCCAGATCGTTGCCGCGGGCACCGTCGACGAGCTGGCCGCGCTGGCCGCCGACCCGCCGGCGAAGACCCGGCTGATCCCGCTGTCGGTGGCCGGCGCGTTCCACACCCGGCATATGGAGCCGGCCGTCCAGACGCTGGCGAAGTACGCGACCGCGATCAGCACCCACGACCCGCGGACCCGGCTGATCTCGAACCGCGACGGCCACGTCGTGCACGACGGCCAGGACGTCCTGCAGCGGCTCGTCACCCAGGTGAACGCCCCGGTCCGCTGGGACCTGTGCATGCAGACGATGTCCGACCTGGAGGTGACCGGCATCCTGGAGCTGCCCCCGGCGGGCACGCTGACCGGGATCGCGCGCCGGGCGCTGAAGGGCGTCGAGACGTTCGCGCTGAAGACCCCGGACCAGCTCGACGACGCCCGCGCGTTCGTCGAGAAGCACGGCAGCCCGTCGGAGATCGACGCCGCGCCGACGTGGCGGCTGCTGGTGGCCCCGATCAAGGGCACCTTCACCCGCGCCGGCCGGCCCGGCCGCGAGTCCGGTGACACCGTCGAGGCCGGCGAGGTCGTGGCCAAGGTCGCCAGCCTGCGGGACGAGGTCGAGGTGACCGCGCCGCACGGCGGCACGGTCGTCGAGTGGCTCGCCGAGGAAGGCGACCCGGTAGCCCCCGGCCAGCCCCTCCTGCGCCTGCACCCCGTAGGGAGCCCGTCATGATCACCGCGTCGACCGGAGCGCAGTACGCCGGGATTCTCGGGATCGGGTCCTACCGGCCGCGGCGCGTGGTACCGAATGTGGAGATTCTCGAGCAGATCGACTCCAGCGACGAGTGGATCCAGACCCGGTCCGGGATCAAGGAGCGGCGCTGGGCCGAGGCCGACGAGACCGTGCTGATGATGTCGGTGCAGGCCGCCAAGGACGCGATCGCGGAGTCCGGCGTCGACCCGGCCGAGATCGGCTGCGTGATCGTCGCGACCGTCACGCACCTGTACCAGACGCCCGCGATCGCGACCCAGATCGCCGTCGAGGTGGGCGCCACGACCGCGGCGGCGTTCGACATCTCGGCCGCCTGCGCGGGGTTCTGCTACGGCGTCGCGATGGCGAACGACCTGGTCCGCGGCGGCAGCGCGAAGTACGTGCTCGCGATCGGCGTCGAGCGGCTGAGCGACATCACCGACCGCACGGACCGCAGTACGGCGTTCATCTTCGCCGACGGCGCCGGCGCCGCGGTCGTCGGACCGGCCGACGAGCCGGGGATCGGCCCGGTGGTGTGGGGCTCCGACGGTACGCAGCACCAGGTGATCAGCCAGAAGGAGTCCTGGCAGGAGGTGTTCGGCAGCTACAACTGGCCGCACCTCACGATGGACGGCAACCCGGTGTTCCGCTGGGCGTCGTACGAGATGGCCAAGACCGCGCAGCAGGCGCTGGACGTGGCCGGTGTGAAGGCGGAGCAGCTCGACCTGTTCGTGCCGCACCAGGCGAACATGCGGATCACCGACGCGATGCGCCGCGCGCTGAAGCTGCCCGAGCACGTCAAGATCGCCCGCGACATCGAGCGCCAGGGCAACACCTCGGCCGCGTCGATCCCGCTCGCGATCACCGCGATGCGCGAGAACGGCGAAGCGAAGAGCGGCGACCTCGCGCTGATCATCGGCTTCGGGGCCGGGCTGGTGTACGCCGCCCAGGTCGTCCGGCTGCCGTAGTCCATAGTTGTCCGGGGGCAGCTCAGGTGGCTGCGCCCGGCTGTAGCAAAGCCAGTAGAAAATCCGAAAGGGAACCCAAGAGATGGCCAGCACCGAAGAGATCCGTTCCAACCTCGCCGAGATCGTGAACGAGATCGCCGGCATCCCGGTCGAGGACGTCCAGCTGGACAAGTCCTTCACCGACGACCTCGACGTCGACTCGCTCTCCATGGTGGAGGTCGTGGTGGCCGCCGAGGAGAAGTTCGACGTGAAGATCCCCGACGACGAGGTCAAGAACCTGAAGACCGTCGGCGACGCGGTCGCGTTCATCGAGCGCGCGCAGAACGGCTGACGTCGGCCGTCACCGTGCTGGCCCGGGGTGCTCACCGGCGATCCGGTGAGCACCACCACGGCCACCCGCAGGACCACCCCTCGCTCCCAACCGCAGAACGCTCATGTGAAGGATGAGGTAACCATGTCGAAGACCCGAGTCGTCATCACTGGGCTCGGTGCCACGACCCCGCTCGGGGGCGACGTGACCAGCACCTGGGAAGGGCTGCTGGCCGGCCGCTCCGGCGCCCGGCGGCTGACCGACGAGTGGGTGCAGAACCTCGCGGTCCAGATCGCGGCCCCGGTCGCGGTCGAGCCGACCGACGTGATCGAGCGGGTCAAGGCCCGCCGCCTGGACCGTACGGCACAGCTCGCCGTGGTCGCCGCCCGGCAGGCCTGGACCGACGCCGGCCTGGAGGAGTCCGGCCTGGACAAGGAGCGGCTCGGTGTCGCGGTCGCGTCCGGGATCGGCGGCCTGCACACCACGCTGTCGAACTACGACGCCCTGCAGTCCAACCCGCGCCGGGTGTCGCCGCTGGCGATCCCGATGCTGATGCCGAACTCGTCGGCGGCGTACGTCGGCCTGGAGTTCGGTGCGAAGTCCGGCGTGCACACGCCGGTGTCGGCGTGCGCGTCCGGCAACGAGGCGATCTGGCTGGGGCTGGACCAGATCCGGCTCGGCCGCGCGGACGTGGTGATCGCCGGAGGTTCCGAGGGCGCGATCATGGCGCTGCCGCTGGCCGCGTTCGGCATGATGCAGGCGCTCAGCAAGCGCAACGACGACCCGGAGCGCGCGTCGCGCCCGTGGGACGTCGACCGCGACGGCTTCCTGCTCGGCGAGGGCGCCGGGATCCTGGTCCTGGAGTCGTACGAGCACGCCAAGGCGCGCGGCGCGAAGATCTACGCCGAGCTCGCCGGTGCGGGCATCTCCGCCGACGGGCACGACATCGCGCAGCCGGACCCGACCGGTTCCGGGGCGCGGCGGGCGATGGAGCGGGCGCTGGCCGAGGGCGACCTGACCCCGGCGGACATCTTCCACATCAACGCGCACGCCACCTCCACCCCGCAGGGTGACATCGCCGAGTCGATCGCGATCCGGCAGGCGCTCGGCAAGGACGCCGACCACGCGATCGCCACCGCGCCGAAGTCGATGATCGGGCACCTGCTCGGCGGCGCCGGAGCGGTCGAGTCGGTCGCCACCGTGCTCGCCCTGCACCACCGGGTGTCGCCGCCGACCATCAACGTCGACAAGCTCGACGACCAGATCGACCTGGACGTCGCGACCGAACAGCGCAAGCTGCCGGACGGCGACATCGCCGCCCTGAACAACTCCTTCGGCTTCGGCGGCCACAACGCCGCCATCGCCTTCAAGACGGTCTAGCACCGTCTGCCGCCCGGTGGTCACCCCGCCGGGCGGCACCCGAAGTTCCTTCACATCCCGGAGGGCGCATGACGACCACCGCCGCCGCGAAACCGGCGAAGCTCCCCCGGGAGCTCGATCCCCGCAACCCGATCACCCGGCTGACCAACCTCCTCGACCCCAGCAGCCTGGAGCTGATCACCCCCGACGACCTGTCCGGGATGGTCGCGGCGCGCGGGACGATTGCCGGGGCGGCGGTCGTCGCCTTCTGCTCGGACGCGACCGTGATGGGCGGCGCGATGGGCGACGCGGGCTGCGACGTTGTCGTCAAGGCGTACGACGTCGCGCGCGAAGAACAGGTACCGATCATCGGCCTGTGGCACTCCGGCGGCGCGCGGCTGGCCGAGGGGGTGCTGAGCCTGCACGCAGTCGGCAAGATCTTCTTCGCGATGACGCAGGCGTCCGGCAAGATCCCGCAGATCTCCGTCGTCCTCGGTCCGGCCGCGGGCGGCGCGGCGTACGGCCCCGCGCTCACCGATGTCGTCGTACTGGGGCCCGAGGGCCGGATCTTCGTGACCGGCCCGGACGTGGTCCGCTCGGTCACCGGCGAGGACGTCGACATGCTGCGCCTCGGCGGCCTGGAGCCGCACGGCCGCCGGTCCGGCGTCGTGCACATCACCACGGACTCCGAGGCGGCCGCCCTCGAGCAGGCGCGACGGCTCGCGGACCTGCTCGCGAACCAGGGCACGGTGTCCATCGACATCCCGGACACCGACCTGTCCGGGTTCCTCCCGGAGTCGGCGAAACGCGCGTACGACGTCCACCCGCTGGTCGGCGGGGTGCTCGACGAGGACTCCCCCGTCGAGCTCCACCAGCGCTGGGCGCCGAACATCGTCACCACGCTCGGCCGGCTCGGCGGCCGCACGGTCGGCGTGATCGCGAACAACCCGCTCCGGCTCGGCGGCTGCCTGGACGCGCTGTCGGCCGAGAAGGCGTCCCGGTTCGTCCGGATGTGCGACGCGTTCGGCGTACCGCTCGTGGTCCTGGTGGACGTGCCGGGCTACCTGCCGGGTGTCGGGCAGGAGTGGGACGGCGTCGTACGGCGCGGCGCGAAGCTGCTGCACGCGTTCGCGGAGGCCGTCGTACCGCGGGTGACGCTGGTGACCCGGAAGACGTACGGCGGTGCGTACATCGCGATGAACGCGCGCTCGCTCGGGGCGACCCGGGTGTTCGCCTGGCCGCGCGCCGAGGTGGCCGTGATGGGCGCGGTCGCCGCGGTCCGGGTGCTGCACCGGCGCAAGCTCGCCGAGGTGGACCCGGAGCTGCGGCCGCAGGTCGAGGCCGAGCTCGCCGCCGAACACGAGAAGATTGCCGGCGGCATCGACCGGGCCCGCGAGATCGGCGTCGTCGACGAGGTCGTCGAACCGGCCCGCACCCGCACCGCCCTGGCCGCCGCCCTCGCCAAGGCCGAGGCCGACGGCCCGGTCCGCGGGGCACACGGCAACATTCCGCTCTGAGACGCTCGAAGGGCGCGAACCCTGAGGTTCGCGCCCTTCACGTGGTGCGGCCGCTGTTGTTCACAACCACCGGGGGTGTCCCGACACCCGGTGGCCCAGCGGCCACGGCCCCTCCCACCCTTGTGCAACGTCTGATGCTCAGTCTGGTGGAAAAGTTCGATCGAGTCGCCACCATTCACAGGTTTCTTCTGAACTTCTCAGGAAACCCTCAGACCACCTGGTGCAGCCAGCGCACCGGCGCGCCGTCCCCGGCGTACCGGAACGGCTCCAGCTCGTCGTCCCACGGGCGGCCGAGCAGCCGCTCGACCTCCTCGGTCAGGTCGGCCTCGCCGCTCGCGGCCTTCAGCATGGCCGCCTTCAGTCGCTCCTCCGGGACCATGATGTCGCCGTGCACCCCGGTGGTCGCGTGGAAGACGCCGAGCTCGGGCGTGAACGAGTACCGCTCGCCCTCGGCGCCGTTGCTCGGCTCCTCGGTCACCTCGAACCGCAGCTTCTGCCAGCCGCGCAGCGCGGACGCCAGCTTGGCCGCCGTACCGGCCTCGGCCTGCCAGGACAGCTCTGCCCGGTACGTGCCCTGGGCGGCGGGCTGCGCCGTCCAGTCGAGTTTCACGGGCACGCCAAGGATGCCGCCCGCGGCCCACTCGACATGCGGGCACAACGCTGACGGCACCGTGTGGACGTACAGAACGCCACGAGTCGTCGCCACCGGGACCTCCTGTGCTCGAGGGGCGCCTTCCCCAGCGTTCTCGAACAGCTTTGTCGATCCCGGTGTCACCAGTCTCTCAGGGCATCACGACACGCCCCGCGAAACTCTCGACCAATCTTGCACCACCGTCCCCGTGAACACCAGTAACCTCGCCGTGTCAACCACATCACCGTCGTGTCGCGATTTACGGGAACCTCGACGCGAGCGCGATGCAGGCACCGGCCGCGGCCAGCGTGAACAGCATGGCGAAACCGGCGTACCGGGAGGTGATCTCCTTGTCGACCTCGTCGTACCCGACCGAGGAGCCGATGTCCTTGTAGACGTCCTCGAGCTCACCGGCCGACTCCGCGGTGTAGGCCTCGCCGCCGCTGATCTCCGCGACCGTGCGCAGCTCGGCGCGGTCCGGTGGCACCCGCTGCCGGATGCCGTCCATCTCGATGAAGCCCGAGTCGGTGCCGAAGCAGATCGTGTACACCGGGGTGTTCTTGGCCTTCGCGGCCTGCGCGCCCTCCTGCGCGGTCCGGCCGACTGTCCGCTTCCCGTCGGACAGCAGCACGATCCGCGCCGGGGCCGGGTCGTCCGGGTGCTCGGGGTCCGGCGGGACCTGAGTGAGCGCCTGCAGCGAGGTGAAGATGCCCTCACCGGTCGCGGTCGACTCGGCCAGCTCGAGGCCGTCGATCGAGCGCAGTACCGTCGCCCGGTCGGTGGTCGGCGGCACGATGATCGACGCGGTGCCGGCGAAGTTCACCAGCGAGACGTTGAACTTGGACGGCAGCTGGTTCACGAAGTTCTTCGCCGACTTCTTCGCCGCCTCGAGCCGGTTCGGGTCGATGTCGGTGGCCATCATCGACAGCGAGACGTCGATCGCGACCACGATCGTCGCCCGCTCGCGCGGCACCTTGACCTTGTCCTTGGGCTGCGCGAACGCCAGGATGCAGGTCATCGCGGCGAGCAGCGCCAGGCCGACGGCCACGTGCCGCCGCCACTGCGGGCGCCGCGGGGCGACCCGGTCCAGCAGCGCGATGTTCGTGAATCGCAGCGCGTACTGCGAGCGGCGGTGCTGGAGAAAGATGTATCCCGCGAGGATCAGCGGGATGAGCAGCAGGAACCACAGTCTGGCCGGAGACAGGAACTCCATCAGCGAGCCACTCCCTTCGGCGGTTGGTGCAGGCGGGCCGCGACGTGCCGGTAGGCGAGCACGAACCGCACGGTGTCCGCGACCCAGTCACGATCGGTGCGCAGCACCAGGTGTCCCGCCCCTACCCTACGCAGGGCGGCGCGGGTGCGTTCCCGCTGCGCCAGGGCGGCGGTCGCGAACGCCTCCCGGACCTTGGCCCGCCGGGTGTCGATCTCGCGGACCTCGCCGGTCTCGGGATCACCGATCGTGACCACGCCGATGTTCGGCAGCTCGAGCTCGCGCGGGTCGACGATCTCGACCGCGAGCACCTGGTGCTGGGCGGTCAGCTTGCGCATCGCGCGCTCCCAGGACGGCTCGATCTGCGCCGCCACCTCGCCGTCCTGCGGGGTGAGGAAGTCGGACACGATGACCCGCAGCCCGCGCTTGCGCTGGGTGCGCGCCATCGACTCCAGCGCCGCGGCCAGATCGCTGCGGTGCGCCTCCTGGTCGGCGCCGAACTGCTCGGCCAGCAGCGCGCGGAGCAGCCCGTAGAGCGCCAGCCGCCCGGAGCGGGCCGGCCAGCGGCGCAGCGCGGAGTCGCGGAGCATCAGGCCGCCGAACCGGTCGCCGAGCCGGTGGGTCAGGAATCCGACGGTGGCGACGGCCGCGACCGCGAGCTCGCGCTTCTCGAGCATCGACGTACCGAAGTCCATCGAGGCGGACAGGTCCACCAGCGCCCAGGTCTCCAGCTCGCGGTCCGCGATCAGGTCCCGGACGTGCGGGACCGTGGTCCGCGCGGTGACCGCCCAGTCCATCCGCCGGACGTCGTCGCCGACCTGGTACTCGCGGGCCTCGGCCAGCTCGGTGCCGGGGCCGGGGAGCAGGCCCAGGTGTTCCCCGTGCAGGTAGCCCTCGAGGCGCCGTACGACGGTCAGCTCGAGGCGCCGCAGGGCACGCTCGGGAGCGAGCTGCGAGATCGTCATCGCAGCTCGTGGATCGGGGCGGTTCGGCACTACACGAACTCCGGACGGCCGCTGCCGTCGGTGCCGTCGCGCCACACCGGCTGCGGCGGCGGGACGGTGGCCAGGATCCGCTCGATCACGGCCCGCGGGTCGATGTTGTCCGCGACCGCGTCGAAGGTCAGGCCGAGCCGGTGCCCCATCACGTCCAGCGCGACGGTTTGGATGTCGCTCGGCAGCAGGTAGTCCCGCCCGTGGATCAGCGCCAGCGCCCGGCCGGCCGCGATCAGGCCGAGGGTGGCCCGCGGGCTGACGCCGAGCTCGATGATCGGCTCCAGGTCGGGCAGGTGGAAGTCGGTCGGGGTGCGGGTCGCCATCACCAGCCGGACGGCGTACTCCGCGACCAGGTTGTGGACGAACACCTGCTCGGCGGACCGCTGCAGCTCGAGGATCGTCTCCGGCTTCAGCACCTGCCGCGGCTCCGGCGGGTCGACGCTCATCCGGCGGAGGATCTCGAACTCCTCGTGGCCCCGCGGATGCGGTACGTCGATCTTCACCAGGAACCGGTCGCGCTGCGCCTCCGGGAGCGGGTACACACCCTCGGACTCGATCGGGTTCTGGGTGGCGATCACGATGAACGGCTTCGGCATCGGGAACGTCTGGCCGCCGATCGACACCTGCCGCTCGGCCATCAGCTCCAGCATCGCGGACTGCACCTTGGCCGGCGCCCGGTTGATCTCGTCGGCGAGCACGAAGTTCACGAACGTCGGGCCGAGCTCGATGTCGAAGGCCTCCCGGGTCTGCCGGTAGATCCGGGTGCCCACGATGTCCGACGGGACCAGGTCGGGGGTGAACTGGATCCGGGCGAACGAGCCGCCGACGACGCTGGCGAAGGTCCGGACGGCGAGCGTCTTGGCGACGCCGGGGACACCCTCGAGCAGGCAGTGGCCCTTGGCCAGCAGCGACACCATCAGGGTCTCGACCATGTGCTCCTGGCCGACGATCACCCGCTTGACCTCGCCAAGGGCCTCGCCGATCAGCCGGGACTGCTGGGTCACCGTTCCTGCCGGCACCGTGGTTTCGGTCATGCCTGTCCTTCCGGGGTCCGCGCGCGGACCTTGTCATTCACCGTCGTTCCCCACTTCGCAACACCGGCCATTCCATCAGATCCCCGGGGCCAGCGCTGCCAGGGTCCCGTCCCATCCTCCCCCGCCGCCCCAAATCCCGCGCCCCAACCACACCTTGAGCACCCACCAACCACCTTTCCGGCGCCGAAACGGTTGGTGCGTGCTCAAGGTGTGCTGGGGAGGGTCGGGGTGGGCGCGTGGCGACAGTGCTACCGGGGATGTGGTGGGATTGGGGGTGATGACCGCGACCGAATCCCAGCCGAAGGTGCAGCCGGAGGACCGGCCTGCGCTGGAGATTCCGGACGCCCTGCCGCTGCAGCCCGAGGACCCGCCGCGGGTCGGCGAGTTCTGGCTCCGCGGCCGGCTCGGGGCGAACGCGGCCGGCTACCTCTACACCGCGAGCACCGAGGACGGCCGGAACGCGATCGTCGCGATGATGACCGAGGGGTCGGCCGACGACGCCGCGGCCCGCGAGCGGTTCGTGAACGCGGTCGACGAGCTGCCGCCGGATTCCGTCCTGGCCCACAACGACTCCGACGACGACGATCTCGCGCTGTGGGTCGCGGTTGGCCCGATCCGCACCGACGACGGGTCGAGCGCGGCGTCCGACGAGCGGCTGATCGCGGAGCGTCGCGGCGAGGACGTGCTGTCCGCCGTCCTGATGGACCGCATCCCGCAGGCCGGGAAGCTCCGCGGCCCCGATTTCCGGCACTACTGGGAGAGCCGCCGGCGTCCCGGCCTGTTCCGGATCTGGCCGCTCCCTTGGCCGAACGCGTTGCGCCCGGCGTCCCGCTGGGCGCTGGGCTTCGCGCTGCTGACGATGGCCGTGATCATGGCGCTCGCAGTCTTCCTGGCGTGGTTGCTGTTCCGCAACGCGCAGCCGCTGGAGCCGGAGCCCGTCATCCCGTCCCCGACCGGGACGACGACGGTCACCGTCACGCCGACCACCCCGCCGCCGGGCTCCGGCTCCCCGACGCCGACCACCGGTCCGTCGCCGACGACGCCGCCGACCACCGGCATCCCGAGCCCCGCACCGAGCGGTTCGCCCGGCGGCACCCCGGATCCCGCCGACAAGTTCTAGTGCGCGAACTTCAGGTTCTAGTGCGCGAGCTTCAGGCCGACGACGCAACCGATCAGCCCGCAGAGCAGCAGGACCTTGATCCAGCTGATCGCTTCGGCACCGGTCACCATGCCGTAGCCGACGGTCAGGGCGGCGCCGATCCCGACCCAGACGGCGTACGACGTCCCGACCGGGAGTGAACGCATCGCGTAGGCAAGACCGGTCATGCTGAGCACCAACGACACCCCGAAGGTGACGGACGGCACCAGCTTGGTGAAGCCTTCGGAGCGTCCCAGGGCCACGGCCCACACCGCTTCGAGCACACCGGACAGGATCAGAACGAGCCACGACATTGAAGTCTCCTTGGCGCCGTCTTGTCGCACACCGGGTACGGCACCGCTCGTCCGGGGCCCGACCAGTCAGACGGTGGGCCTGTCACCCAGGCTAGCCGCTTCCGCGAACGCAGGTGGTGGCTCCAGTCACCATCCGGTGGTGATCTGCGCTACTCCGACGACAGCAGGCGCCCGAGTTCGGGATCCTTCCACAGCCGCTCCGGGACGGGCTGCCGGACGAGCCTGGCATCGGCCCTGATCTCTGCCGGGGACGCTGCGGTGATCAGGACCGACGTGACCGCGAGGTGCCTGCTCGGAAACGCCAGCGCGGCCTGCGGCAGCGAGACGCCGTACCGCTCGCAGACCGCGGAGATCCGCCGCGCCTGGACGGTGTCGGCCTGCAGTACATGCGGCGACAGGATGCCGGCCACGATCGCCGAGACTCCGCGCGAAACGCACCGGTCCAGCAGCGGCTTGGCCGACTGGTCGAGCAACGAATAGCCCTTGAGAAGCACGCAGTCCAGCTCGACGTCCCGCACGAGTTCGTCGAGCTCCTGCCAGTCGTCCGACGCCGCTCCGACTGCCTTGATGACCCCGTCGCGTCGCAGTTGATCGAGCACCGGGTACGCCGCTTCGTCGTGGGCGAAGACCAGGTCGACCGCGAGCCCGAGCCGCTCAGTGCTCGCCCGCACCGACTCCTCCGGATCGTTGCCCACGACCCTTGTCGACACCAGGAACTCACCCCGCGGCCGCCGCTGCAGCGCCGTACCGAGACGTCGTTCCGAGTCGCCGTACGCCGGTGACGTGTCGAAGAACCGGATGCCTGCCTGGTACGCCGCGTCGACGGTCGCGACGGCCGTCTCGTCGGCGGGCTCCCCGAGATGCGAACCGCCGAGCCCGAACCGCGGCGGCCGGAACCGCACCGTCGAGCGGGGCGCGAGCACCTGGCTGGGTGCGGCCATCGCACTCACCTCCGCTGGTCGGTCCGGATACCTACCAGGATCAGGGCTCGGCGGGGATATCGCATCTCGAACCGTCAACGATTCATCGGCACACCGACCCAGGAGGGATCACCGGCGGGCGAGCTGAACGTCACCGTCGACCCGACCACGCTGCGCCCGAGGTACCGCGGGTCGACGGTGTCGATCACCAGGACGAGGCGGTGCCCGGCGGGCACTTCCCAGCTGGTCGCCTCGAGCCGCAGGTCTACCGGGACCGGCTTCCCGGGTGTTGCGCCGCGCAACGTGTAGGGCTTGTGCGAGATCAAGGACCCGACGCCGAGCGCGTCGACGTCGTACAGGTAGCCGAACAACGATGTGCTCGCGGCCGACGGCGTCACCGTCACGTGCACCTTCGGCGCGCCGTTCACCACAGCCGCGCGATCCAGCGCCGGGCCCGTCCACACACCCGCGAACGACCTGCTGACCAACGGCGTCGCCACACCGGTCGGGATCGACAGGAGCCCTTGGAGCGCGCCGGAAACCAGCGCCACGCCGCTGTCCGCGACCGTCGGCACGCCCGCCGCGATCGAGCGGCTCCAGCCCGTCGATGCCTCGGTCTGCAGGGCACCCGCCTTGGTCAGGTACGACGTACGCTGCTCGCCGACCGCCGCCCAGCTGGAGTACCCGCGCCACACGCCGCGCTGCGACTTCAGCTGTACCGGCGCCTCCGCGTCGGCCCCGTTGCCGGCGCCGGTGAGGTAGCGCCGGAGCCAGTCGGCGAGCTCGTCCCAGGTTTCGTTGGGCAGGCCAACCGCTCCGCTCGCCTCGGGGGTGGCGTGATCGCCGTGCGCCAGCAGCAGCCGCTTCGGTCCGGTGAGGCGGGTGAAGAAGTCCGTGTACTGCGTGGGCGGGAAAATCGAGTCCTCGAAGGCGTTCGCGAGGAAGACGGCAGGCTTGTTGGCGTTCAGCTGATCCACGACCGTCGCGGCCGAACGCACCGGTGACAGTTGCTTCGCCTCCGCGATCGCACCGTCGAAGTCGCCGGTCACGAACTTCGTCTGCAGTGACGCCATCTCCGGGCCCGGGCGCCCGGTCACGTTGCCTAGGGCAAGCAGACCGGTGACCGCCTGCAGGGCGACGGTCTCGTTCGGGTTCAGCGACCGGATCAGGTCGGCCCAGCCACTCAGTGCGCCGACCGCCTTGATCCGCGGGTCCTTCGCGGCGGCCAGCAGCGACGTACCGGCGCCGTACGAGATCCCCACCGCGGCGACCCGGCTGGTGTCCGCGGGCGTGTGCTCGTCCGCCCAGTCGATCACCTTGCCGACGTCGGCGACCGTCGGCGGGCCGGCGATGTCGATGGCGCCCCCGGTGTCCCAGAAGCCGCGGCTCGAGTACGAGATCACCTGGAAGCCGGCCGACGCCAGCTTGGCGCCTTGGCCGACGTACTCGACGTTCGGGACACCCCAGCTCGACGGCATCACGACGAGCGGGAACGGGCCGTCGCCTTGCCCGGTCGGTGTGAGTACGACGGCGCCGATCTCGATCCCGCCGGCGCCCGGGATGCGCTCGTACGACGTACTGAAGCCGGCCTGGCCGGCGTCGGCGCGTGGGCCGATCGTGATCAGCGTCAGGGCTACGGCGAGGGCTGCAGCGAGGGTTCCGGCTAGTCGGCGCACTGGGGACCTCCGGCTGGGGAATTACCGGAGGGTAACCAGAAAGCTACCGCTGTGTCACTACCTCGGCACGGTGAGTGCCGGATCGACGCTCGTCGCCTCGACCGACCACGCCCAGAGCCGCTTCGCCAGGTCGGGGTCCTGTGCGGTGCGGGTCGGCAACACGAGCTTCGGCGTACCGCGGTACTCGAAGAAGGCCGGGCCGACGAAGGAGCCGGGGCGCAGGTCGGCGTACGTCGCGGCGTACAAGCTCGGCCACGCGCCGGCCGCGGCCGATTGCGCCGCGAGCCGGGTCGCGGCGCCCCACAGCCGCGCCTGGAGCGCCCGGCCGGCGAGCTCGGGACCGGCGGCCTGGAGATGCGTGGAGGCATAGCCGGGATGCGCGCCGACGCTCTGTACGTCCGCTCCGGCGGCGCGGAGGCGGCGGTCGAGCTCGAGCATGAACAGCACGTTCGCGAGCTTCGACTTCCCGTACGCCTCCCACTTCCGGTAGCTGCTCGCCGGGCGCCGCAGGTCGTCCTCGGTGATGCCGCGCACGGTCTTGTGCATGAACGAGCTGACTGTGACCACGCGGCTGGCCGGCGTCTTCAGCAGCAGCGGCAGCAGGCGTCCCGTCAACGCGAAGTGCCCGAGGTGGTTCGTGCCGAGCTGCAACTCGAACCCGTCGACCGTCTGCCGGTACGGCGGCGCCATCACGCCGGCGTTGTTGACGAGCAGGTCCAGGGCGTCGTACGACGTCAGGACCTCGTCGGCGGCCCGCTCGACGCTTGCCAGGTCGGCCAGGTCCATCGCGAGGACCGTCGGAGCCTTCCCGCCCTGCTGCGTCAGGCGCTCGGCCGTCTCGGCCGCCTTCTGCGGGTTGCGCGCGGCAACCAGCACGTCGGCGCCGTGTCTGAGGAGCTCCAGCGCGGTCTCGAACCCGAGTCCGCTGGTCGCGCCCGTCACGAGCGCGCGTCGTCCGGTCAGGTCAGGAATGTCCGCCGTACCCCAGGTCATGCGCCCACCTTAGTTGTGGGCGCACGACCCAGTGGTTCACGGGAGGATCTTGCGGTCCTGGAAGGCCTTGGTGACCTGCGCGGCCGCAGCCTTGCCATAGAGCAGCCGGGCGGCCTGGACGGTGTCCTGAGCCGCGGCCGCGAACGAGGTGTCGGGGTCGTAGAAGAACGTCGCCTCGAGGATCACCTTGTTCGCCTTGTTCCGGCCGAGGGCCTGGTGGATGTCCCAGAGCGCCCGCGACCAGATCTCACCGTCGGCGTGCACCTGGCCGACGATGTCGTCGGTGGTCTTGTTCCCGTCGGTACGGCGCAGGCAGTGCGGCTCGGTCGACGTGTACGACGTCGCGTCCCAGTCCATCACGCACGGCAGCTCGAAGCCCTTGCTGACCGGCACCGACATCGTCACGGCCCAGTAGTCTCCGAAGCCCTCGCCGATCGCGCCGGCCTGCGCCGATTCGCCGTACCCCGGGACGATGTCGTCCTGGATCGCGTGCCCGTACTCGTGCCAGATCACCTCGGCGTCCTCGGCGTCGTCGACACCGCCCTCGCCCATGGTGATCATGTCCGCCGACGGGTCGTAGAACGAGTTGTCCCCCGCGTACGTGTCGACGCTGAAGTCCTGCGACTCGTTGTTGACCTCGGTGAACCCGAGCTGCTGGATGTACTCCTGCGTCTGGTTGACGTGGTAGTACACCATCACCTGCTCGAACTTGTCGTTCTGCCGCTGGTAGACGAACGTGTTCGTCTTGCTGTGCGCGAGGCCGCCCTTGGCCTCCTTGATGTTGACGAACGTGCCGTTGAGATTGCCGGAACCGTCGAGGTTGCGCAGGATCACGTTCTTCTGCGCCAGGAACAGGGCGTCCTGGTTCCGGTCGTTCAGGTCGGTGAGCTGCTCGTTCTGCTCACTGACCACGGGGTTCGGGTCGAACACCGAGCCACGCCCGTCGATGTTGTCACTGATCACCTTCGACTCGACGACACTCCCGGTCCGCGCGTCGACCAGCGACCGGCTCACGCCCTCGGTCGAGCGACTGGTCACGTTCCAGACCAGGCGGGCGTTCGGCCCACCGACAACGGCAAGCTGCGCGGCACCACTGGTCGCGGGCGGCTGCTTCACCATGTCCTTGGGCGGCCCGGCGACCCTTGCCCTGTTGGCGCGTGCGGTGACGGCCGCGTTCGCGGCCTCCGTCGCCTTGGCCGGCGCGATCCGCGCATTGACGTCGAGGTCTGCCGGGACGGCGTCCCGCCCGTCGGCGATCTCGACGGCGCCACCTTTGGTGACGTGCTTGGCGTAGTACCCATTGACGACCGGCAGCCCTTTGAAGGTCTGCTGATACCAGTAGTGCTCCCCGAGCAACGAGCTCTTTGTCTTGATCAGCTTCAGACCGTCCGGGTTCGCGTCCGGCGCAGCCCCCGCAACACCCCCGACCGACACCCCAAGCGCCCCGACAACCACCCCGACCACAACCCCCACCAACGCCCTACGACGCCTAGCCATACGCATCCCCTCCTTCACCAGCGTAACGAACCCACTACGATCCGTTGCACCGTAGCCCCGCACACCCAGCAGTGGGAAGCAATCCGGCGCGGCGTCGCGGCGCCGCAAGGGAAAACCTTGTCAGTCGAGCGGGAGCGGCTTTCCCGGGTACTCCCGCAGTACCAACGACGTACTCACCGGCCCCAGCCGGCCGATGGTGTCGACCACCTGTTCGAGCCGTCCGGCGTCCCGGGTGTGGACGTCGAGCAGGAAGCAGTCCTCACCGGTCAGGCGGTACGTCCGCGCGACCTCGGGGAGCGTCGCGAACAGCTCGAGCGCCTCCCGGATCCGGGCGTGCGTGGTGCGGATCCGTACGACGGCGTGGATGTTCAGCCCGATCCGCGCCGGGTCGACGACCGCCCGGTACCCGGTGATCACGCCGGAGCGCTCGAGCCGCTGGACCCGCGCGGACACCGCGGGCTGCGACAGACCCACCTTGCGGCCGATGTCGGCGCCGCTCAACCTGCCGTCGGTCTGCAGGATCGCCAGGATCGCGCGGTCGATCGGATCCAATGAACCAGTCGTTGCCTCGCTCATCGACCTTCATTTCATCAGCTGGCGGCGCCGTACGGCGATGACTGCCTCCATGATGGCAGGCACCTCGACCTCCTGGAGACCTCGTGACCTTCGTCATCATTCCCGGCCTCGACGGCTCGGACGAGCAGCACTGGCAGTCCGCGTGGGAGGCCTCGCTGCCCGCCGTACGGATCCGGCCGTCGTCCTGGTCGGCGCCCGACCTCGCCGACTGGTCCGACGCGATCACGCGCGCCGTCGACGGTGCCGGAGACATCGTCTTCATCACCCACAGCCTCGGCTGCCACGCGCTCGCCCACTGGATGACAACTTCGCGGGCGTCGTCTGTTGTGGGGGCGTTCCTGGTCGCCCCGCCGGATCCGCTCGCACCGACGTTCCCTGTCGACCGGATACCGTCCTTCGCCGCACTGCCCGCGGTCGCCCTCGGAGTTCCCGCCGTACTGATCGCGAGCACGGACGACCCGTACTGCAGCGTCGACGCCGCCGCGCGCCTCGCCGACGCGTGGCAGGCATCCCTCATCACCCTCGACCACCTCGGTCACATCAACAGCGACAGCGACCTCGGCCCGTGGACGACCGGCCGCCAGCTCCTGACCGCGTTCCTCGCCGGCCGAATAGCGGACTGATCCTGGCCACTACTTCCCCTAACTTGGACGTCATGCAGAGACTGAGCCTGCGGGCCCTGAACCGCGCCACCCTGGACCGCCAGTGGCTCCTCGAACGCCGCGACGCCACCGCCCTGGAGGCGATCGAACACCTCGCCGGCATGCAGGCCCAGTCCCCGCAGGCGCCGTACGTCGGCCTGTGGACCCGTCTCACGAACTTCGACCCCGCCGAACTCGTCACGCTCCTGGAAACCCGCCAGGCCGTCCGCGGTTCGATGATGCGGGCAACGATCCACCTGGTCTCGAGCCGCGACTTCCTCGCCTTCCGCCCGCTGGTACAGCCGCGCCTGGAGCGCGAGGTCTACCAGAACACGACGTACGGCCGGCACCGCCTGGAAGGCCTCGACATGGACGCGGTCCTGTCCGCCGGCATCGCCCGCATGACCGAAAGCCCCGCCACCGCCGCCCAACTCCGCGACCACCTGGCTCCACTCCACCCTGACCGCGACCCCGCGGCCCTGGCCCACGCCGTCCGCTGCCTGCTCCCCACCATCCAAACCCCACCCCGAGGCCTCTGAAACAAATCCGGCAGCCCAGCCATGACCACCGCCGACCTCTGGCTGAACTCCCCCATCACCTCGCAGCCGTCCCCGGAAGCCCTGATCCTCCGCTACCTGGCCGCCTTCGGCCCCGCCTCGATCTCCGACGCCCAAACCTGGTCCGGCCTGACCCGCCTATCCGAAATCTTCGCCCGCCTAAACCTCCGCACCTACACCGACACGGACACCGGCCGCACCCTCTACGACCTCCCCGACCACCCCCTCCCCGCCGAAGACACCCCCGCCCCCACCCGCTTCCTCCCCGAATACGACAACCTCCTCCTCTCCCACACCAACCGAACCCGCTGGCTGGACCCCACCACCCGCAGCCAACTCCCCCTCCGCGACCTCCTCACCAGAGGCACCATCCTCCACGACGGCCACCCCAAGGCCCTCTGGAAACTAACCACCCCCACCAAATCCCAAGCCACCCTGGAGATAACCCCCTTCACACCCCTTCCCCGCCAGGCCTGGCAATCCATAGAATCCGAGGCCCACTCCCTCCTAACCTTCACCACCCCCAACAAAACCCACGACGTAAAACGCCTCGCCCGATGACGCACAACAGCCCGACCACGAGGGTCGGGCTGTTGTGCCTCGCACTTACGAGCGCCGAACCTGCAGCAGCAGGGCCGATACCGCAGCCACGAGCGGCAAAAGCCCCGGAGAGAACACCGCGATCACGGAAACGACGATCAGGATCACCTGGACAGTCCGCCGAAGCAGACCGATCAGGCTTACCATCAACGAGGTCAACGCAACCAAGTTGGCATTCCAACGCTCAACCTTCTTTTCGAAAGATGTGCGCTTACGACGGGTGTTGGCGGCAACCATGGACTCGACTCCTGGTGTCAGGTGACGAATTCGCCAAGAGTTGCGCTAACAACCACGCGGCGAATCGATCACAAGTGAACGAAAGCACCGAGTGGTACTTCTGTCTTTCCGAGAAGGCTAGCAAGACCCGCCCGCAACCCGCCAGCGTGCCCTAGGTGGTCCTCCAACGCCGTCATCCGATATCGTTCTGGTGTCGGCGGAGGTGCGCTAACACCGTTGATTCCGATGAGACCGCGGCGCATCTTTGGACTCGACTCCGTGCGCCGCGGTCTGCTTCAGCCCCGGAGATTGACCAGCACGGGTCCCACGCGCGCCCCGTTCGATCGTGCGAGCGACAGGAGGGCGTGTCCGGATGGCACGCCGGTGATGATGTCTGAGACGGTCCAGCGGGCTCGTTCGATGCGACGAGCACTGTACCCAGCCGTATGACTCTCCGTCCGGCCTCCGACCGAGCCGTACTGGTCGTAGCGAACACCTGAGGTTGCGCTCCTGTTGATCGTCGTCTCGGTGACGTACTGATCGCCGAACCATCGAGAGAAGATGTCCGCGTCAGCGGGATCGATTCCGCCGAACACTGCCTTACAGCCAGTGGACCCGAAGACCGTCGCACGCACGTCGGCCGGGAAATCCGCCATTGTCTGCGTCAGGAGAACCAGGCCCGCGTTGTTGGACCGCAACTTCTGAACACCACGCGCGACATAGTCGTCGACGAATCGACCAGCCTCGTCGATGACGAGACCTTTGAATATCGACCGGTCCGCCTCCGACGAGGATGTGATCTGCACGAACTGGGACACGACGAGCCGGGCGAGGATCCGCGACGCGTCCGGATACTCAGCCTCCGGGAGCGAGACCCGGACACGGACCGGCCTGTTCAGGTCACGCATCTCGAAGGTCGGTCCCGGATGGTCGAACAACTTGCGAAGCGACGGCCGATCGAGGAGCGCGAACCGCTCGACCAAACTTGCCGCCGGGTCAGTGGTCCGCTGCGTCTGCGTCCGGCGCGTATCGAGCAGCGATTTGAGGTCCTTCGCCCCCGGACCCCGCAGCCGTGACTTCACACCGTCGACAGCACTTTGATCAGCTCGAAGCAGCGCGAGCAATTCAGGCACCGTCGGCCACCGCTGGTAGGCCGCATGGAAAGGTTCCAAGCAGGCATAGAGCGCGTTCTTCGAAGCGTCGATGAAGTACGCCTTGTCGTCGGTGACCCGTGGCGGAAGCAGAGCCGAGGCGAGACGATCGGCGGCCACGTCGGCGGTCCGCGATCCACCGAACAAGCTGAACCCGCAACTGGGGTTCAGGGGATCGATCGTGATGTCGAACCAGCCATCGTAGGCGAAGTCAGTCGATTTGGGGTCGACAACGACCATGCTGGCCTTACCGGTCAACGCCGCGAGGGACAGGTGCTCGACGACCGGGATCGCGATTCCGCGAGTCTTCCCCGAGCCGGGCGGGCCGATAACCAGGAGCGACGTACGAAGGACATCCAGGTCCAAGCCGAAATCGCCGGATACCTCGTAATCGCTGCGGTGATCCGGTATGACCTCGCCGAGCCGTACCTGCCCAGCGACCAGATTGTGGACCGCGAACCGACGCCCCGGCAGATTCCGTTGCTGCGACGGGTGAACCAGTGCAGCGCCATGCTCTCGACGGATCGCGTCAGTCAGCCGATCCAGTTCAGCAGGCTCATCGCCGGCGCGCGCGATGACGTGGGCAATTCGGGCGCGATCCACATCTCCGAAATCCGGTCCACTCGCCAGTCGATCGAGTTCTTCGGCGAGCTCGGCGTGTGATGCGCGGATCAGATCCCAAGGCTGCGCGACCGGCTGGACTGCGCCTTGCGACACAACGGCCGGCTGGGGATCCCCGGCACCGGTGATCGCCGCCAGTTTCCTCTTCAGGGACTCGAACTGTTCGCGGCGCTTGTTCATGCTCGCGTTCCCTGCGCGTAGCGCTCCAGGGTTCGGATTCGATCAGCAAGTGTCGGATGGGTTGCGTACATCGCTCCACGCCACCCGGCCGCGCGTCGAGCGACGTCCTGCCCCTGGGACTGGAGATCGTAGAGGAACGCGATGGTGTCTCGCGCGTAGCCCAACTCGCCGGCCACGCGATCCGCCATCAACTCGGCTCGGCGGCTGAACCACGCCAGCGGAATCGGAACGAGGAACGGGAGGATCGCGTAGCCGGCCCAGCTCCAGTTGCCGAATATCATCGAGTTCAGGATCAGCCCGGCAAGCGCCAGGGTGAAGAACCCTACGATCACACAGCCGAGCGCAGGCACGCGGCCGCCCAGGCGAAACAGCGCCTGGATGAGCGAGACCATCAACCGACCTGGCTGCGCGTACCAGAACACGAGCAACGTCGCCCAGGGATGACCGCCACGATGATGCCCCAACTCATGTGCGAGCACGGCTTGCAACTGTCTGGGGGGCAGGTTGTTCAGCGCCCAACGCGTGACGGCGACGGAGTGACCCGCGACGGCCGCACCGTTGATCGTGTCAGATTCTTCTACCCAGAGCCGGTAATGGCCAGGATCGACTCCGGCACGTGCACAAACTGTGCGCCACGATATGTCGAGCTTCTGCTGTTCCATCAGAGTCGGCCGACGGAGGCGGTACAGGTATTTCGCGATGAAGTCCTCAGTGGCGGGCCAGACGACGACCACACCCGAGACGACCCAGAGCACAACGATCAACAGGCTCACCCAGTCCGGCGAGAACCAGGCCGCGACTGACGACACCACACCGAAACTCCACAGCGCCCAAGGAATACCGAGCAAAAGTTCCGCCGCGGACGGCACTGAGATTCGGACGCCTTGCTGAGGCGGCGGAGCAGACTGAGGCGGCCCGTCGATCGGGCTGAACGACCCGGGGGCGGTGTTGGGAGCATCTGGCGCCCCTCCGCGGCCGGGACCACGCGAGACCGGCTGCCAACCGTCGGCCGAGAAGGAGCCCGGCCGGTCGTCCTTTCCGTCAGATGCGTTCATCCACGACCTCCCGCATCCGGCGACTCACAGTCGACAACTCCCTCACCTCGTCCTGCCACCATCGGCCGGTTCCACCTGTCCGATGCAAATCTCAGTACATGGAGACATGCACGTGGTCAAAATGTCCACCTGATGCACTCGACGGATCGTAAACTCCACCGCCGTTGTACGGACGCCACTGGCCGGTCCGTGCACTCCAAATCTTCCCGTACCAGATCACGTAGCGCACACCGGTCTGGCCGGCCGTCTGGATCGTCCAGTTCGCATAGCGATCGCCGTTCGCCTGAGCCGCCGGCTTCTTGCGGCCGTCACCGCCGACGAATACGTCGCAGGCTCGCCCCTTCGGATGGTCACTGGTCGGGTTCCAGAGATGGGCATCCCAACACGACATGCTCGGGTTCTGGAGAGCGGTTCGTGCGGCAGCAACCCACGCCGCGGTCCTGGGCGTCAGCATGCCCCCGGTGCCGGTCGGGTCCGGGACTGACTGATCCTCTGGCGGCCAGGTTCCATCTACCGGCTTGCCGTCAATTACCCCGCCACCGCAGTCACCGCCCGGTTGGGCCGGCGTTGGTGTGCCTCCGGCATCTGGCTGACCACCGCTGCGACCGGCGTACGGATCGCCGGCGCGGTTGAGGTCGATCCGGGCCAGTTGTGCGATCTGGCGTGCTTGCTCCTCTCTGAGCGCGTACCGGTCAGGAAACGCCGAGACTTGCACCGCCTGAGCGGCATCGCCGAGGCTCATCGATGGCCATCCATCGATGTCGACCAGCCCGGGTGGGCTCGGCGGCTCGGCACCGCCGAAGAAGGCATTCGCGGCGTAACTTGGATCCATGATGTCGGCGGGTGTTCCCCATCCAGCGCCCGGACGTTGCTGGAAGAGGCCGACTGAATCTGCGTCCCCATAGTTCAGGTTCTGCAGATCCGACTCCACCAGGGCCGTCATCAGTGCAATCAACGTCGCCTGTCCAGGCAGGCCACGTTGCACTGCAACGCGGTCGATGATTCTGGCGTACGCGATCTGGCTTGCCCGGAGCGTGCCCTTCGCCTCAGGCTCCTGGCCAGCCCCCGGCGGGCAGGCCGCGCTGACCTGGTCACCTGTCGCACCGAAAGGAGCGAGGACCACTACGACCATCAGGGTCACGATCGCACCGATGCCAGCGATCTTCGGCGCGATGCTCCCAGCGCCCGCGAAACCGGCAGCCTGAGCCAGATCACGGCCGCTAAACACGGCTGCCGCCCGGAGATGCCATCACGGTCCGGTCCCCCCGTCGACCGATCCCACCAGCCACCGCGCATCGTCGCGAAAGACCGTCACCAGTAGCGGCACATCGAATGTGGCCGCGTCCTTGCCCGTCGTCTGTACCTTTACGGTGACCAGACGAGTGATCCTCGTCGGCGTATCTGCCGGTGCCGAATCCGGTCTCGGCGCGGTGATATTGACTGATAGAACCTTGGACGTGCCTCCAGACGTCCGCAACGCCTCATATGTCGGATCGCCCGCGCTTGCGAAGCTCGTGGCTAGCTCGGGCGTCGTGAACTGCGTGGCCCGATCGACCAACTGCTGATAGGTCTCGGTAGCTGGGGTCCGTCTGTAGAACAGGTTCGCCCAGTTGCGTGTCGTGGTGTCTACCGCCGCAGTCGCAGCGGCACCGGGCCGCACCGTCTGCGGCGGCGGTGTGGTCAGCGGCTCGGTCGGTGTGATGCTTGTTCCTGTCGTCTCGACAGCAGGAGAGGATTGGGAGGTGCCCGGTTCCTCGGTTTGGCCATTACCCGGCGTGAGCAGACCGACTGGCCCCTGGTCGTTCGACTCCTGCCCGAAGAGGCGCGGGAGTCCTCCGCCGACGCCCAGGACAATGACTGCGAGCAAGACCACGACGGCGATCACCCCAACTGGGCTCGCAGGCTCGCTACGCCTTCGATCACGCAGCTCCGCGCGCTGGCGAGCGGCATCCTCTGCCCGGCGCTGGCGGCGCGACGTTCGCTTGGAGCTCTCGGTCGGCTCCGTCGAGGTGCCGTCAGCTGAGTCCTGTCCGTGTTCGCGAGATCCCGACAAAGTGCCTCACCGTCCTCCGGACGGACGAGTCGGCGCGCTATGGACCGCGGAGTACTCCCGGTAAGCCCTCGAGGTCAGCGCCGGCTGCCGGCGAGCCGCCCGCGACCGCTTCGGCGGGCCCTCTCGGAGACTCGCCGAGTAAGAATGCGTGCGGCGTGGTTCGTATCCTCCGTTGCGTAGCTGTGCCGCGGTTGCCGACGGCTTCGCGTGACGTCCTGAGCTGCGGCTGACCGTGGCCGCAGACGAGCCACCATTCCTGCTCGCTTTGCTCGGCTCGGCGGAGCCACCTTGGTAGATCGTGTCCTTGGTTCGGCGACGCGAGCTGTTGTCGCGCTGGCCGACCTTCGAACCGCCGAGTGCCGCCGGTACCAACACCGAACCGGGACGCCCCGCCGCCGGCGCGGTGCCGACGGGTCGCCTGCCGCCGGTCTCCCCCGCTGCCTGGCCGATCGGCGCAGGCCGGCCGCTGGAGGTCGCGCCTTGCGACTCGTCTCCTCCGCGCGGGACACGCCCACCAGCCGGCGGCATGGTCCGGTAATTGCGATTGGTCTCCACGCGCTCCGCTGGGGTCGTGTCCGCAGGCCGCCGACGGCTGTCCTTCGATCGTTCTGCGGGAGTCGGCGCCGCCCCTCTGCTACGAAGGGCTGTGACCACACGCCGGACGGCTTGGACCGCACCGTGTCGCGCATACGAGCCCATCACCATGCTGCCGAGCCCCGGCCGCATCGACGACGTCACATTCTCCAACAACCGTCGGAGCCTGTACGCCGCGACAAGCACCACGAGCGCCAAGCAGGTCACCGGGAGCCAGCCCAGAGTGCCGCTCATTGTGAAGACCGCGGTCAACAGCGAGAGAGCGATCCCGAACACAAGCATGGCTGCGACCGATTGAAGGATCAGCCCCAGGAGCGACTCGAGCCAGTTCATTCCCCATTGCCGCGAGCGTCCAGGAACGATGAACAAGCAAGCGAAGATCACGCCGACGACCAACAGGACCAAACAACCGACGAAGGCCATCAGCGCTGTCACAGCGAGGCCGATGATCAGGTAGGCATAGATTGCAGCTGCCACAGCGGCGACCAGGAGCACGCCGACGCGCCCGAAGGCGTTCTCACCCTTCGCCCATTTGACCGTCGGAGCATCGTCGCTGCCCTCTCCCTTGGCGACAACGTTGTTGATGTAGTCCATCCGCTTGTCGGAATCGACGCCGACGTCCAGCAGTCCCTTTCCGTACCGCTTGCATGCATCAATGGATCCGAACTCGGCGATGCACCAGGGGGTTGCGGCGAACCCTCGCCAGGCGGAATCTCCGGACTTTCGGAGCATCGTGTCGCGGGAACTCCCGGGGAAAGCTGGTTCCGGCATCTCGATCGGAGTCTTGAGCGTCTGCCCCAACACCTGGTCAGACGCACCCATCACTGTCTGAGCACCAACCTGACGTGCGCCGTCGATTCCTTTCAGCCAGGTCGTGGCACCGAAGGCGAGGCTGATCGCCAGCAGACCCGCTGCAAACACCCAAACAAGTTGCCCGAAGGCAGTACCCGATGAGCGTCGATGAACGTACGCCGCGATGGCTCCGAATGCGAGAGCTGTCGGCAACAACCAGGCGGTCAGCTGTCCGCTGACGCCGCCGATCGCCCCCGCGGTTGCATTCATCAGCGGGCGAATGTCGGTGAACGAGAACAGCCACCAGCCGACTGAAATCCCGGCCCGCGTGGCGGCAACGACGAACATCATCAGCAGCTGGGCGAACGAGTTGAAGATCGGCCGCAGTGGATCCCGCAGGCTCCCTTCGAAGTCCAAACTGAACGCCATCGGTGAGTACTGCTCGAAGAGTGTTCTGGTGTCACCGTGCGTCAGGTCAGGCGTCGGGAGCAGATCTGCAAACCCGGTGGGGGTCGTCGGCTGCTCCGGGTCCGCTGCGAGCGCGACCTGCGAGCTGACGATCAATGAGATGGCCAGGACGGCCAGCGCCGTACGAACCCGGCGCTGCCACCTCATGCGACATGCTCCTTGCCGTTCGGGGTGGCTGCGGGCCGATCGGTGCCGTTGGACGGCTCAGTCCCGTCGTAGGCGGGATACATCGCCTCGTTGTAGGCGGCTTCGTCGGCTTCTTGGTCGTAGACCTCGTCAGGGCCGATGGGGGATTCGTAGCGCAACGAACGGTAGTGGTCATCCCCTGCCGGTGTTGGTGGGTGACCATTCTGTTGGGCGACACCAGCTGGAACGGGAGTCGACGGCGCTGCAGGTCGCGGCAGGTTCTCCCGCGAAGCATCCGCCTGAATCCCGGATCCGGCCGATGCTCGGTTCTCGGCAGCAGACGCCGCAGGCTCGGAACGCTGCGCCGGGGGTGATTCCGGCGTCGGATCGGTCGGCGTCTGCTCGGGTCGCTCGAGCGGGCCAGGCGCGGCTGGGGCCGGCTGAGAGACGATCCGACCGCTCGCCTCCGTCTGGACCGACGCGCCCTCGAGGGCGGGCTCCTCGTCGGCGGCGAACGGGTCTTCTGGGGGCAGGTCCGGGGGCGCGGTCGTTGGGGTGGTGGTGTGTTCGGATTCGGGGGTGGTGCGGAGTAGGGCGGCTACCTGCTGGCTGGGGATGTCGATTTGGACGGTGGCTACTTCGTCCCAGCGGTCGCGCATGATGCAGTGGCCGTGGCGGATGGATTTGCCGTTGGCGGCGGTGTTGATGCCGCGGACCAGGGTTTGGTACGGCGGGGTCTGGGGGCGGCCCAGCAGTTCGAGCAGGGAGTCGACCTGTTCGCGGGAGCGGAGGCTGAACGCAAAGAGGGTGGTGATCTGCTCGACGAGGCCGGGCAGCTTCAGAATGCTGGCCGGGTCCTGGGTGTCGAGGACCAGCGAGGCGCCGAGCGCGCGGCCGACGCGGGCGATGTAGTCGAGGAAGGACGCGCCGTCGGGGGTCTTCGTGAGCAGGTGGACCTCGGGGACGATGACGACCTTCGAGCGGCCGCGGAACTCGCGGCGGCCCGTCGTACGGACCATCCAGGCCAGGCAGCCGCGCAGGCAGGCCATGCCGACGCGTTCGATCGGGGACCAGGACTCGGGCGCCGACTCGGGCGAGGGCAGCGTGAGGCCGGGCATCTGGACGACCCAGAGGCCGGGGTTGGTGGTCAGCGAGGACAGGCCCGACGGCGGGCCGGCGACGACCGAACCGAGGCCGGTCTCGACCAGGTCCCGCAGCGCGAACCCGACCGTACGCACGGTCTCGGATTCCGCCGCGCAGAGCCGCTGGATGACGCCCCACGACGACGGATCGGGCGACTGGATCTCGGCGCGGGTCGCCGCCATGACAGGGGCCTCCGCCGCGCCGCGAAGATGCGGCGGGAGCAGCAGCATCAGCTGCGACGGCGCCTGCAGCAGCGCGTCGTCCACAGGCAGCACGCGCAGCAGGTCCGCGGCGCCGGAGAACTGCGCCGTGATCTCGATGACCGCAGTCGGTACGCCGTATTCAGCCGCGACCGCGGAGACGCCCGCGGCGTCGCCCTTGAGGTCGAGCAGCGGAACCCACGCGCCGGCGAAGGCAGAATCGAGGCCGCCGAGCATCGCGGCCGTCGTCTTGCCTCGACCCGACCGGCCGAGGAACAGCGTCGTCGTCGCGTCACCCAGCGCGGAGCCGGCGGCGGCGTCGAAACGCACCAGCCCCGGCGTGGATCCGGTCAGGTACCCGATGGCCGGACCGGTCGCGTCGCCGATCGACGCGCCGCCCCAGAACCAGGACCCGAAGAACGCGGTCGACTCCCGCACATGTCCGAGATCGGGCACCCGGAGCTGGTCACCTGGCAAGGATTCCAGCCACAGGTCGCGCTGCTCGTCGGCGCCGACCGCGACGGTGATGCCGCGGTCCGCGTAGTGCGCGATCACCGCGTCGACGTACGCCTCGAGGTCCTCGCGGGTGTCCGCGCTGACCAGCAGCCGCGGGTGGTCCTCGACCAGGGTCAGGCCGCTGCGGTTGATGTCGCGCTTGACCTCACGCAT
Source organism: Kribbella sp. HUAS MG21 (assembly GCF_040254265.1). Lineage (GTDB taxonomy): Bacteria > Actinomycetota > Actinomycetes > Propionibacteriales > Kribbellaceae > Kribbella. The sequence continues at coordinate 8,184,674 of NZ_CP158165.1, forward strand.
GACACGCTCGGTCTCGACGATCTCGTCGGCGGTCTCCTCCGCGGTACCCTTCGCGGCCGAACGGCGCTGTTCCTTCGCGCTCTTCCGGGTCTCGTCGACCAGGTGGCGCGCGGTCTTCTTGGTCAGCACGCGGAACCGGACCGACGCCTCGACGGTGACGTCGATCTCGTCACCGTCGTCGTCGATCGCCTTGATCTCGGACAGCGTCCGCAGCCACTCCCCCGCGCCCGGCGTCTCGAGCTCCTCGGGGAAGTCGGTCATCGCAAGGACGGTCGTGTACGCCGCGATCTGGCCGCGGGTGTCGTAGATCCGCAGGTGGTCGGTGTACGGCACCACGCGCCCGGACGTCAGCCGGGCCAGCGAGGCACCCGTGATCAGGCCGCGCCGCGGAGCCGCGACCGCACCGCGGTGCATCTCGCGGCTGATCAGCCAGGAGATCACCTCGGCCGGCGCGGTGTGCGCCCGCCAGACGGTCGAGCCGAGCTGACGAGCGAGCTTGCGCACCCGCTCGTCCAGGTGCGCGAGCTCGCGCGCGCTCACCCGCCACGACGTCGTCCCGAGGGCGTCGCTGATCGAGCCCCGGACCTGCGCGGTCGCCCGCGGGTCACGGTCGCTCAGGTGGACGCCGAGCGCGACGTACCGCTCCGGCATCCGCATCTCGTCGATCCGGTCGGCCCGCGTCTGCGCCCAGGCCTCGTGGTCGCCGAGCCGGTAGTGGCCGGCCACCGAGTCGATGTAGTCCTGGCCGGTGGACCGTCCCCAGACGACCTTCAGGTGGCTCAGCCGGTCGCCGAGGATCGTCGCGGCCGCGCTGACCGCGGCATCCAGCGCCGCGTCCTGCTCGGACTCGGTCGCCAGGTCGGTGTTCGCGACGGAGATCAGGAACCACGCCTCCGCGCTGCGTTCGGTCACGAGGAGACCGTCGGCGATGGCGACCAGGCGCGGTGGTGGCAGGCCGCGCTCGCGACCGACCCCCACCAGGTTCAGGAGCTTGTCAGCGATCTTCATTCAGGCCTCTTCCTGACGACGTCCTGCGACTCACCCGTTGTACGTGATCCGATCCCAGCAGCCGGGCGCGCTGGTTGACGGTGATGTCCGCCCCCGCGCGGACCATCGGGTCGGCCTCCACCACGACCTCGCGCTCCCACTCCGGCGTGATCCGGGCCTTGGCCAGGTCGGCCACCTTCCGGGTCGAGACACGCTCACGCCAGGGCAGGTACTCCGACTTGTCGGCGGCGCGGGCACCGAGGCCGATGATCGGCCGGTGCGCCCGCAGCGCGAACCGGACCGAGAGCGCCCATTCGGTCACCCGCCGACGGCGCTCGTGGAACTTGCCGGGCCGCCAGCCGAACGCGGTGATGACGAACGGGGGGACGATGTACAGGCTGACCGTGGTCTTCTGCGGTACGCCGACGAACGGGAACAGCAGCGCGATCCACGCCACGATGATCACGGCTCCGAAGATGATCATCCGGCGCCGCGCGCCTTCTCCGAGGTCGATGCCGAGCAGGTCGTACTGCCGGGTCTCGATCTCGAAGTGGTGAGTGAGGGTACGGCCGACGCGCATCAATTACCTCCGGAGAGCAATCCCCAGAAGCCCTTGAGCACGTTGATGGTCTGGTTGTTGGCGTAGATCAGCCCGCCGACCAGGACCCCGGCGGCGATGTGGCCGAACAGCTCGCCCCACTCGCGCTTGAAGTAGTGGCCGATCGCGCGCAGCACGAGGATGGCGATGAAGATGTTCCCCGCGATGACCAGGACCCAGTCCTTGAAGTCCGCGCCCGTGGGGACGTTGCTGTCGGCCATGGGCAGGGCGAGCTGGATCACGCTCGCAGCCAGTTCGTGCGTCGTCATTGCGGTGTCTCCCTTGTTGCCTCGGTCGTCCGATGGCCAGTAGCTGGATTCATCCGACGGCAGCCACTTGCCATCGTTGTGCTCCGTCCGTGGCGACAGTACGCCGCAGCGTGAGCGTGTAGGTCTGGTCGAGCGTGGTGTCACCCACGCCGTTCCAGGTGACGGCCGCGGTCGCCCGCCGCTCGTCGTCGTTGCCGGCGTACACCTGCCAGTCCTTCAGCTCCCCGAACTTCACCGCACCGTTCAGGCTGCGGATGGTCGAACCGGGCGCGGTCACCGCCGACACCTTGTTGTCGGACTCGGCGTACGCGCTGAAGAACGCCTCGGCGTCCTTCTCGGTCGCCGCGGTCAGCTCGTCGTCGGGCCGACCGGCTTCCGGCATGTTGCTCGGCAGCGGAGCCCGCTCGTCCGGTACGAACGTCGGCGGCCCGCTGACCACGACGCGGGCCGACGTCCGCGCGACCGGGACGGAGACCCGGAACCACGAGGTCGGGCCGGCCGCCCAGGTCCTGCCCTGCTTGGTGAACTTGTGCACGCGCACCCGCACGTCGACCGTGGCGGTGATGCCGTTGGAGTCGGCCTTGACCTCGCCCGGGTACGCGACGTCGGCGGTCTGCTTGCCGCGGCCGTTCCAGCCGGCGCGGCTGTCCAGGCCGGCGGCCAGGTCGAGGCCGATCTGCGCGGGACGGGCGTCCGCGTTGTTCTCGTCCCAGGTCAGATACGCGACGGAGTACCGCGTGGCGACCGCGCGGGCCTCGTCGGACGGGAAGCTGTTCTGACCGCTGACCACTGTCGGCGGGATCCGGTTCGGGCTGATCCAGGAACGGATTCCGCTGATCGCGGCCAGCAGCAGTACGACGACCACGAGGCCGCGGAAGAACCGCCGCGCCCAGGTGGAGAACGACGACTCGGGCTCGGTCGACCACGGCGTCTGCCCGGGCTCGAGCACCTCGCGCACCGGCCCCGGCGCGGCGTGCGCACCGTGCGGGGAACGCTGTTTCAAACGTTCGGGTGTGCGGTGTCCCGGCTCCTGGTGCGGCGGCGGCTGCGGCGTCCGGCCGGCCGGCCGGCGCGGCGGTGCCATCACACCGCCGGGCGGGGGCGCCAGGTTCTGCGGAGCGGCGTACTGCGCGGCCACGCCCTGCGCCTGGCGAGGGGTAGGTGACACCGGCCCGCCGGGGTGGGCCCACCACTCCGGCGCGGTGCTCTGCGGGCGTCCCTTGCCCGGCTTCTTGGTCCGACGCTGATTCGTCCGGCGCTGGTCCGACCAGTGCTCACCTTTTGGCGGCAGATTCAGCAACGTTCGCCACCAACTCATCCCTACCCGCCCCTCAGACAGCAGTTACGCGGACAGTAGCCGGGAGGATACGGCAAGCAACCGCCCTCCGGGAGACCTGAGCCCAGGATCCGGATGGTCCATCGCTCCCCGCAGCCATACTGTTACCCCGCCTGCGGGCAGCGTCACCCTCACCGGCACTGTTACCGGCCAAGCGTGACACCTTCGGCACCGTCGTCATAGCTCCTCTCTCATGCCCGCTCGGGTCGCCGGGCAGCGCACACCATGCCATACACCACGGACAGGTTCGAAAATCCGTGCGAACAACATGGTAAAGAACGCATCAACTGATCACGCAGTGTAACCGATCCGGCGGGTTGCCTGTGGAAAACTCTCCCGTGACTTGGGGTCAAATTCGGCTGTGGACAACCGCTTGCCGGGACGGCTTCCAGGCATAAGGTCGGAGTGATCCCTGCTACCCCCTGGAGGACCAGGATGGAAACCCGCAGACTCGGCAGACTCGGCCACCAGAGCTCGGTGCTGATCTACGGCGCCGCGAGCCTCGGCGCCGTCGACCAGGACCGTGCCGACGCCTCGATCCAGGAAGCGCTCGATGCCGGCATCAACCATTTCGACGTGGCCGCCGACTACGGCGACGCCGAGCTCCGCCTCGGCCCGCGGATGCCGGAGATCCGGGACCGCATCTTCCTGGCCACCAAGACCGGGCGCCGGACGTTCGAGGAGGCCTGGAGCGAGATCAACCGGTCGCTGGAGCGCCTGCAGACCGACCACGTCGACCTGATCCAGATGCACGCCGTCTGCGACCTGGAGAACCTCGACCTCGTTACCGGCAAGGGCGGTTCGCTGGAGGCGGCGATCCGGGCGAAGGACGAGGGCATGGTGCGCGCGATCGGCATCACCGGGCACACGGCGCTGGCACCGTCGGTGCACACCGAGGGCCTGCGCCGGTTCGATTTCGACAGCGTGCTCACCCCGCTGAACTACAAGCTGTCGACCGATCCGCAGTACGCCGCCGACTACGCGGCGCTGGTCGACGCCGTCAAGGCGTCCGACGCCGCGCTGATGACGATCAAGATGATCGCCCGGCGGAACTGGCAGGACGGCGAGCAGAAGGCGTACGACACCTGGTACCGGCCGTTCGACGAGCAGCGCTACATCACCGCCGCGACCGCCTGGCTGCTGAACGGGCATCCGGAGATCACCGGTCTGGCCACCGCCGGCGAGACCCGGCTGCTGCAACAGATGATCGTCGCCGAGCGCGAGCGGGCCGAGCTGACGCCGGAGGCCGCGGCGTCGATCCTCGACGAGGTGCGGGACTACGCGTCACCCTTCGTGGACATGCCGATCTGACGGACGTGCCCCAGGTCACATTCGAGACTCCGCATTCCGGTCAGGTCGTACGGCGTACGAGATCGGCCGGCGCCCTGATCCGGGGTGCGGGAACAAGTTGCGGCCCGCTCGGTGTTGACTACGGCGTACTCATCTACTTTCGGAGGTCGTAGTGGCAACGGTCGAGCTGACCCAGGACAACTTCAACGAGGTGGTCGGTGGCGACGGTCTCGTACTGGTGGATTTCTGGGCCGAGTGGTGTGGCCCGTGCAAGATGTTCGGACCGGTATTCGAGAAGTCGTCCGAGCAGCACGCGGACATCACCTTCGGCAAGGTCGACACCGAGGCTCAGGTCGAGCTGGCGCAGGCCTTCCAGATCCGCTCCATTCCGACCCTGATGGCGGTCCGCGACGGCGTCGTCCTGTACTCGCAGGCCGGTGCGCTGCCGGCCGCGAGCCTGGAGGACCTGATCGGCCAGCTGCGCGCGGTCGACATGGACGAGGTCAAGGCGCAGATCGCGGCCCACGAGGCCGAGCACGGCACCGAGCCGCACACGCACTGATCAATACACGCTGATCCCCACGCACTGACAGCTGGTCCGGGAGTTCCTGCCGAACTCCCGGACCAGTTGCTTTCTCAGTACGCGCGCGAGCTCAGGACGCAGAACTCGTTGCCCTCGGGGTCGGCGAGGACGGTCCAGGAGTTGTCCTCGGTCTGGCCCACGTCCGCGCGGCGGGCGCCGAGGGACTCCAGGCGCGCGATCTCGGCGTCGCGGTCCTGGCTGAGATGCGGGGCGAAGTCGAGATGCAGGCGGTTCTTGAGGGTCTTCTCCTCCGGAACCTTCACGAAGACCATCCCGGGGCCGATCCGCTCCCACGGGATGTCCTTCACCGTGTCCGGCTCGACCCAGGCGGGGATGTTCACGCATTCCTCGTCGGACTCGATGATCGTCTTCCAGCCGATCGCCTCGGCCCACCACGCCGCTTGCTTGCGGACGTCGTGGCAGTCGATCACGAGCGTGTACCAGCGAAGCACCATGGGAGCACGGTCCCACGGCCCACCGACAGAAAAGAGCGGGCCCTGGGCAGGAGAAAGACGCCAGGGCCCGCTCTGGGGCTGACCGGAGCGGCGACAGGGTGGCCGGAGGAGGCGCGGGCAGGTGAGGCGCTGCCCGAGTGGGCTCACCGAGAGGGCGCTCGAGGTGACGGTCAGCGGGACGGAGGGGCCACGTCGTTGGGGCCCCTCCAGGTCGGAGGGAATGGTCAACAGGAGATCGGTCGGCGACGACCGGTCAGCGGAGAACGGTCAGCGGAGTGGGTTGAAGGGGCGTAGCTCCTCCGGGGTACGGCCGGTGGTGATGGTCTCGGCCAGCAGCTGACCGGTGATCGGGCCGAGGGTGATGCCCCACATGCCGTGCCCGCCGGCGGCGAACACCCGCGGCGACGCGGTGGCGCCGATCAGCGGCAGGCCGTCCGGGGTGCAGGGCCGCGGCCCGACCCATTCGAAGGTCCGCGCGTCCAGGTCGGCGTCGCGCAGCAGCGGCCGGGCGGCGTCGACGATCGCGTCGATCCGCCGCGGGTCGAGCTTCGCCTCGGGCTTGCGGAACTCCATCATCCCGGCGACCCGGAGCCGGTCGCCCAGCGGCGTGCAGGCGATCCGCTGCGCCGGGAAGTACACCGGGCCGGCCGGTACGTGCGCCATCGGCACGCTGAAGCTGTACCCGCGACCCGCCTGGACGACGGTGCGGACGCCGTACTGCCTGGCCAGATCGCCCAGCCAGGCGCCGGTCGCCATCACGACCGCGTCGAACGGGTCGGTCTCGCCGTCGCCGGTGACCAGCCGGACGCCGCGGATCTCGTCCACGATGTCCCGGACGTCGACGCCGTTGATGATCTGGCCGCCGCGGGCGAGCACGGAGTCGGCGAGCTGGTTGACGTACTCGCCGGGGTTGATGAACCGCTGGCCGTGCAGCCGGATCGCCGCGCCGATCTCGTCGGACAGCGACGGCTCGATCTCGCGGGCGTCGTCACCGCTGATCGCCTCGAACTCGATGCCCTGGCCGGCGGCGTGGATCTGCTCGATCTCTTCGAGCAACACCTTGCGCTCCTCGACCGTACGGTACGCGGCGAGGAACGACTTGGCCTCGTACGTCTGCGCCTCGACGCCGGCCTTGGCCAGGAAGTCGAACGCAGGTAACGCCTGCCGGTTGATCGGGACCAGCGCGTCCATCGCGGTCTTCCAGCGTCCGGCGGTGCTGTTGCGAGCGAAGCGGGTGAGGAACTTGAGGAGCCGCGGGCTCGCGGTCGGTGGAACGTACACCGGTGAGGAGGGGCTCAGCACCGCGCGGACGCCGTACTTGAGGACCGCCGGTTCCGGGAGCGGGGTGGCCAGGCCCGGGGTCAGCCATCCGGCGTTGCCCCACGACGCGCCGGCGGCGACGCCCTCACGGTCGAGCACGGTCACCTCGACACCCGCCTCCTGGAGGAACCAGGCGGTGGCCAGGCCGACCATGCCCGCGCCGACGACGGCGACGCGGTCGGGGACGATGTGGGTGCTACCGGGGGAACCAGCTGTGGTCATGTATCGATGGTGCGGCCGTCGCGAGCGGCTGTCATGGTGCGATCACACCATTGCGGCGATGAATGACTGTGCGCATCGAACAATAACCCCGCACAATGGGTTGCATGATCTCCTCGTCTGACCTGATCGTCGCCGTCGGCCCCGCGCTGTTCGAGGTCGTGGTCCCGGGCAAGGGCGACAGCGAGGTCCGGGACGTGTTCCTGGCCGACCCGCAGGAGCCCGCGACCGGTCAGCCGGGCGACCTGGTCCTCGGGCTCGGTCTCCGTGACGCAGAGGACGCCGTGGAGCTGGTCGAGCGCTGCGCGGCCGGCAACGCGTCAGGAGTGGTTCTGCGTACTGCGTTGGCGCACGAGCCGACGGTGGTCGCTGCCGCGGAGCGGGAGGTCATGACACTGGTCGCGCTGCAGCCGAGCGTCACGTGGGCACATGTGGTGTGGCTGCTCCGCGGCGTACTCGACAGGGCCGCCGCGCCGGACTCCCCTGCTGCAGGTGACGCCGGTGTGCACCAGGAGCTGTTCGCGCTCGCAGATGCGGCCGCGGCGATCGTCGACGCGCCGGTGACCATCGAGGACAACCAGTCGCGCGTCCTGGCGTACTCCTCCGGTCAGGACTTCACCGACCCGACCCGTGTCTCGACCATCGTCGGCCGGCGCGTTCCGCCGGAGGTGATCGCGCATTTCCGTGCCCGGGGCATCTTCCGGCGGCTGGCGCGCTCCAGCGAGCCGTTCCTGGTCCCTGACGGGCCGAACGGCATCCGCCCGCGGCTCGTCGTACCTGTGCGGGCCGGTGGTGAGTGGCTGGGCTCCATCTGGGCCGTGGTCGACGGGCCGGTGAGTGATGCGGTCACTGCGGAGCTCAGCAACGCCGCCTCTGTGCTGGCATTGCACCTGTTGCGGCTGCGTGCTCAGGCCGACGTAGCGCGGCGGAGCGCAATCGACCGGTTGCGGACGATCCTGCGGCAGTTCTCGCCCGACAACCCGGTCGACGTACGCCTGCCGCGGCAGCCGTGGCGGGTAGTGGCGCTGGGCTCTCCGGACGGGTACGACGTACCGCAGCAGCTGGACCTGTGGGAGTCGACGGGGCGCCGGCACGGGTGGAGCGAGCCGCAGCTCGCTGACCTCGACGGGACCGTGCTGGCTGTTGTCACGGACGCGGACGGGCCCGGGTCGTGGAGCTGGTTGCAGAAGCTGGTGCTCGAGCAGCCTGCCGGTACGTATGCCGCGGCCGGTGGTCCGGCGCGTGGCCCGGCGGATCTGCCGAGCTCACGGGCGGAGGCGGTCGAGTTGCTGGGGCTGGTACGGCGGGGAGTGGCGCCTGGACCGGCGTTGCGGGTGGAAGAGGCGTGGCACGTGCTGACGGTTCATCGGGCGGTGACGTCGCTTGATACCACCAAGATGGATGGTCCACTGGCGATATTGCTGCGGCACGACATCGAGCACGACACGGGTTATGTGGAGACGTTGCAGGCGTGGCTGAACTTCCCCGGCCAGCCGCAGCGGGCGGCGCGGGAGTTGCATCTGCACACCAACACGTTGCGGCACCGGATGAAAAGGATCGGGGAGATCGCGGCGCTGGATCTGTCGGATCCGCGGGAGCGATTGGCGTTGCAGCTGCAGATTGCCGCAGTACGAACTGAGCACTGAGAGGCACTGAGATCTTCGCCACAGCCCCATGTAACAAGGCTTCATATTCCGGCAACTGTTGGGCAACATCCGGCTGACAGAGTCTTCCTTGTCAGCCGGTCCGGCCTTTCACCAGGAGGCCGGAAAGGCTGCGGGTCCGAGCTTTTCACCAGGAAGCTCGGGCCACCCGTGGGCCCGGCGATTGTCTGAGCGATCGCCGGGCCTGCGGTATTTCCCGAAGTTGCCTAGGACAACCGGTTCACGATGGTGCGGTAGACGCCGGGGAGCGCGGCCGCGGCCGGGACGATGCGCGGGGCGAGCAGCGGGCGGTTGCGGGCCCAGAGCAACGATGCGGTGAGCAGGCGGCACTCCCAGGAGACGCGGCGCCAGGCGGTTTCGTAGTCCTGGGGGCGGTCGGCGCGGATGCAGTCGACCAGTTCGGCCGAGGTGCGGAGGGCTACGGCGATGCCCTCGCCGGTGAGCGCGTCGACGTACCCGGCCGCGTCGCCGACGAGGAGAACGCGCCCGGCGGTGCGGGCGCGGACGCGCTGCCGGAGCGGACCGGCGCCCAGCACCGCGCTCGCGGCCTCGGCCCCCTGCAGCCGGCGCTGCAGTTGCGGGAAGGCGTCGAGGTGCGAGTCGAAGGTGCCGCGCTCGGAGGTGAGGATCGCGACCCCGACGAGGTCGTCGGCGACCGGCGTCACGTACGCCTCCCCCAGCCGCGACCAGTACACCTCCACAAGATCCGTCCAAGGCGCCACCGAGAAGTGCTGCCGCAACCCGCGCCGTACCTCACCAAAACTCTCACCGCACAGGCCCAGTTGGCGGCGGATGGGTGAGTGGAGGCCGTCGGCTGCGGCCAGGTAGCGGGCTGTGACGCCGGCGGCAGTGACGGAGTCCGGGGTCTGGGTGATGGGACCAACGCGACCGCGCTTGACAGGAACGCCGAGGTCGGACAGGCGGGTTTCTAGGGCCGTTTGGAGAGTGGTACGGCGTACTCCTAGGCCGGGACCGGCCGCGAAGTGGGCGTCTACCGAGTGGGTGGCGTCGAGGTAGCGGATGCCGTGGAACTCGCGGCCCGTGAGTTCCACGCCGAGGCGGGTGAGGTACGACGTCGCGCTGTGGGCGATGCCTTCGCCGCAGGCCTTGTCGATCGGGCCGCTGCGCGGCTCGACCACCACAACCGACAGCCCTGCCAGCGCCGCGCGGATCGCAGTCGCCGCGCCGGCCGGACCGCAGCCGGCCACCAGGAGATCGATCACGCCACCAGCGCGGACTTCAACGCCGCCTCCTCCGAGCGGATCCGCACCGCCAGTAGCGGGATGTTCAACACCGTGAACACCAGCGCCGTCACCCACGCGGTGTGCACCAGCGGCAGCGCGATCCCCTCCGCGACCACCGCCACGTAGTTCGGGTGCCGGATCCACCGATAGGGGCCACGAGCAACCAGTCGCAGCCCTGGTACGACGATCACCCGCGTGTTCCACTGATGCCCGAGCACCGTGATGCACCACCACCGCAGCCCCTGCGCGAGCACCACGACAGCGAGCATCGTCCACCCGAGCCACGGGACGAACGGCCGGTACGCTGCCTCGACCAGGCAGGCCGCCAGCAGCAGCGTGTGCAGCGCGACCATGAACGGGTAGTGCCCCCGCCCCGACTCCACACCGCCCTGCGCGAAACTCCACCGCGCGTTGCGCAGCGACACCATCAGCTCGGCCACGCGTTCCGCGGCAACGAGCAGCACGAGTCCCAGGTACCAGCCGTACATCACCACTCCAGCAACACGAGCTCGGAACAGAAACCAGGACCCATCGCCAGCAACAATCCAGGGCCCTCCGGAGCAGGATCCAACCGCAGGGTGTCACCGAGCACGTGCAGCACCGAGGACGACGACAGGTTGCCGACCGCATCGAGCGACTTCCAGGTCAGGTCCAGCGCACCCGGCCGCAACGAGAGCGTCTCCGCGACCGCCTCGAGCACCTTCGGCCCGCCCGGATGACTCACCCAGGTCCCGATCTCCGGCACCGTCAACCCGGCCGCGCCCAGAAACTCGCGCACATCGTCACCGAGATAGGTCCGTACGACGTCCGGTACGTCTGCCCCGAGCACGATCCGGAACCCGCCCGACCCGACGTCCCACCCCATCACCCGCTCCGAGTCCGGGTACAACCGGCTGCGCGTCGCCACCACCGACGGCCCCGACGCCAGTGGATGCTCCGACCCGGTCAGCACCACCGCCGCGGCGCCGTCCCCGAACAACGCCCCGCCAACGAGGTTCGGCAGCGAGGAGTCGTCCCGCTGCAACGTCAACGAGCACAACTCCACCGACAGCAGAACAGCGACATGCGACGGCCAAGCGCTCAGGTAGTCGTGCAGCCGCGCGATCCCGGCCGCTCCCCCGACACACCCCAACCCGAACAGCGGCAGCCGCTTCACGTCCTCCCGCAACCCCAGCCGCGCCGCCACCCGGGCATCGATCGACGGCGCGGCGACACCGGTGACCGTGGTGAACATCAGTACGTCGACATCGGCCAACGTCAGCCCCGCGTCCTTCACCGCGCCGGCTACCGCCTCGGCCCCGAGATCCACCGCCGCCGCGATCCACGCGTCGTTCGCCGCCCCGAAGTCCTTCAGCCCCGCGTACTGCTCAAGCGGCAGCGCGAGGTGCCGGTGCGACACGCCCGCGTTGGCGTGGATCCGGCGCAGCAACGCCGTACCACTGCCGTCCGGCAGGCAGATCGCGGCGAAGGCGTCGGTCAGCTCGGACTGCGGATAACGGTACGGCGGGAGCGCGGGCCGGACCGCTGCGATCCGCGTCATCGTGGCATCGTTACGTCGGTGAGAGCAGCCAGAGCACTGCGGACCGTCAAGGGTCTGGCGCTCGCCTGCCATCCGGGCCCGACGGTCGCCGTCACCGCCCTGGTCACGGCTGTCGCGTGGTCGGCCGGGCGTGCTCCGGCCGGGTGTCTCCTCGTCGCAGCAACGATCCTCACCGGCCACCTCTCGATCGGCTGGAGCAATGACGCGATAGATGCCGCCCGCGACACCATTGTGAACCGGCGGGACAAGCCCGTGGTGCGTGGACTGGTGAGTCGCCGGACACTCGCGGTGGGCGCGGGCGTCATGCTGGTCGTCACCGTTCCGGTCTCCCTCGCCAACGGCATCGCGTCCGGGCTGATGCACCTGCTGTTCGTCGCCTGCGCCTGGGCGTACAACCTGGGCCTGAAATCGACCGCGGTCTCCTGGCTCCCGTACGCCGTCGCGTTCGGCGGCCTGCCCTCGTTCGTGACGCTCGGCACCGCCGACGTGTGGGCGCCGTGGTGGGCGACCGCGGCGGGCGCCCTTCTGGGGATCGGTGCCCACCTCGCAAACGTCGTCCCCGATCTGGCGGACGACCTGGCGACCGGCGTGCGCGGCTGGCCGCAGCGGCTCGGGTCCTACGCCCGGCTGCTCGCGCCGCTGCCGCTGGCGGCGGCGACCGGGCTGCTGGTAATCGCGCCGGCAGGCCCGATCGGCGTGATCGGCTGGATCGCGCTCGCGGTCGTCGCGGTACTGCTGGCCGTCATCCTGCTGTGGCGCGAGGCGCCGTTCCTGGTGACGATCGCGATCGCCGCGGTCAGCATCATCGCGCTCGCGCTCCGCGGCGACGCGCTGACGTAGCGCCGATCGCCAGGCCATCACAATCGCCGCCGACGCGGCGCCGCCCGCGCGGACCCGTCGGCGGCGGGACATTGTGATGGCCTGGAGATCCGGACCCTAGCCCGCGTCGGGCTTCAGCGGCGCGTTGCTCCCGAGGATGGCGGCCGTGAGCGCCTCCGCGGGCTCCTTCGCGGCGCGCGGATTCGTGATCAGGACAAGGTCGATGGGCGGCAACTCGGGGAGCCCGGCGCTCGGCGGCGGCTCGACCAGGTCGGCGGGCATCAGCGAGCGGGCGAAGATCGCGATCCCGAGCCCGGCCCGCACCGCGGCGAGTACGCCGTTCACGCCGCGGACGATGCAGGTGATCCGGCAGGTCCGCCCGGCCTGCTCCAGCGACTGCACACCGAGCGACCGGCTCAGCGACGGCGCCTGGTAGGTGACCAGTGGCACCGGCCCGTCGGGCGCGATCCGGGTGCCCGCGATGCCGGCCCAGACGAGCGGGTCCCGGCGGACCAGCCGGCCGTTCGGGTCGTACCCGGTGCCGGCTCCGTGCTTCACGTACGCGAGGTCGAGGTGACCGGACTCGACGCGCCGGAGCAGATTGGGGCTCTGGGCCACGGTCAGCTCGAGGTCGATGCGCGGATACAACTGGCGGAAGTCGCGCAGGATCTTCGGCAGCGGGGTCAGCGCCAGATCGTCAGTGACGCCGAACCGCAGCCGCCCGCGCAGCTCCGAGCCGGTGAAGTACCCGGCGGCCTCCTCGTGCGCGGCCAGGATGGTCCGCGCGAACCCGGCCATCGCCTCGCCGTCGGCGGTCAGCGTCACGGTGCGGGTGTCGCGGACGAACAGTGGTCGCCCGACCGCCGTCTCGAGTTTGCGCACGTGTTGACTGACCGTCGGCTGCCGGATGCCCAGCCGCTCCGCCGCCTGGGTGAAGCTCAGGGACTGCGCCACCGCGAGGAACGTGCGGAGCTGGTCCGGGTCGTACATCGATGCACCTCCCATTACGTCACGCAATAAGACTAATAGGAGTAATTCGCTGGGGGAATCCAGCCCCGAGCCCTGAGGATAGAGGGGTCCTCCCCTGACCAGTCCACTCGCGTAGGGATCGCTCTTGACCACCCGGGCCACCGGTACTGTCCCGTCCACCGACTTCCATCACCACCGCACCACCGACTCGACCAAGCTCCGGGAGCAGCGCCCGGGCTTCAAGGACACCTTCAGCGCGCTGCGGGTCCGGAACTTCCGCCTCCTGGTCAGCGGACTGCTGGTCAGTTCGACCGGCGGCTGGATCCAGCGCATCGCCCAGGACTGGCTGGTGCTCACGCTCACCGGCAGCGCCACCGCGGTCGGCATCACGACCGCCCTGCAGTTCCTCCCCACCCTGCTGCTCGGTCTGTACGGCGGGGTGATCGCGGACCGCTTCCCGAAGCGGAAGATCCTGCTCGTCACCCAGATCACGATGGGCACCTGCGCCGGCCTGCTCGCGGTGACCGCGTTCACCGGCAGCGTCCAGGTCTGGCACGTCTACTCGATGGCCCTCGTCCTCGGCCTGGCGACCGCCGTCGACAACCCGACCCGGCAGTCGTTCGTCACCGAGCTCGTCCCCCGCGACACGGTCCGGAACGCGATCAGCATGGTGTCGTCGACGTTCCAGCTCGGCAGCCTGATCGGCCCGGCGCTGGGCGGCGTACTGCTCGGCACGATCGGCGCCGGCTGGGCGTTCGCGCTGAACGGCATCACGTTCTTCGCGTCGATCAGCGCGCTGCTGCGGATGCGCGAGAGCGAGATGCCCGGGTTCCACGCGGCGCGCAAGGCGAGCGCGGGGATGCGGATCCGGGACGGGCTGCGGGACGGCGTACGGTATGCCCTCGCCGAGCCGGCCGTCCGGTGGGCGATCGCGCTCGTCGGGATCTACGGCATGTTCTGCATCAGCCTGCCGGTGACGCTGACCGCGTTCGCTGACCGGGTCTTCCACACCGGCGCCTCGGGGTACGGCGTCCTGAACTCGGTCGTCGCGTTCGGCGCCCTGGCCGGCGCGCTCCTCTCGGCCCGCCGCGTGCGGCCGTCCCGGCTGCGGAACCTGATCGGCATCGCGTGCCTGCTGACCGTCAGCCAGGTGCTGGCCGCGATCCAGCCGTCGCTGTGGACGTTCATGCCGGTGCTGGCGGCGATGGGGATGGCGACGCTGATGTTCCTGACCGCGGCCCAGTCGATGGTCCAGCTGACCACTCCGGACGGGCTTCGCGGCCGGGTGTCCGGGATCTACAACCTGGTCTTCATCGGGGGTGGTGCCATCGGCGGGCCGCTGGTCGGGTTCCTCGCGCAGAACCTCGGCGCGCGGTGGGCGCTGCTGATCGCGGGGCTCGTACCGGCCGTCGCGACGGTCGCGATCGGGCTGCGGCTGCGCCGGGACGGGCAGTTCCGGCTGGTGCTGGTCCGGACCCGGTCCCCGTGGCACCAGGTCCCGATCCGGCTGAACCTGCAGCAGTCCGAGATCCAGCTGTCGGCCCCGAAGAGCACGCCGCTCCCCCGTACCTCCCGTCCCTTCAACCTAGGTCGTCGGCAACACGCCCGCATGGACTCCCACCTCCGCCCCGCTCGCACCCGCCGCCGTCCGCAACACCACTGAACTCCTGGGGCAGGGCCGGGCGGCTGCCTTCCACACCGGCCCTGTCCCAGGTATCAGCGTGGGACCAGTGAGATGTTGTCCAGGCGGAGCCAGGTTGCCGCGTCGACGCCCCAGTAGCCGGCGAAGGCGGTCAGTGTTGTGTTGGCGCCGGAGTTGAAGTCGACCGTGAGTTGCTTGTAGCCGGGCGGCGCGGTGTAGTTCACCTCGGCGTACGGCGCACTGCCCGCCCGCACCCCGAAGTACCCGCCGGTGAAGTTGCCCGAGCCCTCGACCCAGCCGGTCAGCCGGTAGTTCGTGTTCGGCTTCACCGGGACGGTCTGCTTGAACGCGTTCCAGCTCGTGTCGGACGCGTTGATCCAGCCGTTGTTCCGCCCCAGCTGCGCCCAGCCGCGATCGCGGTCGATCCCCTTCGTCCCCGGCCCTTCGGTCTCCCACGGCGCCCCGACGGCGGCGCCCGGCTGCGCTTCGAAGCTCGGGTCGGTCACGGCGGAGCCGTAGTAGGCCTCGAGCTCGCCGATCGACGTAAAGGTCTGCGTACCTCCCGGCGCACCGATGATCCGGACGCCGTCGCCCGACACCGTGTCGAAGCTGAAGACGTACGTCTTGTTCGTCCCC
The DNA here is from genome assembly GCF_040254265.1 of Kribbella sp. HUAS MG21. Lineage (GTDB taxonomy): Bacteria > Actinomycetota > Actinomycetes > Propionibacteriales > Kribbellaceae > Kribbella. The sequence continues at coordinate 8,200,245 of NZ_CP158165.1, forward strand.
GCGGCCGAGCTCGTCGGGTACGCCGGGATCGCCGACTGCCCGGTCACGTCGGTCCACACGCCGTTGCGCCGCACCTGGACCTTGGGCGCCGTCGCGAACCAGCCGCCGTCGCCGAACATCGTGCCGGTCGTGTACACGACCTTGTTCAGGTTGTACGCGCGCGGCCAGGTGTAGCCCCACCAGCTGAGCGGTTTGCGTTCGTCGTTCCAGTCGTCCTCGTTCTGCGCGCGGACGCCGTCGTTGTAGCCGGCCGTCCCGAAGTGCGTCGCCCGCTCGATCGGGACCGTGCCGGGTTCACGCGCCAGGTTCCGCGCACCGTCGAGCGCGTTGTCCGGCGTCGTCGGCACCGACGGCGTGAGCGACATCCGGCGCAGCGAGAACGTGTACGCCCACCGGTCCGTCACCCCGCCGCCGCACGGGCAGACGTTCGACTGCAGCCACATGTTCTTGCCGTCGGCACTGATGTACTTCGACGGGATCGTGGTCGCGTACCCGCCGTGCTTGGCATGCGTCCACGGGTACCCGCCGAAGTCCTTCGGGGTGAAGTGCTTCCACGGCCCCCACGGCGTCGGCGACTCGTAGAACTCGAAGGTGTACTCCGTCCACGAGGTGTAGATGTACCGGTTCAGCGGCTTGTTGAACACGACGCCGCCCTGGCTGAGCGCGGTCAGGTTCCGCACGCGTCCCGCCGTACCGACGTCGGTGTAGATGTGCCGGTCGTCGTGCAGTACGGCGAGCCGCGCGTTGATGTCCGCGGTCCACTGCGGTACGCCGTTCGCGTCGGAGCCGGCGTAGAACCGCCAGGCGGAACGATCCTGGATGCCGGTGGCGGGCATCCGCGCGAGCCAGAGGTCGACGGGATCGGGCACGCGGTTCGAGAACGAGTCGCGCCAGTTGTTGTCCAGCCCATAGGCGTACACGTAGCCGTCGGGTGAGTTGACGTAGTTCTTGCCGTAGTCGAGGAAGAAGATCGTGGTGAACTTCGAGCCGCCGAACATCGGCGCACTGGTGTTGAACGACCACGTCCGGCCCTTGTCCGTGGACTTGGCGATCGTCGCGGCCGGCGCGTCGTCGAAGTCGAACGCGAGGTCTTGGACGGCGAGGTACAGCGCGCCGCCGACGCAGGCCATCCCGGTCGGCTTGCGGGTGTGGTTCGGCGTCCACACCTTGCCGAGCTGGTCGCCCTGGGCGAGCTGCGTGCCGGTCAGGTTGCCGGGCAGCCCGGAGATCCGGGTGACGCCGATGTCGCTCGGACTGGACCCGAACCCGATGCCGTCGCCGTACGCCGCGTACACGTGGTCGTCGTCCGCCCAGCAGTTCGGCCACAGGTCGCCGTGGTCCTTGTCGTCGCCGATCGCCGGGGCGCCGACGGTCGCGCCCGCGTCGATCCCGACGGTCGAGAAGAACGTGCTCTCCGGCGGCAGCGCGGTGCTCGCGGCACTGGCGGGGACCATGGCACCACCTCCGAGGGCTAAAGCAATCACCATCGCCGGCTTTCGCATGACAACCTCCTGGAACCGGCGCGGAACAGGCGGGAGAAATCGATTTCCCGCACCGGTGGATCGAAGGTAGCCAGCGGCCCGGCGGCGGTCAAGAGCCTGAACCGTGGTGAAAAGGCTCGCGCCCCCGGCTGGATCGGGGCCGGGGGCGCGAACTGCCGGCGGGCGGGCCGGCGGGGCGTCATCAGGGAGCGGTGATGACGCCGACCGGGAGCACCTTGACGGTGCGGTGGTGCTTGGTGCCGCCGAGGACCACCTGACGCAGCGCCACGTTGTTCTTCGTGCTCGCCTCGTACAGGCGGCGCTCCGGGTTCGCGGTCACCTCGATGTAGTACGTGCCGTTCGCCAGGTTCGTGATGTCGAAGGACTGGCCGGGCAGCGACTGCGCGTAGGTGTCACCGGACCCGACGTCCAGGACCTCACGCACCGACAGCGAACCCTGATCGCCGCAGGCCGTGTGCAGATCGGTGTTGTCCGGGTGCCAGTTCGCGTTCTTCACCGTGTAGTCGATGACGTCCGTGGCGGCCAGGCAGAACGCCTCCTTCTGGCTGCGTACGACCTCGGTCTGCTTCACGTTCAGCAGGCTGTAGCGGGCGAAGTCCGTGAAGTGCCAGTGGTGGTGGCCGTCGCGAGCGTCCCACTCGAGCGTGCCGGTGTTCTGGTACCCGACCTGCTTGCCCTTCTCGTCGTAGAAGTACTGGTACGCGTCCATCAGGCCCTTGCCCTGGCGACGGAAACCGTCCAGCACCAGCGGCGACGGGCCCGCGTTCCACACGGTCGCCGAGAACTGCAGGAAGTCCTTGCCCGCGTCCGGCGTCCCCTCCTCACCTGGCGCGACCACGATCCCCCACGCCGGCACCGGCCGCAGATCAGGCTTCGGGCCCTTCGGCACGCTCGGCTTGCCGGTCGGACGGCTCGCGTTCGGCGTCAGCGCTGCCGAGCGCGCCTTCAGGGCACTGCCGCTCGCGCCCTCCGCTTTCCGCACCGTGACATTCAGGCTCACCGCGGCATCCTTGGCCGCGATCCCGAAGAAGTCGCGGTACGCCTTGTTCACCGTGACCGTCGCCTTGTACTTGCCGACAGCAAGCTTCACCGGATCGCCGCCGGCGAACGTCCGCGTCGACCACCCGCTCTGCAGTCCCCACACGGCGCCCTGCGTGAACGGGTTCGCAGTACAACCGTCCGGGTACGGCGAGGTGGCCGGAGCGTCCGGCCGGGTCCGCGACCCCTCGCCGTTCAGGCACAGCGTCTGGTCCCGGTCGAGCACCTTCTTGCCCGCGGCATCGGTCAGCGTGACATGCAGGAACTTCCCGAGCCCGGAGAAGTCCGCGACCGTTCCCTTCGGCAACGTCCGGCCCGGTTTGCCCCGCACGTACTGCGTCGCGACGACCGGCGAGCTGTACGACGCGCGCGTCGCGCGGACCTCGATCGGTGCATTGCCGGCCACTACGTGGGTACCGAGATCGAGGTCGACGCCGTAGTCCTCGACACTGTCCAACGTCACATCGATGCTTCCGGCAACCAACTTGACCGGCGTCCGTGACACTGCCGCCGACGCTGCGCTGCCGACACTGCCAACACTGCTGACACCGCCGGCTGCGACCAGTGCGACCAGTCCGGACGCGGCGATCGCCGTCCGCCCGATTCTCCTTGCCTTCACGATGAACAACCCCCTCTTCCCGGCGGCCGGCGCCCTCACGAGCCGGCCTCTCCCCTGGTACGACGACCGCCCGGCGGAGCGAAGTTGATGAAGGTTCCATGGCAGTCCTGTCACAGGAAGTCAGCAGCGCCGAATACTTGACCTCGTAAATTAAACCGTCCTAGGCTCGGCGAGGTCCGCTCCTTCCTCCCCCGGAGGACCTTCACATGTCCTTGAGACGCCGTACCGCAGCCGTCCTGGCCGCCGCCGCCCTGGTGTCGACGGCAGCCGTGACCGCTGTCAACGCTGTCCCGGCCGACGCAGTCCAGAGTGCGCCGGTCCCGCCCGCCTACCCGCAGGTCGCCGCCAAGCCCTACATGGGCTGGAGCAGCTGGAGCCTGCAGTCCACCAACTACCCGGGCGTCAACCCCGACGGTCCCGGCAGCTTCATCAACGAGAAGAACATCCTCACCCAGGCCAACGCCCTCGCCACCAAGCTGAAGCCGTACGGGTACGAGTACCTCAACATCGACGCCGGCTGGCAGGACGGCGGCGACGAGTACGGCCGCCCGGTCGCGAACCTGAAACGGTTCCCGCGCGGCATGAAAGCCGTGGGCGACGACCTGCACAAGCTCGGGCTGAAGTTCGGCATCTACACGGTCGTCGGGCTCGGCACCGACGTGTACCGCGACGGCACCACCCCGATCTACGACGCCCCGGGCTGCTTCACCCGCGACATCGTGTACCCCGATCTGCGCAAGACGAACGGCTGGGACTCGGCGTACAAGATCAACTACGCGAGCCCGTGCGCGCAGAAGTACGCCGACTCGATCGCCAGACTCTTTGCTGACTGGGGTGTGGACTTCATCAAGATGGACGGCGTCGGCCCGGGCTCCTGGAAGGGCGCGCCCGACGACCCGAACCACAACAACACCGAGGACGTCGAGGCCTGGTGGCGCGCCGTACAGAACTCCGGCCGCCCGATGATGTACACGCTGTCCTGGTCGCTCAGCCACCGGTACGCCGACGTGTGGAAGCAGAACTCCAACGGCTGGCGGATCGACACCGACGTCGAGTGCTACTGCGACACGATCGTCACCTGGAACAGCTCGGTGAGGTCCCGCTGGTGGGACCTGCCGCAGTGGATCGACGACGCCGGCCCGGGGCACTGGAACAACCTCGACGCGGTCAACGTCGGTGTCGGCGCGATGGACGGCCTGACCGACGCCGAACGCCAGTCGTACATGACGTTCTGGGCGATCAACTCCGCGCCGCTGTTCGCCGGTGACGACCTGACCAAGCTGGACGCGTACGGCCTGAAGCTGCTGACGAACCGCGAGGTCATCGCGATCAACCAGTCCGGCAACCCGGCCCGCCCGCTGAACCAGGACCAGCTGCAGCAGGTCTGGTACGCGCAGAACGCCGACGGCAGTACGACGGTCGCGCTGTTCAACCTGGCCGACTCGCCCGCGACCGTGACGGGTCGCTTCGACCAGCTCGGCATCGGCGGCACCGCGACCGTCCGCGACATCTGGGCGAACCAGAACACCCGCAACGTGTCCGGCGCGGTCAGCGCGCAGCTGCCCGCCCACGGGTCGAAGCTGTACAAGGTCACCCCGAACCGGTACGAGCCGGTGAGCATCCCCGCCGACGTGACCGCGACGGACGTCAGCCGTACGACGGTCTCCCTGACGTGGCGGCCGAGCGCGGGCGCGACGTCGTACCAGGTGTTTGCCAACGGCAAGCAGGTGGCGAGCAGCACGAAGCCGGGCGCCGTGGTCACCGGGCTGCTGCCGCAGACGCAGTACGCCTTCACGGTCAAGGGTGTGAAGGGCGGCCGTACGTCGGACGCGAGCGCGGCGGCGACGCTCCACACCTCAGGCGCCGGCGGACCGGTGCGGTACGAGGCGGAGGCGCCGACCAGCACGCGGACCGGGGATGCGAGCGTGGCCGACTGCCGGCTGTGTTCGGGCGGCGCGAAGATCGGCAACATCGGGTACTCATCGACGGTCACGCTGAACGGCATCACCGTGCCGAAGACCGGCACGTACCTGGTGAAGATCGCCTACACCGACGGCGACACGAGCCGGCAGAGCATGCTGACCGTCAACGGCCGTGACAGCTACTGGGTGAACTACCACGGCCTCGGCGACAACGACTGGGGTACGCCGCAGGTCACCTACCTCCCGATGAAGCTGACCGCGGGCAGCAACTCGATCCAGGTCAGCAACCCGAACGGCTACATCGCCGACATCGACTGGATCACCGTCTAGTCGCCTGCGAGCCGCGGGGCCGGCACCACCAGGGCCGGCCCCGCTTCACCGCGGCTCGACGGTGTAGTGGATGGTCTGCGCAACGATCTTGCCGCCCTCGATCACGTACGAGTCGGCACCGTCGCGGACCTGCACCTTCGAGTCCTGATACGTCCACTCCAGGAACCCGATGTTGCCCTCGGCGGCCACGTACGTGTACTCGAACGCCGCATGCTCCGGCAGTTCGTCGGCGAGCATGAACGCGAGCTCCCGCACCCCCTCGTGCCCGCGGAACGTCCCCCGGTTGATCAGGATCACGATGTCCTCGGCCACGTTCCGCCGCAGATCCTCGGCGAGGATCTCCTCGAACGTGCCGCCCACCCAGTCGTTCGCGATGTTCAGATGGTCGTCCAGGACCTCACGTGCCGACCGCCCGTTCAACTCGTCCACAGCCCCTCCCTCGGCTCGCACCCCCTGAACCTCTCATGCTGCCGCTTCGGGCCGCCCCGGCAAAGGGTTTACTGGGAGCATGAGCGCCTACCCGGAAGTTCTGGTTCCGCCCGGTGGTACCGCGCCGGTGCCGCGGCGGATCCGTGCGATGCTCGACGGCCGCGTCGTCCTCGACACGACGGACGCGATCTACCTGTGGGAGTTCCCGCCGTACCCGCAGTACTACGTCCCGCTCGCGGACGTCGCCGACGGGGTGCTGGCCGACACCGGCGAGACGAAGGAGTTCGCGCACGGTGTGGCGCGCGTGCACACCGCGGGATCCGGGCACGCCTGGATGTACGACGAGGGCGTCGCAAAGGACCGCGTCCGGTTCCAGTGGGACGCGCTGGACAGCTGGTACGAAGAAGACGAGGAAGTCTTCGTCCATCCGCGGAACCCGTACGCCCGCGTGGACGCGGTGAAGTCGACCCGGCGGATTCAGGTGGCCGCGAACGACCAGGTCCTCGCCGAGTCGGACGCGACGGTCATCGTGTTCGAGACCGGGCTACCGCCGCGGTACTACTTCCCCCGCACAGCCGTGAACTTCGAGCACCTGACACCGACCGACAAGATCACCGCCTGCCCGTACAAGGGCCGCACCTCGGCGTACTGGTCGCTCCCGGACGTCCCCGACCTCGCCTGGTCCTACGACTTCCCCACCGCGCCCCTGCTCCCCATCGCCGGCCACGTCGCGTTCTTCGACGAGAACGTCGACATCACCATCGACGGCGTACCGCAGGAGCGGCCGGTCACCCCGTTCTCGAACCCAGCTCAGCGACCAACCGATGGAAATGTGAACACTCGGTGAAGTCCGGCGCCTCGCACTCGAGCGCGTGCGAGACCGAAGCGGGACGCGAGCTCGCCGATGGTCAGCATCAGATGCCCGCGGTCGTCGCGCCGTCCATCGTGATGATCGAAGCGGTCACGTAGCTCGCCAGCGGGGAGGCCAGGAAGACCGCGACGTTCGCGACCTCGTACGGTTCGCCGGCGCGGCCCATCGGGATCTCCCTGGTCATCTCCGCCAGCAGTTCGTCCTTCGGCCGGCCGGTCGCCCGGACCGCGGCCTCGAGCCCTTCGTCGACGCGGCCGGTGCGGGTCATGCCCGGGTTGATCACGTTCACCCGCACGCCCTGGCCCGCGTAGGCCTTCGCGTACCCGACCGACGCGAGCATCAGCGCCGCGTTCGCCGCGCCACCGCCGATGTGCAACGGGTTCGCCGCGCGGCCGCCCTGGCCGACGATGTTCACCACCGCTCCGCTGCCGCGCTCCGCCATGCCGCGGATGACGGCTTCGGTCGCGTGCATGTACGTGAAGTACTTAGCGTCCATCGCCGCGTGCAGCGCCGTACTGTCCAGCTCGTCGACCGGCGTCCGCCGGGCCGCGCCCGCACAGTTGATCAGGATGTCCGGTACGCCGATCCGCTCGAACGCCGCCCTGGTCGCCTCGGGGTCGGTGAGGTCGACCGCCTCCGCCCGGAAGCCGAGCTCCTTGGCCGCCAGCGCCTCCTGGGCCTTCACCAGGTTGCCGGTGTCCCGGGAGATGCCGGTCACCTCGGCGCCCTCCCGCGCCAGCGCCTCGACACACGCGAGCCCGATGCCCTTGCTGGCACCGGTGACCACCGCGGTCTTGCCCGAGAGTTGCAGGTCCACTCACTTCTCCTCGTCATCGATGTGCCGGGCAACGATTTCGCAGTTGTCGCTGTTCCGGCCTTGATTCGGTCAGTACGATGGGTAACCAGATCGACACTCTTAGTTTCGACGCCTGATGCCCATGTCATTGCCTTGAGCACCGACGCCGGAGGACCCGTGCCGACCACTTCCCATTCCCCACCGACTTCCGGCGAACGCCTGTCCTGGAAGCCCATTCTCCACCACGACCTGCCGGCCTCGCTGGTCGTGTTCCTGATCGCGATCCCGCTCTCGCTCGGGATCGCCGCCGCCTCCGGCGCCCCGCTGATCGCCGGCCTGGTGGCCGCCGTGATCGGCGGCGTCGTCGCCGGCGCCCTCGGCGGCTCCACCCTCCAGGTCAGCGGGCCGGCCGCGGGCCTGACGGTGATCGTCGCGGAGCTCGTCCAGCAGTTCGGCTGGGCCGCGACGGCCGCCATCACCTGCGCCGCCGGGCTGCTGCAGATCGTGCTCGGCGTCACCCGGATCGGCCGCTGGGCGTTGTCGCTCTCGCCGGCCGTGGTGCACGGCATGCTCGCCGGGATCGGCATCACGATCGCCGTCCAGCAGTTGCACGTGGTGCTCGGCGGTACGGCGCAGAGCTCGCTGATCGCCAACATCACGGCGCTGCCCGCGCAGCTCGTCGCACACCACGGCCACTCGGTCGCGGCCGGCGTACTGACGGTCGCCGTCGTCCTGGCATGGCCCAGAATCCCCAAGGCCAAGGCGATTCCGGCGCCTCTCGTTGCCGTCGTCGCGGTCACCGCGCTTGCCGCCGTCGCCATGCCGGACGTCGCGCGCGTCGACCTCCCGGACGATCCGCTGCGGAGCCTGATCCTGCCGGCGATGCCCGACGGCACCCCGCTCGAGATCGCCACCGCCGTACTGACGATCGCCCTGGTCGCCAGTGTCGAGTCGCTGTTGTCGGCCGTTGCCGTCGACAAGCTTCATCGCGGACCGCGGAGCAACCTCGATCGCGAGCTGATCGGTCAGGGCGCGGCCAACGCGGTCTCCGGTGCGCTCGGCGGCATGCCCGTCACCGGCGTGATCGTGCGCTCGTCCACCAACGTCGCGGCCGGGGCGCGCACCCGCGCCTCGGCGATCATGCACGGCCTGTGGATCGCGGCCTTCGTGCTCGCGGCGGGGTCGATGCTCGAACTCATCCCGATGGCCGCGCTGGCCGGCGTACTGCTCGTCACCGGGCTCCGGCTCGTCCAACTCGCCCACATCCGCACGCTACGCCGGCACGACGAGTTGCTCGTGTACGTCGTGACCGCGCTCGGCGTCGGCGTACTGGGGCTGGCCGAAGGGGTCCTGCTCGGTCTGGTGCTCGCGCTGCTCCGGGTGCTGTATCGCCTCGCGCGAGCCACCGTGACTGCGACCGAGGTGGACGGCGTGTGGGTCGTACGGATCCGTGGCGCCCTGGTGTTCCTCGGCGTCGCGTCGCTGGTCCGGACGTTGCGCTCGATCCCGGCCGGAGCGGCGGTCCGCGTAGAGCTAACGGTGGACCACCTCGACCATGCGGCCCAGGAGGCGATCGAGGACTGGCGGCGCGGGCACGTCGCGCGCGGCGGTTCGGTCGAGGTGTGTCGCGCCGGGTCCGACGAGGCCCCGCTGCGCGCGCTGCTGGCGAAGCTCGCGGCCGAGGGCCAGCAGCCGGCGCACCTGTTCATCACCTGTGCGGACTCGCGGATCGTGCCCACGATGATCACCACCAGCGGGCCGGGTGACCAGTTCTGCGTGCGGAACATCGGGAATCTCGTGCCGCCGAAGGGATCGAACAGCAGCTCGGTCGACGCCGCGATCGAGTACGCCGTCGATGTTCTGGGCGTGCGGTCGATCGTGGTCTGCGGTCACTCGTCCTGCGGCGCCGCGGCGGCAGCGCTCGCCGCCGACGTACCGGAAGGGTCCGGGCTGGAGAACTGGCTGCGGCATCTGGAGCCGTCGGTCCGGCGGGCGCTCGCGCTGCCGGACATCGTGGATCCGGCGACCGGGGTGCCGTTGTCCGCGGCGGACAAGCTGTCGGTCGCGAACGTCGCCGTACAGCTGGAGAACCTGCGCAGCTTCCCGTCCGTGCGCAGGGCGGAGACCGAAGGACGGCTCGAGCTGATCGGGTTGTGGTTCGACATCGGCGCGGCGACCGCCCGGCTGGTGCTGGACCGCGCGCCGTACCTCGTCCGCGCCGACGCGGAGTTGTCGAAGATCAGGAGCAGCGGGACGGCGAGCGCGATCGCGACCAACCCGTCCAGCCAGTAGTGGTTCGCGGTCACCACGACGACCGCGAAGGTCAGTACCGGATGCGCGATCCACAGCCAGCGCCACCGTGAGCTGGTCGCCCGGATCAGAAACACCGCGACCATGAACGCCCAGCCGACGTGCAGGCTCGGCATCGCGGCGAACTGGTTCGCGATCCCCGAGTCCGTGCTCGGTCCGTAGACCGACTGGCCGAGCAGGACGCCCGTGTCGACCCAGCCCGGCATCATCCGCGGCGGGGCGAGCGGGAAGAACATGTGACCGATCAACGCCAGCCCGGTCAGGGAGGCCAGCGCCCAGCGCGCCGCGCCGTACCCGGCCGGGCGGCGGATCATCAACCACAGCAGGACGATCGCGGTCAGCGGGAAGTGCACGCCCGCGTAGAACACGTTCGCCGCCTGGGCGACGCCGTCGACCGCGAGCGCGCGGCGCTGGATCGACGCCTCGCTCGGCAACCCGAGCCAGGCTTCCCAGCGGATCAGCTCGTCGGCGTGCCGGTACGCCGAACCCGCGTGGTCGGCCGACAGGAACCGCCCGAGGTTGTAGACGCCGAACAGCACGGCCAGCAACGCGATCTCCCGGACGATCCGCCGGACCCCGCCCCGAGGCCGCCCGAGTTCGGGCAGCACCGGTTGTCCCACTCGCTCCAGAGTCACCTGCGCCATGCCGACCCCCAGCTCAAACCGAACGCTCGTTCTCTGAATTCCCACCCTGCGCCCCGGGCCACGCCAAGATCAAGAACGGTCATTCGTTTTCCACTGTGATCCCTGGCACTCTTTCAAATTATCGCAACTTGCTAATAGTTGCGAAGAATATGAAGCAACTCACACGGCGTGTGTGTCGGTGAAGGTGCCGGCTAAATCGGTGGCTCCGAGGTGCTGCGGCGGACGAGGGTGCTCGCATGGTCGACGTCTTCATCCGATGGACGCGGCTGCGGGCGGTGCTGCACAACGGCTGGTGGCTGGTGACCAGCGTCTATCTGGTCGTCGACGCCGGTCTCTCCCCCGCCGAGCTCGTCCTCGTCGGGTCCGTGCAGAGCGCGTTCGCACTCGTCTTCGAGGTACCGGCCGGCGTCGTCGCCGACACCATCAGCCGCAAGTGGTCGCTGGTGCTCTCCCAGGTGCTGATGGGTACGGCGATGATCGCGACCGGGCTCGTCGAGTCGTTCCCCGCACTGCTGGCCACGCAGGTGTTGTGGGGCGTCTCGTGGACCTTCGCGAGCGGCTCGGACGTCGCGCTGATCACCGACGAACTGGACCGGCCCGGCGAGATCAATCTCGTGCTCGCGCGCGCCGCCCGGGCCCAGCTGACCGGTGCCGCGACCGGGCTCGTCGTCCTCGGCGGACTGGCCTGGGCGACCCGGCGCGATGTCACGATCGTGGTCGCAGGCGCCGCGATGCTGTCCCTCGCGCTCTACGTCGCGTTCCGCTTCACCGAGCACAACTTCGTGCCGACCCGGTCCGCGCGCTGGTCGGCGTCCTGGAGCACGTTCCGCCGCGGCGTCACGCTGGTACGGCGCAGTCGCGCGATCCTGCTGATCTTCGCGGCGACGTTCCTCGTGAACGGCGCCTCGGACGCCGCCGGGCGGCTCACCCCGAAGCAACTCCTCGACCTCGGCCTGCCGACAGCACCGGACCCGATCGTCTGGTTCACCGCACTCGGCGTACTCGGCCTGCTCGTCGGCGCCGTCGTACTACGGCTGGTCACGCAACGGATCAACGGCTCCCACACCGCCACGGACTACGCGCTGGCCGCTCTCGCGGGAGTGCTCAGCATGCTGCTGCTCGCCTTCGCCCGCGATCCGGCGCTCGGCGCGGCAGCAGTCGTCCTGCTGAACGGCATCGTCACACCCCTAACCCGCGTGATCAGCACGATCTGGCTCAACACCCGCACAACCCCAGACATCCGCGCCACCACGCACGCTTTCCTAGCCCAACTCGAATACCTGGGCGAAATCACCTGCGGCGCCGTCATCTCCGCGATCGCCCGGCTGACCACGGTCTCCCTCGCCCTCACCGCGTGCGCGGCTCTCTTCGCCGTCACCGCCGTACTGATGCGTCAGCTGACGAGTGACGAGGCGACGGGGTAGGTGTTGCAGGCGCCCGGGTCGGCGGCGTCCAGCCCGGCGGTCGTCCAGTGGCCGTGGTTCTCGCCCTTGCCGTGGTCATGCTGGGAGTCGATCGTGTTCCGGATGACCACGCTCCAGACATCGAGCCACTCGGGGGTCACCGGGAAGTGCTTGCGGTCGGCACCGATGTAGACGCCGCTGAAGCAGGACGCCTGCAACTCCATCCGTCGGTTGTCCTCGAGATGTGCGTCGACGCCGTTCAGCGTGAGCCGGCGGTTGTACAGCGCGGTCAACATGCCGGTGAGTGCCTGGACGTGGTGCCCGTACTCGTGCCCGATCTCCAGCGCCATCCAGGCCCGTGCCTCCTCGGGGTCCTCGCGGCTGAGCTGGATGTGCGTCGCGGCATCCATGTAGATCGTCCCGCCGCAGTAGTAGTCCCGCCCGTCGTCGACGTCGCAGGGGGACGACGGCGACTGGCCGAGCACGACCACGAGCTTCGGCGGTGTGAACGTGAAGCCCGCCTTCCGGATCGCCGGTGCCCAGGCCTTGTTCAGGCAGCCGAGGTACTGCGTGAAGTAGGCTCGCACGTTCGCCAGGGAGGTCGCCTCGTACGGCGGCTCCACGCACCCCGCCGCCGGCAGTTTCCCGACCCGGTAGATCGGGTTGCGCGCGAGTGCGGCGGGCTGCGGCGGTGCGGAGGCCGGTGCCGTCGAGTCGCTCCCCGACGTACTGGACTCAGTCGGCACACCGGCACGCGCCTTCGCGGCCTCCGAGGCAGCGGCCGCGTCGGCGTCGGTCATCGTGTTGTTCGGCGTGCAGCCGGACAGGAGGAGGACTGCGACTGCGCAGGTCCAGATCAGGCCCCGTGGGTTCACGGCGTGAATGTAGACCATGTGATGGTTGCGTGGGTCGGGGTAGCTTCCACGTGCAGCAGGGTGGCTTCCGGGAGGGCGTCGTACGGCGCGACGACGATCGGGAGGTGGAGGTTGTAGAGCTCGGCGGCGATGAGGGCGCCGAGGGGGATGATCGGGTCGGGGCGGGACAGGATGATCGCGGCGGGGGCCGTGTGGGCGCGGATCTGTTCGGCGAGGACGCTGGAGGTGGAGCTGGAGCCGCGGCCGGACTCCATCAGCAGGATGCGGCCGGTGAGGAGCGCGCCGCACTGCGGGTGGTGCGCGTCGACGATCCGGCCTTCGCTGTCGGTGCCGCCCCAGAAGGACAGCGGCGCCGTCAGACGGATCGGCGTACCGGTGGCGGTTCCGGGGTGCAGGGTGCGGCCGTGGAGGATCATGCGTCGAGGACCACTCGTCCGGCGCGGGCGGAGGCTACGCATTCCTCGAGGGTGCCGAGGACCGCGGTGACGTTGATGTTGCCGGGTGCGTAGTGCGCCCATTTGCCGGAGTTGGTCATCACGTGTTTCCACGTGGGCGAGAGGATCGCGGTCACGTACGTGCACGTGTCGACGACAACCGTGATGCCCGCGGCTTCCAGGACCCGCAGTACGCCGTTGTCCGCCAGGCGATCCCGCGTCGCGCGCGCTGTCGACAGGTAGAACGGCAACCTCACCGGCGGCCCCGCGAGGAGCTCGGCCAGCCGGACACATTCGTCGTACGACGCATGTGGCGTACCGACGCTGATCGCATCGAGTTGCGACGCGGACGACGACAACGCGCGGCGCACCCGCTGCAGCGTCTCGAGGTCCACCACCCGCACCGGCAGCCCGTGGACCGACGACGGCGCCTCCGGTGTGACGCCGACCGCGTGGAACAGCGCCACTCCCCCGGCCGACGCCGCGGCCGCGCCGAACGCCTTCAGCTCGTCCTCGCTCACCTCGCGCGGAATCCCTACCAGCACAGGGATCCCGTCCCCGACGACCGACCCGATGTGATGCCCGAGCAACGGATACGCCAACTCGCTGTGCAGGAACGAACCGAGCGGCCGGCAGTCGAAGACCACGGTCCCGCGCCGCGCCTCGGGCGTCTGCAACCCGGCGTACGGCGCCCGTCCGGTGATCGCCGCGCAGATGTCGAGGAAGTCGCCGTACCGGTCCGTCCGGGCGCCGAGCACCGAGTTCGCGAACACGATCGCGTTCGACTCCGCCCACGCGACATGCTCGCCGAGCCCCGGCCGGCCCGGGAGCTGGTACGGCGCACAAGTGAACGTCGGCGTACAACCGAGACCGGCGTACGCCGTCATCAGCTCCTGCCCCGCCGCGGCGAGCTCACGGTCGCGCACCAGCGACGGGTGCACGAGGTCCGTCGAGCCGACGTTCAGCGTGGTCGGCACCCGGACGCGCGCGCCCAGCTCGGCGAGGCGGTGCACGAAGTCGAGGCTGACCTGGCCGTGGTACAGGCACGAGTCGACGTGCGCGGAGGTGATCTCGACGAGCCGCGGCGCGTCCGAGATCCGCGCCTGACCCGCGATCACCCGCATCGCGAGCGCGACACCCGCTCCTTCCCGACCGCCGAGCATCGCGTTCTCCTCGGCGGTCAGGTGGAGAGTCGGCATGCCTCAGACGGTAACCCGGCGGGACGCCACCAGCACTCCCGCCTCGTAGCCGTCGGTGCGCAGCAACTGGCCCGGGGTGACGTCGAGGATGTCGATCGCGGCCGTTCCGGTCACGTCCTCGGAGCTGATCGGGCGGTCGTCGAGGTACACGTCGACCCGATCGATGCCCTGGACATCGATCGCGACCGTGAGCGTCGTACCGGTGAACGACGTCTGCAGGTCGAGCCGCCGCAACGGCATCGCGGCCAGCAGTTCACCGGCCCGCTTCAGCAGGTCGACGTTGCCCTCGAGCACGTCCGCCCTGGTCATTCGGTGCGTCTCGTGCGGTTTGATGCCGAGGTCCTCGACCGGCGTCCCGGCGAGCTTGCCGACCCGGAGCGTCCGCCGGATCGAGACCCGCAGGTTCGCGCCGTTCGGCAGCGCGACGTACGGCGAGGTCTCGTCCGGTGGCGGCGGCTCGTTGAGCAGCGCCGCGAGCAGGCCGTGCGTCCAGACGTTCGCGCCGCCCGCGCCGGTGTTGTCGTCGACGCCGAGGATGGTGCCGATCTCGTGGTCGGCGAACCCGGCGGCGAAGATGTCGGTGGCCGAGTACACCCGGGCGTCGGTGATCAGCACGACCGGACCGAGGTACGTCTGCCCGATGTCGTTCGCGCCGTCCTCCGGCGTGATCGGCTTCGCGGCCGAGTACTGCGCCCCGGTCTCGATCGCCAGGTCGAGCGAGTCGAACCACGGGCCGAGGTCGATCCCGGACGGGTTGTTCTGGTGCCGCCGGCAGATCCGCAGGTTGAGCGGCGTACTGATGAACTGCACCGGCTCCGGCGCGATCCGCCGCGGCGTCAGCGTCTGCAGGGTGAACTCGCTGGCGTAGATGTGCCCGCCGCCGTTGTCGCGGACGTCGACGATCAGGCCGTTCTGCGGCAGCGCCGCGGCCAGCCGGGCGAACTCGTCCCGGAACGCGACCGGGTCCTGGACGCTGAACGTGAAGATCCGCAGGTGCCCGAAGGTCCCGGACGGCGTCACGACCTCGCGGGCCCGGAACACGCCGGGCATCGTGGTCGGCAGGTCCGCACCGCCGACCGCGGCCGGTACGGCGAGTTCCGCGGACGACCGGCCGCGTTCGAGTTCGACGACGTCGCGGACGTACAGCGCCTTCTTCGCCCGGGACTTCTCGTCGGAGTCGAGGTCGAGCCCCATCGACGCCGACGTCTCGCTGACCGCGTCCAGGTCCGTCATCGGCGGCAGGTTGGCGGTGACCTTCCACTGTTCGCGCAGTTCCTGCTGGGAGCCGTCGAGGCCGACGTACGTGAGCGTCACCCAGTCCTCGTCGGGCGGCGCCTGGATCACCAGCGGGCGCAACGTGAGCGAGTCCAGGCCGCGGGCGCGGCTGGCGGCCTCGTTGCTGCCCGCGAAGATCGCGCCGTTCAGGACGACCGCGCGGGCGATCGGCGTGCCGTTCCAGTGCGTCACCTCGGCGCCGGGACCGAACTGCGGCGCCTGGTAGCCGGTGACGGTACGGGTGACGAGGTACCGCTCGGTGCCGTCAGCGTCGTGGCACTTCTCGATCATGAACGGCAGGAACGCGATCTTGCCGGCGAAGGGCACCGGCAGCAGGTAGTTGGTGTGCAGGTCGCGGACCGAATTGAAGATGCTCGACATCTCGCGGTGGAACATCCACTCGGCTTCCATCGTCGCGGTGGTCTGGCGCTCCATCCGGGCGCGCAGCACGCGCAGCCGCTGCAGCGGGTTCACGGCGTGCATCGCCATCTTCAGCGGCAGGTGGACGTAGTTCTCGCCGAGCAGCAGCAGCGCCTGGTCCACCAGGAGCTTGCGCTGCGCCAGCGTCAGGTTGCCGGCCGAGCCGAGGAAGTCAGCCAGCGGTACGACGGCCTGCGCCTTCGTGGCCGGCTTCCGCCGGGCGGTCGTGGCGCGCTTCTTCGTCGCGGTCTTGATCGTGCGTGGTTGAGACATGGTTCCCCCAATGCGGCAGCCCCTCCCCGGGCCGCGATCCCTCCACCGTCGTCCGCCCACCACGCGATGTCAACGGCCCGCCACGCCGTTCCGCCAGGACAGTACGCGGCGTCGTCAATCACTATCAGATTCATGCGGATCAGTCGTTTGTTGTTGACGGCCGTCCTTCTGGCCGGTGTCCTCGTCCCGTCGCCCGCGCAGGCCGCGGCGACGTTCCCGCGCATCGACGCGAGCGGCTTCCAGGTGGTCTCCGGCGACACGTTCGCGACGTACGGCGCCCGCGTCGCACAGCTCGAGACGAAGCCGCAGCTCGCGCCGGTCGGCGTCACCGAGGTGCTCGCCGCCGCCAACCGGACGGGGCGGCCGCTGTGTCATCCGACGTACCTGAACGCCTCGCTCAATCCGCAGGGGTTCTGCTGGCAGGACGGCGAGGACGACGACGAGAATGTCTGGATCCCGCAGGGTGTCAGCGGATCCGGCGACGCCCAACCGGCCGGCGGCGCGCGGCGCGTCGTGGTCGCGACCTGGCACAACAGCGGCGACACCGCGATCCGGGTGTCGTTCGTGGACCTGGCGACGAACAAGTACCGGCACGTGCTGCTGGTCGAGCCGACCGCGGACGGCGACTTCCAGGCGATCGCAGGCCACGGCCACGGGTTGTTCTGGTCCGGGAACATGCTGGTGGTGGCGACCGGCGGATCGGTCCTGCGGGTGTTCGACCTGCGACACATCTGGCGGACAGACACCAGCACCGGCGAGGTAGGACTAGGTGCCGACGGCAAGTATCACGCACTGTGGCACGCGTTCGCGCTACCGCAGGTCGGCGCCTACTGGTACGCGGGCGGCGGGTGTGCGAACACCGTCGGGACCAAGCCGTGTTTCGCGTCGCTCGGGATCGACCACGCCGGGACCGGCTCGTTCGTCGCGGTGGAGCACACCACCAAGGGTGGCGGGCGGATCGTCCGCTGGCCGCTCGACAAGGCCACCGGCCTGCCGCGTGCGGGCGCGGACGGCGTGGTCCGCGCGGTGGAGGCGTTCAACTCGCCGGTGTGGGGCATGCAGGGCGCGACGTCGTACAACAACAGCTTCGTCATCTCGGGCGTCTGCCCGGAGTACGCCGGGAACATCGGCGACGGGATCGACTACCCCAGTTGCCTGCATCGTGGCGTCGGCGGCGAGTCGACGACGGTCTGGACCAAAGCGCCGAAGAACAGCCAGAACCTGTCGTACTGGCCGGCGACCGATGAGCTGTGGCTGCTCAGCGAACAGCTGCGCGAGCGCGTCACCGTCCACATCCCCTTTCCCTAGTGGTTGACCACCTGCCTGTAAGGATGGGCGGGTGAAGGAGTTCTGGGACAACATCACGTCGGTGCAGCCGGATCCGTCGCTGCGGCTGGTGATCGGGACCGGCGTGGTCGCGCTGCTGCTGATCGCGTGGCGACCGATCTGGAGGCACACGCGGCAGGTCGTGACGATCGCGCACGAGGGCGCGCACGGACTTATCGCCGCGCTGGTCGGTCGCAAGCTGTCCGGGATCCGCCTGCACTCGGACACGTCAGGCGTCACCGTGTCGCGCGGCAAGCCCACCGGCGGCGGCATGATCGCCGTACTGCTGGCCGGCTACCCAGGTCCCGCGCTCTTCGGGCTGGCTGCCGCGTTCGTCCTCAGCCGCGGGTACGCCGTCGCGCTCCTGTGGGGGCTGTTGCTCGCGCTGGTGATCCTGTTGCTCCAGATCCGCAATCTGTTCGGGCTGTGGTCGGTGCTGGTGTTCGGCGCGGTGGTCTTCAGCGTGACGTGGTGGGGATCGCCGGCGGTGCAGTCGACCTTCGCGCACCTGCTCACGTGGTTCCTGTTGCTGGCGGCGCCGCGTGCCGTGCTGGAGCTACAGCACTCACGCCGCCGCGGACAGGGCCGTACGTCGGACGCGGACCAGCTGCGCCGCCTGACCGGCGTACCGGCGATTCTGTGGGTCGGTGTGTTCGGCCTGGTGACGCTCAGCTGTTTGGCCGTCGGGGTGATGTGGTCCGGAGTACTGCCGGGCTGACGGGGTTACGGTGGTTGGTATGAAGACAAGCGAATTGCTGCTCGATGCCCACAGCCGGATCCACGAGGTGCTGCACGAGGTTGTGACCGGGCTCGACGACAAGACGCTCGCGACGCGCCCGGGCGACAGCGCGAACTCGATCGCCTGGCTCGTCTGGCACCTGACTCGGGTCCAGGACGATCACCTGGCGGACGCGGGCGAGTACGAGCAGGTCTACACCGCGGACGGCTGGTACGAGCGGCTCGGGCTGCCGCTCGACGAGGCCGACACCGGGTACGCGCACACCTCCGAGCAGGTCGCGCTGGTGAAGCTGTCCGGAGAGCAGCTGCTCGGGTACTACGACGCGGTGCACCAGCGGACCGCGTCGTTCCTGCGCACCACGACCGACGAGGGCCTCGACCGGATCGTCGACCGGCGCTGGGATCCGCCGGTCACGCTCGGCGTGCGGCTGGTCAGCGTCATCGACGACTGCGCCCAGCACGCGGGCCAGGCGGCGTACGTGAAGGGCCTGCTCAGCTGAGCGTGGTCTGCCAGAGCGAGGTGCCGGCGATCAGGTAGAGCTTGCGGTCCGGCATCAGGACGGCGTCGGTCACCAGTCCCTCGGGGCCTTGCGACTCCTGCACCGTCCAGCGCCCGCCCTGGCCGGTGAGCACCTTCACCTTGTTGTCCTGAGCAACTATCTGGACGATCTTGTCGCCGTCGACGACGGGCGGCGGCAGCTTGTCCTTGTCGCCGACCGGGATCGACGGGACGCCTTCCAGGCGCTTCGCCGTACCCGAGGCGTCGAGTTGCCAGATCGCCAGCTTGCCGTCGACGTACCCCGAGATGACGCAGTCCGTCGCGCAGGTCGCCGTGTTGGCCTGGCTGCGGCTGCCGGGGTCGGGCAGTGGGATGCGGATCCAGCCCTGGTTGAGTTTCGCGGAGCGCCAGACGGCCGCTTCCTGGGCGACGACGTTCGGCGCGAGGCGCACCTGCGAGCCGACCAGGACGACGCCCGCACCGAGCGTCGTACCGAAGCCGGGACCGACCAGGAGGGACGGCGTACTCTGCAGGGCGGTCTTCGTCGGGTCCTGGCGGGTCCACTTGCCGTCGGGCTGCGGCAGCCAGACCATGCCGTCGTTGCCGGTCTCGACGCCGCCCCAGGTGCCGAGGAGCGCTCCGCCGGCCGGAGTGAGTACTGCGCTGAACAGGTCGCCCGCGGTCTGACCGCCGAAGGTCCAGAAGTTCTGCGGGCGCTCGACGAGGCCGGTTTGCGGCGTGCCGGTCCAGACGGTCCAGCGGGTGTTGGAGTGTGCGCCGCCGGAGGCTCCGCCGAGCGCGAGGAGTTGCTTGCCGTCGTACGCGATCGAGTACCAGATCGCTTCGAAGGCGTACGGGCTGGCCGGGTTGGGTTTGACGGCGATCGGTGTGCGCTTGCCGGTGCCGTCGAGGAGCTGGAGCTCTGGGACCACCTTGGCGCCGCGGTGCCGCAGGCCGATCAGCAGGTCGCTTCCGTGCTGCGTCAGTACGACGGGCTCCGCCGCACCCACGTCCACCTTCGACCATGCCACCGGCGCCGCGGGTTTCTCGTCCGTGCAGGCGATCAGCGCTGCCGTGAGCACCGCCGCCAGGCCGACGACAGCGAGGCGGCGCATGTCAGCGGCTCTGCGGCAGCTTGGTGGTCTTCTTCCGGGTGGTACGTGGCGCCGACGGCGGTGGGACGACCGGGCCGATGTCGCCGTCCGGAGCGGTGTCCAGGTCGACGATCACCGGCGCGTGGTCGCTCGGGCCGGTGCCCTTGCGGGCCTTGCGGTCGATCCAGGCGGCCTGGACCCGCTCGGCGACCGGGACGGTGGCGAGCATCAGGTCGATCCGCATACCGAGGTCCTGGTGGAACATGCCCGCGCGGTAGTCCCAGTAGCTGAAGATCCGTTTGTCCGGCCAGCGGTCGCGGACCACGTCGTGCAGGTCCTTCGCCGCCATCAGCTCCGCGAGCGCCTGCCGCTCCGGGGCCGTCACATGTGTCTGGCCGACGTACGCCGCGGGGTCGAAGACGTCGGCGTCGGTGGGTGCGATGTTCATGTCGCCGCAGACGATCTGGTCGGCGGGTCCGTTGGCGACGACCTCGGTGAGCGCGGCGAGCCAGGCGAGCTTGTAGTGGTAGTGGTCGGAGTCCGGCACGCGGCCGTTCGGCACGTAGAGCGAGTGCACGCGGATCCCGCCGCAGGTCGCCGCGATCGCGCGCGGCTCCGGGTCCGGGAAGCCCGGCGCGCCCGCGACGCCGATCACCACGTCCTCGAGTCCGACCTTGGACAGCAGGGCGACGCCGTTCCACTGCGGGGCGCCGTACAGCCCGATGTCGTAGCCGCGATCGGTCAGCTCCTCGCCGAGCAGCGCGGTGAACGCGTCGTCGGCCAGCTTCGTCTCCTGCAGGCACACCACGTCCGGCTGCCGCTCGTCGAGCCAGTCGAGCAACCGCGGCATCCGCTGCTTGACCGAGTTCACATTCCAGGTCGCGACTCGCATCCGACCAAGGTAGCGGCAGCCGGGGACGATTTCAGCCGAGCTTGGGGGCGCGCCAGACGAGGGTGTTCAGCAGGTCGGTCGCCGGACGCTCCACGCAGTTGTTGTGCCGCGGCTTGTCCTTGCGTCCCCACGCGTCGTCCCCCAGCCACGACGGTACGCCGAACGGCAGGTCGGCCTGCGGCACGGGCGCATAGTCGGACTCGGCGAACTTCGCACCGTAGTTCGGTACGGCGTTGTCGCCGTCGGGATCGGGTGTGACGATCGCACGCAGGTCGGTGATCGCTTCGCGCCAGCTGTCCACGAGCGCCTGCGGGCTGCGGCTCGACGGGTGCGGCACCTCGAACACCGGCACGTCGGGCTTGTCCGCCCACAGCCGCACGGCCGAGCGGGCCTGCGCGCCGAAGGCGACGATCGCCTGCAGTTGCGGACCGGTGATCAGCTCGAGCAGCGTGTTCCGCCAGGCGAGGTGGTCGAGCCTCGACAGCAGCGGCGCGGCCTGTTGCGCGCGGGACGGCCGGAGCGCGTAGGCGTACGCGTTGACGAGCGCGTAGCTGCGCGTCAGCCCGAGCTTGGTCAGGAAGCCCTGCACGCGTTGCCCGGCGTCGCCGACCAGCGTCCGGCCGGCGACGCGTTCGGTCGGGCCGGGGTCGGACGCGATCGCGAGCAGCCGGGCGCTGCGGTTGAGCCGGCCGCGGTAGAAGACCGGGCCCCAGTCGTGCCAGAAGAATTGCCGGAAGTCCGCATAGCTGGGGACTTTCCCGAAGTGCCGTGCGACTGCCGCGGGCGGGCCCGGATCGAAATCGCCCATCGCAATACCTCCCCCTCGACGATACTCTCGGTAACAGGGGCGGTACGGGGGATTCTATGCGAGGGGGACTCATGTTTGTACTGCGTGGAACCGTGGTGACGATGCGGCCGGACGGGGCTGTTCTGCACGGCGGGGCGGTGTATGTCGGTGACGACGGGCTGATCGCCGCGGTCACCCCGGTGGACGCCGTACCGCCGGGCTTCGGGAATGCGCCGCGGATCGCGGCCGGCGGATTGATCTTTCCGGGGCTGATCGATCTGCACAGTCATTTGATGTACAACAGCCTGCCGTTGTGGACGGAGCCGTCGCGCACCGTTCCCTGGACCTCGCACAACCAGTGGGGCCGCGCGCCGACGTACAGCGCGCAGATCAGCCAGCCCGCCCGGCTACTCGGCGCGGCCGCGGGGCGTGCCCTGCTCAGGTACGTCGAGACGCGCGCGATCATCGGCGGTACGACGTCGATCCAGGGCAATCCGCGGGGCGCCGTACCGCCGGACAACGACCTGATCCGGAACGTCGACTCGGAGAAACTCGGGACCGCGGAGGATTTCATCCGGGTCAGCACGCTTGTTGCCGAGAGCAAGGAGGCGCTCGCGCCGTACGCGGCGGCGGTGGCCGCGGGGCGCGGATTCATCGCGCATTCGGCGGAGGGCTCGGATCCGAAACTGCGCTCCGAGTTCCGGTTGCTCGCCGAGGTCGGGGTGGTGACGCCGCAACTGGTGGCGATTCACGGGGGCGCGTTGAATGCCGAGGACTTCGCGGCGCTGAAAGCCGGGAATTCCAGCCTGGTGTGGTCGCCGTTCTCGAATCTCTGGCTGTACGGCGCGACGGCCGACGTGCGGGCCGCGCAGGCCGCCGGAGTACGTTTGTGCCTCGGGTCGGACTGGGGACCGTCGGGGACGCGCAACGTGCTGTGGGAGTTGAAGGTCGCGGACCTGTGGAACAAGGCGCATTCGGTTTTCACCGACGAGGAACTCGCCCGGATGGTGACCGCGAACCCGGGCGACGCGCTGACCGAGGTCTGGCCGCACCCGGTCGGCCGGCTCGAACGCGGCGCGCTCGCCGACCTGGTCGTCGTACGCCGCTCCCCCGGCAGCCCGTACCGCAGCCTGATCGAGGCGACCGAGACCGATGTCCGGCTGGTCGTCGTCGGTGGCCGGGCACGCTACGGGCTGCGCTCGATGATGCAGCCGCTGGCCCCGTCGGCGACGGCGATCCGGGTCGGGCGGCTGTCCCGGGCGATCGACTACGGCGACCCGGCGATCACCTGGACGAACGTCGTCGCCGACCTCGAGATGGTGCGGAAGGATCCGGACGGCGCCTCGGCGCGCGTCGCCGCGTTCACGCTGGACGGGGAGGTGGATCCGGCGGATGCCTTCGTCCTGTTGCCGGACATGCCCGCGCCGGAACTCGAGGACGACCTCACCGCGCGCGCCGCGACGCCCGGCCCGGTCACCATCCCGCCGCTCGAACCGCTGACCACCGGGCCGTCATGGTTCGACGCGGTCGACGCGAATCCCTTCCATGACGGGCTGCTCAGCGGACTTCGCGAGTACGCCGGCTGACGTCGTAGTCGAAGATCCAGTCGGTGCTGTGGTCGGCGGCGGCCTTGCGCAGGAAGATCGGCAGCATCAGGTCCCGGAGGGCCACCGCGATCCGGGACCTCGAGACGCGCTTCTGTTTGTCGATGCCGGCGGCGTAGGCGACCAGCGCTTCGGCGCGCTCACGACGGGCGTCCTCGTACCGCTGGAAGGCTTGTTCTACATCGCTCCGCTGTAGCTCGTCGGCGAGGACGGCCGCGTCCTCGAGGGCCATCGAGGCGCCCTGGCCGGCCGACGGGCTGGTCGCGTGGACGGCGTCCCCGAGCAGGACCGCGCGGTCCTGCCACCACGGCCGCACCTTCGGGAGCCGGAAGATCGGGTACACCGTGAGCGGACCGGGCGTGGCGGCGAGGATGTCCGGCACCGGCGCCGGGTCGTCCGCGTGCAGCTCCCGCAGGCGTGCGAGCCAGTCCTCGGAGGTGGCTGCCGTTGGTGGTGCGTCGGCGGTGAGATTCGCGAACCAGTAGACGGTGCCGTCGTCGCGCACCAGGTACCCGAAGAACGACCTGGCACCGAAGACGAAGTGCTGGAAGCCGGGCGTCGGCTCGAGTCCGGGGACGCGGGCGAAACCGCCGGTGCCGAGGAGGCCGCTGAAGCTCGGGGCGGCGTCCGGTGCCACGTAGCGCCGTACGACGGATCCGACACCGTCGGCGCCGATGACGATGTCGCCGTCCTCTTCAGTGCCGTCACTGAACCGGACCGTGACGCCGTCCTTGTGCTGACGGATCTCCTCCAGACGGCGGCCGTAGGTCAGCTTCACGCCTGCTTCCTCGGCTCCGTCGCGGATCACCTCGTGCAGCCAGGAGCGTCGTACGACGATGCCGCCGTCCTCAGGGCGTTCGGCCGGTCCGTTCGGTACGACGCCGAGCTGCTTGCCGCGGCCACTCCACATCGCCATCCGGGGAGCGTGGTGCGCGTCGGACCGGAGACGCTCGTCGAGGCCGAGGGTCGCGAGGACGCGTTGGCCGTTGACGGCGACGTTCAGGAACAGGCCTGCGAAGGGGTCAGGCTCGCTGCGCGCCTCGAAGACCGGGGCGTCCCAGCCGCTGCGGGTCAGCAGGGTCGCGACGGCAGGGCCGGCGACGCCGCCGCCGATGACTAGGGCCTTCGGCATACTCGCTCCTCGTGAGATGTGCTCGCACTCATATTATCTCGCTTAGCGAGAGAATATCTTGAGGAGATATCAATGAGCAACCGGGCGTCACTACTGGACGACTCGACGCGCCTGATGCGCGACTTCATGACGTATGCCGTGCTGTTCCAGGACGCGGTCGCGCGGGCCGCCGGGCTGACCGCCAGCGATCTGCAGGCGCTCGGCCTGCTGATCAACGAGGGGCCGACGTCGACCGGGACGCTGGCCAGCCGGACCGGGATCAGCGCTGGTGGCGGGATTACTCAGCTGGTCGACCGACTCGAGAGTGCGGGCTTCGTGCGACGGGAGCGGAGTGCGACGGACAGGCGGCGGGTGCTCGTCGCGCCGGTGGTCGACGAGGTCCAGCGGCGGGTGGGGCCGCTGTACGCGCGGATCGCCTCGGAGTGGGAGACGTATCTGTCCACGCTGTCCGACGACGACCTGCGGGTGTGCGTCGACTTCATGGCGGCCGCTGTGGAGATCAATCGGCGGCATGTCGAGGACTCGGCGTAGTTATCCACATACTCGAAGTCACCGGTCCCGCGCGGGGCGAATCGCGGCACTCTCTTGGGCATGGGAGATCGCAGGGATTCGCAGGGCGTTTCGCAGGGAGTGGAGAACGGATGGGTGATCTCGACTGTGATCCGGCGGACGTGACCGCGCTGGTCGCGTACCTCCGGGACATCGGGCAGCGGGAACTACTGAGCTTGGAGGAGGTGAACGAGCACTCGTACTGGATCGAGGCCGGGCTGCTCGCGGCCGAGCGGCTGCGCGGCGATCCGGGGCGGCCCGACGCGGGCGAACTTCGGCAAGTCGTCGCGCTCGGGCAGCACTCGTGGCGCCGGATGGTCGAGGGCAACCTGCGGCTGGTCGTGTCGCTCGCCCGGCGGTACGGCGGGAAGGGCATCTCGCTGCTCGACCTGATCCAGGAGGGCAACATCGGGCTGATGCGGGCGGTCGAGCGTTTCGACCACCGGCTCGGGCACCGGTTCTCGACGTACGCGATCTGGTGGATCCGGCAGGCGATCGGCCGCGCGATCTCGGACCGGTCGCGGCTGGTTCGCATGCCGGCCCAGGCGTACGCCGACGCGTCCCGGGTCGGGTCTGCGCGTCACGACCTGACGCAGAGCCTGGGGCGTGAACCCGGTGCGCCGGAGCTCGCGCGGGCAACAGGACTGAGCATCGCGCGCATCGAGCGGGCGCAGGCGTGGCGGGTGCATCCCGAGACGCTGGACCTGGACGAGTCGGAGCCGGTGATCGACGACGACCCGATCGTGCTGCGCGCCGCGCTGCGCCGGGATCTCGCGTATCACCTCGAGTTCCTGGACGACGTGCACCAGTCCGTGCTGCATCGCCGCTTCGGCCTGCGCGGCCACATTCCGTCGACCCCGGAGGAGACCGCGACGCAGCTTGGCCTCAGCTCGGCCAAGGTCCGCGCCCTCGAGCGTGAAGCGCTGCGGCAACTCCGGCGCCGCGCGCTGCCTCAGCTCCGGGAGTACGTCGCCTGACGTGGTGCTTGGCCTGGCTGGAATGATGTGGGTGTGAGACTTCTGCGTACCTCCTGGCCGCGTGAGACGGCCGACGCCGTGACGGCGGCCGCTCGTCAGTCGACCGGGAGTAAGGAAGACGTGCTCGCCGCCGTACAACTGGCGAACGGCCGCTGGGCGGCTGGCACCCGTGCGGCCGTCTACCTGCCGTCGGACACTGCGGACGCCGACCGCCGCGTGGGCTGGGAATGCATCGAGCGCGCCAACTGGGACTCTGAGGCGTCGGTGCTGCACATCTACGAGACCACCGACTTCGGCACCCCGCTGCGCGCCACCGAGCTCAAGGTCGACGACCCCGGCCGCTTCGGCCAACTGCTCCGCGAACGCGTCGATGCGAGCATCGTCGTCCAGCGCCACGTCCCGCTCGCCGGCAAACGCGGCGTCCGCATCGTCGGCCGCCGCAACCCCGCCACCACCGACGCCGAAGTCACCTGGAACATCGTTCTGGACAAGGGCTTGGAGCCCACGCAGCCCGGCGTCGTCGACGCCGCCGAAGCCGCCCTCCAGCAGGTCCGCGACGAGTTCGGAATCTGACCCGGCAGCCACCCGAATCCCGTTTTTGTAGTTCGCCGCCCGCCTGCTAACCTACTCAGGTCCTCGGGGATCGAAGACACCGCAACACCACGATCCCGCCTAGCTCAATTGGCAGAGCAGCCGGCTGTTAACCGGCAGGTTACTGGTTCGAGTCCAGTGGCGGGAGCAACCACCCAGCCGGGCCTCCTCTTCGGAAGCCCGGCTTTTGCTTGTTCCGCGTGTGCCGCGGCGGTTGGATCAGGCCGGTAGGTTCGTGGGATGGGGCGGTGGGGATGGGTGGGGTTGTTCGGCGCACTGGTGCTGCTTGGCGGCTGCGGGACCGAGACGGCGCCGGTCGGCGCGGCTGGCGGAGGACCGGCTACTACGCCGACCTCGGGCAACTCAACCGCCCGACCGCCTGCCACATCGGGCCCACCTTCGCCGCCCGGTGCACCGAGCCCGACCGACGGGACTCCTGATGCGCTGAGCCCGACTGTGCGGACGCCTGGGCTGGGTGCGTCGCGGCGTACACCTACGCCTACTCCCCCGCCGCGTGTCTGTCCGGCGTCCGGGGCTCTGGTGACCGTCGGGCCGGTGGAGGCTGCGCTCGGGCATCGGGCGGTGGTGGTGAAAGTGACGAACTGCCGGTCGAAAGCGATCACCGTCGACGGCTACCCGGACGTCGCCGTGCTCAACGCCCGCCGCCGCACGATGCACGTCACCGTCACCCGCGGTACGTCGTACATGGCCATCGACCCCGGCCCCACCAGAATCCGCCTGGACAAAGGCGAATCGGCGATCGCCGCCATCTCCTGGTCGAACACGGTGGAAGTTGCCGAGGACAAGGCCTCAGGCACCTATCTCACCGTCGCACGCAGCGCCGGCGAACGCCCCGTCGTCTGGCCCGTCGACACCGACCTCGGCTCGACCGCGAAGCTCACCCTCACCGCCTGGTGCCTCGAACTACCGAACTGATCCGCCGCAAACTATTGGCCTAGACCATAATTCGGCGTACGTTCCTGCCCAGATCCCGAGGGGGCCTCGGGGATGAGGGGAAGGAACCCGGTGAACATCAAGAAGGTTTTCAGCACCAAGGCCGGCCGCCTACTGGTCGCCGGCGTCCTGGGCGCCGGCGTACTCGTCGGCATCACCGTCGCGGCGAACGGCGCCGTACGCCCGGACTGCAAGACGCTGTCGTACCCGCTCTGCGCCCGCTCGGTCGCCGCGAAACAGGTCGTCGACAACAGCCTCCCGGCGAGCAAGATCGTCCCGGCGGACCGCGCCGCGTTCCTGAAGGACAAGGACACGGATGCGTACGGGAAGGCCGGCGTCACCGCCACCTTCGGCCCGAAGCCGATCGCACGCCTCGGCGGGAAGTACTTCGAAGGATTCACCACCATCGGCACGTTCAAGCTGCCGAAGGGCACGTGGCTGGTCAACACCTCCGTGACGTTCAACCGCATCACCGCGGGCGCTCCGGGCAGCATGCCGCAGGTCGGCCTGCGCATCGGCCAGCAGTCACCCAGCACCTGGGGCACCGACGTGGGCACGGTGGGCGGCGTGGCGATCTCGCCGGCGAAGGGCCACGACCTGTTCGGCTCGTCGGTGAAGATCGTGACGGTCGACGCGGAGACCACCGTGGGCGTCTACGGATTCGGTTACAACCACGACCAGAGTGCGGCCGGCTCGGGTGAGATCACCGCGGCCGCGTCGGTCGTCGCAGTCCAGGTCGGCTGACCAACGGCCCCTGACCGCCGCGTGCGGTCAGGGGCCATGCTCTCCCGTGGGATCGGGTACGCCGCCGCGCCCCGCCCACGCGTCATACGTCCGGAAGAAAGCTCCTACTTCCCCTTCTTCCGGTCGATCGCCCGCTGGATACGGTGCTGAGGCTGACCGAGGATCTTCGCCAGCAGCGGCACGCGGTACTTGTACGCCGCGATCGCGCCCACCACGATCACCAGGAAAATGAACCAGCCCATGGGTGTTCCCTTCGTCGGACCTGCCACCCATCATGCCCGCTCCCCGGTCACCAACCCCTCAGTCAAACCCCTGACCGCCCCCTGGTTTCACACCAGATACCATCTCCCGCACACGGGGCGGTAGCTCAGCTGGTTAGAGCAGGGGACTCATAATCCCTGGGTCACGGGTTCGAGTCCCGTCCGCCCTACAGCGTGAAACTGCAGGTCACGGCCGCATTCACCCGTGACCTGCAGACTGTCCAGCCCGACCCGTGCCATGTCGCGTGACATGAACTCATGCTGACGTCGCCGCGGCAGGCCCAGGAAGCAGAGAATCTCAGGACACGCTTCCTGAACCAGGTGGGCGAAGGACGGAACCCAAAGACCCATGCCAACGTGGACCAGCTATCGAGCAGTACTCCGAGGTTGTCGACGTCCAGACGGTCGTTTGGTTACGGTCGGCGGATGGATCTCCACAGGTAGGTGTCGTAGCCGGCCGCGCCGCCGTCGCGCACCAGGTTCACAGCGTCCGATTCGAAGGCCACGTGGTTCCCGTCGGCCGAGATCGCGGGCCCGACGCTTCCGATTCCGCCGAAGGGGTCGGCCGGCTCCTGGCGATACGTGATCCAGACCAAGGAGCCGGTCTGCCGATCGAGCCGGAAGACATCGCTGAGGTTTCCGCGGTCAGCGGGCGTCATGCGGCCCGGTGTCCCGAACGCCACGTATCGGCCGTCGGCCGACACGTCCTCGCGGAACACAGGTCCGACGGCCGACGACGGGTTCCCGGCGCGGTCGGCCGTGACCAGTTCGAGCCGGTCGGTGGTGAGGTCGCGGAGCCAGACGTTGGGGATCGGATCGACACCGACGCCGAGCCACCCGATGACGGTGAACACCACGAACCGGCCATCGGCGGCGATGACCGGATAGCTGGTCTCGATGATGACTGCCCGGCGATCGGCTGTGACGTCGTGCGAAACCGAGCGAGTCGTGTTCGTCTTCCGGTCATGGACGTAGGTGAAGATGAGGGTTTCGGGCGGCGGTGGGGGCGCCGGCGCGAGCGTCGGGGAAGCTGACACGAACGCGACGAAGCGACCATCGGCGGAGATCGTAGAGTCCGTGGAGAACCCATCGGACTGGAGCCCTCCGGTGCTCACCGACACCCTCTCGGTCCGCCCAGCGTCCAGGTCGCGGACGAAGACGTCCTGCGTGTCGTTCGTGTCGCCGGCGACCAGGTTGGTCGCACCTGAGGTGAAGGTGACGTGGCGACCATCGGAGGAGATCTCCGGTTGACCCCCGCCTTGGTCCGCCTGCCCAGCGATACTGATCGAGACACGGCTCGTGGCCCCGGTCCGCCGGTCGCGGACGAAGACATCGGGGCTGTCGTTCGTGTCCCCGGGAACCAGGTTCGTAGCGTTCGAGCTGAAGGCGACGAACCGCCCGTCCGCCGAGATCGAACCTTGCCGGCTCTCACCGTTTCCCTGAGCCCCGTCCACACCGACCGATGCCAGGGTCGTCCGGCCGGTCACCATGTCGCGCACGAACACATCACGCTGGCCGTTGACGTCGCCCGGCACCAGGTCGGTCGCGTACGACGAGAACACGACGTACCGACCGTCGGCCGACACGTCCAGCCCCTTCTCCGTCCCGGAGAAGGACGGACCGTCGGCGGTTTCCCCGTTCGCATCGACCGATACCACAGTGATGCTGCCGACGCGCCTGCCATCGCCATCCACGACGCCGGACGCCTGCGACCCGCCAAAGAACAACGCTGTCGAACTGACGACCGTCAATAACACAATTGCTGGGTTCCGCATAATTGCCCCCTCGATGCGACCGCCCCCATCGACTCACCGCCGACGGCTCGGAGCTACCAATGCTGGGTCGGTCAACTGCCCGACTGTCGAGAATCAGCCCCCAAGCTCGCGTGATGTCTCCTGTGACCGTTTCAAACGTTTGCGGTATCACCGAATCGCGTGGTACCGCCCATATCTCGTAGCTGTGAGGCCGAGTCCACCGGAGACCTTCCAGCCGGCCGCTGATCTCGGGGACTCACTCCCCGAAGAGCTGGTCGTCGCGGTTCGCCAGGCCGAGGTAGACGGGGTCGGCGAACGTGACCGGGACCTTGCCCCGGCCCTGGATGACGGTGGCCAGGCCGTTGGCGTGGCCGACGGCGTACAGATAACCCGCCTTGGTGTCCTTGTCGATGCCGAGCAGGAGCGTGCCGTATTGACCGCACTTCTTGGCGACCATCGATTCGAAGACGTGCCAGGTCGTGCGACGGACGAGCTTGACGACAGGCTCGAGCGGCGACGTCGTCGGGATATGGATCGTGTAGAGCGCACCACCGCGGGTGTTCGCCAGAAAGGTGTCGTACGTCCGCGTCTTGCTGATCAACACCATCGATTTGACGGCCGAGAATCCGGGGTACGACGTCCTGTTGCGCCAGCCGTTGGAGATGGTCCAGCGGAACAGTACGCCATCGCCGCGGAGACCGTAGACGTTGGTCCGTGCGAAGGTGCCCTCGGAGTAGGACCGCTCAACCGCTCGGAAGGTGCCCCAGCCGCCACCGACACGGACCAGCCCGGGGGTGACGCTCTCTCCGGTTCGGTAGAAGCTGTCGTACAGCGCGTCTCCCATGACGACCAGGCTGGAGATATCGCTCTCGCCGGTACCGAGGACGTCGAAGTTGATGAGCGCCGAGCTGCTCACTCTGACCTGCCCGTCGGGGAACACGCCGCGACCCATGATCTCGCTGTTCGTCGCGGTCGGTGGCACCGTCGCGATGATGGCCTGTGCGCGATGATCGCCGCCGGCGGTCACCGAGCCCACTCCCACCGAACAGGGGTACGCCGCCGTGCTCGGCGTCGCCGGCGCCGTTCCCGCCTGCAGACCCGCCAACGCCAGGGCGGCCGTCCCCGTGAATGCCGCAATTACTCGGTACGTACCCATCACAATCTCCCCCTGCGGTCACCCGGTACGGCGCGCTGTAGTACGACACCCCAGCGCCTTGAAGTTGCTCCAGCGACGGCCGGTGCGTTGCAGGCTCAGGTGGGTGACCTGGCCCTTGATTCGTGCTACGGCTCTTCTTCCGGTCTAGGCCTGGCGAGATCGCAGCGGAAGACCTGGGCGCCATCTGAGGCCGAAAGACCCGGCGTTTCGGGACCTCCGCCGTGTGAAGACGAGGGGTCGAGCCAGCTCGCCGTACGGGAACGTGTCGGGCGGCGACGCGGCGGGGGTAGGACTGGATCGAGCCGGGGCTCGGGTGGCGCCGCGGACGGGTGGCGCGGGTCCTGCGCCCGTCACCAGCTGCCGTACCTGCGTGAGTGTGCCCCGATGACCGGTGCGGTGATCCGGGCGTCCAAGTCCGCCCCGTTCGGCGCGGTCCGTCGAATTCCGCCGCCTGGACTACGACTGGAGGTAGGTGTCTACCTCGGCCAGGGCTTTGGGGAGGGGGTTTTGCATGTTTAGTTGGAGGTAGGGGGTTGGGGGGCGTTGGGTTCTGGTCATCCAGGTGCGGAAGAGGTAGGTGCCGTCTTCCTCGGTGTCGCCGGCGTCTGCGGGAGGTTGGTTGATGCTGGGGCGGTGGGTTCTCAGGCGGGGGCGTTGGGACAGGCGGGTGTCCAGGAGTTGTAGGTCTTCGACGTGGCATTCGATGAAGCGGTACGGCGCTGTGTGGGCCTCGGCGATCTTCATGCCTTCGGTGATGATTCTCGGCCAGAAGCAGGGGCTGTCCATGATGACCGGGTGGCCTTGGGTGAGCACGTGGTTGGCTTGGGCGTACATGACTTCGTACGACGCCTTCGTGGCGGAATGGAGGTCGAAGTCCGCGTCGAGGATGGCGGACTTGATCACGTCGTAGTCGACGGCGACCGCTCCGAAGGTTCGGGCCACGTGGGCGGCGACGGTGGACTTGCCGGAGCCTGGAACACCTGACATCTGAAGCAGGAACACCCCGTCGTCCTCCCATACGTGCGGACAGTTGGCTTGACCCTGACGCAGGGTCAACCCTCCAGCATCGCGGTATGGCGATGCAGCAAGCTGTACGACGGTACGCGATCGATCATCACAGTGTCAGGATCTCGGTGGCTCGGGGTGGGCGTGGGCGGTTGCTGGTCTTCTGTCCAGGGCTGAGCTCGACGCAGGCCGACCTGCACGAACTTGTCGAGTTGTTGCGGCGGGACTTCGACGTGGTGACGTCCGATCTGCGCGGGCATGGATTGTCCTCGGCCGCGGCGAGCTACCGGTTCGAGGACTTCCTCAGCGACCTCGAAGCCGTGATGGCACACCTGGCGCCGGCCGCGTCGTTGCTCGTGGGGTACTCCCTCGGAGCGGACCTCGCGGTGCACTACGCCGCCGAACACCCGGAGCGCGTCGAGGAGCTCGTGCTGATCGACGGCGCCAATCCCGTGCCTGAACCGTTCATCACCGACGAGGACCTGCCGATGTTCCGCGCAATGTGGGAGCAGATGGCGGAACAGCAAATGAGCTTGCGCGGTACGGCGAAGCAAGTGCTGCTCGACGCGCGCCAGATCCTCGCGCTCAACCAGGAGATCGACGCCGTCCGCGCCGACATCCTCGAGCGGTACCGGAGGATCGACAAGCCGATCACGATGATCATGTCGACCGAAATGGCCGGCGCCAACGCTGAAGGGCGCGCGGCCGAGCTGAACCAGAACTGGCAGGCCGGCATCGAGCGACTCGTCCGCGACCAGCCGCAGATCAACACCTTCCGCCTCGACGCCGACCACCAGCTCGTCCTCACGCACGCGCAAGCCGTCGCCGACATCATGCGCAGTACGTTGGTGCGGTGCTGACGATCAGCGAGTTGGCGAAGTACGCCGGTGTGACCGTGCGCGCGGTCCGGCACTACCACGCGAAAGGACTGCTGCCGGAGCCCGAGCGGGATCACTCCGGCTACCGGAGGTACGACGCCGTGGCCGTGATCGACCTGATCAGGATCAGGACGCTCGCCGACGCCGGCGTACCCCTGACCCGCGTGCGCGAACTCGTGCAGGCCGACGACGACCAGTTCGCAGCAGCTGTCGCCGAGATCGACGACCGGCTGCGGGCAGAGATCGCGCAACGGCAGCAGCAGCGTGAGCGGATCGCGCAGCTTGTCGCCGGGGACCGGCTGACGCTGCCGTCCGAGGTCGTCGACTACCTGGACCGCCTGCGAGCGCTCGGGGTCGACGAGCGGATCGTCAAGGCGGAGCGCGACGGCTGGATCCTGCTCGCCGCGCAGTCGCCCGAGCAGGTTCCGGAATGGATGGCACGCAAGCAGCGCCAGCTCACCGATCCCCAGCTGATCAGCTTCTACGAAGTCCTCAGCCAGGCCCTCGACCGGACCGAGGACGATCCGAAGCTGGTCGAGTTGGCCGACGAGTTCGCCGCCTACCTCACCCGGTTGGCCGCGGACCACGGCGAGCGTTACCTCAACGACACCGACCTCGACCGACCGCTTGCCGACCTGATGGACACGCTGGTGCTCGACACCGTTCCGCCGGCCCGTCGCCTGATGGGCCTCCTCGAACAACGCGGCTGGACCGGCTGGACCGAGGTGTCCCCTACCCGACGTCCTGGCTGAGTTCCCGCCGAGCACCGTGCGTACGGCGATCCTGCAGGAGCAGGTCCGGACTGTAGGCGTGGAGTTCCCGCTCCAGCTCCGCGGCGTCGACGTCCCGGAGCGCCCCGGGAAGGTTGATCCAGGCAACAACCCGGGCATCGGAGACACTCAGCGCCTCGTCCGCCGGTACGACGACCGACGTCAGCACGGCCTGTACCTCGACCCCGGGCCCGTCGGCCTCTACAACCTCGCGGTCGATCAGCACGAAAGCCTGTACGTCGCCCCAGGCAACGCGCGGCTCGCTCCAGAACCGGATCCCGTGCGGCCCCACGGTAAGAACAGGTGAAGCAGGCGACGATCCGACGTACACCGTGACCGCGGCGATCAGGAGCACGATCGCCATCAGCGTGAACAGCGACAGCCCGGGAATCGCGATCAGCTCGAACACGAAGCTCAGCACCGCGGCACCAGCCAGGCTCACGACGAGCGGCCGCGTCTCCCGCCGGCCGATCTCGAACAGGGTGCGTTCCATGAGTAGCCTCCGTTCGCTGTCAGTTGAACGGTAACGCCGGAAAGGTCCCGCGCGCCCGGCCGACGTGCGTGCCGGGTGCGGCATGCTGGGCGCGTGGACTTCGCGCGTGCCCTCGAGGAGTCGTACGGCGTTCGCGCTGTCGAGCTGCATCGGATCGATGCCGGGACCAACACGATCAATTACCGGGTCGTCGGTGAGGACGGGCGGCGGTGGTTTGCGAAGGTGTATCGGGGTGGGCTCGAGCGGGAGCGGGTGGCGATCGAGCTGACCGAGTTCGCGCGTCGTGGTGGGGTGCCGGTGGCGGAGGTACGCCGTACGGTCGGCGGCGAGGTGATCGATGCCGGCGTTCCGATGTCGTTGTGGGAGTTCGTCGACGGGGAGACGGCCGAAGGTGGGCTCACAGGCAAGCGCTGGCCGGCCGTCGGAACCGTGCTGGGCAGGCTCCATCGGCGGCTGGCGGAGCATCCTGCGGCCGCGCCGACAATGCGCCCAGCCGTTGAGGTTCGGGACATGCGGCGCGCGGCGCAGAGCTTTGATCGGCTGATCGCGAAGAAATCGATGAGCCCGTTCGAGGAGTGGGCCTGTGAGGCAGCCCGGGAGCGGAAGGCGCTGCTCGGGCGGGCCGGCGCGATCCTCGCCGAGCTCCCGGAGCTGACCGTGCAGGTGCTGCACGGCGACCTTGCGGCACCCAACCTGATGCTGCGCGACGACGCCGTCGCGGCGGTGATCGACTTCCATCCGTCGGGTCCGGGCTTCACGGCCTGGGAGATCGCGCGGATCGGCTGCGACCCCCGCACAGTCATCCTCGGCGACCAATGGATCGACGGCCTCGGTGAACTACTGCGGGCCTACAAGGACGGGCACCCGGCGGCCCGCCTCGACGACCTGCTGTCCACGGTCGCCGTCGGCTGCGCCCACACGTTGGGGTCGACGTTCCCGCTCGCCGAGCCGGCGCCGGTGTCCCCGTCGCTGGAGCGCTACGCCCGCGCCCGCCACCAGGCTGCGCTCATCATGCTCGACCGGCTCCCCGACGTACAGGAGACGCTGCGCGACCGCCTCAAACCCTAAAGTGCGCCGGAGATCGCGCGGTTGCGGAGTTCGGCCTTGTAGGCCTCGAGCGCGATCAGCTCGCCGAACATCCGGTTGTACTCGTCCGCGCGGTCGATCGGGTTCGTCCGCTGCAGCTTCGACTTCAGGTCGGCGATCCGGCGCGCGCACGTCAGCTCCTGCAGCCGCGCGAGCAGCGCCTGCGCGTACGGCTCGTCGGGCTCCCGCCCGAGCCGCAGCGGGTCGACAGCCAGCGCGCCGACGACCGCGGCCGCCGGATCGTTGCCGATGGCATCGCGTACGGCGACCACCCAGGCCTCACCGGGCGGCGCCACGGACGGCCCGCCGACCTTCGCCATCGCGGCCCGGATCGCGGCCAGCCACGGATGCGTGAAGTCGTGGTCGTCGAGCTCGTCGAACGCGACCCCGACCAGCGCCGGGTGCTGCATCGCGACCTTCAGCACGTCCCACTCGATCACGAACCGCTGGTCCCGCGGCGACGGGATCTCGGCGCGCGGCGCGGGAGGACCGGACGGCGCGACGGCTCCGGACACAGCCGCCGCCGGCGCGGCAGCCGAGCCAGAACCAGAAGCAGCTCGCGACGCCGCACGATAGACCTCGGACCGGACCTGGTCGACCTCCATGCCCAGCTGCCCGGCCAGCTCGCGCGTGAACGCGTCCACCTTCGACCTATCGCGGATGCTGATCACCAGCCGCGCCGCTTCCCGCAGCGCGTCGATCCGGGTGTCGGCCCGGTCCAGGTCGTACTTCGACAACACGTTGCCCAGCACGAACCGGTACAGCGGGACGCGCCGCCCGATCAGCTCCCGGACCGCGGCGTCGCCCTTCTCCAGGCGCAGGTCGCACGGGTCCAGGCCGTCCGGCTCGACCGCGACGTACGTCTGCGCCGCGAACGCCTGGTCCCCCGCGAACGCCTTCAATGCGGCCCGCTGCCCCGCCGCGTCACCGTCAAAGGTGAAGATCACCTCGCCGCGGAACTGGTCGTGGTCGAGCAGCAGCTGCCGCAGCACGCGCGCGTGGTCGTCGCCGAACGACGTACCGCAGGTGGCGACCGCGGTCTGCACGCCGGCGAGGTGGCACGCCATCACGTCGGTGTAGCCCTCGACGACCACGGCCTGCCGGCCCTTGGCGATCTCGCGCCGGGCCAGGTCGACGCCGTACAGGACCTTGGACTTCTTGTAGATCGGGGTCTCGGGCGTGTTCAGGTACTTCGCTTCGATCCGGTCGTCGTCGAACAACCGCCGCGCCCCGAACCCGATCACGTCCGAGGACGCGTCCCGGATCGGCCACATCAGCCGGCCGCGGAACCGGTCGTACAGCCCGCGCTGCCCGTCGGCGGCCAGGCCGGACGCGACCAGCTCGGCGTTCGTGAACCCGCGGCCGCGCAGGTGGCTGACCAGCGCCTCGCCGCCGCGCGGCGAGAACCCGACACCGAAGTACACCGCGGCGTCCTTGTCGAATCCGCGCCGGTCCAGGAACTGCCGGCCGAGCGCCGCCTCGGGCGCGCCGAACAGCTGGTCGACGTAGAACTCGGCGGCGACCTTGTGGGCCTCGACGAGCCGGGGCCGCTGGTTCCCCGGACCGCGCTGCACCGGCGCGCCGGAGTCGTCGTACCGCAGCTGGATGCCGACCTTGGCGGCCAGCGTCTCGACCGCCTCGGAGAACGTGATCTGGTCGATCTTCTGGATGAAGTCGATGACGTCGCCGCCCTCTTGGCAGCCGAAGCAGTAGAAGAACCCGCGCGCCGGGGTGACGTTGAACGACGGCGACTTCTCGTCGTGGAACGGGCAGAGGCCCTTCAGGTTGCCCCCGCCGGCGTTCTTCAAGGTCACGTACGAGCCGACGACGTCGTCGATCCGGGCCCGCTCGCGCACCAGCGCGATGTCCTCTTCCTTGATCCGGCCTGCCACCCCGCGAGTCTAACCGGGCGGGTCACGTAGGTTGACGGGTATGCCACGTACCCTTCGCCCCGGTCAGCGGTCCGAGCTGTACGTCGTCGACGTCGCGGCCGGAACCCACCGGCTGGTGTTCAGCTCGGACGAGATCCTGTTCGAGGCGCCGAACTGGCTGCCGGACGGGACGCTGCTCGTGAACGGCAACGGGTTACTGTTCCGGGTGGCGGACGGCCTGGCGGAGATCGAGCTCGGCGGCGTCCCGGCGATCAACAACGACCACGTGGTCAGCCCGAACGGCCGGACGGTCTACGTGTCGGCCGACGACGGCCACATCTACGCGGCGCCGATCGAGGGCGGACCCGGCCGGCGCGTGACGAACGACCGCGGGCCCGGCTTCCACCACTACCTGCACGGGGTGTCCCCGGACGGTACGACGCTCGCGTACATCGGCCTGGAGTGGGCCGGCGACCGGCGGATCACCAACGTCTGGACCATCCCGGCCGCGGGCGGCGCCGACGTCCAGCTGACGGACGACGAGTTCGCCGACGACGGATCGGAGTACGGCCCGGACGGTGAATGGATCTACTTCAACTCCGAGCGCGCCGGCCACGCGCAGCTGTTCCGGATCCGGGTCACCGACAAGCACGCCGAGCAGTTGACGGACGACGAGCGGGTGAACTGGTTCCCGCACCCGGCCCCCGACGGGTCCAGCATCGCCTACGTGAGCTTCCCGCCCGGCACCGAAGGCCATCCCGCCGACATCGACGACGTACGCCTGCGACTGCTCACGCGTGACGGCGAGGTCCGCGAACTGACAAGTCTGTTCGGCGGCCAGGGCACGATGAACGTGCCGAGCTGGTCGCCGGACAGCTCGTCGTTCGCGTACGTCACCTACCCGCTCTAGACCTCGGACAGCTCCACCGACGTGTCCGACAGGCGAGCCGGGTCGACCTGCTTGCCGGAGCGGATCAGGTCGCGGACCGCGTCGATCGCGCCCCACGTGTTGACGTGCATACCGGCCAGCACGTGCCGATCGT
This sequence comes from Kribbella sp. HUAS MG21, assembly GCF_040254265.1. Classification (GTDB taxonomy): domain Bacteria; phylum Actinomycetota; class Actinomycetes; order Propionibacteriales; family Kribbellaceae; genus Kribbella. Next base: position 8,238,788 of record NZ_CP158165.1, read on the forward strand.
CGTCGAGCCAGAACGCCACATAGGCCCCGGACTTCGGGTCGCCGCGGAGTACGACCTGGTACGACGTCCCGCGCGGAACATCACCGGCGTACTCCATGCCGAGGTCGAACTGGTCGGTGAAGAAGAACGGGACCGCGTCGTGCGCCACGTCCTGCCCGAGCATCGCCTTCGCGGCCGCGGCGCCGGTGTCCTTCGCGTTCTGCCAGTGCTCGACGCGGACCGGGCGGTTGAACAGCGGGTGGTCCCAGCGCACCACGTCGCCGGCCGCGTACACGTCCGCGACCGACGTCTGCAGGTCCGCACCCGCGACGATGCCCGAGTCGTTCTCCGGCGTCGCGACCTCGATCCCGGCCTCCTCGGCGAGCTCGGTGTTCGGCCGGACGCCGACGCCCACGATCACCAGGTCCGCGGGCAGCACCTCGCCGCCGCTGATCCTGACCCCGGTGACCTTGCCGGTGCCCTCGAAGCCCTCGACCCCGGTCCCGAACCGGAACTGCACACCGTGCTGCCGGTGGAACTCGGCGAACAGCTCGCCGATCTCCTCGCCCAGGACGGCGGCGAGCGCGGTCGACTGCGGCTCGACGACCGTCACCTCGCAGCCACGTTCACGCGCCGCGGACGCGGCCTCGAGCCCGATCCAGCCGGCGCCGACCACGACGACCCGGGGCTTCGCGGCGTACGCGTCGGTGAGCGCCTGCGACTCCTCGGCCGTGCGCAGGTAGTGCACGCCCTCCAGATCCGCGCCCGGTACGTCGAGCTTGCGGACTCGGCTGCCCGTGGCGATCAGGAGCTTGGCGTACGGCACCTGGGAGCCGTCGTCGAGGGTGACCGTGTGCGCGGCCGGGTCGATCGCGGTCACCGTCGCGCCGAGCCGCAGCTCGATGGTGTTGTCGTCGTACCACTGCTGGTCGTGCAGCTGCGCCGAGCCGGTCTCGGCCTTGCCGAGCAGGACGTCCTTCGACAACGGCGGTCTCTCGTACGGCAACGCCTGCTCGCTGCCGATCAGGACGATGCCACCGCTCCAGCCGTCCTTCCGAAGGGTCTCGGCCGCGGTCGCTCCCGCGAGGCTCGCACCGACGATCACGATCTGCCCTGAATCCTGCGCTGCATCAGCCATGACCGAACCTTAGTCCTCGCCGAACCCTTGTCGCAGACGGCTCGCGTGGCTAGTTTGTCGCAGGACATCATACGTCCTATGTCCTCCCTGGGAGAGCTATGCGACTACGCCCACCAGCCCCTCTCGCGGCCGCCGCCCTACTGGTGTCGACGATCCTCACCGCCCCTGCCGCTGCTGCCGACCAGTCCGGCGAAGCAGTTCCGTTCGTCGAGGAGAACGTGCCGTTCCAGCAGAAGACCGGCGGCTACGCCTGCTACCGGATCCCGGCCGTCGTGCACGCGACAAACGGCGACGTGCTCGCGTTCGCCGAGGGCCGCGTCGCGGACTGCGGAGACGACGGCGACATCGACCTCGTGCTGCGCCGATCGAGCGACGGCGGCAAGACCTGGGGACCGCTCCAGGTGGTGTCCGACGGCAACGGCGGCACCCATGGCAACCCGGTGCCGATTGTCGACAATCGGACCGGCCGGATCGTTCTCGTCACGACCCACAACGGACCGGAGCCGTGCACGAACGGCTGCGACCGCGACCCGTACGTCCAGACCAGCGACGACTTCGGCTCGACCTGGACCGCACCCCGCGAGCTGACCGACGCGAAGCTGCCGAACTGGAACTTCTGGTACGCGACCGGCCCGATGCACGGCATCCAGCTCCAGCACGGTCCGCACGCCGGCCGTCTCGTCGTCGGCGCGAGCTTCGAGACGTACGACGGCACCGGCCCGCACGTCTACGGCACCCATCTGTTGTACTCCGACGATGCCGGCGAGACCTGGCACATCGGCGCGCAGACCTCCCGCGACGACGGGACTGTGATCGCGCAGGAGGTCACCGTGGTCGAGCTGGCCGACGGGCGGATCTACGCGCTCGCCCGGGAACGCGGCACCGATCCGGGCAACCGCGCGTTCGCGACGAGCAGCGACGGCGGCACGAGTTTCGACGCGCCGTTCCGGACGCTCCCGCAGCTGGAGATGCCCGACGTCCAAGGCGCGCTGGTGCGGTTCAGCGAAGGCCCCGAACAGAACCGGATCCTGTTCTCGGCGCCCGCACATCCGGCGGCGCGCGAGGTGATGACGGTGCGGTCGTCGTACGACGAGGCGCGCTCGTTCGGCACCTGGGAAGAGGGGAAGGTCTTCCACTGGGGCCCGTCGGCGTACTCCGACATGGTCCGGCTGGACGGCGACCAGGCAGGGCTGCTGTACGAGGGCGGCGTCGCGAGCCCGTACGAGTCGATCCGCTGGGCGCGCTTCAACGAGGCGTACCTGTCGACGCCGAACGGCACGCCGCCGGGTATCCCGGGACCGCCGGCGCCGGGGCCGCTGACACCTGATGACGGGCCGGCGCACAATCCGGCGTACGTGCGAGGCGGGGCGACTGTTGCCGAGGGCAAGTTCGGGACCGGGATCGCGCTGGACGGCGTCGACGACCACGTCGAGGTGCCGTACGACGCGTCGATCGACCTCGGCGCGGACGACTTCACGCTGATGACCTGGATCAGGTACGGCGCGACCACCGGGTCGCACGCGATCCTCTGGGCGTACCGGACCGGGTCGGGCAGTACGCCGCAGGTGTGGTTGCGCGCGGAGCCGGAGAGCAAGCGGATCCGGGCGTTGCTGTCGGTCGATCGCTTCAACGTGACCGTGCAGTCCGCGGCGGCGTACAACGACGGCGCCTGGCATCACGTCGTACTGCAACGCGCCGGCGGCAAGCTGCGGCTGCTCATCGACGGAGTGGTCGCCGGCTCCGCGACCGCGCCGCCGGGCTCGGTCACCGCCGGCAAGGAGTTCGGGGTGCGCGGCCTGCACATCGGCCAGCGCGTCGACGGCGCGAACCGCTTCCGGGGTTCGCTCGACGAGGTCCGTGTCTACCGGCGTGCCCTCTCGGACGCCGAGCTGCAGCAGATCCGCGAGACCAACAAGCCGATCGTCAACAAGCTGGGTCTCGCCCTGCCGTTCAGCACAATTGGGTAGCCCACGCCTGGGCTGACGGGTCGGTGAGCGACGCGACCTGGTCGACGACGACGCGGAGGCGCGCGTTGTCGTCCGGGGCTGCCGCGAAGTCGGCCTTGAACGGAGCGTCGAGGTGCTGGGGAGCGGTCTTCCACAGCGCCTCGACGAGCTCCGTGAGGAGTTCGCGCTGGACGGCGCGGCGGGCCTGGCGCTCCGGCGAGTTGAGGACGTGGAACATCCCGACGCCCTTGAGCAGCCCGATCTCGGTGCGGATCCCGTCCGGCACCACCAGGTCCGCCTCGTACCGGATCAGCCGCGAGCGGCCGAACACGGCGTGCGTCGCCTGCTCCGCCGCGGTCGCGAACCGGCCGATCAGCTGGGACGTGAGGTCCTTGAGCCCGCCCAGCGCCCGCCGGCTGTCGTCGAACGGCGCGGCCGGCCAGTAGTTCAGCGAGGTCAGCCGCGACCAGCCCTCGTCCAGCTCGGCGTCGGTTGCCTCCGGCAAGTACATCCGCCGGACGGTCTCCCAGTACGGCGCCCGGTCGGCGGCGACCGCGGCGAGCTCGATGTGATGAGCGACGATCCCGTCCTCGACGTCGTGCACGGAGTACGCCACGTCGTCGGCGAAGTCCATCACCTGCGCCTCGAGGCAGCGCCGCTCCCCCACGCCCGGCCGCAACCAGGTGAAGACCGCGAGATCGTCGTCGTACACCCCGAACTTGCGCTCCCCGGGACGCCGCGGCCACGGGTACTTCGTCGAGGCGTCGAGCGTGGCGCGGCTGAGGTTCAGCCCGACACTGCGGCCGTCGGCGTCGAACGTCTTCGACTCCAGCCGGGTCAGCAGCCGCAGGGTCTGCGCGTTCCCCTCGAAGCCGCCGATGTCCGCGGCGACCTGGTCCAGCGCCCGCTCGCCGTTGTGCCCGAACGGCGGATGCCCGAGGTCATGCGCCAGGCACGCGGCGTCCACTATGTCCGGGTCGCAGCCCAGCGTGGCCGCCAGCTCGCGGCCGATCTGCGCGACCTCGAGGCTGTGGGTCAACCGGTTCCGCACGAAGTCGTCGCTACCGGCCGTCACGACCTGCGTCTTGGCCGCCAGCCGCCGCAGCGCCGCACTGTGCAGCACGCGCGCCCGATCACGCGCGAACGCGGTCCGCCCGGGCCGTTTGACCGGCTCGGCGACCCAGCGCTCCGCGTCGTGCTCGTCGTACCCCTCATGCTGCTTCCTCATCACCTCTCAATCTAGCGACGAGCACCGACATTTCCGTGAACGCGTGTCAAGGAGCTCGCGTCGGTTCCGACGTACCCGGGTACCACGGAATCGACGGAAGGAAGTGCCATGACCATGGCTGACACACCGGCTGACACACCGCTGCCCCAGGTTGCCGACCGCGCCACCTTCGAGGCGCGACTGGAAGAGCTCCGGGTCCGCGAGAAGGCGCACACCCGCGAGGGTGACGCGATCGCCGCGGCCCGCCGGCGGCTGCCGATGGTCGAGGTCGACGCGAACCTGGAACTGACCGGCCCCGACGGACCGCTGACGCTGCTCGACGCCTTCGAAGGACGCAAGCAGCTGCTCGCGTACTACTTCATGTGGCATCCCGGACACCCCGCCGCCGACCAGTGCCAGGGCTGCACCTGGTGTACGACGCATGTCGGCGAGCTGTCCTACCTGCATTCCCGCGACATCACGTTCGCGGTGTTCTGCCAGGGACCGTACGACGAGAGCAAGCGCTACCACGAATTCATGGGCTGGACGATGCCGTGGTACTCCGCGCTGCCGTCGCTCGACGAGCTCCTCGTCGGGCGGACCACCGGGATGATGCACCTGGTGTCGTACGCCCGCGACGGCGACCGCGTCTTCGAGACCTGGTGGACGACGCGGCGCGGCGTCGAGGTGATGGACAACAGCTACTCGCTGATGGACCTGACCGTCTACGGGCGCCGGGAGGACTACGAGGACTCCCCCGCGGACTGGCCGCAGGAGTGGGAAGCCGGCGGCCTGACGACCGACGGCCGGCCGATCCCGCAGTGGTCCCGCGTCGAGGCTGGCCGCGACGACGACCTCAGCCGCCGGCCGTGACGCAGTACCGCATCCAGATCACGCCGTCCTCGAAGACCTCCGTGCCGGCGTGACGGAGCTGGAGGCGCCGGGTGTCGTACCACCGCTCGCCACCCACGAGCACCGGATGCACGAGCAGCGCGAGCTCGTCGACCAGGCCGAGCGTGAGGCACGTCCGCAACAACGCCCCGGACGAGTCGACCCGCACGGTCCGCGCACCCCGGCGCCCCAGCACCTCCAGTACTTCGGTTAGATCGACCTCCTCGTACCCGGTGACGAGCTCGCGGGTCGTCGCGTCGAGCGGGCGCGCCGGGGTCTGGTCGGCGTACAACGCGAGAACACCGGACCAGTACCCGAGCTCCCGTAGCGATTCCCAGCTACGGACCCGGGCGCGATCGTCGACCACCGCGAGCAGCGGCCCGTCCGCTCGCGGACCACGCCGCGGAGCGGCCCGTACGACGTCCTCCTGGGCCCGGATGGTGTCGGCGTCCATCAGCGTGACGTCCTCCTGCCACAGCGTCGCCAGCGCGTAGAACCGCGCGAGGTCGACGTCGAATCCCGACGTCACCCCGTCCAGCGAGACCGCCAGGTGAGCCACCACATGAGGCCGCATGGCCCCGAACCTAGGTGCCGCCACCGACAATTCCCAGTTGCAGAGACTTCTCTGCAGAGATTACTCTGCATCTATGCGACGGATCGATGCCCGGAGCCTGCGCGGTCTCGCCCACCCGCTCCGGATGCGCATCCTGGAGGCGATCGAGCTCGACGGACCGGCGACGTCCAGCACGCTGGCGACGCGGCTCGGCGAGAACACCGGGACGATCAGCTGGCACCTGCGGCTGCTCGCCGAGCACGGGTACCTCGAGGAGGACCCGGACCGCGGCACGAAGCGCGAGCGCTGGTGGCGGATCCCCGGCCCCACCGTCCTCGACCCGTCCGAGTTCCTCGACGACCCGGAGACGCGCCGCGCGCTCGACGTGTACCTGCGCGACCTCGTCGAGCGGTACTACGACCGCGTGCGGGCGTACGTCGACGAGGACTGGCCGGCCGAATGGCAGCAGGCCGCCGGGCTCTCGGACTGGCGTGACCTGCGGCTGACGCCGGAGCAGCTGCACAGCCTCAACGAGGAGCTCGGTGCGGTCATCGAGCGCTACACGGGGGCCGAGGCCGCCGACGGCGCCGAGCGCGTGATCGTCCAGCTGCAGTCGTTCCCGCGTCGCTCATGAGCCTGCTGCGGTCGCATCGCGACTTCCGGCTGTTCTGGATCGGCGAGACGGTCAACCGGTTCGGCAGCGCGACGTCCTCGGTAACGTTGCCGCTGGTCGCGATTTCGATGCTCGACGCAACGACCTTCGAGGTCGGCCTGCTGACCGCGGCGGCCTGGGCGCCGTGGCTGCTGATCGGCCTGCCGACGGGTGCGTGGATCGATCGGGTCCGGCGACGACCGGTCATGCTCGCCGCCTGCGCCGTGTCCGGACTTCTGCTGCTGACGGTTCCGGTGGCCGGAGACCTGCTGACGATCGAGTTGCTGCTGGTCGTCGCGGGCTTCGTCGGCGCGGCGGCGGTCGTGTTCCAGACGGCGTACACCGCTTACCTCCCGACGCTGCTGGATCCGGCGGATCACGCGGAGGGCAACGCGAAACTGCACGGCAGTGCGTCCGCTGCGCAGATCGCGGGACTCGGGTGCGGTGGGCTCCTGGTGCAGCTCGCCGGTGCGGCGAACGCGTTGCTCGTCGACGCCGCGAGCTTCGTGGTCGCCCTGCTCTGCCTGGGCGCGATCCGTTTCCGGGAACGCCGTACGGACGTTCCTCGCCGGGCCGGGGCGATCCGGGAAGGCATACGGCTGGTTGCGCGCGACGTCTGGCTGCGAACGCTGACGATCTTCGGCGCGGTCTCGAACCTTGCGCTGATGGGGTACCAGGCGATCGTCGTCGTGTTCCTGGTCCGCGAGGCCGGGCTCTCGGCGGGGGCGGTCGGCTCGCTGATCGCGGCGGCGTCGAGCGGGGGCATCCTCGGTGCGCTCGTCGGGCGTCAGGTGATGCGGTTCGGGACGGCGCGAGCCTTGCTGGTGTGTGAGCTGGGGCTGCCGACACTCGCGCTGCTGATCCCGTTGGGCGGTTCGAGTCCGTGGTTCTACCTGGTCGGAGCGTTCGGGGTGAGTCTGGGTGTGGTCGGCGGGAACGTCGTCAAGGCGACGTTCCTGCAGTCCTATTGCCCGCCGGAGCTGTTCGGGCGACTCACGGCGACGACCGCCTTCGTCAACTACGGCACCATCCCGCTCGGCGCGCTCCTCGGCGGGACGCTCGGCCAGACACTCGGGCTGACTCCGGCGCTCTGGATCACCACGACCGGCGTACCGCTGGCAGGCCTCGTCCTCCTCGCCTCACCGATCCGCCGGCGCCGCGACCTCCCGACGCACCGGCGCGAGGCCGAGGACGCGGCTCACCAGGGCGCCGCAGTTCCGGGGACCAGCGCCGCCTCCAGCCGGGACCTGACCGCCTGACGGGCGCGCTCGTAACCCGACTCGTCGTTGTGCAGGATCGACGCGAGGTTCGCGGCTTCGTAGTACGCGTTGAGGTCGAACGCCAACTGCTTCGCGTCCCCCGCGAGCTCGCCGCGCTCGATGGCCTCGGCCACCGCGGTCTCGATGAGGTCCATCCACTCGGTGTGTACGGCGGCCAGGTACTCCTGCACCGCGCCCTCGCGCGCGGAGAACTCGTGCGACACCTTCTGGAAGAAGCATCCGCCGGGGAACACCCGGCTCCGCGAGTACTCCAGCCAGTGCCGGCTCAGCGCCCACACCCGCCCGAGCCCGGGCTCGATCTCGTACGCCGGAACCACGACGCTGTCGGCGTAGATCCGGCGCGCCGCCCGCACCGTCGCGAGCTGCAGCTCCTCCTTGGAACCGAAGTGCGCGAACAGCCCGCTCTTGCTGATCCCGAGCTCGGTCGCGAGCCGTCCGATCGACAACCCCTCGAGCCCGTCGACCGACGCGATCTCGACCGCACGACGCAGTACGGCGCGGCGGGTCTGGTCACCGCGCGCCAACCGTCCGTCGATCTTCTCCACGAGCACCGATCCTAATCCGTTGACTGCTACGCTGGCGCAAACTAATAATACGACCGTTCGTATAGTTTGCGGAGGGGTTCTCATGCAGAAGCTGGTCAGCGTCGGATTGCAGACAATCGGAGTGTTGTCACCGCGACTCAGCGGACAGCTCGCGTTCAAGCTGTGGCGGCGACCGCTCGCCCGCGGCCAGGTCCGTCCGGACGAACAGAGCGTCCACGAGGCGGCCCGAGTGGAGATTGTCGACAATGTGACGACGTACGCGTGGGGCGACGGCAAGCGCCCGGTGCTGCTCGTGCACGGGTGGCGGTCGCGCGCGTCGCGGTTCGCGGGGCTCGTCACGCGGCTGCTCGAGCTCGGGTACAGCCCGGTCTCGTACGACGCCCCGGCGCACGGGGACTCCGAGGGCGAGGTGGTGTCGATCCTCGGCCACCAGCGGATCATCCGCGCGCTGGAGGAGCGGCACGGCCCGTTCGACGGCGTGATCGCACATTCACTGGGCGCACTGTTCGCGCTGTACGCGGTGCGGGAGGGTGTCGCCGCGCAGCGGCTGGTGATGATCAGCGGCGTCGCCGAGTTCGGCTACCTCGCCGACGCGTTCTGCGCCCAGCTCGGCCTGGGCCCGAAGATCAACCGGGAACTGCGACGGCAGATCGAGCGCCGGTACTTCGACAGCGACGACCAGATCTGGACGCGGTTCTCGGCGGCCACCGGGAAGGTCGAGCTCCTCGTGATCCACAACGACGAGGACGACATCGTGGACCCGCGGCAGGCACAGGTGCTCCTCCGGAGCTACGGCGAACGCGCCCACTTCCTGCCGACGACCGGCCTCGGCCACCGCAGGATCCTCTCGGACCCCGCGGTGATCACCGAAGCGGTCGCGTTCCTCCAGGACGCGGACGTCCCCTCAAGTGTCCCCTCAAGTGTCCCCTCAGATGTCCCGTCAGGCGTCCCGTCAGATGTCGCGGAAGGTCTCGATCTGAGCGCCTAGCGAGTTCAGCCGGGCGGCCAGGTCCTCGTAGCCGCGGTTGATCACGTAGATGCTGCGCAGCACCGACGTACCCTTCGCGGCCAGCATCGCGATCAGCGTGACCACGGCCGGGCGGAGCGCCGGCGGGCACATCACCTCGGCGCCGGAGAAGTGCGTCGGGCCCTCGACCATCACCCGGTGCGGGTCGAGCAGCTTGACCCGGCCGCCGAGCTTGTTCAGGTCGGTCAGGTAGATCGCCCGGTTCTCGTACACCCAGTCGTGGATCAGCGTCTGCCCGGTGGCGGTGGCCGCGATCACCGCGAAGAACGGCAGGTTGTCGATGTTCAGGCCCGGGAACGGCATCGGGTGGATCTTGTCGATCGGCGCGTGCAGCTTCGACGGCCGGGTGGTCAGGTCGACGAGCCGGGTGCGGCCGTTCTCGGCGAGGTACTCCGGGCTCCGGTCGTACTCCAGGCCCATCTCCTCGAGCAGCGCGAGCTCGATCTCCAGGAACTCGACCGGCGCCCGGCGGATGGTGATCTCGGACTTGGTGACGATCGCGGCGGTGAGCAGGCTCATCGCCTCGATCGGGTCCTCGGACGGCGCGTAGTCGACGTCCACGTCGATGTCGGGCTTGCCGTGCACGGTCAGCGTGGTGGTGCCGATGCCGTCGATCCGGACGCCGAGCAGGTCGAGGTAGAAGCACAGGTCCTGGACCATGTAGTTCGGGCTGGCGTTCCGGATCACCGTGACGCCGTCGTACCGCGCGGCGGCCATGATCGCGTTCTCGGTGACGGTGTCCCCGCGCTCGGTCAGCACGATCGGCTTGCCCGGCGTGATGGTCCGGTTCACCAGCGCGTGGTACTGCCCGCCGGTCGCCTTCACCTCGAGGCCGAACGGGCGCAGCGCGGCCAGGTGCGGCTCGACGGTGCGGGTGCCGAGGTCGCAGCCGCCGGCGTACGGCAGCTCGAAGGCGTCCTCGCGGTGCAGCAGCGGGCCGAGGAACATGATGATCGAGCGGGTCCGGCGGGCCGCCTCGGCGTCCATCGACCGGAGGTCCAGGTCGGCCGGCGGCACGATCTCCAGGTCGCCGGCGTCGTTCAGCCAGGTGGTCCGGACGCCGATCGAGTTCAGCACCTCGAGCAGCCGGTTCACCTCTTCGATCCGGGCGACCTTGCGCAGCGTCGTCCGGCCCCGGTTCAGCAGGCTGGCGCAGAGCAGCGCGACGCCGGCGTTCTTGCTCGACTTGACGTCGATGGCGCCGGACAGTTGCCGGCCGCCCGCGACGCGGAGGTGGACCGGCCCGCCGCCGAGAGAGACAATTTCGGAATCGAGCGCCTCGCCGATCCGGGCGAGCATCTCGAGGGTGAGGTTCTGATGACCCTTCTCGATCCTGTTCACCGCACTCTGGCTGGTGTTCAGCACTTCCGCCAGCTGCGTCTGCGTCCAGCCGCGGTGCTTGCGGGCGTCCCGGATGAGATTTCCGATCCGGCTCAGGTAGTCATCGGTCATGGCCGGGACCTTATCTCACATGTGAGATACGGCGGTGCCGACCCGCCGCTGGCAGCGTAGCGAATGTCACCCCGCCACCGGTACCCAGGTCGACCAGGCGCCATGTGACCCCGTATGACCTGCGTGAATCGCCCGCCCCCTACAGTTACCCCCAACTCCCGCCGCACCCCGGAGAGGATCCGCACGATGCCCGACGACACCTCCGCCGCGGTGGTCAACGAGTTCGAGGCGGAGTCGTGGCCGCTGGAAGCAGCCGCCGACAGCCTGCACCAGGTGATCGACGGCTTCCAGAACGGTGACACCCGGCCGCTGGTGATCGGGGACGGCGACCAGCCGGTGCTCGTGGTGCTGGCGATCGCGGACCTTGCCGACTTCCGCGCGCGGATCGCGGAGCTGCTCGCCAACCCGGTCGACGCCGGCTGGCTGCGGTACTACCTGCGGTCGAACTTCGACATGAGTTCTGAGCGGCTGGTCGAGCTGCTCGGCGTGGACACCGACCACGGGCTCTCGTCGTTGGCCAGCCAGGTGAACGTCGAGCAGGCCGCGACGCTGATGCCGGACCACCTGCGTCGCACCGAGGCCGGCGGGAACCCGCTGATGCTGATCGGCGACGGCACCATGGCGACCGCGGCGCTGCTGTCCTTCCAGGCGTTCCAGGTGCTGCTCGCGCTGGACGGCGGCGGGAAGGGGGAGGACGACTCCTGCGCGCACGACGACGAGGAGAAGCCGACGACGCCGCTCGAGGTGCTCGCCGAGCGGATCGGCCCGGTGTCGACGCAGCTGGTCGCGCAGATCAACGCGGGCCGCGAGCCCGGCCTGCCGCGGTACGAGCTGCACTTCGAGGACGACCTCGTCGAACACCTGCGGGACCTCGAGACGCGGGCCCAGAAGGCGCCGGGCGGCGGCGCGTACGACGAACTCAACGAGCTGCTGCACCAGTTCGACCAGATGCGCAGCGGCCTGGTCGAGGCGGAGGCCGTCGAGCCGGACGAGGCGCCGTACCTCGAAGCAACCGATCTGAAGGCGGCGCTGCCGGACATCCGGGACGCGTTCCGCGAGGGCGCCGACGACCCGTACCTGGTCGGCCTCGACGGGCGGCCGCTCGCGGGGTTGATCTCGTACGACCTGTACGAGGAGCTGCAGAAGGTGTCGGTCGAGCTGGACGGGACCGACGAGGCACCGGTGCTGCCACTTCCACAGCCGCGCTGGGAGAACGGGCCGCGGCTGCTGCCGTTCGACATCGCGCTCGAGATGTGCGAGGCGGTGATCGAGGACATCACCAACGGCGAGGCGTCGATGCTGTTCATCGCCGACGAGGAGAACGACCCGGAGCTCGTCCTCGCTCCCCTCGTCTGGCTGTGGGCGTACGTCGACCACCTGGACCTCGAAAGCGCCGAGGCCTGAGGACCTAGCTGAACGGGAACAGCGGCTGCCACTCCGCGAGGGTCGCGATCTCGTAGACGCCGGCCGGGGTGTAGGGGTCCTTGGCGAGGATGTCGCGGAGCTCCGCCTCGTCCGCGACGTCGTACACGAGAAGCGCGCCGGTCTGGTCGGCGAACGGTCCGGCGGCGACGAGCTTGCCCGCCTCCCGCAGCGCGGCGAGGTACTCACGATGGGCCGGGCGGACCGCCATCCGGCGGTCGGTCTCGGCGACGTCGAAGCGCAACTGCACGACAAATTGGGCCATGGCCAGAACTCTACAACGGCCTTGAAAACAAGAGGATTTGGTGCGGGAAAGGGAGTCACGAGCCGCCACAGCGGCTGGTTCAGGTCAGACCCGAAAGTCGACGAGTGATCTCCCTTCCCGCCCGGATATTCTCACCGTCCCGCGGGGCAGTATGCAAGGGTTTGGTGAAGGAAATTCCTACTGACAGTTGGTTCAGATAACGCTTCGTGATCGAACCCCCGGCGCGGTTGATGAAAGCCCCGATGCAGTCGTACAGACCGTCACGCCGCTCGGTTGTCAAGGCCCGATGACCGGAGTACGACGACAAGAGTTCGAGGTACTCCGAGCGCGAATACTCCTGCTCCCACACGAATCTTCGGCACTCCACGGACCCGAATCTCCCCGACCGCTCGAGCTCCGCCGACCCGTCCGGTACGTCGTCCGCAGCCGGCAGCCCGCCCTGCACCGGGTCGTCGGTGAAGCGTTCGTAGCAGGACTGCACGTCCGCGAAGAACCGCTCCGACCCACCCGCGACGTGATGCGTCGACACGACCGCCAGCGCGTCGCCCGCTCAGCCACACGCTGCCCGGCAACCTTGGGAACCCACCAACCGAATCGAGGCCGCGAAAACGGTTGGTGGGTGCTCAAAGTTGCGATTCAGTCCAGCGCCGCCCGGCCGGACTCCAGGCGGGCGACGGGGATGCGGAAGGGCGAGCAGGAGACGTAGTCGAGGCCTGCCTCGTGGAAGAAGTGGATGCTGTCGGGGTCGCCGCCGTGTTCGCCGCAGACGCCGAGCTTGAGGTCTGGCTTCGCGGCGCGGCCGCGGTCGATTCCGGTGCGGACCAGCGCGCCGACGCCCTCGCGGTCGATCGACTCGAACGGCGACACCGCGAAGATGCCCTTCTCCAGGTAGCGCGGGAAGAACGCGCCCTCGACGTCGTCGCGGCTGAAGCCCCACGTCGTCTGGGTCAGGTCGTTCGTCCCGAACGAGAAGAAGTCGGCCGCCGCCGCGATCTGGTCCGCGATCACCGCGGCCCGCGGCAACTCGATCATCGTCCCGATCGGGATCTCCGTGTCCACACCGACCTCTGCGAGCACGCGTTCCACCTCGTCGCGGGCCAGGTGCAGTTCCTGGACCGCGCCGACCAGCGGGATCATGATCTCCGGCCGCGGATCCTTCCCCCGGCCGCGCAGTTCGGCGGCCGCCTCGGCGATCGCGCGGACCTGCATCGCGAACAGGCCCGGGATCACCAAGCCGAGCCGTACGCCGCGCAGGCCGAGCATCGGGTTCTGCTCGTGCAGCCGCTCGACCGCCGCGAGCAGCTTCGTGTCGTGGTCCGATTCCTCGCCGCGCTCGCGCGCCACCGCGACCTTCACCGCCAGCTCCTCCATCGACGGCAGGAACTCGTGCAGCGGCGGATCGATCAGCCGGATCGTCACCGGCAGCCCGTCCATCGCGTCCAGCAACTCCAGGAAGTCCCCGCGCTGCAACGGCTCCAGCTCCGCCAGCGCCGCCTCCCGGTCCGCGTCGTTGTCCGCGAGGATCAGCCGCTCGACGGACTCCCGCCGCTCACCGAGGAACATGTGCTCGGTCCGGCACAACCCGATCCCCTCGGCCCCGAACCGCCGCGCCCGCGCCGCATCGTCCGCGGTGTCCGCGTTCGTCCGTACGCCGAGCCGCCGGACTTCGTCCGCGTGCGAGATCAGCCGGTGCACGGACGCGACCAGCTCGTCGCCGGCATCCGCCGCCAGCGTGCCCTCGAAGTACTGCACGACCGGCGACGGCACGACCGGGACCTCGCCGCGGTACACCTCACCGGTGGTGCCGTCGATCGAGATCGTCTCGCCGGCCTCGATCACCGTGCCGTTCACCTTGATGGTGCCCTGGGCAACGTTCACGTCGAGCTCGTCCGCTCCGCAGACACAGGTCTTGCCCATGCCGCGCGCGACCACCGCCGCGTGCGAGGTCTTGCCGCCTCGGCTGGTCAGGATGCCCTGCGCCGCGATCATGCCGTGCAGGTCGTCGGGGTTCGTCTCCCGGCGGACCAGGATCACCTTCTCGCCGCTCTCCGCCGCCTCGACCGCGGCCGCCGAGGTGAACACGACCTTGCCCGACGCGGCGCCCGGCGACGCTCCGATCGCCTTGGTCACCGGGTCTTTCGCGGCATCGGCGTCGAACCGCGGGAACATCAGCTGCGCCAGTTGCGCGCCCTTCACCCGCCGCAACGCCTCGTCGGTGTCGATCACGCCTTCGTCGATCAGGCTGGTCGCGATCCGGAACGCGGCCGCCGCGGTGCGCTTGCCGACGCGGGTCTGCAGCATCCAGAGCTTGCCGCGCTCCACGGTGAACTCGATGTCGCACAGGTCGCGGTAGTGACCTTCGAGCGTGGCCATGATGTTCATCAGGTCGTCGTACGACGTCTTGTCGATCTGCTCGAGGTCCGCCAGCGGGACCGTGTTGCGGATGCCCGCGACGACGTCCTCGCCCTGGGCGTTCTGCAGGTAGTCGCCGTACACGCCGGGCTGCCCGGTCGACGGGTCGCGGGTGAACGCGACGCCGGTGCCGGAGTCCATGCCGAGGTTGCCGAACACCATCGAGCAGATGTTGACCGCGGTGCCGAGGTCGGCCGCGATCCGCTCCTGGCGGCGGTAGAGGATCGCGCGGTCCGAGTTCCACGAGCGGAACACGGCCTCGGTGGCGAGGTCCATCTGGCTGCGCGGGTCCTGCGGGAACTCGCGGCCGGTGCGCTCGTGGACCGCCTGCTTGAAGGTCTCGACGAGCGCCTTCAGGTCGTCGGCGTCGAGGTCGAGGTCGGTGCGCGCGCCCTTGGCCTCCTTGGCGGCGTCGAGCGCCTGCTCGAACACCTCGCCGTCCATGTCCAGCACGGTCTTGCCGAACATCTGGATCAGCCGCCGGTACGCGTCCCAGGCGAACCGCGGGTTGCCGGACTGGTGCGCGAGGCCGTTCACCGAGTCGTCGTTGAGGCCGACGTTCAGGACGGTCTCCATCATCCCGGGCATCGACGCGGCGGCACCGGAGCGCACCGAGACCAGCAGCGGGTCGTCGGCCTGGCCGAGCTTCTTGCCCATCTTCTGCTGCAGCAGGTCGACGTGGTGGTCGATCTCGTCCGCCAGCTCGGCCGGCACCGCACCGGTCTCCAGGTACGCGCGGCAGGCGTCGGTGGTGATGGTGAAGCCGGGTGGCACCGGCAGGCCGAGATTGGTCATCTCGGCCAAGTTCGCGCCCTTCCCGCCGAGCAGGTCCTTCATGTCCTTGTTGCCTTCGGCGAAGTCGTACACGAGTTTCGGCACGGTCACTCCCTGGGGTGCAGGTGGGTGTTTTCAGGCGCGGGAAGATGGCCCGCTGGCCCGTCGGCTCCGGCGGCGGGGGCGTGCTTTCAGAGTAAGCCCAAAAAGCAGTCCAGTTGAACACTGGTCTCACGATGCCGACGTGACCCTCCCCACAGCTCGAAGGCCGGAAAACCCTTACAGCATTGACAACGCGAGACAACAGGCCGCTTCTCCAACGATTCCCAGCCAACCAGGTTCGCGCCGCCGCCGGACCCGCCCTACGGCCGTTCCGAGGAGGCCAAAGGTCCCGATCCGCGGACAGCAAAACGGGACCTCGGACATCTGGTCAGATGTCCGAGGTCCCGGTGGGGTGTCCGCGGTCCCGCTGGGATGTCGCCGGCTACAGCTTGCGGCGGGTGCGGAGGTAGTCGCCGACGACCGCGGCGCCGAGGCCGTCCGCGTCGGGGGCGAGGACGCGGCCCCCGCTGCGGCGGGCGAGCAGGTCGACGAACGCGTTCAGCCGCGGGTCGTCGCCCAGCCGGAAGACGGTCAGCGACGCGCCGAGCTTGGCGAGCCGGTCGACCTCGAAGATCGTCTTGCGGAGCGTGGCCGGCTCCGGCGGGTACGAGAACTCCGCCGTGCCGTCGGGCTCCAGGTGCGCGGTCGGCTCCCCGTCCGTCACCATCAGCACCACCGGCTGCGCGTCCGGGTGCCGCCGCAGATGCCGGCCCGCGAGCAGCAACGCGTGGTGCGCGTTGGTGCCCTGCTCCCAGGTGCCTTCCATCCCGATCAGCTGCGGCAACTCGACCACCCCGGCGTACCGGCCGAACGTGATCAGCTGCAGCGCGTCGTTGCGGTACCGCGTCGAGATCAGCTGATGCAACGCGAGCGCCGTCCGCTTCATCGGCAGCCAACGGCCCTCCTGGACCATCGACCAGGACGTGTCGACCAGCAACGCGACCGCGGCTCGCGCCCGGTGCTCGGTCTCCGCGATCTCGACATCGGCCACGTCGAGCTTCACCGAACCACTGCGTGAAGCAGTCCGCAGTACGGCGTTCCGCACCGTCCGCGGCACGTCCCACGGCTGCGTGTCGCCGAACTCCCACGGCCGCGTCGATCCGCTCAGCTCACCGGCTGCGCCCGCGTTGGCCGCGTCCCGTTCGCCGGATCCGCGCGCGGTCCGCAGTACGTCGGCCAACGCGGTCTGACCGAGCTGACGCAGCGCCTTCGGCGACAACCGCAGCGAACCGTCGGGCGCCCGCTCGATCAGGCCCTGATCACGCAGCTGCCGCTCCAGCTCAGTCAGCCGGCGGGCGTCGACCGTCGCCTCGTCGCCCAGCTGACGGGTGAGCGCGTCGAGGTCGATGTCCTCCAACCGCGCACCCGGGTACGACTGGGCCAGCTGCTCGGCCAGCGCATCCAGCTCGGCCAGGTCGGACATCGCCCGCGCGCCGTCGGCGAGCCCGAGCGGGTCGTCGCCGCTCATCCGCTCCGACCCGGACCAGTCCTCCCCCGGCCGCAGCGACTGCAGCTGAGCGTCCAGCTGTGCCAACTGCTGCGCGAGTTGCGGCGACCCGAACGCCTGCTGCGACAGCTCCATCAGCTCGGCCCGCTGCTCGGGCGTCATCGAGTTCAGCATCCGCTGCGCCGCGGCCGCCCGCTGCGCGAGGACGTCGATCAGCTCGTCGACGTTCCGCGGGTTCTCCGGGAAGAACTCGCCGTGCTTGGCCATGAACTCGTCGAACAACCGCGGTACGTCGGGACGCCCCTGCGCGTGCGCCGCGAGCAGCGCGTTGAGGTCCGTCAGCATCTCGTTGATCCGCTCGACGTCCTCGGGCGTGGTCTGCTGCAGCGCCTCCTTCATGCCCTCGAACCGCGAGCCGAGCAACTCCCGGCCGAGCAGATCGCGGATCTGCTCGTACTTCTCCCGGGCCTCCGACGACTCCCACTGGTAGTTCGCCAGCTCCCGGACCGCGGCCGCCGTACCGGACGGGAGCGCGTCGAGCTCGGCCTCCTTGAAGCCGGCGTCGTCGGACGGGTTCGGGAACAGCTCGCGGCGCTCGGCCTGGAGTGCCTCGTCGAGCAGCCGCTGGACGTCCTGGAGGGTGCCGTCGAGGTTGTGCCGCCGCTGGATCTCGCGGCGACGCTCCCACAGGCGGCGGGTGAGGTCGTCCAGGCCCTGGGTGTTCCGGGTGCCGCGCCGGAGCAGCTCCTCCAGCGCGGACCGCGGCGACGACCCGTTCATGACGTCCCGGCCGATCTCGTCCAGCGCGTCCCGCAGGTCCGCCGGCGCCTTCAGCGGATCCGGCCCGTCGTGCCACGGTCCGTAGGACCAGCCTTCCGGGATTGAAGCCGACATCTCAGGCCCCGTAGATCGTGGTGTCGTTGTCGGCGTCCTTCGCCACCCGTTTCGACAGGTACAGCATCTCCAGGGCGAGTTCGACCGCCGCAGCGATCCGGCCGGACGAGTCGTCCGGTTCGACACCGGCCCGGGCGGCCACGTCGTGCAGGACCGGCAGCTCGGGCAGCGCGGCCAGCACCTCCCGGCCCGGCACCCGCTCACCGGTCGTCACAAGGTTGCCGTCAGCAACGGCATGGGCAAGTGGAGTGAGGTCGAGTCCGGCGAACCGTTCGCGCGCGGTGTCCGCCACCGATCGGCGCAGCAGGTACTCGAGCAGCTCGATCTCGCGCCCTTCCTCGCCGGGCTCGAACTCGAGCTTGCCCCGCAGTACGGCGGGAACGGCCTCGAGATCCACCGGCCGGGCGACGGCCGGCTCCTCACCGGTGATCGCGGACCGGCGCAGGGCCGCGGCAGCGATCGTCTCGGCCGCGGCGACCGCGAACCGCGCGGACACGCCGGAGCGCTGGTCGATCGAGGTCGACTCCCGCAGGTGCCGGACGAAGCGCGCCAGCACCTCCAGCAGCGGCTCGCCGACCTCGGCGGTGAACTCGGCCTCCTGCCGGATCACGTCCACCTCGGCGTCGATGTCGAGCGGGTAGTGGGTCCGGACCTCGGCGCCGAAGCGGTCCTTCAGCGGAGTGATGATCCGGCCGCGGTTGGTGTAGTCCTCCGGGTTCGCCGTTGCCACCAGCAACACGTCGAGCGGCAGCCGCAGCGTGTACCCGCGGACCTGGATGTCGCGCTCCTCCATCACGTTCAGCAGCGCGACCTGGATGCGCTCGGCGAGGTCGGGCAGCTCGTTGATCGCGACGATGCCGCGGTGCGAGCGCGGGACCAGGCCGAAGTGGATGGTCTCCGGGTCGCCGAGACTGCGGCCCTCGGCCACCTTCACCGGGTCCACGTCACCGATCAGGTCACCGACACTCGTGTCGGGCGTCGCGAGCTTCTCGGCGTACCGCAGGTCGCGGTGCAGCCAGGCGACCGGAAGGTCGTCCCCGAGCTCGGCGGCGCGGCGCCGGGAGGCGGGCGTGATCGGGTCGAGCGGGTGCTCGGGCAGCTCGGCGCCCTCGATGACGGGCGTCCACTCGTCCAGCAGGCCGACCAGGGTCCGAAGCAGCCGGGTCTTGCCCTGACCGCGCTCTCCCAGGAGTACGACGTCGTGCCCGGCGAGCAGGGCGCGTTCGAGTTGCGGGATCACCGTGCGGGTGAAACCGACGATGCCGGGCCAGGGATCACGCCCAGCCCGGAGCTCTTTCAGCAGGTTGTCACGGATCTCGGTCTTGATCGACCGAGGGAGGTGTCCGGCGGCCCGGAGGTCACCGGCCTTACGGGGAAGTTCAGCAGGTGCACTAGTCACGTGTGAGACGTTAGCTCGGTCACCCCAGGACGCACGTGGTTTATCTCAACGCCTGGGCGTGACCCGTCCGGAGGTGAAGACGTGCGTGGGCGTGAACGTGACCGGCACCCACGGGTGCGCCGGTGACTCCCGGGTGACGAAGTGGTTGCCGTCGTCCGGCGCGGTCGGGCGCAGCTCGTAGACGTGCTCGGGGTCCTCGGAGAACAGCAGCCGGTCCCCCGTCGCCCGGTAGACCATCACGAGCTCGTCGTCGCGCTTCGCGACGTCGAGCCGGACGCTGGCGCGCTCGTACCGCCCGGCGTGCCGGTCGTCGACGGGCACGTCGATCGGCTGCGGGGCCTCCGGGTGCGCGACACCGGCGTACTCGGTGAACACCTCCGAGGCGAGCGGTTCGAACAGCCGGGTGCCGTTGCCGGAGTTCGTCAGCAGGCACATGACCAGGCGCGCCTCGGGGTCGATCCGCAGGAACGCGAGCTGCGAGATCGTCGAGCCGTCGTGCCCGAACAGCCGGCGCCCGCCCCAGTCGTAGATCCGCCAGGTCAGCCCGAGATCGACGAACCCGCCGATCCCGGCCGCGAACGGGACCTGCGGCTCCTGCATCCCGGCGTACCGCTCGTCCGTCAGGTGCGCCCGGGCGAACTCCAGGACGTCAGCGGCGCTCGCGGTGATCGTCCCGGCGGGGCCGATGCTGCGCGGCAGTTGCCAGGTGTTGACCCGGGAGCCGTCCGTCGCGAGGTGACCGACGGCGGCGCGGTGCAGGATCGCCTCCTCCGGCAGCGTGACGGTTCGGCTGAGCCCGAGCGGGTCGATCAGGCGGGCTTTGAGCGACTCGTCCCAGGTCCGGCCGTCGAGTACTTCGATCAGGCGGCCGAGGAGCACGAATCCGGCATTGCAGTACGAGTACGCGGTGCCGGGCTCGAAGAGCTGGTCGACGTCGGCGAGGAGCGCGACGTACCGCTCCACGCAGTCGTCGCCGCGGCCGGTGTCGGTGAACAGGTCGCCGTCGATGCCGCTGGTGTGAGTCAGCAGGTGACGGACTGTGATCCGCTGATCGACCGGTGCCTCAGGCAACAGTTTGACGACCGGATCGTCCAGCCGCAGCCGGCCCTCGGCGGCCAGCTGGACGATCATCGACGCGGTCCACGGCTTGCTCACCGAGCCGATCTGGAACAGCGAGTCCGCAGTCGTCTCGACGCCGGTGTCGGCGTTCAGCACGCCGTACGGCACGAGGGTCGTCGTCCCGTCGTGCCAGATCCCCAGCACCGCCCCGGTGACCTCGGCCGCCACCGCCAGCTCGTTCAACCTGTCCGACCAGTCGCGCATGGGCCCAACCTACGTCGTGGCGTTCCGTACCGAAGAACGGGTAGTGGTCACCCGAGCATGGGCCGGCTGAGCGGTGGCCGGGCAGGTGGGCGGCCGAGGGGCGGCACCACTACCCGTTCTTCCGTACAGGCCTAGGCTGTCCCGCGTGGACGCGATTCCGGATGTGATCGGCGACGGCTTGCGGGTGCTGTTCTGCGGTATCAACCCCGGGCTGATGTCGGCGGCGACCGGGCACCACTTCGCGCGGCCGGGGAACCGGTTCTGGCCGGCGCTGCAGCTGAGCGGGTTCACGCCTAGGCAGCTGAAACCGAGCGAGCAGCAGGAGCTGCTGACCTACCGCCTCGGCATCACCAACGTGGTCGACCGGCCGTCGGCGAAGGCGGCAGAGCTGTCCCGGGCGGAGCTGGTCGCGGGCGGCGAGAACCTCGTGAAGAAGGTGCTCGC
Organism: Kribbella sp. HUAS MG21; assembly: GCF_040254265.1. Classification (GTDB taxonomy): domain Bacteria; phylum Actinomycetota; class Actinomycetes; order Propionibacteriales; family Kribbellaceae; genus Kribbella. The sequence continues at coordinate 8,259,940 of NZ_CP158165.1, forward strand.
CGTCCACCCGGAATGGCTGGCGGTCCTCGGCGTCACGGCGTACCGGGACGCCTTCGGCGAACGTACGGCGGCAGTGGGCAAGCAGGACCGGATGATCGGCGAGACCCGCGTCTGGGTGCTGCCGAACCCGAGCGGCCTGAATGCCCACTTCACGTTGCCGAAGCTCGCCGCCGCCTTCGCCGAGCTGGAGCGGGTCAGTTGAGCGCCTTGCGCAGGGTCGAGACCGCGAGCTCGATCGCGGCGTTCGCGGCGTAGGTGTCGCGGAGCGCGTCCAGCATCACGAAGTCGTGGATGATCGCGGCGAACCGGACCGCCGTCGTCGGTACGCCGGCCTCGAGGAGCTTCGCGGCGTACGCCTCGCCCTCGTCCCGCAGTACGTCGGCCTCACCCGTGATCACGAGCGCCGGCGGCAGGCCCGTGAGCTGCTCGGTCGTCGCGCGCAGCGGTGACGCGGTGATCTGGTTCCGCTCGTTCTCGTCGGTCGTGTACTGGTCCCAGAACCACTTCATGCCCTCCAGCTGCAGGAAGTAGCCCTCCCCGAACTCCTTGTACGACGCGGTGTCGAACGCCGCGTCCGTCACCGGGTAGAACAGCACCTGCTGGACGAACTTCACGTCGCCGCGCTCCTTCGCGAGCAGCGTGACCGCGGCCGTCATGTTCCCGCCGACCGAGTCGCCGGCGATCGCCAGCCGCTCCGGGTCCAGGCCGTGCTCCTTGCCCGCGGCAAGGATCCAGCGGGCGACGGCGTAGTTCTGCTCCAGCGCGTGCGGGTACCGGACCTCGGGCGAGAGGTCGTACTCCGGGAACACCACCGCGGCGCCCGCGCCGACGGCGAGTTCGCGGACCAGCCGGTCATGGGTGTGCGCGTTGCCGAACACCCAGCCGGCGCCGTGGATGTAGAGGATGACGGGCAGCACGCCGGTCGCCCCCTGCGGCTTCACGATCCGGGCCCTCGTGCCGTCCGCGGCGGTCACCCACTCCTCGTCGACCGGCAGCTTCGGGTAGTCGGTGGTCTGCACCTCGTCGACGGCCTTGCGGCCCTCCTCCGGGGACAGCTGGAACAGGTACGGCGGTCGCGCGGTCGCGTCGGCGAAGGCCTGGGCGGCGGGCTCTAGAACGGTCATGGTCATCCTCCTGGTCTCTGCGGAGAACGCTCGTTCTCCGGCGGCGTTTGCTACTGTAGGAGAACGATGGTTCTCCGCGCAAGGTGGCGCGGGTCACGCAGGAGGTGGACCGATGGTCCTGGACACCGGGACGGCGCAGCGGCAGGTGCTGGACGCGGCCGACGCGCTGTTCTACGAGCGCGGCGTGCAGGCCGTCGGGATGGACGCGATCCGGGCGGCGTCCGGGGTGTCGCTGAAGCGGCTGTACCAGCTGTTCCCGTCGAAGGAGAAGCTGATCGAGGCCTACCTGGACCGCCGCGACGCGCTCTGGAAGTCGATGCTCGCGGAGCATGTCGACGCGGCGACGGACCCGCGCGACCGGATCCTCGCGGTCTTCGACTTCCTGTACGCCTGGTTCCAGCAGCGCGACTACCGGGGCTGCGCGTTCATCAACTCGTTCGGCGAGCTCGGCACCGTGTCGCCGCGGGTCGCCGAGCTCGCGCTCGAGCACAAGGAGGGCTTCCGCCGCGCGCTCGCCGAACTGGCCGCGGAGGCCGGCGCCGCCGATCCCGAAGCACTCGCGGACCACCTGATCCTGCTCAGCGAGGGCGCCATCACCCGCTCCGCGATCTCCGGCACCGCGGCCCCCGCGGTCCGCGCACGCGAGGCCGCGACCATGATCCTGGACGCCTCTCTGCGGAGCTGACACCACGCATTGGGCAGGATGGGCGCATGCGTCTGCCCGAGTTGCTGCGATCGATCGACGGACTCTCGTACAGACAGCGCGTCCGGCTGCTCGCCGACCAGGCGCCGCAGCTGGTCGGCCTCCTCGGCGAGCTGGCGCGCGGTACCGCTTTCGAGCGGCTCCTCGGGCTGCAGCTCGCCGAGATCACCCGCGACACGTCGTACGTCGTCCGCATGCTCCGCGACCCCGACCCGGCCGTCCAGTCGCGGGCGCTCGCGGCGGTCGGCCGCGGGGTGCCGGTCACCGACGACGACCTGCGGATCCTGTACGACGACGCGCCCGCCGCGCTGCGGTCGAAGCTGGTGGCCTTGGTACGACGGCAGCGCCGCGAGCATCTCGCAGTACGGCTGATCGACGAGCACCGGGCGCGCTGGGGCGACGTGGCAGCGACCGGTCTGCTCGACACGACCGACCACGCGACCGTGGCGCGGCTGCTGCCCGAACTGGCGTACTGCGTGACGCCGGGCGGCTGGCGGCAGCTCGCGAAGCACCACCCGGACGAGGTACTGGCGTTTGCTCGTACGACGCTGCCTGCCGACGACGAGTGGTGGCAGGGCGTGGGCCACGGCGTCACTGCGGCGTTCGCACACACGCCGGACGAGGTGCTGCAGCTGCTCAAGGAGGCGATGCCGGCACACGACCTGCCGGGGGCCGTGGTCGACATCATCGGTCCGCTGACCGACCGGGACCGGGCTGGTGTGCTGGAGCTGCTGCTGGCACCTGACCGGCGGCACGTGGTGCAGCGGGCGCTCACGCCGGCCTTCCAGCGGCGGCTGCACAGGTACTCCGACGACGAACTAGTAGCGCTCGGCCGGGTCCTGTGGCCGCAGCTCACTGCTCTGCTGGCTGCACTCGCACCGTCGCGGCGGGCGGTGATCTTCGCGGCGGTGACCGAGTCTGTCGACCTCGGTCAGGCACAGCTGAGCTCGGACCTCCTCCAGGTGCTGCCGCACGCGGTGCGCATCGAACAGACGCGGCGGATGCTGGCACTGCCGTCGATCAGCGAGAACCCGACGCTGCGCCGCAGGGTCGCCAGTCACCTGCCGTTCGACGAGACGTTCGCGCTGCTCCAGCCGGAGGTGGGCGCTCCGGACGCCGGTATCCGCAGCTCGGTCTACCAGGCGATTCTCCGGTCGGCCGGCTACGGCAGGCGACCGGAGGAGGTGGTGCAGGCGGTCACCTGGGCAGCCGGACGGATCCGCAACGACCAGGACACGGTGCGGCTGCACGCCCTGCAGGCTGTCGTAGACCTGCCACCGACGCTGTTGACCGATGCACTGACCGAGTCGCTGGACACGTTGCTGACCGATGCGCTGGCGTCGCGAGACGCGTCCTGGGCAACGCGGCGGACGCTGAGACAGCTCGCTGAGCAGGCGGTCGTGTGCGGCGCCGTCCACGACCGGCCCGGCGTACTGGAATGGGGACTACAGGCGCACGCACGCCTGTCCGAGAACACGGGTTCGCTCAGTCTGTACGGCCTGGTCGATGGGCTGCCCCGCGGCCGCGAGGTCGAGGTGTACGACGTACTGCGCCCGACGATCGAGGCCGCGGCCAAGCGGAACGAGTTCGGGCTGGCGCTCGCGGTGGCGGGTGCTCTCGGCCGGCGGGCGTGGTCGTTGCAGCCGCTGCAGGAGGTGCTGGAGCAGGCGGTCTGGTCGAACCAGGAGTACACCGTCGAGTCGGCGTGCCGGTACTGGCTGGACGCGCCCGCTACCCGCGGGCCGCGCATCGAGCAGATCATTGCGCGCGACGTACGGATGGCTCGCTGGCACCCGGTCTGGTGGGTGGTGACCGAACTCCGCCTCGACCTGCTCGATCCAGTGCTGGCTGCGGCGGACCAGATCCGTCGCTTCGACCGGAACAGCGCTGCGTGGGAGGTGCCGAGCTACGCGCTGCGGCTCTGGTTGCCGCGGCAGCAGGCCCGGTACGCCGAGCTGCTGGTCGGCGTCGCTCGTGACGAGCGGATGCCGGAGTGGTACCGGGCGTCGGCGGTCAAGACGCTCGGGCGGGTACCTGGTGCACGGGCCGCGTTGGACGAGTTCCTCGTGAGTCCCGACGTACTGCTGCAAGAGGCTGCGCTCGCTGCGCTGGCGTGGACGGAACGGCCTGACCTGGCGATGCCGTTGTTGCTGGCGCATGCGGGTGACGACCGGGCGCGGGTCGCTGTGTATGCGGCTGGGCGCGCCGCGCGGTATGTGCGGCCGAGTCTGCTGGTTGGGCTGCTGCAGCCGGTGCTAGCTGGTGAGGCGGTCAAGGTCACGTCGCGGAAGGAGGCAGTGCGGCTGCTGGGCGAGCTGCGGGCGCCAGGTGCGAGCGCAGTACTCACAGAGGCGTGGTCCGGGGCGCATCGGGATGTGCGGGCGGCTATTGCGCGGACTGTGTCGCAGTACCTGCTGTACGACGCTGCGGCGTGGGCCGTGCTGGAGCAGGCGGTGCACGACTCGGCGGCGACTGCTGTGGCGCTGACGGCGCGGCGGGCGTACGACGTACCTGTGGCGTACCGGTCGCGGTACGCGGACCTGTTGATCGCTGTGACGACTCGGAGCGAGCCGGACGTTGTCGGACCGGCGTTGCTCGGGTTGCTCGGGTGGGCGCGGTCCAACCCGGCTGCGATGCGGGTGTGTGCTGACTTCATCAGTCGACTGTCGCTGCGCAACCGCGTGTGGCGGGACGCGACTACTGCCCTGGTGTCGTACTTCGCGACGGATGCGCCAGCTGGGCTGGACGAGGTGGTGGAGACCGTCCGGCTGCTGGTGCGGCTGGAGGCGGACCCGGCGCTGCCGGACGCGCAGCCGGACCGGGATCACCCGGCGCGGCAGCGCCTCGGCTACCTGGTCGGTGAGCTGGCCAGTCACTTCAGCCGCCGTTCGGCTGAGACCCGTCGGCACTTGCGCGCAGTCGCCGATGAGCTGGTTGGTCCGGACTTCGTCGAACTGCGGCTGCAGCTGCTGGTGCTCACGCTGGAGGTCGACGAGCTCGGCGATGTCGTCGGTGACGATCCGCTGGCTGCGTTGACTGCGGCTCAGCTCGTCGGCTCGCGGTTGGGCGCGACCGAGTCCAGCTGGGTTCCGGCCGATTTGCTGCCGGTTGCCGAAGTGCTCGTCCACTCCCCCGATCTCGCTTCCGGGCTGCTGGCCAACGCCGTGCTGGGGGGCCGCGGCACCGCGCGCCGGGTGGTCGCCCGAGTGGCGTGCACTGTTGGTTGCCCTCCGCAACCACCCGGCGCCGGTCGTCCGTCGCCGGGCGCTCGACCTGACGACGGCGACAGAGTCCTAGTCGGCTGGCTTCTGGTCAGCCGGTTTCGGGTCGGCTGCGGCCTCGGCCTCGCGGGCGCGTTTGCGGCGCTTGCCTTCGTGCATCGCCGCGACGCGCGCGACCGGGATCGCCCGGCCTTCCTCGAGCAGGTCCTCGGGGAGGGACTGCGGCGCCGGCACCTGCTCCGCCCACGGGTCGCGGTCGCCGAGCTGCTCGAGCGCCGTACGCACCGTGAAGTCGCGAGGCGTCACGCTCTCCAGGTCGTCCCAGCCCACCGGGAACGACACCGTCGTACCGGGCCGGACCCGCGGGCTGTACGCCGCGACGACCGTCGCACCACCGGCCCGCGTCGAGTCGACGAAGACCTTCCCGTGCCGGTCCTCCTTGATGTACGCCGTGGTCGCGACCGACGGATCGAGCTTCTCGGCGCGCGCCGCGATCGCTCGCGTCGCGGCCGCCGCGTCCTCGATCGGCACGCTGTCGTCGATCGGCACGAACACGTGCACGCCCTTCGCACCACTCGTCTTGACCGCACCCGCCAACCCGGAGTCGGTCAGCGCCTGCCGCACCAGCAGCGCCGCCTGCACCGCCATCGCGAACGTCTCCCCCTCGGGCGGGTCGAGGTCGAGCACCAGATGCGTGACCCGGTCCCAGCGGTCGGCCCGCATCAAGGTCGGGTGGTACTCGACGGCGCGCTGGTTCCCGAACCACAGCAGCGTCCGGCGGTCGTCGCACAACGCGTACGACACCTCGCGCTTGGACGCCTCCGCCCACACCTGCACGGTCTTCACCCAGTCCGGGGTGTACTTCGGCACGTTCTTCTGCATGAACTTGGGCTGACCCGGCCGGATCCGCACCACCGACAGCGGCCGCTCCCGCAGCTCCGGCAGGATCCGCTCGTGGACCGCGTCCAGGTAGTCGACCAGATCCCGCTTGGTCGCCTCGGCCCCGTCGAACAACGGCTGATCGAGATTGGTCAGCTCGACCCCGTCCCGCACCTCATCCGCCTTACGCGCCATTCCCCGAGCCTAACGGCCGCCCGGGCTTCCAGGATGCGTGATTCGTTCAAGACGGGCACGGCGTACCGCTCGTAGCGTCGCGGGCATGATCCTCGTGACCGGTGGGCTCGGCATGATCGGCGCCCACACCGCCCGCGCCCTCCTCGACCTCGGCCGGGACGTCGTCGTGACGTCGCATCGCCGGAGTTCGGTGCCGTCGTTCCTCGACGGCGAGGTCGCGGTGGAGGCGCTGGACGTCACCGACCGGGACGCGTTCCTCGCCCTCGGGGAGCGGTACGACGTGACGGACATCGTGCACCTCGCGGGCAGCATCCCGGACGATCCGGTCGCGTACTTCCGCCATGACATGACCGGGTTGTTCAACGCGCTGGACGCGGCGCGGTCGTGGGGCGGCCGGCGGTTCGCGGTCGCGAGCAGCCTCGGGGTGTACGCCGGGCAGGCCGAAACGCCTTGGCACGAAGGCCTGCCGCTGTCCACCGTGGACCTGCCGCACCTGATCGTCGCGTTCAAGAAGTCCGTCGAGCCGATCACCACGCACGCGCTGCAAGGGTCCGGCGTCCATCCGCTGATCCTGCGCATCGGGTCGACGTGGGGCCCGCTGATGGATCCCGAGACCCCGTTCAACTACCTCCCGCCGTACATCAACGCCGTACTGCGAGGCGAAACACCCGACGCGCTGCACGCCGACGACGGCGGCGACTGGTGCTACGCCCCGGACGCCGGCCGCGCGATCGCGCTCCTCGTCACCGCCGGAACGCTCGACCACACGACGTACAACGTCTCCAGCGGCAGCCCGATGCGCAACCAGCAACTGGCCGAAGCACTGGACGTCCCCTGCAAACCCGGCGGCCAGCCGGGCCCGCACCTGGACATCACGCGCCTGACCGAAGCCACCGGCTTCACCCCGCACTACACGGTGCCTGAAGCCGTCGCGCACTACATCAACTGGCGCACCACCAACCCGCGCTGATCGCGACACCTCCCGGAGTCACGAGACACCGCGTGGCGTGTTCCGCGATACCGGCAGGTGTTGCGGACGGCCTGGCGCGGTCGGTTGGATGGCGGCGTGGCCAGACTGGTTCTGCTGTGCGGCACCTCGTTCTCAGGCAAGAGCACGCTGGCGCGGGCGCTCGCGCCTCGGTTGGCCGCTGAGGTGGTGAGTCTCGACGAGCTGAACGAGCGGCGCGGACTGTGGGGTGGCGACGGGATCCCGGTCGAGGAGTGGGTGCGGACGCACGAGTTGGCGTCGGCCGAGGTTCGCGGGCTGCCGAGTGCCGGCACATCGGTGGTTGTCGACGACACCAGCTCGCCGCGATTCCTGCGGGACCGCTGGCGCTCGCTGGCGCGCGAGGCCGGGGCCCGATTCACCTTGGTGTACGTCGATGTGGACCAGGCGACGGTCCGCCGGCGGTGGGCCGCGAACCGGGCTGATCCGAGGCGGCGGGACGTTGCCGATGCTGTGTTCGAGCAACACCTCGCCGACTTCGAACCACCGCAGCCCGACGAGGCCGCTGTCGTCGTGCGCTCAGGCGTGGAGAGTCGGGTGGTAGATGAGCTCTTGGGTGTGGTTGTCGAGCGTCCGGGCCTCGACGAGCGTTAGGTCGAAATCGGCGGCCTTCGCAAAGATCGGGTCCGCGCCGGTGCGACCGCTGATCACCGGAAAGATCGTCACCTGGACGAGGTCCACCAGTCCGGCGGCCATCAGAGCGTTGTTCATGGCAACACTACCGACAGACCGCAGCGGCAACTCAGACTCGTGCTTGAGGCGGGCCACAACGTCCACCGCGTCGCCGGCTTCAACGGTCGCGTTCTTCCACCTCAGCGGGCTTTCGAGGGTCGACGACACCACGGTCGTCGGCAACGTCAGCATCCGCAAATTCACCTGATCATCGAACTTGGCCTCCTCCACGCTGGGCCCCAGTACCTCGAGAAACTGCCGATAGGTATTCCCCCCGAGCACCATCCGCACGTCGTCCCGATACAAGGCCACCCGCCGCCCGATGAACTCCGGCCCACCCTTCCCCCAATACCCACCCCAGTCCCCGTTCTCGTCATAAGACCCGAACCCATCGAGCGTGCAGAAGATGTCCCACGTGTACGACGCACTCATAAGCCCTCCTCAGTAGCTCCACTATCACCCGTACTACGAACACCCGAGAGCCAATCCGACACACAACCCGCGGAACAGGTGCGGGCACCGCGCCGGAGCAATCAGGCGCCCCGCCCGACGCGCCCGCCGCCGAAGGCGGCCAACAGAACAGGCGCCGCGAAGCGGTGTCCTATTAACCGCCGGAGACGCCGATTTCCGCGTCGGCCAGGTCGGCGGTGAGGCCGTCTGTGTCGTCGAGCCAGCCTTGGGGGAGGACGATGTGGTCTCGGGGGCTGCCCTGGCGGCCGCGGGGGGCGCCCAGTTCGGCTACCGGGAACGGGACACTCGGGTCGAGTTGGGCCAGGAGTTCGTCCAGCCGAGCGAGCGTGTCGACCATGCCGAGCGCGGCGCGGAGTTCGCCGCCGGCGGGGAAGCCCTTCAGGTACCACGACACATGCTTGCGGAAGTCCCGCAGACCACGCTGCTCCCCCATCAGCTCAGCAAGCAGCTCACCGTGCCGCCGCATCACCGCCGCAACCTCGCCCAACGTCGGCAGACTGAGCGCCTCGCCACCCGAGAATGCCACCGCCAAATCGCGGAACAACCACGGCCGTCCCAAGCACCCGCGCCCGACGATCACCCCGGCGCACCCGGTCTCGGCCACCATCCGCAGCGCGTCCCCGGCCTCCCAGATGTCGCCGTTGCCGAGCACCGGGATGTCCACGTGCTCGACCAGCGCGGCGATCGTCGACCAGTCCGCCTGTCCGGAGTAGGCCTGCGACGCGGTCCGCCCGTGCAGCCCGATCGCGGCCGCGCCGGACTCCTCCGCGATCCGCCCCGCGTCGAGGTACGTCTGGTGGTCGGCGTCGATCCCGATCCGGGTCTTCATCGTGACCGGTACGCCGTACGGCGTCGCGGCCTGGACCGCGGAGCGAAGGATCGCGCCGAGCAGGTTCCGCTTCCAGGGCAGGGCCGCGCCGCCGCCCTTGCGCGTCACCTTCGGGACCGGGCAGCCGAAGTTCAGGTCGACGTGCGCGACGCCGTACTGGTCGCAGAGGATCTGCACGGCCTTCCCGATGTACGTCGGGTCGACGCCGTACAGCTGCACCGACCGCACGGTCTCCCGCGGGTCGAAGGTGAGCATGTCGAGCGACTTCTGATCACCTTCGACGATGCCGCGCGAGGTGATCATCTCGCACACGTACAGCCCGGCGCCCTGTTCCGCGCACAGCCGCCGGTACGCCGCGTTGGTGATGCCGGCCATCGGCGCCAGCACCACCGGCGTTTCGATCGTCAGGTTACCCAGCTGAAGCATGTCAGGCCTTCGCCACCAGCACCTGTCCGTTACCGGAAACCTGTGCTTTGTAAGGCTGTACGGCGTTCGCGGTCGTCGTCACGTCGCACGCGATCGGCTCGCCGGAGTGCTTCACCACGGCGACGTCGTCCATCGTGCAGGTGACCTTCGCGGCGTCCGTCACGGTCCGCAGTACGGCGTCGACCACCTTGGCGCGAACGATCGCGACCGACTGCGAGGTGAACTTGTACGACGCTGTGTACGTCTTCGCCTCGACCGTCAACGTGCCGCTGTAGGACTTCCCGGCGTACGTGACCGTGCAGGTCAGCTCGTGGTTGCCGGGCTTGTCCGCGTCGTCGATCCCCGGGCACTTCACGGTCGTCGGCGCCGCCTTGCCGGCCGCGATCTGCGCCTGCTTGGCGATCGCGAACGTGATCCGCTCGGCGAGCGGCGCGTCGTTCTCCGGCTCGCCCGTGACCTTCGGCGTCGGCCACGGCTTGGACGGCGTCGGCAGCGCGGTCAGCGTCGGCGTCGACGCAGTCGGGATCGGCGCACTCGACGCGGGCGCACTCGACGCCGTGCTGGAGGCGGGCGCCGACGGACCGGCCTCCGGCGCACTGTCCGAGCACGCCGACAACGGCAGCGCGACCAGCGCCACCACCGCCAAGGCCCCCGTCCGCCGCATGGTCAGCAACCCACCAGGCGCTGGGCGAGATACCCGGTGACCTCGGTCAGCGCGACCCGCTCCTGCTTCATCGAGTCCCGCTCGCGGATCGTCACGGCCTGGTCCTCGAGGGTGTCGAAGTCGACGGTGATGCAGTACGGCGTACCGATCTCGTCCTGGCGCCGGTACCGGCGGCCGATCGCGCCGGCGTCGTCGAAGTCGACGTTCCAGTTCTTCCGCAGCTCGCCGGCCAGGTCGCGCGCCTTGGGCGACAGGTCCGCGTTCCGCGACAGCGGCAGGACGGCGGCCTTGACCGGCGCGAGCCGCGGGTCGAAGCGCAGTACGGTGCGCTTGTCGACGCCGCCCTTCGCGTTCGGCGCCTCGTCCTCGGTGTAGGCGTCCAGCAGGAACGCGAGCACGTTACGCGTCAGCCCGGCCGCGGGCTCGATCACGTACGGCGTCCAGCGCTCGCCCTTCTCCTGGTCGAAGTACGACAGGTCCGCGCCGGAGTGCTTGGAGTGCGTGGACAGGTCGAAGTCGGTGCGGTTCGCGATGCCCTCGAGCTCGTCGAACTCCTTGCCGCCGAAGTTGAACCGGTACTCGATGTCGACGGTGCGCTTCGAGTAGTGGCTGAGCTTCTCCTTCGGGTGCTCGTAGAACCGCATGTTGTCCGGGTTCAGCCCGAGGCCGACGTACCAGTCCCAGCGCGCCTTCAGCCAGTACTCGTGCCAGTCCTCGTCGGAGCCCGGCTCGACGAAGAACTCCATCTCCATCTGCTCGAACTCGCGGGTCCGGAAGATGAAGTTGCCGGGGGTGATCTCGTTGCGGAAGCTCTTGCCGACCTGGGCGATGCCGAACGGCGGCTTCTTCCGGGCGGTGCCCATCACGTTCGCGAAGTTGACGAAGATGCCCTGCGCGGTCTCCGGGCGGAGGTAGTGCAGGCCCTCCTCGGACTCGACCGGGCCGAGGTACGTCTTCAGCAGGCCGTTGAACATCCGCGGCTCGGTGAAGGTGCCCTTGTTGCCGCAGTTCGGGCAGGCGATCTCGGCGAGCTTGACGTCCTCGGGGTCCTTGTTCTTCCGGCGGGCGAAGTCCTCGCGGAGGTGGTCATCGCGGAACCGCTTGTGGCAGGACTGGCACTCGGTCAGCGGGTCGACGAACTCGGCCAGGTGGCCGGAGGCCTCCCAGACCTGGGTCGGCAGGATCACCGAGGAGTCCAGGCCGACGACGTCGTCGCGGCCGGTGACCATCGTCCGCCACCACTGGGTGCGGACGTTGTTCTTCAGCTCGACCCCGAGCGGTCCGTAGTCCCAGGCCGACTTGGTACCGCCGTAGATCTCGCCGCACGGGTAGACGAAGCCCCTCCGCTTGCTGAGGCTGACGACGGCATCGACGGTTTCCACGGGCACTTTTCGACTCCAGAACGGGCACAGATCGGTACTGAACGGATACTTGGCGAAACTACGGAAGGGTCCAGGCTATCGGTCCCGGGCACCCTCTATCGAATCCGCGTCAGCCGGGGAAATCCTCGTACGCCGTCGGCTCGTCGATTGCCTGCGACAGCAGCGGTACGGCGGTCAGCTTCACGTCGTACGGCGACAGCGCGCGCCGGTAGCTCCCGACGTTCTCGAACTCCAGGGTCAGCGCCAGCAGTTCCGGGTCGTCGACGTTCCGCCCGGTGCGCGCCGCCACGAACCCTTTCTGCTTCCCGAGCACCTCCACCGCGGCCCGCAGCCGCTCGGCGAACTCGTCCTGCGCGGACTCCCCCACCCGGAACCTGATCACCACGAACACGGGCCCCACCCTAAGACCTGGAACAATGGCGGCATGAGCACCCCCAGCAGCCCGTTGCGGCAGCGGATCACGAAGATCAGTTATCCGTACGTCGCGAAGCTGCACGCCGCGCCCAAGTTGACCCTGCCGGGTATCACGCTGCTGCTGGCGCTCGTCGGAGTGTTCGCTCCGGTTCCGGTCGGCGTACCGGCCCTGGTACTGCTGGCGTTGCTGCTGGGCTGGCTGGCGTTCCTGTCGTGGCCCGTGGTCACCCGCGGCCCGAAGTTCCTGCGGATCTTCTCGATCCTGGTGATCCTGCTGTTCGCGGTCTCCCGGATCGCGAACGGCTAGTAGGCCTCGTCCAGGCCGAGAGCGGTCAGCCGGTCCCGCAGCCAGGCCAGTTCCTTCGCGATCCGTTTCGCCAACGTCTGCTGGGTTTTGGGCGCCCGCGGCCACACGTAGACCTCGGACTCGAGATGGTGCGTGAGCGCGTGACCGCCTCCGACCAGCCGGGTCAGGCAATCGTCGAGTACGCCGGTTGTCGCGCTGAGCGGAGGCGGCGGCGCAGCGTGCGCGGCCAGGTGTGCGTGCATCCGCCAGGCCGCGTGTCCCGACAGCTCGTACGCCTGCTCCACATCGTCCACCCCTGGCCCGCCCCACTCGCGCACCTGCCGCAGGTACTTCGCCGTACCGAGCTGGCTGAGCACGTAGCGGCCCGGTACGTCGGACGGATCCACCAGCGTCGGAGCCACTGACAGCTGCGCCTTGACCACATCCACGCCCGCTCGCCATAGCAGCTCGAACGACTCTGCCGGCTGCTCGAACTGCACCGCCAGATGACACGTGTCCAGTCCGAGCCCGATGCGCGACGTACCGCCGTTCGGGCTGGAGTAGCGGTCCAGCCAGGCCGCGGCCTGGCCGATCATCTCCAGCACGCAACCCGGCTCGGTCTCAACGGCGATGCGGATGGTCCGGCCGGTCCTGGCCTCGGTCCGCGCGAGGTGTTGCTCGACGCGGTCGAAGGCCTCCCGCGCGGCCCGGTTGCGCGCCCTCGACCACGGCACGCGCCAGGCGAGCGGCACCGTCGAGATGGACCCGTACGGCGCGTCCGAGGGCAGCAGGTCAGCGAGTACGTCGATCAGGTCGAGCGTGTAGCGCAGCCGTTCGGGGTCGGTCCAGTCCGGGCAGTAGAGCTTGCTGCCGACGACCTTGTCGGTGAACTGCGCATGCGGGATGCCGTTGAGCGTGAAGACCTCCAGCTGATTGCGGTGCAGCGCGCGGCGCAGCTTGCTCAGCGAGGCCGGCGAGTTCGCCAGCCGGTCGGCGAGCCGGTGCGGGAACCACAACCCGATTCCCAGCACGGGTACGCCGAGCCGCGCGCGGACCGCACCGGCACAGCCGTCGAGCGCCGCGACCAGGTCGTCGAGCTCCGCGGCCGGATGCACCGTCGCGCAGTACCCGAGCTGGACGGTCGAACCGTCCCGATGCCGGAACCTCATCAGCACTCCTCACCCCGTGCGGCCACCAGGAGTAGTCAGAGGCGGACTCTCGGTGACCTACCAGCAGGGTAGAAGGCGGGAGGGTCAGGCGGAAGGGCTGGTTTTCGGTTCGATCGGGGCAGCCACCAGATCACGGGACCGGTCGGCCACGGCCATCGCGGCCAGCGCCGTGGTGAGCGGGACCGCGGCGATGATGCCCAGGCTGCCGACCAGGCCGCGGACGATCTCCATCGCGACCGACTCGGTGGAGATCACCGACAGCGCCGGCAGGTCCTGGATCGCGAACACGATCAGCACCGGCATCGACGCACCGGCGTACGCGAGGACCAGCGTGTTGACCACCGAGGCCACGTGGGTTCGGCCGATCCGCAGCCCGGCGGCGACCAGCTCGCGCCGGTTCGCCGCGGGGTTCGCGGCGGACAGTTCCCAGACGGCGGCCGCCTGCGTGACCGTCACGTCGTCGAGCACGCCCAGGGCGCCGATCACCATCCCGGCCACCAGCAGCCCGGTCAGATCGAGGTCCGGCGCGAACGACTTGGCCACCGACGCACCCTCCGCGGCCAGGCCGCTCAGCTGCGACAGCTCGGTGAAGAACCAGCCGAGCAGCACCGTGAGCCCGAGCGCGGCGATCGTCCCGGCGAGAGCTATCGAGGACTCGGCATTGATCCCGTGGGTCAGATACACCGCGACCGTCATGATCACCGCGCCGCCCACGACCGCAACGAGCAACGGGTTCGAGCCCTTCAGGATCGCCGGCAGGATGAACTGCGTCAGCATCACCGCGGTCACCGCCAGCGCCATCAGCGCGGCGAACCCCCGCCAGCGCGACAGCGCGACCACCGCGATCGCGAACACCACCGCGATGATCAGCAAGGGCTTGGTCCGGTCGTGGTCGACGTACTGGTACTTCTCGGTCAGCGGCGCGCCGTCCTGGATGCCGAGCATCACCGACTGCCCGACCTTGACCGGGATCGTCGTCTCCCCCGCCGTCGGGACCTGGACCGGGACCTCCTGCCCCTTCTCCGGCCCGTTGCTCAGCTTCACGGTCGCCTGGTCGCACTTGTCCTTCGGGTCCGGACAGGCCTGGACCGCGGTGACCTCGCCGCGCGCGGTGCTGGTCTGGTACGACTCGACCTTCACGCCGCCGCCCGGCCAGAGCACGACCAGCAGCACGACCGCGGCCGTGATCAGCGGGATCAGTACGGCGGCCACCACGATCCGGACGCGCCGCGCGACGACCGCGTCCGAGTCCACCACCGAGGTGTCGACCACGTGGTCACCCGCCCCGTGCCCGTGGCCGTGTCCGTGCCCGTGTCCCGGGGGAATGTCGAGCGCCCGGCGGCGGTTCCCCTTACCGTCGGCGCGCCGGCGCCCGACGTTGCGGCTGGCCATCGTGAACTCCCTGTTTTGACAATCACTTCCAATTAAATGAAAATGATTGTCATGAGATCTGGTCTTCGAGCAGTTGTCGCCGGCGCCGCCACTCTGGCCACCCTCACCCTGGCGGGGTGCGGTGGTTCCTCCGCCGGTGACTCCGCTGGCTCCGGTGGCGACAAGCTCGACGTCGTGACTTCGTTCTACCCGCTCGAGTTCATCGCCCGCACAGTGGGGGGCGACGCCGTGAACGTCACCACCCTGACAGCCCCCGGCGTCGAGCCGCACGACCTCGAGCTGACCCCCAAGCAGGTCGGCGAGATCGCCGAGGCGAAGCTGGTCGTCTACGAGAAGGACCTGCAGCCGGCCGTCGACGAGGCCGTCGCGCAGAACGCGAAGGACACCGGCTTCGACGTCACCCCGGCCGCGAAGCTGGAGGCGACCGGCGCCGACTTCGAGGAGCACGAGGAGGGCGCGGAGGAGAACCACGCCGAGGAGGAGAAGCACGCCGACGGGGCGCTCGACCCGCACTTCTGGCTCGACCCGGTCCGGTACGCCGACGTCGTGAAGGCGGTCGAGGACAAGCTCGCGACCGTCGACAGCGCCAACGCCGCCGGGTACCACGAGCGCGCCAAGACCCTGCTCGACCAGCTCGGCAAGCTGGACACCGAGTTCAAGACCGGGCTGGCGAACTGCAAGCTGAAAACCTTCGTGACCAGCCACGAGGCGTTCGCCTACCTCGCGAAGCGGTACGGTCTGACGATGGTCGGGATCGCCGGCGTGACACCCGACGCGGAGCCGGCCCCGGCCCGGATCAAGGAGGTCCAGGACATCGTGAAGGCCCAGAAGGTGACGACCATCTTCTACGAGGAACTGGTCAGCCCGAAGGTGGCCGAGACGATCGCCAAGGACGTCGGCGTGCAGACCGCCGTACTCAGCCCGATCGAGGGCCTGTCGGACGCCAACTCCGACGAGACGTACCTGACCCTCATGCAGGAGAACCTGCAGGAGCTGCGAAAGGCGAACGGCTGCTCGTGACAGAAGACTCCGCCAAGGCCGTCCAGGTCGCCGATCTCTCGGTCGACCTGGGCGGTCGTCTCGTGCTCCGGGGCATCGACCTGCGGATCCGCCAGGGCGAGGTGGTCGCCGTGCTCGGCACCAACGGCTCCGGCAAGTCCACGCTGATCAAGACCGTCGTCGGACTGCTGCCCGCGGCGCGCGGCGAGGTCCGGCTGTTCGGGACGCCGGTCCCCCGGTTCCGCGAGTGGCGGCGGGTCGGGTACGTGCCGCAGCGGATCACCGCCGCGGGCGGCGTACCGGCGACCGTGCAGGAGGTCGTGGCGTCCGGTCTGCTCTCCAAGCGGCGGCTCTTCACCCCGCTCGGCGCGTCCGGCAAGCGGGCGATCGACGAGGCGCTGCAGGTCGTCGACATGGCCGACCGGCGCAAGGATGCGGTCGCCGAGCTGTCCGGGGGCCAGCAGCAGCGGGTGCTGATCGCGCGGGCACTGGTGTCCGACCCCGAACTGCTGATCCTCGACGAGCCGACCGCCGGCGTGGACCTGGCCAGCCAGCAGATCTTCGCCGACACGATCCGCGAGCGGGTCGCGGGCGGCACCACCGTGGTGATGGTGAGCCACGACCTGGGCCCGATGGACGCGCTGATCGACCGCTCGGTGGTGATGCGCCGCGGCCGCATCGTGTACGACGGCCCGCCGCACGCCTCCCAGACGCACGCCCACGTCCACCACCCCCACACCGACGACGAACCGGGCTGGCTGTCCTCATGACTGTGCACATTGCGCGCCTCCGGCGCGCTGGGTCATGGGGCTGTGACTCCCGCCCTTCCCTCGTCGCTCCGGTCGCTTCGCTCCCTGCGCTCCTCAGTCCAGGCCGGGAGGCCCCATGACCATGTTCGAACTCGAATTCATGCAGCGCGCGCTGATCGCGGGGCTGCTCACCGGCCTGTCCGCGCCGGCCATCGGGACGTACCTGGTGCAGCGGCGGCTGTCGTTGATGGGTGACGGGATCGGGCACATCGCGATCACCGGTGTCGCCCTGGGTCTGCTGACCGGCAGCGCGCCGGTGCTCACCGCCATCATCGTCGCGATCGCCGGTGCGACCGCGATCGAGCTGGTCCGCGCCCGTGGCAAGGCCACCGGTGACGTGGCGCTGGCGCTCCTCTTCTACGGCGGCATCGCCGGCGGCGTACTGCTGATCGGCATCGCCGGCCAGGGCGCAGCCACGCTGAACACCTACCTGTTCGGCTCACTGACCACGGTCTCCCAGAGCGACCTGTACGTCGTCGTCGGCCTCGCCGTCGCCGTACTGGTCGTAGCAGTCGGCCTCGGCCCGCAACTGTTCGCGGTGTGCCAGGACGAGGAGTTCGCCCGTACGACGGGACTCCGGGTCCAGCTGCTCAACCTGGTCATCGCGGTGATGGCCGCGGTCACCGTGACGGTGGCGATGCGGACCGTGGGCCTGCTGCTCGTCAGCGCGCTCATGGTCGTCCCGGTCGCGGCTGCGCAACAGGTGACGCGATCGTTCCGTAGTACGTTCGTCACCGCCTGTGCCATCGGTGTGGCGGCGTGTCTGGCCGGCATCGTGACGTCGTACAACGCGGACGTGGCACCTGGCGCGACCATCGTGGTGCTGGCGCTGGGCGGGTTCGTGGTGGCTGCCGTCGCCGGTGCGCTGCTGCGGCGGCGGACCGGGCGGGCGCGGCCGCTCGCGGACGAGGAGCCCGAGGTCGGCGTACCGGCGCCGGAGCCGCATGTGGTGAGCGCCGGGCACCCGCACGCGCACAACCCGGCGTGCGGTCACCAGAAGGTCGAGCACGGCGACCACGTCGACTACGTGCACGACGGTCACCTGCACGCGGCACACGGCGACCACTGGGATGAACACTGACGCTTGCGGCTTCTGAGAGAATTGGCGGCGGTAAGGAGACGACAGGAGGAACGGTGGCTATCGGAACACGCTCGACCCGTCAGCGCGCGGCGGTCGCGCAGGCGCTCGACCTCATCGACGACTTCCGGACCGCCCAGGAGATCCACCAGGAGCTCCGGTCCGCGGGCGAGGCCGTCGGGCTGACCACCGTCTACCGCACCCTGCAGGCGCTCGCGGACTCCCGCGAGGTCGACGTACTGCGCACCGCCGACGGCGAAACGGCGTACCGGCGGTGCTCCAAGGGGCACCACCACCACCTGGTCTGCCGCAACTGCGGCCGCACCGTCGAGGTCGAGGGCCCGGCCGTGGAGCGCTGGGCCGACAAGGTCGCGGCCGAGCACGGCTACACCGACATCAGCCACACCCTGGAGATCTTCGGCACCTGCAAGGAGTGCCAGAAGGCGTGACCGCACCGCGGGGCTGATAAACTGACCGCAGTAAGCCTTCCGTACCGGACTCTTCCGGCGGGAGGCTTTTCTGCGTTCTGATTCCTTTGAGGAGACCTATGTCTGACCTTGTGGTGCGCCGTGTCCAGGCCTCGGACCGAGTCCTGATGGAGCGGCTGTGGCTGATGTTCCGCCACGACCTGTCCGAGTTCCAGGGCCAACTGCCTGGCCCTGACGGCGGCTACCGCAGTGAGTGGCTCGAGAACGTCCTGACCGGCGACCCGGAATGGGCCGGCTACCTGATCTCGCTCGGCGAGAACCCGGTCGGCTTCTGCTTCATGCGGGCCCTGCAGCAGCCGGTGCGGGTACTGAATGCCTTCTTCATGGTGCGTCCGGTCCGCCGGAACGGTCTCGGGCTGCGCGCGGTCCAGGAAGTGCTGGCGAACCACCCCGGGCCGTGCGAGGTCGCGTTCCAGGGGAACAACGAGAAGGCGGTCCGGTTTTGGCAGCGGGTCGCCACCGAGATCTCCGGCGACGTCTGGACGCAGGAGGAACGCCCGGTCAAGGGCAAGCCCGACGCGACCCCCGACCTGTGGATCTCGTTCAAGGTCTAGAACAGTACGACGGACCGCAGTACGTCGCCGTGGTGCATCTTGGTGAAGGCGGCCTCGACCTCGTCCAGCGCGATCGTCTCGGACACGAACCGGTCGAGCGGTAGCCGGCCCTGCAGGTGCAGGTCGATCAGCAGCGGGAAGTCGCGGGTCGGCAGGCAGTCGCCGTACCAGCTGGACTTCAGCGAGCCGCCGCGGCCGAAGAAGTCCAGTAGCGGCATGTCGAGCCGCATGTCCGGCGTGGGGACGCCGACCAGGACCACGGTTCCGGCCAGGTCGCGGGCGTAGAACGCCTGCTTCCAGGTCTCCGGGCGGCCGACCGCGTCGATCACGACATCGGCGCCGAACCCACCGGTCAGCTCCTGGACCGCCGCGACCACGCCGTCGTGGTCGAGGCCCTTCGAGTTGATCGTGTGGGTGGCGCCGAGTTCGCGCGCGGTGGCGAGCTTGCGTTCGTCGAGGTCGATCGCGATCACCTTCGCGGCCCCGGCGAGCCGCGCGCCGACCACGGCCGCCGTACCGACGCCGCCGGAACCGATCACGGCGACGGTGTCCCCGCGCCCGACGTTGCCGGTGTTGAGCGCGGCGCCGAGACCGGCCATGACCCCACACCCGAGCAGCCCGGCCACCTCCGGCTTGGCTGCCGGGTCGACCTTCGTGCACTGCCCGGCCGCGACCAGCGTCTTCTCCGCGAACGCGCCGATGCCGAGCGCGGGGCTCAGCTCGGTGCCGTCCTGGAGCGTCATCTTCTGCTCGGCGTTGTGCGTGCTGAAGCAGTACCACGGGCGGCCGCGCAGGCAGGCGCGGCAGTTCCCGCAGATGGCCCGCCAGTTCAGGACGACGAAGTCACCCGGCTGCACGTCGGTCACGCCGTCGCCGACCGACTCCACGATGCCGGCGGCCTCGTGGCCCAGCAGGAACGGGAACTCGTCGTTGATGCCGCCTTCGCGGTAGTGCAGATCCGTGTGGCAGACGCCGCACGCCTGCACCTGCACGACCGCTTCCCCGGGCCCCGGGTCCGGGATCGTGATCTGCTCGATCGACACCGGCGCACCCTTGGCCGCCGCCACCACCCCACGCACCGTCTGAGCCATCCCCCGACGCTAACTGCCGCAGCCGCCTCCCGTCAGCCTTCCGGGCGTGGCGGATTTTCCGCGTCCCTCCGAGGTCCACGGCGTACCGACCAACGGGACGTAGTCGTCTACGCATACCGCCCGCCATGCCTGAACCGGGCCCGTCAGGACCGGTGGACACCCACCACGACCCGTCGTTCGGTACGCCTCCGTGTCCACCAGTCGGGGGACAGTGCGTCAGCCAGGCGACGCTCCCGGGGACCGGTAGGTGCGGGCGAGAGTTGAGGGCATGGAGAACGCAGTGAGGGTGCGGGGTCTCGTCAAGCGCTACCCGGACAAGGTTGCGGTCGACGGTGTCGACCTGGACATCCACCGGGGCGAGGTGTTCGCCCTGCTCGGCCCGAACGGGGCCGGCAAGACGACGACCACGGAGATCCTGGAGGGGTATCGCCGGGCCGACGAGGGCGAGATCAGCGTGCTGGGCACGGACCCGGCGCACGGCGACCGGTACTGGCGCGCCCGGCTCGGGATCGTCGCGCAGACCACCCGCGACGAGGCGGTGCTGTCCGTCGCCGAGATGGTCACGCACTTCGCCGGCTACTACCCGAACCCGCGCGACCCGGAGCAGGTGATCGCCGCGGTCGGCCTCGAGGAGAAGCGCAGGACCCGGATCCGCAACCTGTCCGGCGGGCAGCGGCGCCGCCTGGACGTGGCGCTCGGCGTGATCGGGAACCCGGAACTGCTGTTCCTGGACGAGCCGACCACCGGCTTCGACCCGGAGGCGCGCCGGCAGTTCTGGACGTTGATCGAGGACCTCCGCACCGAAGGCACCACGATCCTGCTCACCACCCACTACCTGGACGAGGCCGAGCACCTCGCCGACCGGGTCGGGGTGATCGCCGACGGCCGGATGGTCGAGGTCGCGACCCCCGGGACCCTCGGCGGCCGCGGCGCCCGCACCGCGCGCGTCTCCTGGCTCGCCGCGGACGGACTGCGCGAAGTACGCACGGACCAGCCGACGGCCGAGGTCGCCCGGCTGATGGCGGAGTACGGCGGAGAGGTACCGGAACTGCAGGTACGGCGACCGAGCCTGGAAGACATCTACCTCGAACTGATCGGGGCCACCGCCGCTCCGGCACTGGAAGGAGCTGTTCGGTGAGCACCGCGTTGCCCTCGCCGCTGAAGGTCGGCCTGTCCCGCACCGGGATCGAGGTGAAGGAGTTCTTCCGCGAACGCGAGCAGCTGATCTTCACGTTCTTCTTCCCGATCATCTTCCTCGGCATCTTCTCCGCGGTGTTCGGCGGCACCGAGTTCGCCGGCGGCGTCACCGCGGCGACGTACTTCACGCCCGGGATGATTGCCTCCGGCATCTTCCTGACGAGCTTCCAGTCGCTGGCCATCGCGATCGCGATCGAGCGCGACCAGGACGTGCTGAAACGGCTCCGCGGGACGCCGATGTCGCCGCAGTCGTACTTCATCGGCAAGATCGGGATGGTCCTGATCACCTCGGTCCTGCAGTTCGCGCTGCTGCTGGCAATCGCCGGGCTCGCGCTCGGCGTCGACATCCCGACGGCACCGGTCAAGTGGCTGCACTTCCTGTGGATCTTCGTGCTCGGCACCGCGTCGGGTTCGGTGCTGGGGATCGCGTTCTCCGTCGTACCGAAGTCCGGGCGGGCCGCGTCGGCGGTCGTCACACCGGTCGTCCTGCTGCTGCAGTTCATCTCCGGCGTGTACTTCGTCTACAGCAGCCTGCCGGCGTGGATGCGGACGGTGTCGGAGTTCTTCCCGCTCAAGTGGCTCGCGCAGGGCATGCGCTCGGTGTTCCTGCCGGACGGGTACGAGGTCAACGAGCCGGGCGGGTCCTGGCAGCTCGGCACCGGCGCGATCGTGCTGTCGGTCTGGCTGCTCGTCGGGCTCTTCCTCGCCCAGCGGCTCTTCCGGTGGACCCGCCGGGACGCGGGCTGATGGACCGGGTGCCGATCCGCGACTGGAGGATGATGGGTTCCGTGCAGAGTTCACGCGGTGGCGCCGGACAGCCGGTCTGGACACAGACGCTGGTCGGCTGGCACATCGTGTTCTGGGTCCTGCTCGGGATGACGCTCGGTCTGTCCTTCACCGGTGAGCTCGGCACGGTCCGGCAGTCCGTGTACGTCGGCACGGTCGTGCTGCTCGGTGCGGCGTACCAGTTCGTCGGTCTGCCCGCGGTGCGCTCGCGCCGGGCGCTGCCGTCGTACGTCTATCGGCTCGTCCTGGTCGGCTCGCTGATGGTGCTGATCGGGTTGTATCCGCAGTCGGTGTTCCTGATGTTCATCGCGTCGGCGCAGATCTGGCTGCTGTGCGAGAACCTCCGCGAGGGCGTCGGGTTCAGCCTGCTGCTGGTGGTCGGCGTCGGTACTGCGCAGTTGTGGAGCGCGGGGTGGGGCTGGGACGCGTTCTGGAACATCCTGCCGTGGATGCTGGTCAGCCTGGTCGTCAGCCTGCTGTTCGGGATCTGGATCGAGCGGGTGATCACGCAGAGCCAGCAGCGCGCGGAGCTGATCGAGCAACTCGAGTCCGCGCGGGACGAGCTCGCCGACGCGCACCACAGCGCCGGGGTGATGGCCGAGCGTGAACGGATGGCGCGGGAGATCCACGACACCCTTGCGCAGGGGATGACGTCGATCGTGATGCTCGCGCAGGCGGCGTCGGCCGAGCTCGCGCGGGGAGGTGCTTCGGGCGCCGCGGCGCGGTTGGCGGCGATCGAGGACACCGCGCGGGAGAACCTCGCCGAGGCGCGGGCGCTGATCGCCGCGTTCACCCCGATCGCGTTGTCCGAGGCGACGTTGACCGAAGTACTGCGCCGGCAGGCCGAGCGGTTCGCGGCCGAGACCGGGGTCGACGTACGGGTGTCGCTGGACCTGCCCGACGACGAGGTGGCGGCGCTGCCGCAGGCCCAACAGGTCGTGTTGTTGCGGTCGGCGCAGGAGGCGCTGGCCAACGTACGCAAGCATGCGGCGGCGACGCAGGTACTGATCACGCTCGGGTTGTCGGACGGCGGGGTGTGGATCGAGATCCGCGACGACGGGTCCGGGTTCGCGCCGGGGGCGGTGTCCGGGGGCTTCGGGCTGAACGCGATGCGCGGCCGGGTCGAGGAGTCCGGCGGCACCGTCTCGGTGGAGAGTAGGCCCGGTCACGGCACCCGGGTACAGGTCTTGATTCCGGCTGTCCAGGAGGATGCGTGATTCGGGTTCTGGTGGTGGACGACCACCCCGTTGTACGTTCCGGGCTGAGCGGGATGCTGTCGGTGACCGACGACATCACCGTCGTCGGCGAGGCCGGTGATGGTTCCGAGGCGCTCGCGCTCGTCGAGTCGACCCGGCCGGACGTCGTACTGATGGACCTGCGGATGCCGCGGATGGACGGCGTCGCGGCCACCGGGGCGATCGTGTCCGGGTACCCGTCGACGCGCGTGCTGGTGCTGACGACGTACGACACCGACACGGACATCTTGCACGCGGTCGAGGCCGGCGCCGCGGGCTACCTGCTCAAGGACACGCCACACGCCGACCTGCTGAACGGCATCCGGGCCGCCGCGCGCGGCGAGACCGTGCTCGCACCGCCGGTCGCGGCACGGCTGATGTCACGCCTGCGTACGCCGACCACACCCGCCGCGGCGCCGTCGCCGCGTGAACTCGAGGTCCTCGCCGCGGTCGCGCGCGGCCTCAGCAACGCCGAGATCGGCCGCGAGCTGTTCATCGGCGAGGCCACGGTCAAGACCCACCTCCAACGCCTGTTCGCCAAACTCGACGTCGACGACCGCACCCGCGCCGTCACGGTCGCAATCGAACGCGGCCTGCTCCCCTCACCGGGACGCTGAGCAGGCCGTTCGACTGGTACGCGTCAGCGTTCCTGGCTGGTGTCGGGTGCGCCGCGCATCAGGCGCAGGCGCGGGTCCTGGATGCCGCCGTTGCTGCCGGATTCCTGATCCGCCGGACGCTCGCCGACCTGCTCGGACCGTGGCGTCGGGTTCGTGCCGGCGCGCATCGCGTGGGCCAGCTCGGCGGTCCGATTGGCCTCGTCGATGCTGTACTGCGCGCTCTCGTTGACGTTGTGCATCTGCCGGTCGATGCCCTCCCGCACGCCCGTCAGGCCGTCGCGGGTCCGGTTCACGTCGACCGTCAGCGACGTACTGGCGTCCTGGATCGCGGCGGAGTGCACCCCGCCGCCGACCTGCAGCTGGGCCTGCTCGAGCTGGATCGCCGTGGTCCGGGCGTTACCGAGCTGGTCGTAGGCAGTCTTCAGTCCGGTGTCCGCCTGCGCGGTCAGGTCCCTGAGGTGGGTCACCCGGGTACGCAGCTCGGCGGCCGCCTCCGCGCCGTACTCCGGAGTGTTCCCGAGCTCGTCGACGTCGCGGAGCGCCTGGTCGAGGAACGCCGAACTCCTGCCCAGGTCGTCGTGGAACTCCTCCAGCTCGTTCTGCGCTCGGCCGATCCGGGACGCGAGATCTCCGGCGTCCTGGGCCGCGGAGTTGAACGAGAGCCGCACCCGGTCGTCGGCGTCCTGCCAGCGGGCCACGTCACCAGGATCCCGGGAAGCGGACGCGAGCCGGCCTTGTACCTCGGCCTCGTACTCGGCCTCCCGCACGCGCCCGGCCCCGGACTGCAGCTGGGCGATGTCCTCCAGCCGGTTGTCCAGCAGCCGGCCGTAGTTCCGGTCCTGGAGCGAGTCGGCGACCATGTCGAGCGTCGCCCGCGCCCGGTTCATCGCCTCCGCGACCCGGTCGGTGAGGAACGGGATGTCCTGCGCGCTCGCCATCAGTGCTGGCCCTTCGTTCCGTCCGCGGCGTCCTGTTCGATGACCTGGGGTGCTTGGGGTACCTGGGGTGCGGCTTGTGTCTGGGAGGTGGCGCGTGCCCGGGCGTCGGCGGCCAGCCGGTCGTCCTCGGCAAGGCCGGCACGCAGCTGCTCGGCAACCCGGCGGACCTGCTCCTGTGCGGCCCGTAGTTCCCGCTCCACGCTCTGCTGTGGCGTCTCGCCCGTCGGCTGGTCCTGCACGCTGCATCTCCCGTTCATGTCGTTGACACTTGCAACGAGACTAGACGCTACGGGGTCGAGCGCCGTTCCCACGACTGATCGATCTCGGTTTTCGGGGTCTCGATTTCCGCCGCGCGTCTCAGCTTTCGGCGGCGGGTCTCAGCTTTCGGCGCTCACCGGGTTCGGCACCGCACCGCCGTAACGCCGGTCACGCTGGGCATAGATCTCGATCGCCCGCCACAGGTCCCGCCGGTCGAAGTCCGGCCAGAGTGTGTCGAGGAACACCATCTCGGCGTACGCCAGCTGCCACACCAGGAAGTTGCTGGTCCGCTGCTCGCCCGACGACCGCACGAACAGGTCGACCTCGGGGATGTCGGGCGCGTACAGGTGCCGGGCGACCGTCTGCTCGGAGATCCGGTCCGGATTGATCTTGCCGTCGGCAACCTCCCGCGCGATCGCCCGCATCGCGTCCGCGAGCTCCGCGCGGCCGCCGTAGTTCACGCAGAACTGCAGCGTGATCGTGTCGTTGTGCTTCGTCCGCTCCTGCGCGTACTCGAGCTCGTCGATCACGCTCTTCCACAACCGCGGCCGCCGCCCGGACCACACCACCCGCACCCCCATCGCGTCCAGCTCGTCGCGCCGCCGGTGGATCACCTCCCGGTTGAACCCCATCAGGAACCGCACCTCCTCCGGCGACCGCGCCCAGTTCTCCGTCGAGAACGCGTACGCCGAGATGTACTTCACCCCGATCTCGATCCCACCCTTGATCACATCCAGCAACGAGGCCTCCCCCGCCTTGTGCCCCTCGGTCCGAGCCAGCCCCCGCTGCTTCGCCCACCGCCCGTTCCCATCCATCACAATCGCCACATGCCGCGGCACCAACTCCCGCGGAATCCCCGGCGCCCGAGCCCCCGAAGGATGCCCCTCCGGCGCCACCACCACCTTCTTCTCCCCCGGCTGTGCAACCCCACCCCGACCCCGACGACGACCAATAGGCGACATACCCGCAGTCTCCCATTCCCCTCCCCCGCACCTGCACGGGCAGGAACGTTGCCCGCCGACAGCGGCAACGTAAGACGAGTTGCGAGCGCTGGTATATCAAGCGGGCAGGACGGGTCTCGCAGTACAGCGAGCGTTGCGCGAGCCGGTGCTGCTCTGCCCGCCCACGCATGGCCCGAAGCCCACGAACCGGGTCAACGGAGCACTCGCCTCGTTCAGCAGGTGCTCAGACCCCGCTTAACCGACCTGCGCCGTACGGACCAGACGCACAGAGGGCCCCCGGAGCCAAGCGCCGTACGCTCACTCGCCGCTTACCAAGTGTCACTGCAACAACCTGCAACCTGTGGACAACCCACCCCGCCGAACACCCTCCGTATGCGACCCTTAACCCACCCCGACCAGAACGGAGCCCACCCCATGCCCCGCCGACCGGCCTTCGCCCCCGCCATCGCCGCCCTCAGCGCCCTCCTGGCGCTCACCGCGTGCCAAGGCTCCCCGGAAGCCGGTCAACCCAACACGACCGCGCCGTCGACCGCATCGAGCAGCAGTCCGGCGCCAACCGTTCCGAGTACTCCCACCACGCCTGGTTGGACAGCCGAGGAACAGGCTGCCATCACCGCCGCGACGACGCGCTATCTCGCGGCCCGCCGTGCGACCGAGCAAGCGCTGCAGAATCCTGCTCAGGCCGAGCGGACAGAGCTGGAGCGCAGCGGGAACGGTGGCCAGTGGCTGACGGATGTCATCGAGGACATCACATTTTTCCGGGACAACGGTTGGTATCAGGCCGGGGCGGTCACGCTGTCCTCGCCGACAGTGAAAACGGTTCGGTTGGCGGGGCAGCAACCTGAGGTCACTCTGACGAGCTGCATCGACTCCAGTGCCGTCGTCGTTCGGTACCAGGCCACGAAGAAGCCGGTACCACTCGGCCCCGACAACGGCTCCCGCCACCTGGCGCAGGCGCGCATCGTCCTGGCTCCAGGTTCCGATGGCCGCAAAGCATGGTTCCTGATCAGCGAAACTGGCGATGCCAAGTGCTGATTTCGAAACGAGTAATTCGCAGCTTGCTGCCATCGATTCTCGCGATGGCGCTCAGCGCTGTCGGCCTGCCCACTGAACCAATCTTGCCGCCAAAACCTCAGGGCGAGGTTATCGCGAAATGCAATAAGATTCTCAACAAGTGCTGGTGGGTGCCGAAATCTACCTTGAAGCTGCCTGGAAAGCCACCCAAACCGGGAAAACCTGACCAGCGCGAGAAGATCAGCAAGACAGTCTGCGAATTTAAGGGCGCTGTTCAGGCATGCACGGACCCGGTCAAGGGCAACTGGTCCAACAGCCAACAGTGCTACATGCGGCGCGAGACACCCCAGCCTCCGTTTAGCGATCCACGCTGGCAAGGACATACCGACGGGAGTATCTGGGCGTGTACTCGTGAGCAAGGGTATGACCAAGGCCGACACATCGTCACCAAATGGGTTTGGTTGCCCGGGACACCTGACACGGTGGTGGTCGATCCGGTGACCCTGGCCTATCAGGCAGTTACAGAGATGGAACTGGCGGCACCGCTTATCAGGACAGCACCCGACGCGAGCCAGGTCGGCCTGGTGAACATGCCGGTCTGGCTTTGGGTTGCCAAGACCGAAAATACCTGGGGGCCGATTGTTCGGAGCGCGAGTGTTCCTGGGTTGTCGGTTACTGCGACTGCTCGGGTCAAGGCCGTCAACTGGTCGATGGGTGATGGGAGTACGGTGCGGTGTGAAGGGCCGGGGACGCCGTACGACGCTTCGATGGGCGTCAAGGGTTCGCCTACTTGTGGGCACAGGTATGTGAAGACCTCGCACAAAATGCCGGACTGCAAGTACCCCGTGACCGCGGTTGCGCAGTGGGAGATCGGTTGGCAGAGCACGCTCGGGGACAACGGGGAGATCTCCATGACCCAGCAGGCGGCGACGCAGTTGCATATCGGTGAGGCTGTTCCCGTTCTGGTCGACCCGGATGGTGGTGCCGTCACCGTGCCCCCGAAGGACGGCTGTTGAGGGTGAGTGGAAGGCAATAGGTTCGGGGTATGACGGATTGGCCTTCGGTTGATGTGGTTCGTGCGGACCTGGTGGGGGTGCTGGCGCGGTTTCGGGCCGGGCGGACGCGAGCGTTCAGCTTTGGGGACCGAGGGCCTGAGGCTGTGATGCTGACGTACGACGAGTTCGAGGATCTCGGCGGTGAAGGCAAGTTCCG
This sequence comes from Kribbella sp. HUAS MG21, assembly GCF_040254265.1. Taxonomy (GTDB): domain Bacteria; phylum Actinomycetota; class Actinomycetes; order Propionibacteriales; family Kribbellaceae; genus Kribbella. The sequence goes on from NZ_CP158165.1 coordinate 8,288,011, forward strand.
GGTTGCCGACGAGGTGGTCGAGCCGGGGGCGATGGCGGATCGTCTGCCTCAGGTGGTGCGGGAAGGGACCGGCGATCCGGTGGTGTGGGGCGAGGGCGGGGAACCAGAGGCGGTGGTGATGTCTGCGACCCAGTACCGCGACCTTCGGGGCGACGATCACCCGCCGGCGGGTGTTGTGGACGATCCGACCGTGCGGACCTATGCCACCGAACCACTCCCCGACAGCCGCCCGCTGGACCTCGACGAGTGGGCCGCCCGCATGGGACCCGACACCCAGGAGCTGCTGGAAGATCTGCGCCGCGAGGACCGCGAGGAGTCGTGAGCGGCGGAGCCCGGTATCAGCTGATAGCGGGGCCTGACTTCGACGTCGACTATCTGCGGATAGATCGTGCAGCCCAGAGAGATCCGTCCGGGCCTGAAGCCGCGTTGCGGCGGCAGGTGGTTCGGACGATGCTCGACCTCGCCAACGGCAAATCCGATGGTCATCACGCGCTGGGTTGCGCTCCGGGCAAAGGCGACCTTCGTGACTGTGTCACGGCGTATGTTCGGTCGGACCCACACCGGCCTGCTGATTACCGCTTGGTGTTTCGCGAGATCGGGCCGGCTGCGCCAGGCGGAATCCCACGCCGGGAACTGCTGGCGATCAAGCCTCGGCGCGGGCGTAACAACGTGTACGCCCACCTGTGTGCCCGGCTGAATCGCCATCCGCGGGACAGGCAGCCTGGCCTCGATCGGTTCGACAAGTGGGAGACCGTCGGCGTAGGCGCCACCGGACGACAGGCGCAGTTGGACGCGAAGCGTGCCATCGCGCACGCCTGGGCCGGACAGCAGCCACTCCGTACAGCACGCCCATTAATTCCCGGATCACCATCCGGCTCCCAGGCCGAAACATCTCGAGCGGCGCCAGATCGAAGCCGCCGCGGAAACGAAGGTCGCAGCACCGAGCGCACTGAGCCCATGACTCCTGCAGTCACCGCCCGATCCAGATACGGGCGGCCGAGCCCGACAGGCTGGCCGGAGCGCGATCGGTAGCGAGGCGGGGGTGTTGGTAGCTAATCAGCGGGGTCTGCTCGGTACGCCGCGTTCGCGAGAGTTCGTTGAGCCTGGGAAGCCGGAGGCTCCGGCTGTGGCTCCTGAGGCGCGGAAGGGTGGGGTCTCGAAGGGGATCGAGCGGCTCAAGGACACCGCGCAGGACAAGTAGGCGACGCGATGCGGAGATGGAGGGCTTGTCGTGGTCTAGTGGCGTTCGTCCGGGCCTCGTTCGCGGGTTGAAGAGATTCGATGGGCGGCTGACGAAGGTGTGGTCTTCGTGCCGTGGGTGGGGATGGTGGCTGCGCCGGTGATGCCCTCGGTGGTGAGGCGGAGGGACTGCTCGGTGTCTTGTCGGGCGCGCGGGTCGGTCAGGGGCTCGATGCACTCCGCCAGGGCTTCGCGGACGGGTTCGGCGCCGATGCCGAAGGCCTCCGCCATCACCTCGTTCTGGCGGTCGGCGATCCGCGTCCAGTCGATGCGGTAGCCCGCGGCCTCTGCTACGTGGTCCAGGAAGATGCGCTGCGTTCGGCCGTTGCCCTCGACGAACGGGTGGAGCACGTTGACGCCGGCGTACGTCCTGGCGAGGACGTCGACGACCTCGTGCGTCGGTCGGTTACGGAGGTCGGCGGGATCGCCCAACTGTGAGAAGATCACGGGCGCCAAGCGCTCGATGTCCTCCGGTTTCACGAACTCGTTGCCCGGCGCATCCGGATCCTGGGACGGCCGGACCAACTCGGTGACCCGCAGATCTCCGGCCCAGTCGTAAACGTCCTGGAACAGGTGCCGATGGATCGCCCGGAGATGGTCCAGGTCGAACGTCCGCGGGATCTCGACGTCGCCGGCGATGAGCTCGACCGCCCGCTCCGCCGTCCGGGAGCGCTCGGCGCGTTCCAGCTCGGCCGCGTCGTGGATGCCGAGCTTGTTGATCTTGCAGTCGTCGATCTGGCCGGGCCAGAAGTAGTCTCCCCAGTTCTCGAACGTCGGCATCAGAGCTGTTCGTCCAGGAGTTGGCGGCGTTGTTCGGCGGTGATTTCGCCCAGGAGGTAGCGGGCGAAGATGTCTATTTCCTTGTCGCTGAGGGGCATGTTCTCCATGCGCCAGGAGGCGATCAGGTTGTTGAGTTGGTGGCGTTTCTCAGGGTCGAGACGGTCCACAGGTCTTTCGGAAGGCATCAGGACGCTCCTGGGGTCAGGTCCAGGTGGGGTAGGGAGCGGAGTTGGTTGTCTTGGTGGTAGGTGAAGAAGGCGGCTATCAGGCCTGTGGATTCTCGGCGGGTTCTGGGGTCGGCTTGGAGGGCGGTGGGCCAGTCGCCGGTGAGGAGGGCTGCCAGGTGGGTGACTGTGGCTTGGGAGGGCATGGCTGAGGCGGGTGGGCGGCAGGTGGTGCAGACTATGCCGCCGGCGGCGGGGTTGAAGGCTCGGTGGGGGCCTGGTTCGCCGCAGCGGGCGCAGTCGTCGAAGGACGGGGCGTAGCCGGCGATCGCCAAGGACCGCAGCAGGAACGAGTCGAGGACCAGGGCGGGCTCGCGTTCGCCGGTGGAGAGGACTCGCAACGCGCCGGCGAGGAGCAGGTGTTGCTGGGTGGCGGGTTCCTTCTCCTCGACGACCAGGCGGTCGGCCGTTTCCAGCAGGACCGTGCCGGCCGTGTACCGCGCGTAGTCGTCGACGATTCCCTCGCCGTACGCCGCGATGGACTCGGCCTGGGTGACGACGTCCAGCGTGCGGCCGGTCGCGAGTTGCAGGTCGACGTAGCTGAACGGTTCCAGGCGGGCGCCGAAGCGCGACGACGTACGTCGGACGCCCTTGGCGACCGCGCGGACCTTGCCGTTGGCGCGGGTCAGCAGCGTGGCGATCCGGTCCGCCTCACCCAGCTTCTGGGTGCGCAGCACGATCGCCTGATCCCGGTAGAGCGGCACGAGGTCAGTGTCTCACCCGCGGCCGACATACTCCTCGAGGCTGATCGGCTCCCGCCCGGTGATGTCCCGCACCGCGGTCGACACATGCGACAGTTCGCCGCTGGCGATCGCGGCGTACGACGTGACCCACCCGGCCACCTCCCACGCCGGCGCGCCGTACGACTCCCGCGACCGGTACGCCTCGTCCAGCGTCTCCGCCTCGTACCGGACCTTGCGCCCCCACGCCTCGGTCAGCACCCCGGCCGCCTCGGACAGCGTGAACGCGGACGGCCCGGTCAGGTCGTACGTCGCCCCGCCGAAGCCGGCCCCGGTGAGTACCCGGGCCGCCACCGCCGCCACGTCGTCCCGTGCCACCGCCGACACCCGCCCGTCCCCCGCCGGCCCGCGGATCACGCCGTCCTGACCGACGAACCCGGGCACGAAGTCGAGGTACAGGTTGTCCCGCAGGAACGTGAACTCGACACCGCTCGCCCGGATGTGTTCCTCGGTGTGCCAGTGGTCGCGCGCGAACGTGAACGTCGCCCCCGGCGCCGCACCGACGAACGACGTGTACACGATCCGCCGCACCCCGGCTGCCACCGCGGCGTCGACCGTTGCCTTGTGCAACGCCACCCGGTCCGCCGACTCGGTTGCGCTCAGCAACATCAGTACGTCGACCCCGTCCAGCGCCGCGAGCAGCGCGGCGTGCTCGCCGTACGCCGCCTGCGCCACCGAGGCGCCGGGCACCGACGGCGCCCGCGCCGGGTCGCGCACGATCAACCGGAGCGATTCGCCGGCCAGCTGTGAGACGATCCGGGACCCGAGCTGCCCGGTCGACCCGGTGACGCCGATCACTTGCCCACCAGGTCCATCCCGCCCTGCTGGTACCGCTGCCCGGCCACCGCGTCCGGCGGGAACGCGGCGTCCAGCGCCGCCAGCTCCTCGGCCGAGAACGTGACGTCCAATGCGCCCAGGTTCTCGGCCAGGTACTTGCGCCGCTTCGTGCCCGGGATCGGCGCCACGTCATTGCCCTGTGCAAGCAACCAGGCGAGCGCCAGCTGGCTCGGCGTCACGCCCTTCGACGCGGCCAGCGCCTTGACCTGCTCGACCAGGTCCAGGTTCCGCTGGAAGTTCTCACCCTGGAACCGCGGCAACGTCCGCCGCATGTCGTCCGAAGGGAAGTCGGCCTCGGACTTGATCTGCCCGGTCAGGAACCCGCGCCCGAGCGGGCTGAACGGCACGAACCCGATGCCCAGCTCCCGCAGCGTCGGCAGCACGACGGTCTCCGGGTCGCGCGTCCACAGCGACCACTCGCTCTGCACGGCGCTGATCGGATGTACGGCGTGCGCCGCGCGCACCGTGTCGCCGTTCACCTCGGACAGGCCGAGGTACCGCACCTTGCCCGCCTGGACCGCCGAGGCCATCGCCCCGACCGTCTCCTCGATCGGCACCTTCGGGTCGCGCCGGTGCAGGTACCAGAGGTCGATGTGCTCCACGCCGAGGCGGCGCAGCGACGCGTCCAGGGCCTGCAGCGCGTACTCCGGGGAGCCGTCGATGTCCGTGGGCGGCGCCGGCGAGTTCGGGTCCGCGGGCCGGAAGCCGAACTTCGTCGCGAGCACCACCTCGTCACGGCGGCCGGCCAGCGCGCGCCCGACGAGTTCCTCGTTCGCGCCGTCGCCGTACACGTCGGCGGTGTCGATGAAGGTGCACCCGGCGTCGACGGCCGCGTGCAGGGTCGCGATCGACTCGGCGTCGTCCGCGCGGACGCCGTACGACTGGGACATCCCCATGCAGCCGAGGCCGAGGGCGGAAACGGTCAGGTCACCGAGCTGGGATTCACGCATGTCCCGAACCTACCGCCGGGCCCCGCTCCGCGGGCCAACGGGCCTCGCCCGGCGGGGCGGATTCCGGTCCGGACAACATTAATGTGACATTTTTTCGGCTCCCGGCCCAGCGGCCGGAACATTCCGTACATTCGGCGGGCGACACGACGCTGGGGGTGGAGATGTTCCTTCGACGGGCGCTGCGGTACCGCTGGGCGCAGGCCCTGGTGCTGACCGGCATCAGTCTGCTGATCGGCGCCTGCGCGGTGTTCGCGCCCTGGTACGCGCGGGCCGTCGAGCAGACCGTGATGTCCGAGACGCTCTCCGGCCGGCACCTGCAGGCGTCCTGGCTGATCGCGAGCGGCGGTCCCCAGGTCCGTACGACGGCGACCGTCAGCCCCGAGCAACTCGACGAGCTGATCCCGGCCGACCTGCGCTCGCACTTCACGCCGCCCGTGCACGGCTACTACAGCGAGCTCTCGTGGCGTATCCGCCCGACTGACGACGCGAACTCCGTGCGGCTGCGCTGGCGGGACGGGTACTGCGCCCAACTGACGGTGACCGAAGGCCGCTGCCCGCAGGCGGCCGGCGAGGTGATCGCCTCGGCCGTCGACAAGTCCGCGTGGAACCTCCGCTTGGAGCAATCACTGCGAGCCGGCACGGGCAACGACACGACCGCCCTGAAGATCGTTGGCTTCTACCGCCCGAAGGAGAGCCGCGGCGCCTACTGGTACGGCGACTACCCCACCGGACACTCGCGCCCGCCCACGGCCGGCGCCGGCGGCAACAGCCCCGGCTGGGCGGACCACCTCTTCACCGACCGTACGACGTTCAGGGCAGCCCTGAACCCCCGCGTGACCTCCGACGTCAGCCCGATTCCCGGCAGGAACCGGCTGGACGACCTCCCCCGCCTCCAGGAGGCCACCCGCACCGTCAACGGGAACGCCTCCGAGCTCGGCCTGCCCGCCGAGGTGACGTCGTCGCTCGCCACCCTCGTCGACGAGATCCAGGCGGACCGCAAGCAGGCCACGACAATCATCCCGCTGGTGATGGTGCAGGTCGCGCTGTTCGCGGTGGTCGTCCTGGCGCTCGCACTGGCCGCGGTCGTCGATCAGCGGCGGCCGGAGATCGCCCTGTCCCGCTTGCGCGGTTCGTCAGCCCGCCGTACCCGCCGCGTGCTCTCGCTCGAGCTCGGCCTGCCGGTCCTGGTCGGCACGTTGCTGGGCGGTGTGGTGGGCTTCGCTGTGCTCGTGAGCGTCCGCGCGACCTGGCTGCGGCGCGGCGCCCCGATCGAGCTGCCGTGGACGGTCCCGGCCGCGCTCGCGGTGGCCACGGCGGTCGCGCTGGTCGTGGTGGTCCTGCAGGTCCGTGGCGTCGTACGGCAGCCGATCTCGGGCCTGCTGCGCCGCGTCGCGGGACGCCGCGGACGCGCGATCGGGGTCGCCGATCTGTCGATCATCGTGTTCGCCGTGGCCGGCCTGTTCGCCGCGCTGACCGGCGACGGCCGCGGGCCGCTGCCTGTCCTCACCCCGGCTCTGCTGGCGCTGGCGGTCGGCCTGACGTTCGCGCACCTGCTGTTGCCGACGGCCGGTCTGATCAGCCGCGGGGCCCTCCGCCGCGGCCGGTTGGGCCTCGCGCTCGGCGCGTTGCAGGTGTCGCGCCGCCCCGCCGGCACCCGGATCGTCGCCGCGGTCGCCGTCGCCGCCGCGCTCCTCGCGTTCGCCGGGCAGGCGGCGTCGGTCGGCTCCCGCAACCGCGAGACCCGCTCCGGCTACGAGACCGGCGCGGAAGGCGTGCTGCGAATGAACGCCTCGTACTTGGCCGGCTTCCTCGCAGCCGTCGACAGGATCGACCCGGACCGCCGCCGGCTGACGCCGGTCGCCGTGTCCCGTCCCGGCTCCCCCGACGCGCTGAAGTCGCTGCTGATCGAGCCGGACAGCTTCCGCCGGATCGCGTTCCGCGGCGACCAACTGACCGACGCCGACGGCTGGCAGGCCTTGAAGGCGCCGAGCGGCGTACCGCCGATCCAGTTCCGCAGCTCGCAGTTGACCGTCACCGTCTCGACCGGCCCGATCACGACGCGGGTCGCCAGCAACGCGTACGGCGAGCCGATCGACAGCGGCACACCGAAATCCGTCGTACTGCGCGCGAACCTGGTCAGCCACCGCGACGGCGGCCGCTACCTGGTCTCGTTCCCGCCGTTACGGCTCCCGGCCACCAAGCCCGTCGTACTGCGGGCGCCCGTCGAATGCAGCGCCGGCTGTGACCTGCTCCGGCTCGGCATCGGCCGCGAGACGCTCGACCAGACCGGCCTGGAAGGCGACCTGACGATCAGCAAGCTCGCCACCGACGACCACCCGAACCTCGCGCTCGGCGGGCCAGAGGAATGGCAGCCGCTGCGCCTGGTGGAGTCCGACCCCGGATCGCTCACGGCCAAGACTGGCGGCCTGCTGACGATCGGGATGAAGAGCTTCGGCAACGACCAGTTCCTGCAGTACGCGACCGTGCCGCCGGTGGTGCCGGCGTTCGTGACGCCGGAGTTCCACTACGCGGACAAGGCCACCACCAGCCCGGCGATCGACAGCTCGCCGATGCTGCTGTCCAGGATCGACCGGTTGCGCGCGCCGGTGAACCGGTACGGCGACCGCACGGCCGTCGTCGATCTGGAGACGGTACGACGTCTCGGCGGCGCCGTCGACGAGAGCGGGACGGAGTTCGAGGTCTGGCTGAACGAGGACGGCCTGGCGAACGTCGGCACGATCGTCGAGCAGTTCAGCCAGGCAGGGTTCACGGCCGACCTCGTGGACCGGCGCGACGACCGCATCGCGTCGTACGGGCGTTCGGCGAGCGCGCTGGCGCTGCAGCTGGCGCCGGTCGTCGGTGTCGCGGCCGGGGTGCTCGCGGTCGTCGTACTGCTGCTGACCGTCGTCACGTCGTGGCGGTCGCGGGCGCAGGACTACGCGAGCCTGCGACTGACCGGCGTACCGGCGAGCGCGACCGGACGGGCCGCGCGGTGGGAGCAGACCGGTCCGGTCACGCTCGCCGTGCTGCTCGGCACCGGGTGCGGGTTGATCGGCGCCCACGTGGCGCTCCCGCTGATCCCCTTGTTCGCGACGAACGACGGGGTGGTGCCGCTCGATCTCGGTACCAACTGGCCGGTCGCGGCGGCGCTCTGGCTAGGCGGTACGGCGGTCCTCGCCGCGACGACCCTGCTCCTCGGCAGCGGTGTCAACAGGCGCTCGAGCTACAGCCGGATCCGGGAGGAGCTGACATGAGCGGACTGGCGATCAGTACGACGGGACTCGTGCACATCTACCGCGCGCACGGGCACGACGTCGCGGCGCTCTCCGGGATCGGCATCAGTGTGCGCCCTGGCGAACTCGTCGGGCTGCTCGGTCCCTCCGGCGCCGGCAAGTCGACGCTGCTGCAGCTGTGCGGCGGCCTGCTCACCCCGAGCGCGGGACGGCTGCAGGTCGGCGAGCACAACGTCGCCACGATGACGGAGGCGGAGCTGGACCGGATGCGGTCCGGTGACGTCGGCATCGTGCTGCAGGGCGCGGGACGCAACCTTGTCCCGTACCTGACGCCCACCGAGAACATCCGCTACGCCCAGCAGGCCGCGCCCCGCGACCGCGAGCTGCCGGCGCCGGAGACGATCCTCGAGCTCGTCGGCCTGGGCAACCATGCCGATGCCGGGCTGACCCAGCTGACCCCCGGCCAGGTGCAGCTGTGCGCAGTCGCGGTCGGGATCGCGACGATGCCCGGCCTGCTGCTGGCCGACGAGCCGACCAGTCAGCTCGACCACCACGCCCGCGACGAGGTGCTCGCGGCGCTCCGCACGATCAACCGCGAGACCGGGATGACCGTCCTGCTCGTCACCCACGACCCGGAGGTCGCGGCGACGCTGCCCCGGACGATCACGATCCGGGACGGCCGGATCGCCTCCGAGGGCAGGTCGGGCGAGGAGTACGCCGTGGTCGCCGTTGACGGATCGCTGCCGCTGCCGCCGCACGTGGCCGAACTGCTGCCGGCCGGAACGCTTGTGCAGGTCACCACCGACAACGGCGAGATCCGGCTCACCCCGGTGCCGCAGGAGGGCGAGCGATGATCGAGCTCAGTCAGGTGACGGTGCGGTACGGCGACGTGACCGCCGTGTCGGACGTGTCGTTCACGGTGCCCCCCGGGTTCGTGCTCGCGGTCAGCGGGCCGTCCGGCGCCGGCAAGAGTTCGTTGCTGTGGGCAATCGCCGGGGCGGTGCCACTGGCGAAGGGGCAGGTGGAGATCGACGGGCTGGTGATCGAGGACCGCCCGGCCGCCGCCCGGCACGGCGTCGTACTGATCCCGCAAGGGAACGGGCTCGCGCGCGTGCTGACCGCCCGCGAGAACCTGTCGGTCCCGTTGCTCGCCGAGCGCAAGCCCGCCGCCGAGGTCGACCGCGTGATCGAGCAGGCCCTCGCCGGCGTCGGGCTGGAAGAGAGCGGCGACCACCTGGTCGAGGAACTGTCCGGTGGCGAGCAGCAACGGGTCGCGGTCGCGCGTGGAATCGCTCAGCAGGGGCGGGTGATCCTCGCCGACGAGTCCACCAGCGAACTCGACAGCACCAACCGCGAACGCGTCCTCGACCTGCTCCGCGCCCAGGCCCACCGCGGCGCCGCAGTCGTCATCGCCACCCACGACCCCACCGTCGCCGACACCGCCGACGGTCACGCCGTCATGACCGAAGGCCACCTCAACTGGCTACGACGCCTCTGACCGGTACGAAAACCCGCCACAGCTCAGAGACCGAGCTGGGTCGGGACGGTCGGTGGGCCGGACTCGAGGAGTTTGCGGAGCAGCGCCGGCAGGTCGCGGGGTGCGAAGCGGCCTTGGTGGGCTTCGAGGTCGGCGAGGGTCCACCACTGCAGGGCGTGTACGTTCTCGGCGCGGAGTTCGGCTGCGGTGAGGGTGCCTGCGGGGGTGAAGTTCGGAGTCCGGATCAGGAAGTAGTCGTTGAGCACGCCGTCGAAACCGGTGGCGTGGCCGTCGGCGACGACCTCCTGGTGCCAGAGGTGCGGCGGCTCGGGGAAGTCTGTCAGGCCGACCTCCTCGACGAGCTCACGGCGCAGACCTTCGACCGGCGACTCCCCCGCTTCGATCCCGCCGCCCGGCGTCGCCCAGAGCGGGCCGTCAGGGAACTCGAAGCGCACCAGCAGGACGCGGTCGTCCTCGTCGAGGATCACGCCGCGCGCCGCCGGACGCAGCCGCGGCAGCCGCAGTTCGAGCTCGCGGTGTTCCTCGACCGCCCGGAACCCGAAGCGGGCGTTGACCTTGCGCATCGGCGCGTTCGACAGCGCGGTCCAGGTGTGCAGGAAGCGTTGCGCCGTACGGTGCTTGGCCAGCTGCTCGAGGTTCGCCAGCTTCAAGAACGTGCCGAGGTTGTGGCCGCGGTGCTCCCGCAGTACCAGCGTGTCGTCCTGCTGCGCGTGCTTGGTGTCCGTCCGCGGCAGATAGATCAGCGTGTACCCGGCCGGCTCACCGGCAAGAGTGTGCGCCATCGTCACCAGCGCGAGGTAGCTCCGGTCGATCCGCGCCTCGCTCGCCTCCAGTTTCTCGACCGTCCACGGCACGACCTCGCGGGTCATCCCGCCCGTCGGCACGTCCAGGTCCATCGCGGTGTGCAGGTCGGCGTACGCCTGCTGGTGCTCCGGCGGGCACAACCCCGCCCACGACGTCAGCCGGTACCCGTCGAGCCGCCCCGCCGCCGACCGCAGGTCCTCCAGCCGCAGATCGTCGTACGGCAGCGGTACGACGAGATGCTCCTCGACGTGCTCCACCTGGAACCCGAGCCGCGCAGCGAACGCGGCGCCGGGCGACGGGTCCGCGGGAACGGCGAGCTCGGCCTGGACGATCGTCCTGCCGAGTTGCGCGGACCGGGTCACGGCCCACTGCCACAGCGCCGTCCCGATCCCGCGCCGCCGGTGCTCCGGCGGTACGTCGATCTCCACCTCGACCGTGTCGAGGTTGTCGCTCAGCCGGCACTCGAACAGCATCGCGCCGAGCACCCGGCCGTCCTCGAACGCGCCGACCGCGATCCGCTGCTTGAGCGGACCCGGGGTGCGCAGCGAGAACCCGAGCGCCTCCCGGCTGACCACCAGCGACGCCTCCCGCCCGGCGACCGCGCCGGCCCGGAAGGCGTCGTACCACTCGTCGAACAGAGCCAGGTCGGCCGGGTCGATCTCGCGAACGCTGATCACCCGGCCGACCCAACCAAACAATCGGGTCAGAACGCCAGTCGTTTAGGCCGGCGCGACCTTGCCCGAGTACATCCCCATGATCACGAAGTTGTCCGCGTACGGCGCGTTCTTCAGGATCGGGTCGTCGTCGGCCGGGAACTTCCCGACCCGGGTGCCCTCGAGCGCGGGGTTGTTACCGTAGCGCTCCCAGAGCGGGATGATCGGCAGCAGCTCGTTGAACGCCATCGCCGCGGCGGTGATGTTCTTCTTCTGCTCGTCGACGTTCAGGCCCTGGGCGGACTTGTCGACCACGGACTGCAGGTCGATCGGACCCGCCGAGGTGGTCTGCTTCAGCGGGAAGTTCATGCCCTTGCCGCCGGAGTTCGCCGCGATCACGTAGTTGAACGTGTACAGGTCCTGGACAAACGCGAAGTACGGGTGCGGGTGGTTCGACGCACCCCAGCCCTGGATGGCGATGTCGAACTTGCCCGCCAGCACGTCCGGGTTCAGCTGGGTGAAGGTGATACCCCGCTTGGTGATGTTGAACCCGAACTTGTTCAGCTGGTCGGCCGCGTTGGTGGCGGCCGGGTTCCAGTCGGCGAACTCGGTCGGGAACTTGATGTCGTACGCCGCCGGCTTGCCGTTCGGCAGCGTCCACTTGCCACCGGTCTTCTTCCAGCCGGCCTCCTGCAGCAGCTGGGTGGCCTTGGCCTCGTCCTTCTCGTACGCCTGCAGCTTCTTCTGGTCGGCGTCCGAGATCCAGTCGGGGACCAGGATGTCGGAGAAGCCGGCCATGAACTTGCACGGCTTGCCCGAGTCGCCGAGCGCGACGGTGCCGTTCTCGTTGCGGTCGAGCACGTAGGCGATCGCCTGCCGCACCTTGGCGTCGGCCAGCTCCGGGTGGGAGGTGTAGTTGAACACCAGCGACGGGCCCGAGTACACAGGCGGCCGGAGGATCCGGAAGCCGCTGCCCTGCAGGGTCTTCTCGCTGGCCACCGCGAACCCGTGGGTGGCGTAGTCGACGTCCTTGTTCATCACGACCGGCGTGATGTCGGAGGTCTCACCGTTGTACAGCACGACCTTCGAGAAGCCGACCTTGTCGGCGAACAGGCCCTTGTCGTTCTTGACCAGCGTCATCTGCGCGTTGGTCATGGTCTTCACGTCGAAGTTGAACGGGCCCGAGACGGCCGGGTTCTCCGGACGGAACTTCTGGAAGTCGCCGTTCAGCTGCTTGCCCTCGGGGCTGTCCAGGCTCTTCTTGGCCTTCCGCAGGGCCTCTGCCTTGGTCGCCCACTCGCCGTAGACCGAGTCCGGCAGGATGCCGGCGCGGAGGATGTAGCGCTCGAGCACCGTGGACGGCGTACCGATGGTGAACACCACGGTGGTGTCGTCCTTGGCGGTGACGTCGGACAGGAAGGTCCAGTCCTGCTGGCGCATCAGCCAGCGCAGGTTGAACGTCGACACGACGTCCTTCGAGGTCACCGGCTTGTCGTCGCTCCACTTCAGGCCGGAACGCAGCTTCAGCGTGTAGGTGTTGTTCGCCTCGTCCAGTTGCCCGGACTCGGCCATCATCCATTCCCACTTCTTGTCGGCCCAGTAGTACATGCCGGCGCTGGGGTAGACGAGGTCGAAGTACGGGCTGTTGCTGGCCTGGATGCCGTCGGTGACACCGGCGGCGAGGTTGAAGTGGCCCTTCGGCGGCAGCTGGTACGGGTACGCGCCGTGGAACTCGCCGCCGGACTTGCCGCCGCCGCCTTCGTTGTTGCTGTTCGGGGTACTCGGCGAGCACGCCGTCAGTGACCCGATGCCGGCTGCGCCGACACCGGCGATGCCGAACAGCTGGAGCACGTGCCGGCGGGAAACCGCGTTGGTCAGGGCGCTGGCGCCCGTCCCGTTGGTGCCGGGATCGTTGGTGTCGGTGGGACTCATCCTTCGTCCTTTCTGGACTGACCGCACGCCCATGTGGGTCAGGTACTACTGGTGGGATTAACTACCGCCCTCGCGTTTTTCCCGGCGCCGGGTCACGACGACTCCGACGACGACCACCAGGCCCAGTAGCAGGCCCAAACACAAGGTGAACAGGGTGACGACGTACTGCGGGGTGCCCGGCGTCAGGGTGAGCAACAGCACTCCGCTGGCCAGTACCAGGAACACTGACCAGCCGAGCGCCATACGCCCGATCTGTGGTCCCATCAGGACCCCGGCTCATCCGGCCGCTTCTCTGGTACGCCGTCGCGCGCCACCACGTGGCACGCCGCGGACTGGCCGGAACGGATCTCGACGAGCTCGGGGACCTCGCCGTCGCACAGCCCGTCCTCGAAGAGCGGGCAGCGCGGATGGAACGAGCAGCCGGGTGGCAGGTGCGCCAGGCTCGGGATCTCCAGGCTGCGCAGGGACTCGCGGCCCTTGGTCTTGGTGAGGTCCGGGTCCGGCTCCGGGATCGCGTCGATCAGCGCCCGGGTGTACGGATGCGTGGGCGCGTTGATGATCTTCGGCGTCGGCCCGAACTCGACGATCCGGCCGAGGTACATGACCGCGGTCTTGCCGTTCCAGCCGAAGTACTTCGCGATCGCCAGGTCGTGGGTGATGAACAGGAACCCGACGCCGAGGTCGTCGCGCAGCCGGCCGAGCATCGCCAGCACGCTGATCCGGATCGACACGTCCAGCATCGAGGTGGACTCGTCGGCGATGATCAGCTTCGGGTCCAGCGTGAGCGCCCGGGCCACCGCGACCCGCTGGCGCTGGCCGCCGGACAGCTGGTGCGGGAACTTCGCCAGGTAGTTCTCCGGCGGGGTCAGGTCGACCTTGGTGAGCAGCTCGGCAGCGCGTACGGCCGCCTCCTTCTTGGACTTCACCACACCGTGCTTGAGCAGCGGCGCGGTGAGCGTCTGCTGGATCGTCCGGGTCGGGTTCAGCGACGCGTACGGGTCCTGGTGCACGTACTGCACGCTGCGCCGGAACGTCGTGAAGTCCTGCCGGTTCATCGACCAGATGTCGCGGCCGTCGAAGGCGACCTGGCCGCTCGACGGCTTGGCCAGGCCGGCCGCCATCCGGGCGGCCGTGGTCTTCCCGGAGCCGCTCTCGCCGACCAGGCAGAGCACCTCGCCCGGGTTGATCGACAGGTTCGTGCCGTCGACCGCCCGGATCGGCCCGGCCTTGGTGTCGAACACCTGGCTGACGCCGTTCAGCGTCATCAGCGGCGTCCGGCCGCTCGCCTCCGGGGTCTCGGGGGACTTCTCCAGCGCGCTCATGATGCGTTCCCCAAGTCGCTCGGCACCTCACGCTCGAGGTGTACGTCCTTCCAGTGGATACAGGCGGCCTCGTGGGCCTCGCCCGGCTCGTCGGTGATCGGGATCAGCGGCGGGTCCTCGTCCTTGCACGCCTCGGTGGCGTACTTGCACCGCGGGCTGAACGTGCAGCCCTTCGGCAGCGCGGCGAGGCTCGGCGGGCCGCCGGGGATCGACTCCATGTCCGGCAGGTCGCCGACGATCGGCGGTACGGCCTTGATCAGCCCGAGCGTGTACGGGTGCCGCGGCCGGTAGAACATGTCCCGGACGCCACCGGTCTCGATGATGCGTCCGGCGTACATGGTGGCGACCCGGTCGGCGAGCTCGGCGGCCAGCGACAGGTCGTGGGAGATGAAGATCATCGAGAACCCGAGCCGCTCGCGCACCTCGTGCAGGACGTCGACGACCGACCGCTGGGTCAGGATGTCGAGCGCCGTGGTCGGCTCGTCGAGGATCAGCACCTCCGGCTCGAGCAGCAGGCTCATCGCGATCAGCACCCGCTGCCGCATACCGCCGGACAGCTCGTGCGGGTAGCAGTCCATCACCCGGGACGGCTCCAGGCGGACCAGCCGGAGCAGCTCGGACGCGCGGTCCTCGATCTCCTGCTTGCTCGCCTTGGTGTGCGCGCGCATCGTGTCGTGCATGTGCGCGCGGATCTTCAGCACCGGGTTGAACGCGTTCATCGCACCCTGGAACACCATCGCCGCGTCGCGCCAGCGGAAGGCCCGCAGGTCCTTGCCGTCCAGGCCGAGCACGTCGATCGTGGTGCCGTCACCGCGGTTGAACGTCACCTGTCCGCTGGCGTGACCGAGCCGCGGCAGCAACCGCAGCAGACCGAGCCCGAACGTCGTCTTGCCGCAGCCGCTCTCCCCCACCAGTGCGAGGCTCTCGCCCGGGAAGAGGTCGAGGTCGACACCGCGAACCGCCTGCACCGTCGAACCGGCGCCGGTCCGGTACTCGACCTTGAAGTCGCGGATCGACAGCAGCGGCTTGCCCTCGCCGCCGCGTACCGCGCGAGGCGCACCTGAGGTAGTCGTCGTCACCATGCTCACCGGTCCCGGAGCCGCGGGTTGAGGATCTCTTCCAGGGATCTCGTCATCATCACCAATCCGAGCAGCAGCAGGACGATCGCCACGATCGGGCTGAGGATCCAGGCCAGGCTCGCCTCGTTGAAGATCGCGCCGGCGATCCAGGCGCGGTTGAGCATGATCCCCCAGTTGGCCCCGCTCAGCGGTGCCAGGCCGAGCAGGTAGAGGCCGACCAGCTGGTAGATCGCGTTGGTCACGCCGATCATGAAGTTCATCAGGATGAAGCTGGCCATGTTCGGCAGGATCTCGACGAACACCACCCGGACCGTGCCGAGGTCGAGCAGCCGGGCGGCCTCGACGAACTCGCGTTCCTTCAGCGAGAACACCTGCGCCCGCACCGCCCGGGTCAGCACCGGCCAGGACAGGCCGCCGACCAGCAGCGCGAGCAGCAACGGCGAGTCGAGCCGGAAGAACGCGCCGAGAACGGCGAGCAGCACGATCTGCGGGACGGTCAGGAAGACGTCGGCCAGCGTGACCACGACCGAGTCGACCCAGCCGCCGAGGTACGCCGCCAGCGAGCCGAGCACGATCGCCAGCGCGGTCGAGATCGCCGCGGCGACGAAGCCGACGAAGATCACCGTCCGGCCGCCGCCGATCATCTGGATCAGGACGTCCTTGCCCTCGTTGTCGGTGCCGAGCAGGTGGCCCGGCGACCCGGCGGGGAGCAGGATCTCCTTGACGTTCGGCGCCACGTCCGGGAGGAAGAACGGCACGATCGCGGTGATCAGCACCATCAGGCCGACGATCAGGAAGCCGATGAAACCGGCCGGGCTGCGGCGCAGTGCGCTGACGATGCCCGCGAACCGGGAGACACCCGTGGTGCCGACCGCGGAGACAGGGATGGTTGCTTCGGTCATCGTGTCACCCCTTGCCCTGGCCGCTGACCCGGATCCGCGGATCCAGCCGGCTGTAGAGAACGTCGGCCAGCAGGTTGGCCACCACCACGGAGATCGTGACGACCAGGAAGATGCCCTGCAGCACCGGGTAGTCGCGGCCGTTCACCGCGTTGAACAGGCTGAACCCGATGCCCTGGTAGCCGAAGATCCGCTCCACGAAGATCGAGCCGCCGACCACGAAGCCCAGCGACACCGCGAGCTGGCTGAACAAGGGCAGGACGGCGTTGCGTCCGACGTACCCGGACCGGATCCGGCTGTCCGACAGACCGCGCGCCCGGGCGACCGTCACGTAGTCCTCGCCGAGGGTCTCCACCGTCGAGGACTTCATCACCAGCGCCCAGGAGCCGACCGTGGTCAGCGCGTAGGCCAGGATCGGCAGCGTCGCGTGGTAGAAGATGTCGTTCAGGAAGGCCAGGCTGAAGGACGGCTCGACACCGGGGGTGTACGAGCCGCGCGCCTCGGTCAGGTTGAACCACTGCAGCTTCACACCGAGGAAGACCACGATCAGGATCGCCAGGATGTAGTTCGGAATCGCGTGCAGCAGCGCGCCGAGCGAGGAGAGCAGATGGTCGATCCAGCTCTCCCGGCGGTAGGCCATCACCATGCCGGCCACGATGCCGATGATGAAGCTGAACACGGTGGCCACACCGACCGAGAACAACGTCCACGGCAGGTACGTCTGGATCACCTCGGCGACCGTCGTACCCGGCGAGAGCGTCGAGTTGCCGAAGTCACCCTGCAGCAGGTTCGCCATGTAGGTGAAGTACTGCGAGATCAGCGGCGCGTCCGGGTCCAGCGAGAACAGGTTCTGCGCCTGCGCGGCGGCTGCCTCGTACGAGATACCGGTCTGCGCGATCTGCGTCTGGATGTACGTCTCGACCGGGTTGCCGGGCAACAGCCGAACCAGGAAGAACGTGCCGGTCGTGACGATGAAGACGGTCAAGAGCGCCTTCAGAACTCTTCGTACCAACCAGGCGCCGAAGAAGCGCCGAGCAGCCGAGGGTTTAGGTTCGACGGCAGGTCCTTCGATCAGCTTGGCCGCGGACGTGTCGACCGCACCGCTCACTGCTCACCTCCACGCGACTACCAGGGAAAGTCGGTGGCGCAGACCCTGGATCAGCCAGACTTAGTAACACTGTCTTGCAAGGATCTGCGCATTGTGCAGACAGTCTGCGCAACCCTGGTCATCGAGTCAACGACTTGAGGCAACGTTGAGACAACGTTGCGGACCGTGACGTAACGGTATCGGCGCGTACAGGAATTGCCCGCCTCCGACACGGAGACGGGCAATTCGCAGTGCGGTTTCCGGAAGTTTTCCGGCGGTTCAGCGCGTTGCGCGGTTGACAGCCGAGACCACGGCCTTCAGCGAAGCGGTGAGAATGTTCGCGTCCCGGCCGACGCCCCAGAACACCTCGTCACCGACCTCACACTCCACGTAGGCCGCAGCCAGCGCGTCGCCGCCCGCGGACAGCGCGTGCTCGTGGTAATCCAGCACCCGTACGTCGTACTTCAGCGGCCGGATCGCGTCCACGAAGGCCGACACCGGACCGTTGCCTTCGCCAACCAGTTCGTGGGGTACGCCGTTGGCATAGACCTGAACCCGGAGCTGGTCGCCCTGGCCCTCGCCGGAGGTCGAGGTGACGGTCAGCAGCGACAGCGCGCCGGGCGCCAGGTACTCGGCCGCGAAGATGTCCCACATCTGCTGCGGGCCGACCTCGCCGCCCTCGTTGTCGGTGTGCTGCTGGATCACCCGGCTGAACTCGATCTGCAGCCGGCGCGGCAGGTCGAGCCGGTGCTCCGACTTCATGATGTAGGCGACGCCGCCCTTGCCGGACTGCGAGTTCACCCGGATCACGGCCTCGTACGAGCGGCCGACGTCCTTCGGGTCGATCGGCAGGTACGGCGCCTCCCAGGCGATGTCGCCGACCGGCCGGCCCTCGGCCGCGGCCTGCTTGTCCAGCGCCTCCAGGCCCTTCTTGATCGCGTCCTGGTGCGAGCCCGAGAAGGCGGTGTAGACCAGGTCGCCGGCGTACGGCTGGCGCTCCGGAACGCGCATCTGCGTGCAGTACTCGACGGTGCGGCGGATCTCGTCGATGTCGGAGAAGTCGATCTGCGGGTCGATGCCCTGGCTGAACAGGTTCATCCCCAGCGTGACCAGGTCGACGTTGCCGGTCCGCTCGCCGTGGCCGAACAGGCAGCCCTCGACGCGGTCCGCGCCGGCCATCAGCGCCAGCTCGGTCGCCGCCACCGCGGTGCCGCGGTCGTTGTGCGGGTGCAGGCTGATCGTGCTGTGCTCGCGGCGGGTCAGGTTCCGCCCGAACCACTCGATCTGGTCGGCGTACACGTTCGGGGTGGACATCTCGACGGTGGCCGGCAGGTTCAGGATGATCTCCCGGCCCGCGGCGGGCTGCCAGACGTCGCTGACCGCCTCACACACCTCGAGCGCGAACTCCAGCTCGGTGCCGGTGAAGATCTCCGGGCTGTACTGGTACCCGAACTCGCAGTCGCCGAGCATCTCGTCGGCGTACTTCATCACGGTCTCGGTGCCGCGCACCGCGATCGCCCGGCACTCGGCCTTGTCGACGTTGAACACCACCCGGCGGAACAGCGGCGCGGTCGCGTTGTACAGGTGGATGGTCGCCCGGGGCGAGCCCTGCAGCGACTGCACGGTGCGCTCGATCAGCTCCTCGCGCGCCTGGGTCAGCACCGAGATCGTGACGTCGTCCGGGATCACGTCGTCCTCGATCAGGCTGCGGACGAAGTCGAAGTCGTACTGGCTGGCGCTCGGGAAACCGACCTCGATCTCCTTGTAGCCCATCTTCACCAGCAGGTCGAACATCCGCCGCTTGCGGGCCGGGGACATCGGCTCGACCAGCGCCTGGTTGCCGTCACGGAGGTCGGTGGACAGCCAGCGCGGGGTGCGGTCGACGGACTTGGCCGGCCAGGTGCGGTCCGGCAGGTCGATCGGCGGGAACGCGCGGTAGCGGTGCACCGGCATACCGGACGGCTGCTGGACGGGCTGGGGCTGGTTCTTGGGTGCCACGGGGTTCTCCTCGGAAGTACGGGTGTCGTGAGGGACGACCGGCGTACGACGAAACTCCGCGGCGAGGGACCGGCCTTGTCAGGCCTCGCCGCGGCAGCGAAGGAGGAGAAGCTGGTGCCGCATGATGCCAGTGAGTGTATGCACAACTCCCCCGCCCCGTCGAACCGGGGGTCTCGACCGGCGAGACACGGAGAGTGACGGAGCATTCGCTGAGGATGTGCTGAAGATCTGTTGCCGGGCCTCGTGGGGTGGCTCGGCGGTGGTGCGAGGATGGCCCGGATGAGAGCGCAGCTGACGCCGCGAGTGCTGGTCGTCGAGGACGCGGAGCCGATCCGGACCGCCGTCGGCATCGCGCTGGCCGAGGCCGGGTACGACGTCCGCACGCAACCCGACGGCAGCGGGTTCGAGCGGGAGCTGGCGGAGTACCGGCCGGACCTCGTGCTGCTCGACGTGATGCTGCCCGGCCGGGACGGGTTCGAGCTGCTGACGGTCGCCCGGGAGACCTCGAACGCCGGGGTCATCCTGCTGACCGCCCGCGACGCCGTCGACGACCGGCTGCACGGGCTGCGGACCGGGGCGGACGACTATGTGGTCAAGCCGTTCGTGCTGGCGGAGCTGATCGCGCGCGTCGAGGCGGTGCTGCGGCGGATGGGGCGGCTGCGGGCCGTGCTCACCGTCGGCGATCTGGAGGTGGACGTCGAGGCGCGCGTCGTACGCCGGGCCGGGACCGAGATCGAGCTGACCGCGACCGAGTTCAAGCTGCTCGCGTTCCTCGCCGGGCGCGCCGAGAAGGTCGTCGGCAAGACGCAGCTGCTGACCGCGGTCTGGGGGTACGACGACTACGCCGACAACCTGGTCGAGGTGTACGTGAGCGGGCTCCGCCGCAAGCTGGAGGCGCACGGGCCGCGGCTGCTGCATACCGTCCGTGGCTCTGGTTACGTGTTGCGGCTATGAGCGGCCTGCGTACTGCGTCCTTGCGCACTCGCGTGACGGTGACCGCGATCGCCGTACTGCTCGTGGTGCTGCCGGTGACCGGGTTGACGGTGAAGGCTGTGTTCGACGCGCAGGCCGAGCGGAGTCTCGACTCGTTGCTGACCGGGCGGGCGCAGCTGGCACAGCAGCTCGCGCGGCAGAACGTCGCGCCGGCCAACCTGGTGCGGCGCGTGGACGCCGACGGGGTGCGGGTGACGTTGGTACTGCGGAACGGGCGGCAGCTGGGTGCTCCGCCGATCGAGGCGGGCGGGACGGTCCGTCAGGTGAAGGCGACGTTGCAGGCGGGGCAGCAGACGAAGGGCGCGACGCTGTTGCTGTCCGCGGACACCGGATTGCTCGCGGATGCCAGTGCGCGGTTGCGCAATGTGCTGATCGTGTCGGGTGGTTTGGCGATCCTGATCACCGGGTTCGCGCTGGCGGTCGGGATGCGGCTGGCGCTGGCGCCGCTGGACGCGATGACCGGGCTGGCGCGGTCGATCGCGGCCGGGCGGCGCGGCGGGCGGCTGCAGCCGGAGCGCGCAGACACCGAACTCGGCCGGACGGCGGCCGCCTTCGACGAGATGCTCGACGCGCTGGAGGGCGCCGAGGAGGCCGCGCGCCGATCCGAAGCGACGGCACGGCACGCGGAAGGGCTGGCGCGGCAGGCGGAGGGGGCCGCACGGCAGGCGGAGGGGATGGCGCGGGAGGCCGAGGGCATGGCGCGGGAGGCGGAGGGGGTGGCGCGGCGGTCGGAGGATCGGATGCGGGAGTTCGTGGCGGATGCTGCGCACGAGTTGCGGACGCCGGTCGCCGGGCTGCAGACGGCCACGGAGACGCTGATCCAGCTCGGGCCTGACGCTTCGGCCGCGCAGCGCGAGGAACTCGAGCTCCTCCTCGTCCGCGAGTCCCGCCGCGCCGGCACGCTGGTCGCGGACCTGCTCGAACTCAGCCGTATCGACGCCGGCCTCCAGTTGCACCTCGGACCGGTCGACCTCCGCGAGCTGGCCGAGGCCCAGGTCGCCCGCCTCCGTCTGGTCGCGCCCGAGGTCACCGTCGAGATCCACGGCGCGGCAACGGTCACCGCCGACGCCGATCGCCTCACGCAGGTCCTCACCAACCTTGTCGACAACGCCCGCCAGGCCGGCGCCCGCACTGTCCGCATCACCGTCGGCCCCACCGGCGTACTGGTCGAGGACGACGGCACCGGCGTACCGCCAGCTGCCCGCGAGCGCATCTTCGCCCGCCTCGTCCACGGCCCGCACAGCAAGGGCGCAGGCCTCGGCCTGGCCATCGCCCGCGGCGTGGCCCGCGCCCACGGCGGCGACCTCACGGTGGCGGACCGCACCGATGGCCTACCCGGTGCCGCCTTCCACCTCCAGCTCGCGGGCCGTACCTAAGGACGGGTAGTGGTAGGCCACTCCGGAGATCGCCACGCTCGGCCAGAGGGCTCGGCTTCCGTTCCAGACCACCACTACCCGTTCTTCGGTACGCATCAGACCCTCAGCAGACCGTCGATCGTCGTGGTGTGGCCGGCGAGGACCTTGCCGGGATCGGCGCCGAGGACGTGCTGCAGAACGGTGGCGTAGACGTCGCGGAAGTCGGTGGTCGACCTGAGATCGCCGTTGGACAGATCGGTCAGGCTGGGTTGGGCGCCGTAGAAGCCGCCGGCAACTTTCTCCCCCAGCAGGAACACAGGTCCCGCGGTGCCGTGGTCAGTGCCGTCGCTGCCGTTCGCCTGCACGCGGCGGCCGAACTCGGAGTACACGAGGACCACCGCGTTCTTCCCGCGGTCGGACTTCTGCAGCCGCTGGACGAACGGCGTCAGCGCGCCGTCCAGCTCGGTCAGCAGCCGCTGCTGTGTTCCCCGCTCGTCGGCGTGTGTGTCGAAGCCGCCCAGTGAAGCGGAGTACGCCCGCGTCGGTACGCCGGCCTCGATCAGCCCGGCGATCAGGTCGAGCTGTGCCCCGAGCTGTGAAGCGCCGCCGGCGGACGCGCCTTTGGTCCGCTCCTCGTCGTCCTCGTCCTCGCGTTCGCGACCACTCGCCTTCCCCAGGACCCGCGCCGCATCCTGCAGGTCCTGCACCGACTTCGCCGCCCGCGCCTGCCACGGGCCTTCACCCGGGCTCGGCTTCCCCAACGCCGCGTACGCCGTACCGACAGCACCGCTCGGCAGCGCCAGGCCACGCAGCGGCAGGGACGCGGCGGCGGTGGTCTCCCCCGCCAGGAGCGGCGGAAGCGTCGGCTCGACCGAGACCGCGCGCAGCGGGTCCGCACCGGTCGCGTCCAGCCAGCGGCCGAGCCAGCCGCTCGGGACCGGCGACTTCGGCGACGCCGTCTGCCAGATCGCCATCGACCGGAAGTGGCTGCGATCCGGCTCGGGATAGCCGACCCCGCGGACGATCGCCAGCCGCTTGTCGTCCCAGAACCCCTTCAGGCCCTTCATCCCCGGGTTCAGCCCGAGCCCGTCGCCGAGGTCGAGCACCTGGTCCGGCTCGTAGGCGAGCTCCGGCCGTGCTTTCTGGTACGCCGGATCCGCCGCCGGTACGACGGTGTTCAGCCCGTCGTTGCCGCCGTACAGCGTGATCACGACGAGCACCGACTGATCGCTCGGCAACGGATCGTCGACAGCCGCCGCCATCAGGTCGGACCAGTTCACCTGCGTCGCACCGGCAGCGAGCGCACCGGCCGCGGTCACACCGCTGAGCGTCAGGAACCGCCGTCTCGTCAGATTTGCCACGATCTCCTCCTAGGCGCTCACGACGTATTCGGGGGCACAGGCCGCGACCGCGACCAGCTGCGCGGGGTCCTTCAGGCCGGTCAGCGCCGCGCGAGTCCGGTCGGACCAGCCGTCGACGCCGAGCAGTGCACCGGCCGCGCTCACGCGATCCGTCGCGTTGTCGACAATCGAAAGGTCGGCAATCTTCACCAGCTGTTGTGCGAGCTGCAGCCGCGTCACCCCCGCGGAGGTCGTCAGCCAGCTCGCTCCCGCAGGCCAGCCGCCGACGCTCGGCGGGCGGTAGGGCAGCTGGCCCATTCCTCGTAGGCCGGCGAGCAGCTTGGTCTGTTCCTTCTCCGGCAGCTGCCCGGGCCGCAGCCGCAGTGCCCGCAGCAGTCCGACCGCCCACTCCACCGGCTGCTTCACCAGGCTCGCCGCCGGGTCCTTGAAGCCCGGCTCGCTCACCATTGCCGTCAGCAACGACCTGACGTCGCGTTGGTCGCCGTACGCCGTTGTCAGCCGGGCCAGGGTCGCGCTGTCCGGCGGCGTCGCCGACACCAGCCGGAACCACAACCGCCCGATCACGAACGCGGCCGACGCGGGCTGTGCCAGCGCGAGGCCGGCGAACTCCTTCGCGTCGAAGTCGCCCGTGCTGCCGAGTACCGTCTTCGACCCGGAGTCGAACCGCCGGCGCTGGAACACGGCACCTTGTTCCCGCAGTACCCAGCCGGTCAGGCAGCGGGCGCCTTGGGCCACGTCGGCCTCCTGGTAGTGGCCGATGCCGAGCGTGAACAGTTCGAGGAACTCGCGGGCCAGGTTCTCGTTCGGCGAGCCCTTGCGGTTCCGTTGACCGTCCAGCCAGCGGATCATCGCTGAGTCGACGATCATCGCCTGGGCGAGGTCTCCGAACCGTGCGAGCGCGAGTTTGCGCTGGGTCTGGTTCTGGGCGAGCATCCAGGCCGCGTTCCGGACCTTCTGGTTGCTGGTGGCGAAGTGCCCGTGCCAGAACCAGGTGAGGCGCTCGCCCGCGGTCCGGCTCACGACCATCCGGTCGAGCCACCAGATCGTCAGCCTCCGCTCCTGCGCCACCCGCTCCCGATTAGCCGCCTTCTTAGATTCCTTGTCTTTCTTGTCCTTGCCGTCCTTGCTCGCCTTGGCCGGTGGTTCCAGGCCGGTCGGTGGCGGTACCGCGGCGGCGGCCGCGTCCGTCGCCGGTCCGAGCAGCCGCCGCACCGTCGCGTCCACACCGGCCTCGAGGTCCCCCGGCGCCGGACCGAACCCCAACCGATCGTTCAGCCGCCGGACCAGGGCCCGCTCACCCGAAGCTCTCTCGCCGATCCCGCTCATACGCCCGATCGTCTCCGCCACAACCCGCGCAGAACCAGGCTCCACCACCCATCCTCAGCGGATCCACAGGTTCCGTGGACACTGTCTCCTGGTGAGAAAGGAATGCTGATGAAGGATCTGGTCTGCCTGCACGCCGGTACGAGTGGCCCGTCGACGTGGCGCCGTTTCATCCCGGACTTCGAAGCGCTCGGCTATCGGGTGCATTGCCCGACGTTGCTCGGACACGGGCAGGCGCCGCGGCGTCGGGCGTACTTTCTCGACGACTTCCGCGACCAGGTACGGCGTGAGCTCGAGCGGCTCGACCGTGTGACGCTCGTGGGGAACTCGTTGGGGGCGTTCGTGGCCACAGCCCTGGCGGTGCGGGAGCCTGCTGCGCGACGTGATCGCGGATCTCTGCCGCCCGCGACCGGATTGGTGGTCCGGCCTGCCCGCTGTCACCGCACCGACGCTGCTGCTGGCAGGCGGACCGAGGAGTCACCTCGATCAGACCCGCTTCCACCGCGTCGCCGACCTGATGCCCTCAGCAACGATCAGGACGATCGAGGCCGGGCACCGGATCCACAGCCACGCCCCGGACCGCTGGCTCGCCGAGGTCGGCAGGTTCCTTGCGTTCAAGCGTCCTTGAATTTCTAGGCTGGGTCCCATGACGGAAACCCTCCTCGACCGGATCGGGACGCACGGGCTCGGTGTGCTGGTCACGATCAAGCGCGACGGCCGGCCGCAGCTGTCCAACATCACCTACGTGTTCGACGGCGACCGGGTGCGGATCTCGCTCACCGACGCCCGCGCCAAGACCAGGAACCTGCGCCGCGACCCGCGCGCCAGCCTGTACGTGAACGGCCCGAACGGCCGCTCGTACCTGGTCCTGGAAGGCAAGGCCGAGCTCAGCCCGGTTGCCGCCGACCCGTACGACGCCGTGGTCGAGGATCTCGTCGACTACTACCGCACCGCCTCGGGCGAGCACCCGGACTGGGCCGAGTACCGCGCCGCGATGGTGCGGGACCAGCGACTGATGTTCTCGATGACCGTCGACCACGCGTACGGGATGCCTACACCTTCCTGAGGTCGAAGCGGTCGAGCTCCATCACCTTGACCCAGGCCGCGACGAAGTCCCG
The DNA here is from genome assembly GCF_040254265.1 of Kribbella sp. HUAS MG21. Classification (GTDB taxonomy): domain Bacteria; phylum Actinomycetota; class Actinomycetes; order Propionibacteriales; family Kribbellaceae; genus Kribbella. The sequence continues at coordinate 8,313,436 of NZ_CP158165.1, forward strand.
GACGAACTTCTCCTGGGCGTCCGCGCTCGCGTAGACCTCGGACAGCGAGCGCAGCTGCGAGTTCGACCCGAAGATCAGGTCGGCCGCCGTCGCGGTCCACTTCACCTCGCCGCTCCCGAGGTCCCGGATCTCGAACAGGTTCTCGTCCGACTCCGAAGCCCGCCACTCGGTGCCCGGCGCCAGCAGGTTGACGAAGAAGTCGGTCGACAGGGTGTCGGTCCGGTCGGTGAACACACCGTGCCGCGCGTTGCCGACGTTCGCTCCGAGCACCCGGAGACCGCCGACCAGGACGGTCAGCTCCGGGCTGGTCAGGGTCAGCATGTACGCGCGGTCCAGCAGCAGCGTCTCCGGTGACAGCTTCTCGCCGGCCCGCAGGTAGTTCCGGAACCCGTCGGCCCGCGGTTCGAGGACGGCGAACGAGTCAACGTCGGTCTGATCCTGGCTCGCGTCGGTCCGCCCCGGGTGGAACGGCACCGTGACGTCCTGGCCGGCGTTCCGCGCCGCCCGCTCGACCGCCGCGCTGCCGCCGAGCACGATCAGGTCGGCCAGCGACACGCGCTTCCCACCGGACTGCGCCGCGTTGAAGTCCTGCTGGATCCGCTCCAGCGTCTCCAGGACCCGCGCCAGCTCCGCCGGATCGTTGCACGCCCAGCTGCGCTGCGGCTCGAGCCGGATCCGCGCGCCGTTCGCACCGCCGCGCTTGTCGGTCCCGCGGAACGAGGCCGCCGACGCCCACGCCGTGAACACCAACTGCCGTACGGACAGCCCCGACCCGAGGATCGTTTCCTTGAGGGCCGCGACGTCGGCGTCGTCGATCAGCTCGTGGTCGACCGCCGGGACCGGGTCCTGCCACAGCTGGGGCTCCGGCACCCACGGGCCGAGGAAGCGCGATACCGGCCCCATGTCGCGGTGGAGCAATTTGTACCAGGCCTTCGCGAACGCGAGCCGGAACTCGTCGGGGTTCTCGTAGAAGCGCCGCGAGATCGGGCCGTAGACCGGGTCGAGGCGCAGCGCGAGGTCGGTCGTCAGCATCGTCGGGCGGTGCTTCCGGGACGGGTCGTGCGCGTCCGGCACCGATTCCTCCGCGTCCTTGGCGACCCATTGCTTGGCGCCGGCCGGGCTCTCCGTCAGCTCCCACTCGTGGCCGAACAGGTTCTCGAAGAAGCCGTTGCCCCACCGGGTCGGCGTCTGCGTCCAGGTCACCTCGAGCCCGCTGGTGATCGTGTCGCCGGCCTTGCCCGTGCCGTGACTGCTCGCCCAGCCGAGCCCCTGCGCCTCGAGCGGCGCCGCCTCGGGCTCCGGACCGACGCTCTCCGCCGGACCGGCACCGTGCGTCTTGCCGAACGTGTGACCGCCGGCGATCAGCGCCACGGTCTCCTCGTCGTTCATCGCCATCCGGCTGAACGTCTCGCGGATGTCGCGCGCCGCGGCCAGCGGGTCCGGGTTGCCGTTCGGGCCCTCCGGGTTCACGTAGATCAGGCCCATCTGCACGGCGCCCAGCGGGCCGCCGAGCTCCCGGTCACCGGAGTACCGCTCGTCGCCGAGCCAGGTGTCCTCCGGGCCCCAGTAGATCTCCTCGGGCTCCCAGACGTCCTCCCGGCCGAACCCGAAGCCAAAGGTCTGGAACCCCATGTCCTCCAGGGCCACGTTGCCGGCCAGGACGAGCAGGTCGGCCCACGAGATCTTCCGGCCGTACTTCTGCTTCACCGGCCACAGCAGCCGCCGGGCCTTGTCCAGGTTCGCGTTGTCGGGCCAGCTGTTCAGCGGCGCGAACCGCTGCGCGCCGTCGCCCGCGCCGCCGCGGCCGTCCTCGATCCGGTACGTGCCGGCCGCGTGCCAGCTCATCCGGATGAACAGCGGCCCGTAGTGCCCGAAGTCCGCGGGCCACCAGTCCTGCGACGTCCGCATCACCTGGACGAGGTCGCGCTTGAGCTCGTCGACGTCGAGCTTGCCGAACTCGGCCGCGTAGTCGAAGTCCTCCTCCATCGGGTTCGACTTCGCCGCGTGCGGGTGCAGGATCGTCAGGTCCAGCTGGTTCGGCCACCAGTCCCGGTTGGTACGCGGCCGGCTGACCTTCGGCTCCGGGGAGTCGATGGCAGGGTTCTCGCTCTCGCTGCCGTGCTGGGTAACGCCGGTTGTGTCGGACATGCTCAACCTCTCGTGCGCTCGCAGTCGATTGCTGATGTCAGGAAGTGCCGGCGGCACAGGTGGGGCACAGGCCCCAGTACACGACCTCGGCCTCGTCGACGACGAAACCGCCGTCGTCGGACGCGGTCAGGCACGGCGCGTGCCCGACCGCGCAGTCCACGTCCACGATGGCGCCGCAGGACCGGCAGACCAGGTGGTGATGGTTGTCCCCCACCCGCGCCTCGTACCGGGCCACCGAACCGGCCGGCTGGATCCGCCGGACCAGACCGGCGTCGGCCAGGGCACGCAGAACGTCGTACACCGCTTGATGGGACACGTCGGGCAGTTCGTCGCGCGTGGCCCGGATGATCCCCTCCGTGTCGGCATGCGGGTGCTGGTGCACAGCGCGCAGTACCGCCATCCGGGGACGGGTGACCCGGAGCGCGGCCGTCCGTAGCACCTGCTCGAGTTCGGACTCGATGGCCACGTGGCGAGTCTTCTCCGCAGTCTGGAATCAGTCAAGAGTCTCCTCCGCGTCGGCGATTCGCGCCGGATAAACCAGATGCGGTAACCGCCCGTGCCGGTGGACCCTGTGGGCGTGGAGATCACCAGACTGTCACCCGACGACGAGGTCGGATGCGCGGAAGCCGTCGCCGTGGACTCGGCCGGCTGGAAGCTCGACCGCCCCGAGATGCTGCAGCACACGCCGAAGAGCTTCGCGAACATGCTGCGCTACGGCTGGGACATGGTCCCGCCGCAGGCCTACCTGGCGCGCGAGGAGGGCATCCCGGTCGGGCTGCTCACGATCGAGGTGCCGCGGTACGACAACACCAACCAGACCTGGCTCGACGTCAAGGTCCACCCCGACCACCGCGGCCGCGGGATCGGGTCGGAGCTGCTCGCGTACGGCGAGAACATGACGCGCGAGCTCGGCCGGGACGTGGTCGGCTTCGGCGGGCTCGACCTGCCGAAGGCGGAGGCGTTCGCCGCTCGGCACGGGTTCGAGCAGAAGGCGATCGAGGTCAACCGGCGCCAGGACCTGGCCGGGCTGGACTGGGACATCGTCCAGCGGCTGTACGACGAGGCCGTGGCGGCGTCGACGGCGTACGAGCTGGTCACGCTCACCGGGGCGCTGCCCGACGACATGCTCGAGGGCATGGTCGCGGTGACCGAGTCGATCAACGACGCGCCGAAGGACGACCTCGACATCGAGGACGACGTCTTCACCCCGGAGCGGCTGCGGGCGTACGAGGAGGCGCAGGAGAAGAGCGACCGCACCCTCTACCGCGTGATCGCGCGCGCGAAGGAGACCGGCGAACTGGCCGGGCACACGGTCGTCGCGGTCGAGCAGGAGCGCCCGCACATCGGCGAGCAGCACGACACCGCGGTGTCCCGCGACCATCGCGGCCACCGCCTCGGAGCGCTGCTCAAGTCCGCGATGCTGCTCCGGCTACGCGAGGCCGAGCCGGCGCTGACCCAGATCGACACCTGGAACGCCGAGTCGAACAACCACATGATCGGCATCAACGAGCAGCTCAACTACAAGATCGTCTCCCGCTTCCTGATCTACCAGAAGTCGGTCTAGTCGTCGGGTCCGAGGGCGTCGCGGAGGGCGGCCCGGGTGGTGATCCCGAGCTTCGGGAAGATCCGGTACAGGTGGCCGCCCACCGTGCGCGGTGAGAGGTAGAGCCGCGCGGCGATGTCCTTGTTGGTCAGGCCCGCCGCGGCCAGCCGCGCGATCTGCACCTCCTGCGCGGTCAACGCGGCGGTCCGCGGCGCCTTCGCCGGGGCGCCGAGGCCGGTCGCGCGCAGCTCCCGCTCCGCCCGCGCCGTCCAGGGGTCGGCGCCCAGCGTCGTGAACGCGGCCACCGCCGCCTCCAACTGGACCTGGGCCTCGTTCACCGACCGGGCTCGCCGGAGCCGTTCGCCGTGACACAACCGGATCCGGGCCACGTCGAACGGCCACTGCTCGACGGTGGGCAGCGTCAGCGCCTTCTCGAAATGTGTCCACGCGTCGTCGTCCTCGACCGCCGCGATCCCGGCCGAGGCCTCGACGAGGATCGCCAGCCGCGGGGACAGCGTCGCGACATCCGCCGCGCGCAGCGCACTGACGTGAGCGGCGGCCTCGGCCCGGCGGTTCGTGCGTACAGCGGCCTCCACGAGGTCCATGGCCATCCACAGCGCGTGCGGAACGTGCGAGGCGAGCACACCGGCGGGACTGATCGCGGCCGCGTGGCGATAAGCGGCCTCGTAGTCGCCACGGCCGATGTCGGCCAGGACCAACGCGTGATGCGCGAACGCGCGAGCGGTCCCGACGCCGCGGGGACCTGCCCAGCCGACGATCTGGTCGACGAGCGCCTGCGCGGCGCCGAACCTGCCCCGAACGGCGGCGAGCAACGCCTGGTGGTACCGCGGATACCAGCTGAAGAACCCACCCGCGCGGTCCTCGCTGACCGACAACCCTTCGGCGGCGAACTCGGCGGCCTCGTCCCAGTGGCCGCGGTGGAAGTCGTCGACACACAGGTCGAACAGCGAGACGAGGTGCTTACGGGCCGGGCCCCCGGCCCGCCCCTGCAGCACGATGCGCCACAGCGGTTCCCGCAGCTCGGCCAGCCGGTCGGCGTACATCGCCGCACCGGCGAGGTTCTGGACGACGTCCAGGTCCGTCTCCCGGTGGACGGAGCGCAGCGCGGCGTCGAGCCGCGGCAGCGCGGCGACACCGGTGCGCGCCGGGTCGGCGAACAGGTCCAGCGTCAGCCTCAGCAGGTCCGGCGGGCCGTCGGTCAACCTCGCCATCGCGACGTACAGGTCGTCCCAGAGCTGGCTGCGGCCGCCGACGAAGCAGAGCAGGGCGAGCGTCCACAACGCGTTCACGATCTCCGGGTTACCCGCGTCGCCGGCATCGGGACTGCCCTCGATCGCGGCCACCAGGAGCCGGTGTGCGGTGTCCACGTGACCGTCCGCGGTGATCATCACCAGCGCCGCCGCCGAGGCGTAGTGCAGGGAGGCGGCAGCATCACCGCCGGCGCGACGGATCGCCTCCAGGCGGTTGGCAGCACGCCGGAAATCGCCCATCGACTCGGCGCCGAGGAACGCGGACTCCGCCAGCCGGCGACCCCGGGCGTCAGCACCCGGGCTCAGCTCGGCGGCGCGGGTCAGCAACGCGATCGCGGACAGGTGGTCACCACGGCCGAGCAGCCGTCCGGCCGCCTCCTCCAGCATCCTCGCGACGTCCTCGTCCGGCTCGATGGTCGCCTCGCCGAGATGCACCGCCCGCCGCTCCGGCTCGTCGGCGAGCACGCCGGCGAGGGCGCGATGCGCCGCGCGCCGGTCGATCGACGTCATCGCCGCCACCACGGCGGACCGGATCAGCGGGTGCCGGAAGCGCAGCCGACGGCCGTCGAGCTCGACCAGCTGATCGCGCTCCGCGGGACCGAGATCCTCGATACCGTAGCTGCCGGCACCGGCCCGCAGCAGGACAGCGAGCTCGCCGGCGTCGTCGACGGCGGCCATGAGCAGGAACGCCCGGGTCGCGGGCGGCAGGTTCATGACCCGCGCCGCGAAGTACCGCTGCAAGTGGTGGCCGAGCGGCAGGACGGCCGGCAGTGGCTCGGCCGCCGTCCGCTGGGACGCGCTCAGTGCGCGGGGCAGTTCCAGGAGTGCGAGTGGGTTGCCCTGGGCGATGTGCAGGAGCCGCGACGCGACAGTGCGGTGCAGGTCGGGGAACCGCTGACCGAGGAGTTCGGCGGCGTCCTCGTCGGCCAGCGGCTGCACGTCGTACTCGTGGAGTCCGGCGCGATCGAAGTACCCCTGGTCCTCGCCGGTGCGGCACGCCGCCAGGAACCCGGCACGGCTGCCGTCGAGCCTCCTGGCGACAAAGCTCAGTACGCCGGCACTCGCGCGGTCGATCCACTGGACGTCGTCGACGATCAGCAGCAGCGGCGCGGTGGCGGCCGCGGACCGGAGCAGCGCCGTCGTGGCGTTGGCCACCCGCAACCGGTCCGGCGGCGGTCCGTCGCCGAGGCCGAGCGCCACGCCGAGCGCCTGCTGGTGGGCGGTCGGCAGGTCGTCGAGCCTGGTGAGCAGTGGATACAGCGCCTGATTCAGCGAGGCGTAACCGACCCGTCCCTCGAGTTCCGTCCCGATCACGCGGACCACCGTCGCCCCACAGGTGAGCGCGTACTCGCCCACCGCGTCGAGGAGTGCGGTCTTCCCGATCCCCGCGTCACCCGTCAGCAGCAGCGCCGCACCGTCGACGGCGGCTTGATCGGCGAACGAGCGCAGTACCCGCAGCTCCCGCCAGCGGCCGACCAGCCCGCTCCCCTCCACGCCGCGAGTCTACTCAGGTCCCGGAATCGAGTCGGATGACTCATCCGCGCGGCACGTCCGCGAGCCGAAAGTGGTCGTGACATCGGCAGGAAAGGAGCCAAGATGCCGTACATCACGGTCGCCAAGGAGAACACCGGCGACATCGAGCTGTACTACGAGGACCACGGGGACCCGGCCGGGCAGGCCGTGGTCCTGATCCACGGTTACCCGCTGGACGGCCACTCCTGGGAGCAGCAGTCCCGGGTGTTGCTGGCAGCCGGCTACCGAGTCGTCACCTACGACCGGCGTGGGTTCGGCCGGTCCAGCCAACCGACGGTCGGCTACGACTACGACACCTTCGCGAACGACCTCGACGTCCTGATCGACGTACTGCGGCTGCGCGACGTGATCCTGGTCGGATTCTCGATGGGCACGGGCGAGATCGGCCGGTACCTCGGCCGGTACGGCAGCGCGAACGTGCGCAAGGTCGCCGCCTCCTGGTACGCGTCGGTCGCCTGCGTCGCCACCTGGCACGAGGACTTCCGCGCCGACATCGCGAAGATCGACGTCCCGGCCCTGATCCTGCAGGGCACCGGCGACCGGATCCTGCCGATCGAGTCCACCGGCCGCCCGTTCGCGCAGGCCGTCCCGGACGCGACGTACGTCGAGATCGACGGCGCACCTCACGGGCTGCTGTGGACCCACGCCGACGAGGTGAACAAGGCGCTCCTCGACTTCCTCGGCGCCTGAGCGGGGGTCGAGCAGATGACCATGCGCCAGAGACGACTGGGCGAGCTGGAGGTGTCCGCGCTCGGGCTCGGCGCCCTCGGGATGTCGGACCTGTACGGCCCGGCCGACGAGCAGGAGTCGATCGCGACCCTGCACGCCGCCTTCGAGGCCGGCGTCACGCTGGTCGACACCGGCGACTTCTACGGCTCCGGCCACAACGAGCTGCTGATCGGCCGGGCGTTGGCCGGCCGACGGCGCGAGGACGTCGTGCTGAGCGTCAAGTTCGGTGCCCGGCGCGGGCCGGACGGCAGTTTCCTCGCGGCCGGGTACGACGTCTCGCCGGCCGCCGTCCTCGACCGGCTCGCCTACACGCTGCGCCGGCTGGGCACCGACTACGTCGACATCTACCGGCCCTCGCGGTTCAACCCGGAGATCCCGGTCGAGGACACCGTCGGCGCCCTCGCCGAGCTCCGGACCGCCGGGTACATCCGGGCGATCGGCCTGTCCGAGGCCGGTGCCGACACCGTCCGGCGGGCCGCGGCGGTGGCCCCGATCAACGACCTGCAGATCGAGTACTCGTTGCTGTCCCGCGGTCCGGAACGGTCGATCATCCCGGTCCTGCGCGAGCTCGGGATCGGCCTGACCGCGTACGGCGTCCTGTCCCGCGGCCTGCTGAGCGGCCACTGGGATGCGGGCCGACGGCTCACCGCCGGGGACTTCCGGGCGATCAGTCCACGGTTCCAAGGCGACAACCTGGCCGCGAACCTGCGGCTCGTCGCGGCGCTCGGCAGGGTCGCCGAGCGACTCGGCGCCAGCACCGCGCAGGTCGCGATCGCGTGGGTCGCGGCCCAGGGCGACGACGTCGTACCGCTTGTCGGCGCCCGGACCAGAGACCGTCTCGACGAGTCGCTCGGCGCGGCCGGACTGGTCCTCGACGCGGACACGCTGCGCGAGATCGAGACCGCCGTCCCCGCGGGCGCCGCGGCCGGCGACCGCTACCCGCCGCAGGCGATGGCCGCACTCGACAGTGAACGCTGACACCACCGAAGGAGCACCACCATGTCCCACCATCTCGATTCACCGCTGGCCCGGCAGGACGTCCGGCTCGACATCACCGACCTGTACGTCTTCCGCGGCGAGACCGGCACCGTCCTGGTGATCAACGTCTGCCACTCGCTGGCCGGCGACGTCCCGGAGCCGGGCTTCCACCCCGAAGGGATGTACGAGTTCAAGCTCGACCTCGACCACGACGGAGTCGAGGACCGCACGTACCGCTTCGTCTTCGGCGACCGTGACGCCACCGGGCAGCAGTCGGTGTGCCTGCACCGGATCGACGGGACGGCGGCCACCGATCCGTTCGCCGCGGGCGTCGTCGTCGCCACCGGCACGACGGACGAGACGATCACCACCACGGACGGTCTGCGGGTCTGGACCGGCAAGGCCGGCGATCCGTTCTGGATCGAACCGGACGTCCTGCACGCCGTCGGGCACGCCTTCGAGGACGGTACGACGATCAACCTCGGCAGCTGGACCCCCGATCAGGCGACGAACCTGTTCGCCGGCCACACCGTGTACTCGGTCGTCCTCGAGATCCCGGACGGCGACCTGCTCGAACCCGGGCAGCACACCCGCCCGATCGGGGTCTGGGCCGTCGCGAGCCTGGCCACGGACGCCGGCGGCTGGCGGCCGATCAACCGGGTCGGGCTGCCGATGATCCACCCGCTGTTCACGCAGTACAACGAGGAACTGGGCGACAACCTCAACGCCGGGCGGCCGGGCGACGACCCGGCGACGTACGGCGAGCTCCTGACCCGCGAGATCGCCGGAGTGGTCGGTGCCTACGGGACGGCCGAGGATCCGGCGGCGTACGCGGCCGGCGTGGTCGCCCGCTTCCTGCCGAACATCCTCCCGTACGTCGTCGGCACCCCGGCGTGCCTCGGGTTCAACGCGTTCAACGGCCGCACGCTCACCGACAACGCGCCGAACGTGATGTTCTCGATCGCGGCCAACACACCGGTTGCCCTGGGCATCGGCAAGGAAACGGTCACGGCCAAGCCGCGGGCGTTCTTCCCGTACGTCCCCGAAGCGAGCTAGACGGCCTCGACCACGGTCACCTGCATCTCGTTGGAGAGCGTGAAGCCGAGGGACTTGTAGAGCCGGATCGCGGTGGTGTTGCCGCCGCCCGTGTGCAGGAACGGGGTCTGGCCGGCGGCGGTGATGTGCGCGGCGACCGCGCGGATCAGCCGGCTGGCCAGCCCCTGGCCCTGGTACGACGGATGCGTGCAGACGGCGCTGATCTCGGTGTGCCCGGGCAGCGCGAACCGGGTGCCGGCCATCGCGATCAGGTCGCCGTCACGCCGGATCCCGAGGTACGTGCCGAGCTCGATCGTGCGGCTCCGGAACGGCCCGGGGTCGGTGAGCGCGACGAGCGCCAGCATGTCCGGTACGTCGTCCGCGCCGAGGACGACCGTCTCCGGGTCCGCGGCCGGCAGCGAGGCCGGGGCGAGGAACTGGAGCAGGTCGATTTCCACCTCCACCTTGAAGCTGTCCGGCACCGCGAGCGCGGGCCGCATCAGCGCACCCGTCGTACCGGAGCCGAGCAGCGCGGCCGCGTCGGCCCAGTCCTGCTCGGTCGGTACGTCGGGCAGCGCCAGGAACGGCGCCATCGCGGCCGGATAACGCCGTACGTCGCCCCGGATCTCGGCGAAGGTGGCGTGCGCGCAGGTCAGCGCGGCGTACACGGGATTGGTCAGCACCGCGAGAACTCCCCCCACGAAAGGCCTGTCAGAATCCCAGTTTGCGCAGGTGCTTCGCGTCTGTCTGCCAGTTTTTGGCGATCTTGACGTGCAGATCGAGGTACACCGGCGTACCGAGCAGGGCCTCGATCTGCCGGCGGGCCGCCGCGCCGACCTCGCGCAGCCGGGCGCCCTTGTGGCCGATCACGATGCCCTTCTGGCTCTCCCGCTCGAGGAAGATGTTCGCGTACACGTCGAGCAGCGGCTTGTCCTCCGGCCGGTCCTCGCGCAGCCCCATCTCGTCGATCGTCACCGCGATCGAGTGCGGCAGTTCGTCGCGGACGCCTTCGAGCGCCGCCTCGCGGATCAGCTCCGCGACCAGCGTCTCCTCGGGCTCGTCGGTGATGTCGCCGTCCGGGTACAGCGGGAAACCCGCCGGCAGCAGCTTGACCAGCTCGTCGGCGACCAGGTCCACCTGGAAGCCGGACGTCGCCGACACCGGCACGATCGAGGCCCACTCGATCCCGACGGACTCGCCGAGCGCCTGAATCTCGGCCAGGTGCTCTACCATCCGGTCCGGCTCGACCAGGTCGGCCTTGGTGGCCAGGGCGACCTTCGGGGTCTTCGCCACCTTCGCCGCCTCGCTGACCAGGAACCGGTCGCCGGGACCGATCTTGTCGCTCGCCGGCAGGCACACCGCGATCACGTCGACCTCGGCCCAGGTGGTCTTCACCAGGTCGTTCAGCCGCTCACCGAGCAGCGTCCGCGGCTTGTGCAGGCCGGGCGTGTCGACCAGCACCAGCTGGGCGTCCGGCCGGTGCACGATGCCGCGGACGGCGTGCCGGGTGGTCTGCGGCTTCGACGAGGTGATGACGATCTTCTTGCCGACCAGCGCGTTCGTCAGCGTCGACTTGCCGGCGTTCGGGCGGCCGACGAAACAGGCGAACCCCGCCTTGAAATCCTCAGGTGTGGCGGACATCGCGAACCTCTCCGGTGCCGTTGGCAACTACTACTGGGATGTTGGCGCCGGCGAAGTGCCGTACGACGTTGACGTCCACCGCCTCGGCCTCCGTGACCACGGCCGCGGCCTCCAGACCCTTCACGCCGGACGACAGCGCCATCGCGACGGCCAGCTGCAGCGCGGTCAGCTCGACGGTGTCGAGCGCGACCGTGCAGGCGGCGTACGTCCGCCCGTCGGTGTCCCGGACCGCGGCGCCCTCGGCGGCGCGGGTCCGGGCCCGGGTGGCGCGGGCGAGCGTGACGAGTTTGGCGTCTTCGGCCGACAGGTCTGACAAGTCGATGCCCCTAAGCGTGCTGGTGGTTCTGGTCCGGTGGGACCGGCGCCGGCTCTTCGCGGCGTACCAGAACCGTACCCACCTGGTTCCGGCGGCCGGACGGCCGCTCCGCGGTGAGCGACAGGCCCGCGATCTCGACCTCGGCCCCGGGGATCGGCACCTTGCCGAGCAGCTTCGCCATCAGGCCGCCGACCGTGTCGACGTCGTCGTCGTCCAGCGGTACGCCGAACAGCTCGCCGAGCTCGTCGATCGGCAGCCGGCTGGAGACCCGGTAGGCCCCGTCGGACAGCTCCTGCACCGAGTCCGGGTCCTCGTCGTACTCGTCGGTGATCTCGCCGACGATCTCCTCCAGGATGTCCTCGATCGCGACCAGGCCCGCGGTGCCGCCGTACTCGTCGACGACGATCGCCAGGTGCATCCGGGCCGCCTGCATCTCGCGGAGCAGCTCGTCGACCGGCTTGGAGTCCGGGACGTACATGCACGGCCGCATCACCGATTCGACCCGCTCGGTCGACTCGGCCTGGGCGTTGTCGTACACCCGGCGCATCACGTCCTTGAGGTAGACGACGCCGACGATGTCGTCGAGCGACTCGCCGATCACCGGGATCCGCGAGAACCCCGACCGCAACGCCAGCGAGGTGAGCTGGCGGAGCTTCTTGTGCTTCTCGATGTAGACCATGTCGGTCCGCGGCACCATCACCTCGCGGACGATCGTGTCGCCGAGCTCGAACACCGAGTGGATCATCTGCCGCTCGCCGGACTCGATCACCGCGGACTTCTCCGCGTAGTCCACCAGCGCGCGCAGCTCGGCCTCGGTCGCGAACGGGCCCTCGGCGAAGCCCTTGCCCGGGGTCAGGGCGTTGCCGACCATGATCAGCAGCTTCGGCAACGGGCCGAGGATCCGGGTCACCGCCATCACCGGGCCGGCGGACAGGATCGCGAACCGGTCCGAGTGCTGCCGGCCGAGCGTCCGCGGCGCGACACCGATGATCACGAACGAGATCAGCACCATCACCACGGCGGTGATCAGGATGTGCTCCCAGGTCACCTCGAGGACGCCGGACAGCGCCTGGGTGACCAGCACGATCGCGGTGATCTCGCAGATCAGCCGGAGCAGCAGCAGCGAGTTCAGGTACCGCGGGGCGTCCGCGAGAAGGTCCCGCAGCCGGACCGCGCGCAGGTTGCCCTGCTCGACCTGCTCGTTCGCCCGCACCTTCGAGTACGACGACAGCGCCGCCTCCGCCCCGGCGAACAGTCCGGCGAGCAGCACGAGCACCGCCGCCACAACCACCAGGACGAGGTCGTGGGATGTCATTTGGGTATCACACCTCTAGCCGGTTTCCAGGTGCGCGCCATGCTTCCAGCAGGCGGCCCTGGACGTCCCACATCTCCGCTTTCTCGGCGGGTTCCGCGTGGTCGTAGCCGAGCAGGTGCAGGATGCCGTGGACGGTGAGCAGCTCCAGCTCGGCCCAAGTGCCGTGGCCGGCCTTCGCGCCCTGCGCGGCCGCGACCGTCGGGCACAGGGCGATGTCGCCCAGGTGCCCGAGCGGCAGGTCCTCGTCCGCCTCGCCGTCCGACCCCGGCCGCAGCTCGTCCATCGGCCACGACATCACGTCGGTCGGACCCGGCAGGTCCAGGAACTCGACGTGATACCGCGCCATGGTGTCCTCGTCGACCAGCTTGATCGACAGCTCACACTCCGGGTGCAGCCGCAGCGACGACATCACGAACCGGCTGAGCCGCATCAGTCCGTGTGCGTCGATCTCGACCCCGGACTCGTTGTTGACCTCGACGTTCATCGCTTGGATTCAGCACTGCCTTCGTAGTTTTCGTACGCCGACACGATCCGGCCGACCAGCTTGTGCCGGACCACGTCGTGCGATGTCAACCGGCAGAATGCCAGATCCTGCACCCCGTCGAGAATTTCCTGCACCACCCGGAGCCCGGAATTCGTCCCGGTCGGCAGGTCGACCTGCGTCACGTCGCCGGTGACGACCATCTTCGAGCCGAACCCGAGCCGGGTGAGGAACATCTTCATCTGCTCCGGCGAGGTGTTCTGCGCCTCGTCGAGGATGATGTAGGCGTCGTTCAGCGTCCGGCCGCGCATGTAGGCCAGCGGCGCGATCTCGATCGTGCCGGCGGTCATCAGCCGCGGGATCGACTCCGGGTCGAGCATGTCGTGCAGCGCGTCGTACAGCGGCCGCAGGTACGGGTCGATCTTCTCCGACAGCGTGCCGGGCAGGAACCCGAGCCGCTCGCCGGCCTCGACGGCCGGCCGGGTCAGGATGATCCGGTTGACCTCCTTGGCCTGCAGCGCCTGGACCGCCTTGGCGACCGCCAGGTAGGTCTTGCCGGTACCGGCCGGGCCGATGCCGAACACGATCGTGTTCTTGTCGATCGCGTCGACGTAACGCTTCTGGTTCAGCGTCTTCGGCCGGATCGTCCGGCCGCGGCTGGACAGGATGTTCTGGGTCAGGACGTCGCGCGGGCTCTCCGCGGTGGCCTGCTTGATCATCGCGATGCTGCGCTCGACGGAGTCCGCGGTCAGCCCGTGGCCGGTCCGCACGACCGCGATCAGCTCGTCGATCAGCCGCTCGGCCAGCGCCAGTTCGGCGGGCTCACCGGTCAGCGTGATCTCGTTGCCGCGGACCATGATGTCGGCGGCGAACTCCTTCTCGACGATGCGGAGGAACTCGTCCCGGGCCCCGAGCAGGGCGACCATGTCGATGCTGTTCGGCACGACGATCTTGTGTGACGCCTGCGTGGTGGCGGCCGCGCCGTTCTGGCGCGCCTCCGGTTCGATACTGCGTGGCCTGGACAGGCTCTTCCTCCTGAGTACGGACGATGTGACTCCGTCCATGCTAGCCGTCCCGTCCGACAGCCTCACTCGTAATTCTCCGGGACACGCGCTCCGGGCGCCGCGCGGAGCCGGCCGCGGGCGCCTCCGGACGGCCGGGTACGCCGGGTGCCGGGTTCGGGGCGAGTACGGCGTTCAACCGGCCCAGCTCGCTCCACTCCCGCGCGGAGCGGTGCTCGAGCGCGAGCCGGCGGTCCCGTTCGGCGGACCACTCGCGCGTCGGGTGCAGGTTGACCGTGACGCCCGACGCGGACACCCGGAGCAGCGGGCCGAGCGCCTCGCGGTGCGCCTCGAGCGCCTGCTCGAGCGGCTTGTCGCGGCCGAGTTCGTGGGCGCGGAGCAGCTGGTACGTCGCCTCGGTCGCGGCGCGCGTGGAGCCCGAGTGCAGCGGCGGCTTGTCGAACTCGTCCGCGTGCGTGTTCCGGCCGTCCTCGATACCGAGCGCGTGGAACGGCGTGAACACCTGCAGCGCCTGCACCGGCGCCGTCCAGTCCCCGTCGTACACCGAGTCCTCGCGCCAGGCGTGCGCGCCCGAGTAGCTGTCCTGCAAGGCGTGCACGGCCGCGCCGAGGTGCCGGAACTCGCCGTCGGCGGACCGGTGCGCGGCCGCGAGCTGCTCGAAGATGTACTCGGTGTTCAGCCGCAGGTTGTCCCAGCCCTTGCGGTACGGGTCCGCCATGAAGTGCTCGCGCTGCGCGTCGGGGTTCGCGTACGCCGAGTGCGTGGTCGGCCCGGGTCCGGCGTAAGGGAACGGTCGTCCGGTGCCGTTGAAGTTGCTGATCACGCCGGCGCCCAGCGCCCGGTCCTGGAACGCTTGCGCCTTGTCGACCTCGGCGGCGTACCGGCTGCGGTCGACGCCGTGGATGGTCGCGTCCGGCGCCGACAGGTGCTGGTACAGCTTGGCCACGGCCGCGAACGTGATGTCGTGATGCCCCGACCACTGTCCGTCGCCGCGCTGCTTCATCGGCCCAGGATCGCAGCCGACCGGTCCAGCGCCGTTGTCAACCTGGAAGCTGGTCTCCGCGTCACCGTGTCGTGGCACAACCGGCGGTGGTGTACGAAGAGTGCGTGACACATGAGTCCTCGTGGAATGCCGACGAGGCGCTGACGGCTGTCTACACCGCGCACTACACCTCGCTGGTCCGCCTCGCCGCGCTGCTGCTGCGCGACGCCGGTACGGCAGAGGAGATCGTGCAGGACGCGTTCGTCGCGATGCACGGCCGCTGGCACCGGCTGCGCGACCCGCACAAGGCGCTCGCGTACCTGCGCACCTCGGTGGTGAACCGCTGCCGCTCCCGCCAGCGCCACCTGGTGGTCGTCGACAAGCACACCCCGAAGTCGCTGCCCGACGAGCCGAGCGCCGAGCAGGCCGTCCTGCGAACCGCGGAGACGGACCGGGTGATCGAGGCGATGCGGGCCCTGCCGGAGAAGCAACGCACCGTGATGGTGCTGCGCTACTACGGCGACCTTTCGGAGGCCGAGATCGCGGACACGATGGGCATCAGCCGGGGGTCCGTGAAGAGCCACGCCGCGCGCGCGACCAAGTCGCTGCGCCACCTCCTGGAGCAGAACGTATGAACGACCAATCCCAAGACCCGTTCGACGAACTGATGCGGCGGGCCCTCCAGGAGGAGGCGGACCGGGTCGAACCGTCCGACGCTCTGCCGGAGATCCGCGCCCGCGCGCACGCCCAGCGCCCGTCCACCCGCCGCCCCTGGCTCCTGACCGCCGGCGTCGCCGCGGTCGGCACCGCCGCGGCGGTCGGCGTGTTCACGGTCCTCACCGGCAACGAGAACACCGCGAACGAAGGCGACGAGGTCGCCGGTCCCGGTACGACGACCAGCGCGACTGGCGTACCGCCGACGCAGCCGCCGTCCGTGCTGACCGCCTCCCCCGAGCCGTCCCCGGTGCCTACGCAGGAGACCCAGCCGCCGACCGCCTCCACGACCGCGACCACAGCCAAGACCGCCGGACCGACCAGCGGCCGACCGGAGCAGCCGGCTCCCAGCGCGCTGGTCCCCGTCTACTGGCTCGGCCAGCAGGTAGGCGCCACCAAGAAGACCTCCGCCCGCCTGTACCGCACCTGGTCGAAGGTCACCGGCCGCCCGGCCGAGCAGGCGGTCCGCATCATGACCACGAAGCAGCCCACCGACCCGGACTACTTCTCCGTCTGGCGCGGCGCGTCCGTCAACACCGTGACCCGCTCGGACGGCGTCGTCACCGTCGACTTCAAACAACTCCCCAAAACCACCCTCGACCCCGACCTCGCCCGAGTCGCCACCCAACAACTCGTCTACACCGTCCAGGGCGCGCTCAAGGACAACCAGACGCCGATCCGGGTCACCGAGGCCGGCCGCTCGGCCGGGCGGCTGTTCGGCCACGTCGACACCGCCACACCACTGCGGCGCGCGCAGGCCGCGGAGGTCCAGGCCCTGGTCTGGATCGACTCCCCGGCCGAGGCCCAACTGGTGCAGCCCAAGGTCACGGTCACCGGCGTCGCAAACGCCTTCGAAGCGACAGTCAACTACCAGGTGACGAACTTGAAGACGCGGGAGACGAAGAAGAGCTTCACCAATGCCAAGGAGGGGCAGAAGTTCTCGCCGTACTCCTTCCAGCTGACCCTCAGCCCCGGACCGTGGGAGATCAGCGTGTACTTCCTGTCCGCCGAGGACGGCCGGGTCACCGATACGGACACCAAGTCGGTGCTGGTGAAGTAGCTCAGTCCGGGCGGTCGATGGTGGCGGTGAGGAGGCCGGGGAAGGCGGCGTCGAATTCGGGGCGGCGGAGGCGGTTGAGGCGGCGGGCGCCTTCGTCGCGTTGTTCGATCAGGCCGGCGGAGCGCAGTACGGCGAAGTGGTGGCTGGCGGTCGCCTTCTTGACCGGGAGGTCGAAGGTGCCGCAGGCGCGGGTCCAGTCGTCGTGGACAGCGAGGTCGCGCAGGATCGAGCGCCGCACCGGGTCCGCCAGGGCGTCGAGCGCCGCCTGCAACGGCACCTCCGCCGGGTCGACGTGCGTGAGCGTCCGGGCTCTGGCGGACTCGACGGCCATGCTTCGATCCCTTACATGTTCGGTGACTGTCTAACAGCGTACGCCGGGGTTCAGGTCCGGAAGACGAACGACAGGGCGATGCCGATCACGGCGAGGACCTCGACGACGCCGATCCCGGAGCCGATCGCGGCCAGTCCGTACGCGAGGACGGCCAGGCGTTCGCGCGGTCGCCGCGATCGCCGGAGGTGCGGGAGCGGCTGGCCGCGGTGTACGCGAGGTTCCGGGGTCAGGTGGCCGCGGTCATCCTCGGCACCGAGTCGAACGGGGACGAGCAGCACATCGGGTCGCTCGGCCTCGCGTTGATCGACGGCGTGGCCCTGCAGTGGCTGGTCGATCCGGAGCATGCCCCGTCGGGCGCGGACATCGCGACCGCGCTGCGGGCGTTGTCAGGTCCAGCGGGAGCGCGCGAGTAGCGCGGCGGCTGCGGCCACGCCGGCGGTCGAGGTGCGCAGTACGGTGTCGCCGAGGCGGACGGGGACGGCGTCGAAGGTCTTCAGTTCGGTCGGCGCGATCCCACCCTCGGGGCCGACCACGAGGACGATGTCGCCGGCCGCGGGGACGTCCAGCGACGCCAGCGGCACCGCGGCCTCCTCGTGCAGTACGACGGGCAGCGCCGCGGCGGCCAGCAGTGCCGCGACCTCGGCCGTGGTGGCGAGCGGAGCGACCTCGGCGAACCAGGCGCGTCGCGACTGCTTGCTCGCCTCGAACGCCCACGCCCGCCACTTCGCGAGCATCTTCTCCACCCGCTCCGGATTCGCCCGGAACTGGCTGCGCTCCGCGTTCCACGGCACGATCACGTCGACCCCGACCTCGGTCAGCATCTCCACCGCGAGCTCGGCCCGCTCCCCCTTCGGCACCGCCTGCACCACAACCACCCGCGGCACCGCGGCCGGCACCGTCCCCCGCTCGTCAACGGCAACCGTCACCCCACCCTTGGTCGCCGCGACCACCGCGCCCTCGGCCCAGGCCCCCCGCCCGTCCGTCAGGCGCACGCGCTCCCGCGGCCCGATCCGCCGTACGACGGCCGCGTGCCGGCCCTCGGCCCCCGCGAGGGTCAGCTCGGCACCGGACAGGTCCTCCAGGTGGAAGACCGCGACACCCATCTAGTGGGCGCCGAAGGCGTCGCGGAGGCGGCCGAAGACGCCCTTGTGGGTGGCCTGGACCTGACCCTGGGGGCGTTCCTCGCCGCGGGCGGCGGCCAGCTGGCGGAGGATGTCGGCCTGGGTGTCGTCGAGCCGGGTCGGGGTCTCGACGATGACCTGGACGATCAGGTCGCCGCGGCCCGCGTGCCGCAGCCGCGGTACGCCGCGCGCGGACAGCGTCAGCGCGGTACCGGACTGCGTGCCGGGCCGGATCTCCAGCGGCGTCGTCTCGCCCTCGAGCGTCGGCAGGTCGATCGTCGTACCGAGCGCGGCCGCCGTCATCGGCAGCGTCACCGTGCAGTGCAGGTCGTCGCCGTTGCGGGTGAAGATGTCGTGCGGCTCGACCTCGATCTCGACGTACAGGTCACCGGCCGGACCGCCGCCGGGACCGACCTCGCCCTGACCGGACAGCTGCACGCGCGTCCCGGTGTCGACACCGCCCGGGATCTTCACCGTGACCGTACGACGCGAGCGGACGCGGCCGTCGCCGGAGCACTCGACGCACGGGTTCGGGATCGTGGTGCCGTAGCCGCGGCAGTTCGGGCAGGGGCGCATCGTGCGCACCTCGCCGAGGAACGACCGCTGCGTGTGCGTCACCTCGCCGCGCCCGTGGCAGATCTCGCAGGTGACCGGCTCCGAGCCGGCCGCCGCGCCGGACCCGCTACAGGTCGGACACAGTACGGCGGTGTCGACCTTGAGCTCCCGCGTCGTACCGAACGCGGCCTCGGCCAGGTCGATCCGCAGCGGGATCAGCGCGTCCTGGCCGCGCCGGGTCCGCGGCCGCGGCCCGCGGGTCGCGCCGCCGGTCTGCCCGAAGAACGCGTCCATGATGTCGGTGAACGTGAACGCCTGGCCGAATCCGGCGCCGCCCGGCCCACCGGCCGCGGTGGCGAACGGGTCGCCGCCGAGGTCGTGCATCTGCCGCTTCTGCGGGTCGCTGAGCACCTGGAAGGCACGCCCGATCTCCTGGAACTTCTGGTGCGCGTCCTCGGAGTCGTTCACGTCCGGGTGGTACTGGCGTGCCAGCTTGCGGTACGCCTTCTTGATCTCGTCCGGTGACGCGTCACGGCTGACACCTAGGACGGCGTAGTAATCGGTGCTCATACTCCAGACCAGGGGGTTGATAGCAGAATCGTCATGACTCAGCCAGGATCTGG
Source organism: Kribbella sp. HUAS MG21 (assembly GCF_040254265.1). Classification (GTDB taxonomy): domain Bacteria; phylum Actinomycetota; class Actinomycetes; order Propionibacteriales; family Kribbellaceae; genus Kribbella. The sequence continues at coordinate 8,332,834 of NZ_CP158165.1, forward strand.
CTGACGTAGCGCGCGACGGCCCGTACGGCGCCCATCGTGCTCGGATAGTCCATGTGGGTCGGCCCGACGATGCCCAGTGTCGCCAGCGCCTCAGACTTCGACCCGTACCCGGTCGCGACCACCGACGTCGTGGCCAGCTCCTCGTACGGGTTCTCGTGGCCGATGCGGACCGTCAGAGTCTGCGGGTTGGTCGCCTCGCCCAGCAGCTTGAGCAGGATGACGTGCTCCTCCAGCGCCTCCAGCACCGGCTTCACGTTCCGCTCGAAGTCGTCGCCGTACCGGGTCAGGTTCGCGGCGCCGCCGACCGCGATCCGTTGCTCGCCGACCTCGTCGGTGAACGCCTCGAACAGCGTCGTGACGATCGACGCGACCAGCGAACGGTCGCCGGGCGCGAACAGCTCGGGCACCCCGGCGAGCGACGTCGCCGCGTCGGTCAGCCGCTGGCCGGCCAGCACGCTGTTCAGCCGGGACCGCAGGTCGGCGATCAGCTGTTCCTCGACGTCGTGCGGGTGCTCGACGATCCGCTGCTCGACCCGGCCGTTGCTGGTGATCAGCACCAGCAGCAGCCGCCGCGGGCTCATCGTGACGACCTCGATGTGCCGGACGCTCGACCGGTTCAGCGACGGGTACTGCACGATGGCGACCTGGCGGGTGATCTGGGCCAGCAGCCGGACGGTCCGCCGGACCACGTCGTCCAGGTCGACCGCACCGGCCAGGAACGACGTGATCGCCTTCTTCTCCGCGACCGACAGCGTCTTGACCGTGCTCAGCTTGTCGACGAACAGCCGGTACCCCGCGTCGGTCGGGATCCGGCCGGCGCTGGTGTGCGGCTGGGTGATGTACCCCTCCTCCTCCAGCGCGGCCATGTCGTTGCGGACGGTGGCCGGGGAGACGCCGAGGTTGTGCCGGTCGACCAAGGTCTTGGAGCCGACCGGCTCATGGGTCGCCACGTAGTCCTCGACGATGGCGCGGAGCACATCCAGCTTGCGTTCGTCGAGCACGCGCACCACCCTCTCGGCCTCTTGGCACTCAATCCTTCAGAGTGCCAGTCTAGGCGGTCTCGGGTGACGCTCCCAACGGAACGGGCGCGGGGCGTGCCACAGTGCTGGTCACATCCAGCGGCTGATCCTGGACGGCGGAGTCGATGAACGACTCCAGTACGTCGAGCACGTGGAAGGCCAGCTCTCCGGTCGCGCGGTGCGGCTCGCCCGTGCGCAAGGCCCGGGCCATGTCCGCGACACCGACGCCCCGGCCCGCACCGGCGTACCCACCGGCGACCGGGACCTCGGTCCACTCGCGCTGCTCGGGAGTGACGAGCTCGACGGTCCCGTCGAACCCGTTCGGGTCGGGCACGGACAGGCTGCCGTCCGTACCGTGGACCTCGATCCGAGGCAGCCGCCCGGCCCACACGTCGAACGACATCAGCACGGTGGTCAGCGCGCCCGACGCATGCTCCAGCACACCGGTCACGTGCGTCGGCACCTGTACGTCGAACACGGTCCCCGCCCGAGGCCCGGTGTGGATCGTCCGCTGCTGTTTCGCCTGGCCCGCGCGAGCGGTGACCCGGACGACCGGTCCGAGCAACGTGACCAGACTCGTCACGTAGTACGGCCCCATGTCGAGCACCGGCCCGCCTCCGGGCTGGTAATAGAACTCGGGCGCGGGGTGCCACAGCTCGTGGCCGGGGGTCACCATGAACGCGGTCGCCGCGTGCGGGGTGCCGATGTCGCCGCGGTCGATGACCGCGCGCGCCGTCTGGGTGCCGGTGCCGAGGACCGTGTCCGGTGCGCAGCCGATCCGCAGGTCGTTGGCGGCCGCGTACTTCAGCAGCGGCTCCGCTTCGGCGCGGTCCATCGCCAGCGGCTTCTCGCCGTACACGTGCTTGCCGGCTGCCAGCGCGGCCTGGTGTACGGCGGCGTGGGCTGCCGGGATTGTCAGATTGACGACAATCTCAATGTCGTCAGCCGCGTAGAGCTCGTCGGGAGTCAGCGCACGGATCCCGTCGTTCTCGTCGGCGATCGCCTCGGCTCGGGAGCGGTCCAGGTCGGCGACCGCGACCACCTCGACGCCGGGCAGTTTGCCCAGGTGCTCGAGGTACGTCCCCGAGATGACCCCGGTACCGACGATGCCGACACGTGTCACTTGCTCGCCCACAGCAGCCCCCGCTCGATGATCGTGCGGACCTCGGGCGTCTCCAGGTCGTCCAGCTTGTGGCCGACCGTGCAGACGAAGACCTTGCCCTCACCCCAGGTGCGGGTCCAGATCGCCGGCATCACCGCGCCCTCGATCCACGGGTAGTCCGGGTGCGACTCGAACGTCGTGGTGGCGAGCACGTTGTTGGTCGGGTCGTAGTGCACGTAGTACTGCTCGGTGTGCACGTCGAAGTGCTTGATGCCTTCGACGATCGGGTGGTCGGCGGTGATCTCGACGCGGTAGTCCGTGAAGCCGTGCGGGTGCGAGATGAACTGCCCGCCGGTGATGAAGCTGTAGTCGACGTTCTTCCGGAACGAGTCCGCGATGCCGCCGTGCCAGCCGGCGAACCCGGTACCGCGCCGGATCGCCGCCTCCAGGCCCTTGAAGTGGTCGTCCTCGATCTCGCTCATCGTCACGCACTGCAGCACCAGGTCGACGCCGTCGAGGTCGAGGTACGCCGCGGTGCTGCCGGAGACCGTCACCTCGAAGCCGTTCTCCTCGAGGAACGGGATGAACAGGTCCGTCGCCTCGACCGGGGAGTGCCCTTCCCAGCCGCCCCGGACCACCACAGCACGTCGTGTCGTCACACCGGCCACCCTTCGAAAGTTTCGGAGTTCCGATCGGAACACTTGCGACCTTAAGTCGGCGGGAGAGGGCTTGCCAACCATTAGGCTCAAGGGATGGGCTGGAAGTTCTGGAAGCGGCAGGACCGCACGTTCCCGGAGCCGCCGCGCCCGCAGGACACGTTGCCGGTCGGCTCGTTCGGGATGACCGTCGAGGACGTCTTCTCGATCACCGGCCGCGGCACCGTGGTGACCGGGCGGGTGCAGGCCGGGGCGGTGTCGGTCGGCGAGCAGGTGCTGCTCAGCCGCGCCGGGCAGCCGCTGCTGCAGGTCGAGGTGACGGGCATCGAGATGTTCCGGAAGATCGCCAAGACCGCGAAGGCGGGAGACAACGTCGGCCTGCTGCTGCGCGGCCTCAGCCGGGACCAGGTGCTCAAGGGCGATGTACTGAGCAAGTAATGTCGAGGCCATGAGTACGTGGGCCGAGATCGGCGACCGCACCTGGGTCCGTCGGTACGACGAATGGGACCTGAACGTCGGCCTGGTCGTCGGCAGCGACGGCGCGCTGGTGATCGACACCCGCGCGACGGCCGCGGAAGCCGAGCAGCTGCGCGAACACATCCGCGAGCTCACCGACCTCCCGGTGAAGTGGGTCGTCAACACCCACGCCCACTTCGACCACGTGGTCGGCAACGGCGCCTTCCCCGAGGCCACCGTCTACCTGCACGAGAACGCCGCCGCCGAGGAGAACCTCGCCGGCACGACGTTCGCGGCGGCGAAGGTGATCGACCTCGGCGACCGCCGCGTCGAGCTGCTGTACGTCGGCAACGCGCACACCTCCGGCGACACCGTGGTCGCCGTACCGGACGTCGACGTGTTCTTCGTCGGCGATCTGCTCGAGGAGTCGGCGCCCCCGTCGTACGGCGAGGACTCGTTCCCGCTGGAGTGGCCGGACACGATCCAGAGCGCGATCGGCATGATGACACCGGACAGCACGGTCGTCCCCGGGCACGGCGCCGTCGTCGACGTGGAGTTCGCGCGCGACCAGGCGATCGACCTGGGCAAGGTCGCGAACACGATCTCCACGCTGCACCACGCCGGCACGTCGCTCGAGGACGCACTGAAGCACGCCGAGGATTGGCCCTGGCCGGTCGACAAACTCCAGGACGCGATCCGCCGCGGCTACGCGGCCCTCGGTACGCCGCAACGCCCCAGCCTCCCGTTGCTCGGCCCCGGATAAGTAGTTGTCCGTTGACATCACGTCATCCGGTCCAGCAACTTGTTCGCAACGAACATCGCCCGACCGGGACGGGGTGGGACCAATGGCCACTATCGAGCAGACCGTTCACCCCGACGGACGGGTCGAGCTGACCGATCCGGAAGCGCTGGCGGGCAGTGCCTACGCCAACGCGGAGCTGGCGCCGACCCGGTTACCGGAGCGGCACTGGACGACGTACAACTACGCCGCGCTGTGGATGGGGATGGCGCTGAACATCCCCAGCTATCTGCTCGCCGCGGGCCTGGTCCAGCTCGGCATGAACTGGCTGCAGGCCTTCCTCGTCATCACCGTGGGAAACGTCGTCGTGCTGGGGCCCATGCTGCTGAACAGCCACGCGGGGACGAAGTACGGCATCCCGTTCCCGGTGTTCGCGCGGGCGTTCTACGGCGTCCGCGGCGCGAACTTCCCGGCCCTGTTGCGGGCGTTCATCGCGTGCGGGTGGTTCGGCATCCAGACCTGGGTCGGCGGGCAGGCGATCTACGTGATCGTGGGCAAACTCGCCGGTGACGGCTGGACCAACGCTTCGGCGATCGGTGGCCAGCCCTGGACGCTGTGGCTCAGCTTCGCGCTCTTCTGGCTGGTCCAGATGGTGCTGATCTGGCGGGGCATCGAGGCGCTCCGGGCCTTCGAGAGCTGGGCCGCGCCGCTGGTCATGGTCGGCTTCATCGCCCTGGCGGTGTGGATCGTGGTGAAGGCCGGCGGTCTCGGACCGATCCTCGAGCAGCCGTCGCAGCTCGGCTGGGGCGCCGACTTCTGGAAGATCGCCGCTCCGTCGCTGATGGGCATGATCGCCTTCTGGGCCACGCTGTCGCTCAACATGCCGGACTTCACCCGCTTCGGCGGGAGCCAGAGACAGCAGGCGCTCGGACAGGCGTTCGGCCTGCCGACCACGATGTCGCTGATCGCGATCATGTCGATCATCACCACGTCCGGCACCGTCGTCGTGTACGGCGAGGCGATCTGGGACCCGGTCGCGCTGGCGGCCCGGTTCGAGAACCCGGTGGTCGTGATCGCCGGCCTGGTGATCGCCATCCTCGCCACCATGACCACCAACGTCGCCGCGAACGTCGTGAGTCCGTCGTACGACTTCTCCAACGCCGTCCCGAAGCTCCTGAACTATCGGACCGCGGGCCTGTTGACCGGCGTGATCGGCATCGTGATCCAGCCGTGGCGGCTGATCTCGGACCCGTCGATCTACATCTTCGTATGGCTGTCGTTCTACGGCGGGCTGCTCGCCTCGGTGGCCGGCGTGCTGATCGCGGGCTACTGGCTGATCGACCGGACCAGACTCGAGCTGGCCGAGCTGTACCAGCCGGGCGGCCGCTACTGGTACGACGCCGGCTGGAACTGGCGGGCTGTCGTCGCGACGCTGTTCGGCTCGCTGCTCGCGGTCGGCGGCGCCTACTCGAACCCGGGCGCCGGCCCGTTCCCGCAGGACGGCCTGATCCCCTTCCTCAAGCCGCTGTACGACTACTCGTGGGCGGTCGGCCTGGTGGCCGGATTCGTCGCCTACTTGTTGTTGACCCGGCTCGCTCCGGCCCGGCCGACGAGGTAGCTGCGTTCGACCTCGTTGTCGGTGAGGGCCGCGGCCGCCAGGTACGCAGCCCTCGCCGCGGGCAGGTCGCCCAGTGCTTCCAGCAGGTGCGCCCGGACCGCCTGGTCGCGTTGCCTGATCAGCGGGTTCTCGCTGAACCTGTGGGTGCGTTCGAGCTCGTCGAGCAGCGCAAGACCTCGCTCCGGTCCGAACGCCTTCGCGACCGCCACCACCCGGCTGAGCCGGACGGGATCGGTCGGCGACAACCGTTCGAGCCAGAGGTAGAGCGCGGCGATCTGCGGCCAGTCGGTCTCCGCCGCGGTCGGCGCCTGCGCATGGACGGCGGCGATCGCCGCCTGCAGCTGGTACGGACCGACGTTCCCGTCCTGCCAGACGGACTCGATCAGGGCGACGCCCTCGTCGATCAGGCCTCGGTCCCACAACGACCTGTCCTGCTCGTCCAGCGGAACGAGCTCACCGCCGGACTCGGCGCGAGCCTCCCGCCGGGACTGGGTGAGCAGCATCAGCGACAGCAGCCCGGTGACCTCGGGGTCGTCAGGCCGCAGCCGATGCAGCATCCGGGTGAGCCGAATCGCTTCCTCGGTCAGCTCCACCCGCTCCAGCCGTTCGCCACTGCTCGCCGTGTAGCCCTCGTTGAAGATCAGGTAGAGAACCGTCAGCACCGCTTCGACCCGGGCGGGCAGTTCCTCGGCGCTGGGCGGCGCGAACCGCGCCCCCGACTGCTTGAGGCGCTGCTTGGCCCGGCTGATCCGCGTCCCCATCGCCGACTCCGCCGCGCCGTAGGCATGGGCGATCTCGCCGGTCGTGAGGCCGCCGACCGCGCGCAGCGTCAGCGCGACCTGGGAGGTCTGGCTGAGCGCCGGATGACAGCAGAGCAGGAGCAGCAGCAAGCTGTCGTCCTGGTCGGCGACCGGCGCTGCCGGAGCGGTCGGATCGAGCACGGCGGGATCCGCGAGGCCGGCCTCCTGCTCGCGCCGGCGGGCCGCCTGCTCCGAGCGGACCATGTCGATCATCCGCCGGTAGGCGACCCGGATCAGCCAACTGCGCGGCTCCGCCGGGATTCCCTCGGCCGGCCACCGCCGGCTGGCCACCAGCAGTGCCTCCTGGACCGCGTCCTCGGCGCTGTCGAACCTACTGAACTTGCGGACCAGCGCGCCGAGAACCTGCGGCGCCTCGGCGCGCAGCAGGTCCTCGATGACGCGGCTCTGGTCGGTTCCCATCGGCTAGGCGGTGAAGTCGTCACCCATGATGGGCCGGATCTCGACCGGCTCACCGAGGATCTCCACGATCCGCCGGACGATGTCGACGGCCCGGTCGAGGCTGGCGCAGTCGATGATCGCGAAACTCGCCAGCACCTCCTTCAGCTCGGCGAACGGCCCGTCGGTCGCGACCACGCCCGCGTCGGTCTTCCGCACGGTCGTGGACATCACCGGATGCCCGAGCCCCTCGCTGGTGACGAACTCCCCGGTCTCCCGGAGCTCGGCCTCGAACTTCTGGTACGTCGCGAACGCGGCCATCGCCTCCTCGGACGCGAAATCGGCGGTCGCGGCGTCCCAGTCGGCCGCCGGCGTGTAGCCCAGTAGAACGAACTTCATCGGGTGCTCCTTCGTGGTGAGTGGCAAAGGTACGTGCTCACCGCTACCTCGGTCGCCTGGCCGGGGTTTTGACCTGCCGACCGAGTGACGTGGATCACATCAGATCGATGTGGAAATCCTGCTGACCGCTCCGAGGTGTCGGTGACTGCGGCCGCTGGGGACGCAGCCCCACCGAGAAGGAGTACAGCGATGACTGAGAACACCAACGGCTACGGTCCGGGCGAGCAGCCGGAGCCGACGGCGGCACTGCGGGCCCTGGACCGCCTGGTCGGTTCGTGGAAGGTGACCGGCGGCGCGGAGGGAACCGTCCGCTACGAGTGGATGGACGGCGGCTTCTTCCTCCTGCAGCACGTCGAGCTCACGCAGTACGGGCAGCAGATCAAGGGGCTGGAGGTCATCGGCCACCTCCACCCGTTCGGCGAGCCGGTCGGGGCGGACGTGGTCTCCCGGTTCTACGACGCCCTCGGCAACACCTTCGACTACGCCTACGAGCTGGACGGCGACACGCTCTGGATCTGGGCCGGCGCGAAGGGCAGTCCGGCGTACTACCGCGGCACGTTCGCCGCCGACGGCCGGTCGGTCACCGGCGAGTGGACGTACCCGGGCGGAGGCGGCTACGAGTCGACCATGACCCGGATCTGACCCCGTATGTCGTGCCGGCCGGACGGCCGGCACGACATACGGTTGTCCGGTGGCTGACAGGTATGGGAACGACGTCCTCGCAGGCGACTGGCGGAAGCCCAAGAACGGGCGGACCGTCGAGGTCGAGATCGAGAAGGGCATGGTCGTCGAGGAGCCGAGCTCGGGGTTCGTCGGCGCGATCGTGCGCTGGGAGCACGGCGTGGTCGACCTCGAGGACCGGCACGGCAAGATCCGCACGTACCCGCTCGGGCCGGGCTTCTGGCTGGACGGCAAGCCGGTCAGCCTGAAGCCGCCGAAGAAGGCCGGTCCGGCGAAGAAGACCCGGACGGCATCCGGTTCGGTGGCCGTCGACAACGTCCGCGCACGGGTCGCGCGGGCCGGCCGGATCTACGTCGAGGGCCGGCACGACGCGGAGCTGGTCGAGAAGGTGTGGGGCGACGACCTGCGGATCGAGGGCGTCGTGGTCGAGTACCTCGAAGGCATCGACGACCTCGTCGAGATCGTCAACCGGTTCCAGCCCGGTCCCGGCCGGCGGCTCGGCGTCCTCGTCGACCATCTGGTCGAGGGGTCCAAGGAGTCGCGGATCGCGGCCCAGGTCTCGAACCGGTACGTGCACGTCGTCGGTCACCCGTTCATCGACATCTGGGAGGCGGTCAAGCCGTCGTCGGTCGGCATCAAGGCGTGGCCGAAGATCCCGCACGGCCAGGACTGGAAGAAGGGCGTGCTGCAGGCGTTCGGCTGGCCGGCCACCGACCAGGCCGACGTCGCCGCGGCCTGGAAGCACATCCTGTCCAAGGTGAACAGCTTCGCCGACCTCGACCCGGCCCTCCTCGGCCGTGTCGAGGAACTCATCGACTTCGTGACTCTGGACTGATTTCCGGCAGCCGCCGCGCGATCCAGGCCCGGATCCGGCGGCGGGTCCGGCGTACGTACCAGGTGACCACGCCGAGGACCGCGCTGAGGGCCAGTACGGCGCCCGCGAGGACGGCGGCCGGGATGCGTACGGCGTCGACCAGAGCGGCCACGACCAGCAGCAGCACGCCCGCGGCTGCTGTTGCCACCGGCAACCATGGCTCGAAGAGCGGCGGGCGCCGGGCGGGGCTCAGCTTGGCCCCGCGCACCATCCGCTCCCACACCGTCTCCCGGGCCGGCTCGGTGAACCAGCGGGCGGTCCGCAACAGCCACGAGCCGGGCTGGTGCTTGCGGCCCGCGACCGCCTTCACCCAGTCGCCGACCTGCGGACCGAGACCGCCCGACACGTCGACCATCCGGTCCGCGAGCCCCTTGGTGATCGCCCGGCCCTCGGGTGACGCGTTCAGCTCGTCCCGCATCGTCACCAGCGCACTCATCCCGGCGTCCACCGGGAAGTCCCTGGCCAGCCGCCCGATCCGCTCGGCGACCGCGTCGAGCTTCCAGCCCTCGGCCTGCAGCACCTGGCGCTGGGTCTCGCGGATCCATCCGGCGTCGGCGCCCAGCATCGAGCCGAGGTGCGCGACGCAGTGCAGCCGGCCCATCAGCCAGTCCCAGCGCCGCCAGTCGGCCGCACCGAACGCCCCGAAGTGCCCGACCTGACTGCCGTACAGGATCCGGTCGTGCAACTGGTTGGCGATCGACCCCTCCTGCAGCTCGTCGAGCACCGCGAGCGGGATGTCCGGCCCGAGCCGGAGGAACTGGAACGGCGCGCTGCGCTGCTCCGGCGTACGGGCCGACGTACAGCGGGACACGATCTCCACCTCGAGCGCGGTGTCGACGAGTTCCCAGCCGATAACCGAGATCAGCTCCGCGAACGCGTCACCGAGTGCGCGCTGGAGCTGCAGGTCCTCGAAGATGTCGTTCAGCCCGACCGCGACAGCCTCCGCGCCACCGGCCGGGCGCAGGTCGAGATCCGCGGCGGCCAGCTGGACGTCGAGCGCGTCGCGAACCGCCTGCACCTTCAGCAGGCAGTCGCTCGCCGCGCTCAGCCGCTTGTCCAGCTCGTCCCGCTCGGCGGCGTCCGCGTCGCTCACGCGGTACCGCAGTGAGCGCAGGATCAGCCGGATGATCCGCTCGGCCGCACCGGTCCCCCACAGCCAGCGCGGGTTGCCCTCGGCATCGTGGCGCAGGGCCGCCGTGGAACCGTCCGGACCGGGCACCCACGGATGCGCGGTGGCGAGGATCTCGTCGACCTCCGCCTCGGACAACGCGGACGCGGCGTCCAGCACCGTCGACTGGTCGTGGTTCGCCTTCGTCACGGCCTCCCAGACGCCACCGGCAGCGCGACCCCGCGAGTACGCCGGTTGCAGCGCCTCCGCGGCCGCCTTCAGCCGGGCACGCTCCTCCGGTTGCTTCAGGCAACGGTCGAAGAGCCGCTGGGTGTCGGACCAGGACGCGTCGGCCTCCAGCAGCAGGCGTTCGAGCTGCTCGACGTCCGAGCGGAAGTCCACCTCCCGCGGGAACTGCACCGCGGACAGCGCCGCCACCCGCCAGCTCGGCTCGTGCGCGCCCGGCAACGCCGTCGACGCGTGCCCGATGCCTGCGGACGGTACGACGTACAGCACGTAGCGGGTCGCCTTACCGGCGACGGGCCGCCGGGCGACCACGTCGAGGACCGGGCCGAACGGCGCGTTGTCGAGCACGCCGCCGTCGACCAGCCAGGAGCCCGACTCGGCGGGATCGGGCTGGATCCGCGGCGGTCGCGCGGCCAGCTCCGGCGTCTCCAGCACCGGACCGAACGCGGCCGGGAACGACGCGGACGCGCGCGCGGCCCGCGCGAGCAGTTCGGTGTCCTTCAGCCCGTTCTTGTCCTCGACCGTGAACTCCCGGCGCTTCCCGTCGTACGTCGGCGCGTCCTCGCTGGTGAAGCCGTACAGATACCGGTGGTCGGGTACGACGAACGCCTGGCCCGCGGCGTCCTTCGCCTCGAACTGCTGCACGCCCAGCCCGGACGCCGTCACGAACAGCGTGACCGGCTCCTCGGCGTCGCTCTGCCCCGCGTCGGCGACGCCCTTCAGCAGGTCCTCGAGCTGCCGCAGGAAGTACTTGCCGTCGAGCACCGACGTCGACTTCACGCCGGCCGACGGCACCAGCTTGCCGACGTCGAGCGAGCCGAGCCCGACCCACTTCTTCCGCAGCCACGGGCCGTCGTCGCCGTCGGGGTCGAGGGTCGAGCCGTTCGCGATCGCGGTCGCCAGCAGCGAGCCGTTCAGGCCGCCGGCGCTGGTGCCCGCGATCACGTCGACCACCACGCGCCGCTGCTCCGCACCCTGCCGGCACAACTCCCGCCAGCGCTCCGCGAGCACCGCGTCGTACGGCTGCGGACCCGGCGCGCCGTTGTCCCCGGACGCGCGCCGGATCAGATCCAGCTCGTGCGTCACTCCGCCCATCCAGACCGCGAGGCTGACACCCCCGTTCAGCACCAACGCGATCCGGATCTCGTGGTCACTCATGCGCTCCCCCTCTCACCCACAGATACCACGGTTTGCGATTCGTCGCAGCGGAGAGTGAACAAACGGTTGTCGGGATCTGCACGCAGGGTCATCCTTGTGGTGGGGGTGGTCGTCATGCGCTGGTTGGCTGTGACGGTTTCGGTACTCATCCTCGCGGTCGCGGGGTGCGAAGACACGGCCGGGAACGGCGGCGGCAGCACGTCCCCGCCGACCCCGACCGACAACGGCACGACGGAACCCCCGACGGAGCCAACCACCACCGAAACCACCCAGACCCAGCAGAACAGGCCGTCGCTCGAGATCGCCTCGCTACCGGTCGGCGGCGTCCCGGAGGACGGGTCGAACTGCAACCCGGTCAGCTGGCTGGCGGGCGACATCCCGGAGGGCGTGACGATCACGCTCGGACGGCCGCGGTTCGACCCGTCCGGGATCTTCACGGTCGATCAGTCCGGATGCCCGGGTGACGCGCGGCGGTGCCGCGGTCTGCAGTGGACCGCCGAGAAGGCCGAGCAATGCTGGGTCGGCTTCCGGCAGATCGCCGACGAGGGCAGCGTCACCCTGGTCATCCCGGCGATCGCGACCTGCGAGACGCGAAAGCTGTGCAACAGCTTGAAGGGTCTCGGCGGCAGCCAGATCGGCCTGACCGCCCAGCGCCGCGAGACCCCGCCCGAAACCCCGCCCGAAACCCCGCCGGAGACCCCGGAGGAAACACCGTCCGAAACACCGTCCGGCGGGTGACGGATGGCGGACGAACGCTCGCAGGCCGAGCGCTGGGTCAGTTTCGCCGCGGGCATCATCACGCCGGTGACGCTGCTGAGCGCGCTGTTGTTCTACTTCGGGTATGTTTCCGCGCGGTCGCAGTACGAGTACTTCGGGATCGATGTCGACACGATCGGGCTGAGCACGCAGGACTACGTGATGCGCAGTCCGCAGCCGTTGCTCGTGCCGTTGCTGGTGATCACGCTGCTCGCGGTCGCGGGGTTGCTCCTGCACAACGCGATCCATCCGACAGCGGTCGCGGTACGGCGCGCCGCCCGGGTCACCACGGTGGTGTTCGTGCTCGGCGTCGTCGGGCTGCTCGCGTATCCGTTGATCGGCCGGATCCCGTACTACGCCTTGATCGTGCCCGCGGTGATCGGGCTGTCGGCCGCGGTCCTTGCCTACCTCACCTATCTGCGGCGCAAGGCGGACCCGAAGCTCGGCTCGCAGCGCGTTCTCGTCGCACTGCTCGCCGTCGTCACGGTCACCTGCGCGTTCTGGGCGACCGCGACCACCGCGCAGTACTCCGGCCGCGGCCTGGCGAAGTCCCACGCCCGCGAGCTGAACCGCTTCCCGGTCGTCATCCTCGACACGAAGGAGAAGCTCGCGCTCCGCTCCCCCGGCATCGAGGAGACCGCGCTCCGCGCCGGTGCGGGCCAGACCTTCAACTACCGCTACCGGGGCCTGCGGCTGCTGGTGGTCGGCGAGGACCGGCTGTTCCTGGTGCCGCACAAATGGACCGCCTCCAACACCACGATCGTCATCCCGCTCGACAGCTCGGTCCGGGTCCAGTTCCAGTTCCAGAACGACCCGCCGTAGCCGGAAACTGTCGGACCCGCGGAGAACAATGCCGAGCATGAGTGCTCAGCCGGTCCTTCGCAGCGTCGATGCCGTCACCCTGACGGTGCCCGACCTGGACGCCGGCCTGCGGTTCTACAGGGACGCGCTGGGACATGAGCTCCTGTGGCGCAACGACGAGCTCGGCCAGGCCGGCCTCCGCTGCCCGGAGTCGGCGACCGAGATCGTGATCGCGACCGGGCTACCACCCGAGCCCAACTGGTTGGTGCGATCAGTGGCCGAGGCGATCGAGCTGATCACGGCAGCCGGTGGTCAGCTGCTGAGCGGCCCGATCGACATCCCGGTGGGTCGCGTCGCGGCCGTGTCCGATCCGTTCGGCAACCGGCTCGTTCTGGTCGAGCTCAGCAAGGGCCTCTACACCACAGACGAAGACGGCCAGGTGACTGGTGTCGCCCCGGAACGGTAGCGAGACTCCGGTCAGGCGCTGTCGCGGACGATCAGCTCGGTCGCGTAGATCTCGGGGCCGGTGTGGTCCGCGCCGCCGATCTTCGCGAGCAGGATCTCGGCCAGCCGCGCGCCGAGCTGCGCGACCGGCTGCCGGACGGTCGTCAGCTTCGGCGTCGTCGTGGTCGCCAGCACCGAGTCGTCGAAGCCGACGACGGCGACGTCCGCCGGGACGCGCCGGCCGCGCTCGGACAGCACGCGCAGCGCCGCCGTGGCCATCAGGTCGGAGGCCACGAACAGCCCGTCCAGGTCCGGGTGCTCGTCGAGCAGCCGCAGCGTCGCCTGCTCGCCACCGTCGGCGGTGAAGTCGCCGTACGCGATCATCTCCGGCAGGCCCGCTTCCCGCATCACTTCCTGGTACCCGGTCAGCCGGTCGATGCCGGCGGTCATGTCGAGCGGCCCGGTGACGGTGCCGATCTTGCGGCGCCCGATCGCGAGCAGGTGCTCGACGCCGGTCCGCGCGCCGGCGACGTTGTCGACGTCCACACTGGCCACCGGTACGTCGACTCCGAGCGGCCGGGCGCTGAACACGATCGGCAGCGGCAGCTGCGCCAGCTCCTGCAGGACGTTGTCGCGGCCGTGGTGGCTGATGATGATCGCGCCGTCCACATGGCCGCCGCGCAGGTAGCGCAGCAGCCGCTGGTCGTCCGCTCCGGTCGGCTCCGGCGCCGGCTCGATCAACAGCACGAGCTGCGACGACGTCGGTGCGAGCGTCCGGCTGACGCCGCTGAGCATGCCGGCGAAGAACGGGTCGGAGAACACCCGGCTGTCCGGCTCCGGCACGACGATCGCGATCGAGTCCGTACGGCGGGTCACCAGCGCGCGGGCCGCCCGGTTCGGGACGTAGCCCAGCTGGCTGATCGCCTGCTCGACCGCGGCCACCGTGTCCGGCAGCACCTTCGGCGATCCGTTCACCACCCGGGAGACGGTCGCGCGGGACACTCCGGCCAGCGCCGCGACCTGCTCCAGTGTCGGAGAACCAGACTCGTTCATCGGCCCTCCTCCGTTCTCGACAGGCCTGCGATCACACCGTAGTACGTCAGCTAGTTGCCGGCGCGGGTGTTGGCGACCGTGTCGGCCTGGTCGAGGGCCTGCTTCCAGGCCGCGGCCGCCGGTTGCTTGCCGTCGTCGACGCGGGCCAGCGCGGCGCTGAAGATCTGGTTGACCTCACCGTCGCGCGGACCCTTGTGCTGCTTGAGGATCACGCTCCGGGCCCGGTTGACGAAGATCTGCCCGACCGGCGCGTTGTTGAAGTACGGGTTGACCTGGGACTTCACCTGCGGGTCGTCGTACGCGTCGAGGGTGGACGGGAACGAGCCGACCTTCTTGAACACCTTCACCTGCTGCTCCGGCGCGGTCAGCCAGGCGGCGAGTTTCGCGGCCTCCTCCGGATGCGCCGACTGCACCGGCACGGTCAGGTACGACCCGCCCCAGTTGCCGCCGCCACCCGGGAACACGTCGGCGACGTCCCACTTGCCCTTGCCGTAGCTGCCGGCGTTGTCCTGGATCACGCCGAGCAGCCAGCCCGGGCACGCGATCGTCGCGAACTTGTCGGTCCGGAAGGCGGCGTTCCAGGCGTCGCTCCAGGCCGGCAGCCGCGCGGACAACCCGTCCCGGCTGCCGGCGACGACCTGGTCCCAGGTCCGCTTCAGCAGCGGGTTCTCCGCGCCGAGGAAGCGGTCCTGGTTGGAGTAGTACGCCTGGATGAGCTGGTTGCGCATCGCCTCCCAGGTCAGCACCGCGGAGTCGTACCACGCCGATCCCGGGACCCGCTGCTTGAACTTCCGGCCGGTGGCGAAGTACGACGGCCAGTCCTGGAACAGCTCGGCGACCTTCTCCCGGTCGGTCGGCAGCCCGGCCTTCGCGAACAGGTCCCGGCGGTAGCAGATCGCCTCCGGGCCGATGTCGGTGCCGTAACCGATGATCTTCCCGTCCTGCGTGGTCGCGCCGGAGACCTTCCAGTCCAGCCAGCGGTCCTTCAGGTCGTCGGCGCCGTACTTGCGCAGGTCGACGAACTTGTCGGACTTGGCCAGGTACTTGTAGATCCAGCTGACCTCCATCGCCTCGATGTCGGCCAGGCCGGTGCCCTTGCGCAGGTTCGCGTCGAGGTTCTTGACGTGGTCGTCGACCGTCTTGGCCTTCTGCTCGACGATCGTGATGTTCGGGTGCTGCGCCTCGTACTCCGCGTACAGGTCGGCGTACCCGAACTCGTTGAAGGTCGCGATGGTCAGCTCGATCTCCGGGCCGTCCGCCTGCTCGGCGGTGGCCCCGGGCGTACCGGAACCGGAACCACAGGCGGTGACGAGGAGGATCGCGGCACCGGCCAGCAGGCCGGCTACGGGGCGATAGCGGGCACTGGGCCGCATGTCGACTGCTCCCTGGAACTGGACGGGTTGAGAGCGCTCTCGGATCGCGAAAGTGAGCTGAGTCTCAAGCGTCCGCAGTGGATATGTCAAGCATCTTGACAGTCACCGGGAGTGAGCTGTGCGTGATCACCGCATGCGGGGCGGGGCGACCGAGTCGCGGACCACGACGACGGTGCCGAGCGTCGTCACCTGCTGCTGGTGCGCGAACGGGTCGGCGCTCTGCTCCTGCCCCGCGAGACCGGCCCGTACGGCGGCCCGCCCGAGCTCCTCGAGCGGCACCCGGACCGTGGTCAGCGCCGGCCGCAGCTCGACCGCGACCGGTACGTCGTCGTACCCGACCACCGAGACGTCGCCAGGGATGCTGAGCCCGCGCTCGCGCAGCGCGGCGTACACCCCGGCGGCGACGATGTCGTTGGCGGCGAAGATCGCGGTGAAGTCGAGCCCGTCGTCGAGCGCGCGCAGCGTCTGGTCGTACCCCCACTGGCGACCGAACGCACCGGTCCGGACCAGGCTCTCGTCGCAGGCGAGCTTGCGCGCCGCGAACGCCTGCCGGAAACCGCGCAGCCGGGCGGTCGTGGTGGACAGCGTGGTCGGCCCGCCGAGGTACAGGATCCGCGTGTGCCCGACACTCAGCAGGTGGTCGGTGATCGCCGCTGCGCCGCCGGTGTTGTCGTACTCGACGGCGTACGCCGGGACGCCCGACTCCAGGCCCGGCCGGCCGCAGAGCACGAGGCTGGAGCCGTTGTTCGCCAGCTGGCGCGCGCGCTGCCCGACCGCGGCGAAGTACTCCTGGTCCTCGACCGCGCCGCCGACCAGGATCACCGCGTCGGCGCGCTGCTCGAGCAACAGGTCGACGAACCGCAGCTCGGCGGAGTCGCCGCCCTGCGTCGAGCAGACCAGGCAGAGCCGGCCGGACGACAGCGCCTCGGCCTGCACGCCGCGCGCGATGTAGGCGAAGAACGGGTCGACGATCTCGCTGACCACGATGCCGACGACCCGGGTGGTGGAGCCGGCCAGGGCGCGCGCGTGCGCGTTGGCGACGTACCCGAGATCGCGCATCGCGCGTTCCACCGCGGCCCGTGTCGAGGCCGCGACCGGATAGTTGCCGTTGACAACACGGGAGACGGTCGCGGTGGAGACGCCGGCCCGGGCGGCCACGTCGCGGATGGTCCGGGCGGCCTCGGGGTCACGCCGGCGCGCCCGTTGCCGGGGCGGTTCCGCCGCCATCGCCCACCTCCTCGTCCAGCTGTACGTCGGCCCGGGTACCGTCCGCGAAGCGCAGCGTGACCTGACACCCGTCCACCGTCACGTCGAGGCTCTCGGCCAGTTGCCGCGGCCAGACCGTGTCGCCGGACAGTACCACCGCCGACACCAGTACCCGCGGACCTCTTCCGTCGTACCGCGCTTCCAGGTACGGCGTCGCGGAATGCGGGCCGAACGCGTTGGAGTCGAGCCCGCGCCGTACGTCCGCGCGCTCGTACCCGTACAGACCGACGACCACACTCGTGAGCCGATCGACACGTGTCGCCTGTGCCCACAGCGGTCCCGTGCTCACCTCGGGCCGCTCTGTCCCGGCGACTGCGTAGCCACCGTGGCGCACCACGCCCTCCGGCCCGTCGACCAGGACGCAGCGGACCTCGATCCGCCCATGCACGACGCTCGTCACCCGGATCCTCGATCCGCCGACCTCCCACCACGAGGACGCCGGGTCGATGCGCTGGATCCGGTTGCGGTCGCCCGCCAGTCCGACGTGGTTGTCGAGCACTTCGTCGGTGAGCTCGGGCGCCGTCCTGGTCGAGTACGCGAGCCGGTTGTAGTGCGGGTCGCCTTCGCCGCCGTGGTCGCTGCCGTGGTTGAGCAGCCGGACGATCCCGTCGTGCTTGGTCGCCTGGATCACGAACCCCGGCGCCGGCATCGCGCGCACCTGGTCGCGTTCGTCGAGCGGCAGCGCGGCCTCCCGTGCGGTCCAGACCTCGTGATCGGCCGGGAGCAGGAGGCCGAGGAAACCCTTCGACGCCCAGTACGGCGACGCGGGTCCGGAGTACGGCTGGGTGACCGGCAGGAAGTGGTGGTGCCAGCCGAGGGTGAGCAGGCCGCGCTCGTCGGGAACGCCGTGGTCGACGAAGTGCCGAAGCGTTCCGGAGCACAGCCGGCGCGTCTGGCCGGGCGTCAGCGGCGTGGCGTCGAGCAGCGCGCCCATCCAGTACGGCGCCGCGGCGGCCATCCGGTAGCAGAGCGATCGCCCGAAGTGGATCGGGGCGCCGTCCGTGCCGGTGAGGTGGACGGCATCCTCGAGGAAGCGGTGCAGGCGTTCGCGGTACACCGCGAGCCGGCCGTCGGCGGACGGGCCGGCCATCCGCGTCCACAGGCCCGGGTAGAGGTGCATCGCCCAGCCGATGTAGTGATCGAAGTTCTGCCCGGCGCCGTCGGAGTACCAGCCGTCACCGACGTACCAGTCCTCGATCCGGTCGAGGCCCGCGTCGATGTCGTCCTGGGAGTACGGCGCTCCCACCGACGCGAGGAACTGCTCGCCGACGACCTGGAACAGCCGCCAGTTGTTGTCCCACGTCCGCGACCCGACGAACCCGCTCAGCCAGTCGACGACCACCTGCTGCTCGGGTGCGTCGAGCTTGTCCCAGAGCCAGGCCCGCGACTCGTGCAGCCCGACCGCGATCGCCGCCGCTTCGACCATCTGCTGCGAACAGGGCGTCAGCCGCGGCCAGTCCCCGGCGGCACCCGCGACCAGCCCGCGCGCGTAGCGCTCGACCAGCCGATCGTCGCCGTCGGTCGCGGCGATCCGGAACGCGGCCAGCAGGAACGACCGCGCGAACCCCTCCAGCCCGTCGCAGTCCGCGCCCGACCAGCTCCCCCGACCCGGCAAGCGGACCTGCGCGCCGTTGTCCGAGAACCACGGCACCAGCGAGTCGAGCAGATGATCAGCCACCGCGAGCCAGGTCTGCCGCGTGTATCCGGTCCGCGGAGACAGAAGCCGATCCGGAGCCGGCAACCAGCGCATCATGCGATGCGGCCGAGGTCGTCGTGGTGGATCGGGTGCGCGAGCGGACGGCCGGCGACGAGGTGCTCCAGTTCGGCGACGGCGGCGTCGCCGAGGCGGGTGGATTCGTTGCCCATGGCACCGGCCAGGTGGGGTGTGATGAAGACGTTGGGCAGCTGCAGCATCGGTGAGTCCGGGGGCAGCGGCTCGGGATCCGTGACGTCGAGGATCGCGTCGAGCCGGCCCGCGACGCACTCGCGTTCCAGTGCCGCGTGGTCCACCACCGGGCCGCGGGCGGTGTTGATCAGCACCCCGCCGTCGGGCATCGCGGCCAGCAGCTCCGCGGACACCAGGCCCTGCGTCTCCGGCAGCAGCGGTGCGTGGACGCTCACGATGTCGCTGGCCGCGAACAGCTCCGGCAGCTCACACCACCGCGCGCCGAGCGCCGCGGCCTCCGCGCGGCTCAGGTACGGATCGTTCACCAGTACGTCGACGTCGAGGTCGCGCAGCCGCTCGAGCACCAGCCGCCCGATCCGCGAGGCGCCGAGGACGCCGACCGTGGTACCGAGCGTGCCCAGGATCGGGGCCCCGGGCAACGGCCGCTTCACGCCGGAGACCCGGAACCAGTCCCGGTGCCGGAACGCGCGCTTGCTCGCCAGGACGATCGCCGCCAGCGTGAACTCCGCGACCGGGATCGCGTTCGCCGCGGCCGCCGACGAGACCTCGACCCCGCGCTCGAACACGACCGGGTCGACGACCGTCTTGATCGTCCCGGCGGCGTGCACGATCGCGCGCAGCTTCGGCGCCGCGTCCAGCACATCCGTGGTGATCCGCGGGCAGCCCCACCCGGTCAGCAGCACCTCGGCGGCGGCGAGCTCGTCCGCCACGTCCGCGAACGACGACACCAGCCGCGGCGTGCCGTCCGGCCGGAGACCGAGCAGCTCGGCGACACCCTCCAGCCGGGACGCGGCGGCGGGGGTGACCACCTCCGACCAGCTCTCCGCGGGCATCGCCACCAGGGTGCGCAACCGCGGACTGCTGTCCCGGTCGGATTCAGGATTCGGCACGGATCACTCCTAGTAAACGGTTACTAGAAACCGTAGGCATCCGCGACGCCGGAGGTCAAGACAAAGATTCGTGAGTGCTTGACAGCAAGGCGGTGAACGTTTCATGGTTGCTGCCAGTCGACACAGCAAACGCTTACTATCAGGAGGCGCATCATGCATCGCGTCAGCCGATCCCCCGGCCGCGCGCCGGACCGCGCCGCAAGCCGGGCCGCGCGTCGTACGGCGCGGCGCGCGGCCCGCGACTCGGCGCGTGCTGCCGGTCCGGGCTTGCCGGCCAGGCTCCGCCGCGACCGCGTGATGCTGCTGCTGGTGCTGCCCGGCTTCCTGTTCTTCGTGGTGTTCCACTACGTGCCGCTGCTCGGCAACGTGATCGTCTTCCAGGACTACCAGCCGTACCTCGGCTTCAAGGAGAGCCCGTGGGTCGGGTTCGCCAACTTCAGCGTGTTCACGGAACCGGACTTCTACCGTGCGCTGCTGAACACGCTGAAGTTCGCCGTACTCCAGCTGGTGCTGTTCTTCCCCGCGCCGATCGGCCTCGCGCTGCTGCTGAACAGCATCATCAGCCCGAAGATCAAGCGGTTCGTGCAGAGCGTCGTGTACCTGCCGCACTTCATCGGCTGGGTGATCCTGATCTCGATCAGCCAGCAGCTGATCGGCGGCACCGGCCTGCTCCCACAGCTGCTCGGTGAGCTCGGACTGCCGCGCGTCGACCTGATGACCAGCCCCGAGTTCTTCCCCTGGCTGGTGACCCTGCAGCTGATCTGGAAGGACGCCGGCTGGGGCACGATCATCTACCTCGCCGCGCTGCTGAACATCGAGACCGAGCACTACGAGGCCGCGGCGATCGACGGCGCGGACCGCTGGCGGCGGCTGTGGCACGTCACGCTGCCGGGCATCGTGCCGGTGACGCTACTGCTACTCATCCTCAACCTGGGCAGCATTCTCTCGGTCGGCTTCGAGCAGATCCTGCTGCAGCGCGACGCCGTCGGCGCCGACGCGGCCGAGGTGCTCGACACCTACGTGTACTTCCACGGCGTGCTCGACGGCGAGTGGGGTCCGGCCGCGGCCGTCGGACTGGTCAAGGGCGTGATCGGCCTGGTGCTGATCCTCGGCGCGAACAAGCTCGCCCACCGCTTCGGCCACGAAGGGATCTACTCGCGATGAAGACCTCGAACCGGCCGCCCTGGATGGAGGCGCCGACCAAGGCCGGGCTGGCCATCAAGGGCATCGTGATCGCGCTCGTCTGCCTCCTGGTGCTGTACCCGTTCGTCAACATCGTCGCGACCAGCCTGGCCGGCGAGGCCGAGATCACCCGGCGCGGCGGCATCATCCCGTTGTTCCCGAGCGAGCCGACGCTGGCGGCGTACAAGACGATCTTCGCCGGCGGCGTGGTCAGTCACGCGCTGCTGGTCAGCGCGGGGATCACGATCATCGGTACGGCGCTCAACCTGGTCGTCACGATCGCGCTCGCGTACGGGCTCAGCCGGCCGATCGTCGGCGGGCGCTTCGTGCTCAGCGCGGTGCTGTTCACGATGCTGTTCGGCGCGGGCATCATCCCGAACTTCCTGCTGGTCAAGGCGCTCGGGCTCTACGACACGTACGCGTCGCTGATCGTGCCGGGCCTGGTCAGCGCGTTCAACTTCCTGGTCCTGCGCAACTTCTTCCAGAACATCCCGGCCGAGCTGCTCGACAGCGCCCGGATCGACGGCGCCGGCGATCTCGCGATCCTGCTCCGGATCGTGCTGCCGCTGTCGAAGGCGGTCCTCGCGGTCGTCGCACTGTTCTACGCCGTCGGCCACTGGAACGCGTTCTTCAACGCACTGCTCTACCTCAGCGACACCGGCAAGTGGCCGCTGCCGCTCGTACTGCGCCTCTACGTCCTGCAAGGACAGCCGGTCGGCGGCGGCGCCGAGGCACCCGGTGAGGCGGTCGCGTCGATCCAGGCCATCCAGATGGCGGTCGTCGTCGTGGCGCTCGTCCCCATCCTCTGCGTCTACCCGTTCCTGCAGCGCTACTTCACCAAGGGCGTACTCACCGGCGCCATCAAAGGTTAGGAGAAACCGATCGTGACCACCCCTCCCCTCAGCCGGCCGTTTGATCGGCGCAGTTTCCTGCGCAGCGCCGTCGGCGTCGCGGTGATGAGCGCCACCGGCGTCCCGGCCCTGGTTGCCTGCAGCAACGGCGGTACGGCGGCCGGCACCGCGCGCGCCTCGTCCGTGACGCTGCCGACGTACGTTCCGTTCCAGGGTCCGAAGCCGGACCTGGCCGGCACCGCGGACGGCGTACCGCCGGGGTACCTGACGTACCCGAAGGATCTCGTCACCACGGTGAAGACGCCGCCGCTGTCCGGCGGCACGGTCAGCGTGATGACCGACATCTTCGACCCGCTGCCGCCGGCCAAGGACAAGAACACGGCGTGGCAGGCGGTCGAGAAGCAGCTCGGCGGCACGCTCGACCTGACGATCGTCCCGGACAGCGACTGGGCCACCAAGTTCCAGACGGTACTGGCCGCGAACGAACTGCCGGACCTGGTCCTATTGTCCGATGCGACTCTTGTCAACAATCTGCCGGCCTTCCTGTCGGCGAAGTGCACGGACCTGACGCCGTACCTGTCCGGTGACAAGGTCAAGGACTACCCGAACCTGGCCAACATCCCGCAGGTGATCTGGCAGGCGTGTGTTGTCCAGGACAAGATCTACGGGCTGCCGATCCCGCGCAGCATCACCGGCGGCGCGGGCTTCTACAACAAGCGGCTCTTCGACGCCGCGGGCATCGAGTACCCTGCGACCGCCGAGGACTTCCTCGCGGCCTGCAAGGAGCTGACCAAGCCGCAGCAGGGCCAGTGGGCGATCGTGAACTCCAAGGGCAACACGTTCTTCACGATGATCCAGCAGATGTTCGGCGTGCCGTACGGCTGGAAGGAGGACGGCGGCAAGCTGGTCCGGAGCTTCGAGACGCCGGAGTACAAGGCGGCGCTCGAGTTCGCCGTCCAGCTGGTCAAGGCCGGCGTCCTGGTCCCGGGCTCGGACGGTATCGACGGCACCGCCCGGAAGAACGCGTTCCGGGCCGGCAAGGGCGCCCTGGTGTACGACGGCTTCCCGGCGTACTCCGGCTACGTGAAGGACATGGCCCGGCTCGACCCGAAGAACGACCCGCGGGCGTTCGTGCCGATGGCGCCGAAGGGCGGCAAGGCGAACACCTGGTCGGACAACATCCTGTTCGCGTACACGCTGATGAAGAAGTCCGACGAGGCGCGGGCCAAGGAGCTGCTCAAGGTCGCGGACTTCTTCGCCGCGCCGTTCGGCAGCACCGAGAACCTGCTGCTGACCTACGGCGTCGAGGGTGTCGACTTCACCCGCGACGAGAAGGGCAACCCGAAGCTGACCAGCAAGGGCGAGGCCGAGATGACGGTGCCCTGGAAGTACATCACCGCCCCGCCGCAGGCTCTCTACAACGCGCAGTTCCCGACGTACGTGGAGCGCGCGCACGAGGACCTGACCAAGCTGATCGGGATGGTCGTGAAGGACCCGACCGCGTCGCTGATCTCGCCGACCAACGACAAGTCCGGCGGTGACATCGGCCAGGCGCTCACCGACGTCCGCAACGACGTGATCGCGGGCCGGAAGCCGGTCAGCGCGTTCGACACCGCGCTGGCGAAGTGGAAGAAGGACGGCGGCGACAAGATCCGCGGCGAGTTCGAGACGGCGCTGAGCGGCGGTGCCGGCCCGCGATGAACTGGTTGACCGAGGCGCGGTTCGGGCTGTTCGTGCACTGGGGCATCTACGCGGCCGCGGCGCGGCACGAGTGGGTGAAGTCGTACGAGCAACTCACCGACGCCGACTACCAGCCGTACTTCGACCACTTCGAGCCGGACCTCTACGACCCGGTGCGCTGGGCCGAGGACGCGTGGAACACCGGGATGCGCTACCTGGTGATCACCACCAAGCACCACGACGGTTTCTGCCTGTGGGACTCGAAGCTCACCGACTACTCGGCGCCGAACACGCCCTGGGGCAAGGACCTGCTGGCGCCGATGGTGGACGCGTTCCGGGAGCGCGGCTTCAAGATCGGGCTGTACCACTCGCTGCTGGACTGGCACCACCCGGAGTTCCCGGTGGACCTGTACCACCCGCAGCGCAAGGACGTCGACTTCATCGACCGGACGGCGCACCGCGACGTGTCGAAGTACGCCGACTACCTGCACGGACAGGTCCGTGAGCTGCTGACCGGGTACGGGAAGATCGACGTGATGTGGTTCGACTTCTCGTACGCCGATCGCGGCTTCAACGCGAAGGGGCCGGACGAGTGGCGGTCCGAGGAACTGCTCGCGATGGTGCGCGAGCTGCAGCCGGGGATTCTTGTCAACAATCGACTGGGGCTGGGCTCGGGCGACTTCACCACGCCCGAGCAGGTGCAGCCGCCGGGGAATGAGGTTGCTGCGGGCAACGGTACGCAGGTGCCGTGGGAGGCCTGCCACACGCTGAACGGCAGCTGGGGTTATCACCGGGACAACCACGACTGGAAGTCGCCGGCGCTGCTGATCCGGATGCTGGTCGACTCGGTCTCGAAGGGCGGCAACATGCTGCTCAACGTCGGCCCGAACGGCCGCGGTGCGTGGGAGCCGCGCGCGCTCGACGTACTGTCCGGGATCGGCTCCTGGATGCGGCTGCACGAGCGCTCGATCCGCGGCTGCGGGCCGAGCGAGTTCGTACCGCCGGCTGACTGCCGCTACACGCAGAACGGGCGGCGGCTGTACCTGCACGTGTTCGCCTGGCCGATGGGGCACATCCACCTGCCCGGGCTGGGTGACCGCGTCGAGTACGCGCAGTTCCTGCACGACGCGTCGGAGGTCCGGCGGGTGACCGTCGATCCGTCGGCGCCGGCCCACACCTACCTGACGGGGCTGCCGGACAACACGTTGACGCTCAAGCTGCCGAACCGGGCGCCCGAGGTCGACAGCTGTGTGATCGAGCTCTTCCTCCGCGACTGAAGGCTCGATCTCCCCAGAACGACGAAGGCACCCACCTCGACCCGGTGGGTGCCTTCGTCCTTTGTCTACTCCCGGATTGTCGACGGGTCAACAGGCGGCGGCGTCAACTGCAGCGCGGCGAGCTGTGCGGTTGCTTCGGCGTCGACCGGTACGCCCCAGGCGCGGAAGAAGTCGCTCAGGTCGTAGCCGGCGGTCCGGCTGCAGAGGACGACGAGGTTGCGGAGGCGCAGTACTTCGTCGGTGTAGTCGCTGGCGTACGGGCGCTCGACCCGGACGAGCTTGTGCAGGTTCGGCCAGAAGGTGTTGCCGAACGCGTGCCGCAGCTGCTCGAACATCACCAGCTTCTCGTACGGGTCGAACGTGGTCCGGTAGTTCACGTCCGGCGACCGCAGCTTGCCGGGCGCGCTCTGCCACGGTGTGAGGCCGGTCTTCGCGTCCGGCGCGTGCAGCCGCGGCTGCTGGCCGTACTTCGTCGCGAACACCGCGTTCACCGCCAGCGAGTAGATGTTGACGGTCACCTCGGTCAGCGAGCTCGGCTTGTACGTGATCTGCTGATGCTGGTGGCCGAGCTCGTGGTAGACGCCCCAGCCGCGCATCCGCAGACCTTCCACAGTCAGCATGCGGTCCTGGATCGGCGGTGGGAACGACATGTGGCCGTGGGTCGCGTACGCCCCGACGCCGGTGATCGCGGACGGGTACCCGACGAAGTGGTACCGGTGCGGGAGCCGGACGTGCGCCGGCGCGGATCCGTCGTACCCGCTGGTGGCGTCCTCGATCCGGATGATGTCCTCGTACGTCGCCAGCAGGTCGGTGTGGTTCTCGGTGCGGTACTTCAGCGCCGACGCGCGCTCGATCGTGATCATCGCGTGCGGGCTGAGGAGTTCGACGTACGGCGTGAGGCGTTCGTCGAGCTGGCGCTGGAAGTCGGCCTCGCCGGTGGCGCCGAGGACGAAGTACGGCATCGGCTCGGCCTCCTCGCCGATGCTGACCTTCGCCTGGCCGGAGGTGCCGATCAGCTTCAGGTAGACGACGCCCCCGCCGGCGTCGGTGATCGTGTTGCGGCCGACCTGGAGCGGGTACTGCCGGGGTGACTTGAACTCCTTGCGCGCGTCGGCGTCCGGCGCGCCGATCACGAGCGTCGGCGCCACGCTGCCCGCGTGGACCAGGACGTTGAGGGCGGTCGCGGCGGGCAGGTAGAAGCCGGTGGAACGGAGTTCGCTGGCGCTGAGGGAGTTCTGGGTGCGCTCGAGTTCGGTGGTCCGCGCCGACGGGAGCGCGGGGATGGTCAGGGTGCGAGCGGTCGTGGTGTTCTCGGCGTGCGCGGCCGTGGGTACGGCGGCCGCGGCCAGACCGGCTCCGGTGAGCTGGAGGACACGTCGCCTGGTGAGGGGGCGGGCGTGCGGCATCATCGAACAACCTCCTGGTTGAACTTGCCAGCACCCGGCGACCCGGCCGGCCCTGGTGGCCGGCCCCGGTTGCTTGCGGAACTGTGGGGGAACGTCAGCCGAAGGACACCGAGTGGGTGGCGCCCTTCGTGCCGCCGACGGCGATGTCCAGCACGAGCTGCTTGCCGGTGGCAACCACCGTGACGGCCGGATCCTTGGCGATCACCGCGCCGACCTGGCGGTCGATCGTCAACCGGACCGTCGTCGCGGTCCGGCTCGGATCGGACACCGCGACCGTCGTCGTCGGGCCGTCGGTGCCGATCACCACCGACGCGGGACCGTCGCTGGTCACACCGCGCCGCGCGGGGCCGTCCGGCACCTCGGCGACGGAACCGGCGGTCCAGAAGTTGATCAACACCAGACCCTCGCGGTGGGCCCGGATCGCCTGGACATTCGGATTGTTGACAAGAATCGTCATCCCGGGATCGGCTGCCACTTCGGCGGTTCGCTGACTGGTGGCGTTGGGCAGGACGACGTACGCGTAGTCGCCGGTCGCGGTCCCGTGCTCGAGGATGAGCTTGGCGTAGCGGCGGGTGTACGGCGTGGTCGAGCCGGCCGTGTCGTTGCCGATGTTGATCTCCGACCAGGAAGCGGTGCGGTCCTCGCGCTGGACGGTCAGTTGGCCGCCGTTGGGGAAGATGTAGCCGGCTACGCCGTCCAGGTGCGCCCAGCGCGGGCCGTCGTACGTCCGGTCGACCGCGGCGTCACCGTCGACCAGGAGCGCGGTGGTTCCGTTCTCGTGGAGATTCCGATTGTCGACAATCGTCTCGACCGGGTAGCCGTCGGTGCCGGTGATTCCGGCGCCCAGGGCAACGATCGAGTCGCGCAGGCAGAACCAGGACTTCCTGGCCTGCAAGGTCTTGTCGTGGTTGATCAGGTGCATGCCGACCGCACCGGCGACGTTCCGGTACGACGCGCCGCCGACCCATTCGGCGTACGCCGCGACGGTGCCGGTGCCTGCTCCGCTGCCACCGGGCTGCCGGGGTTTGGTGCTGACCGTCGTACCGGGCATGCGGTGTGCGTCGACGGTCGGCCAGAACGCGTCGGTGAACTGGGACTGGTCGGCTGTGTAGAGGTAGGTCATGCCGTCGCCGACATACCAGCCGCGGCGGTTCTCGCCGTTGCCCCACTCGTAGCGGGCCATCCGCTTCGACGACAGCGCGATCGCGAACGTCCAGCCCGGACGCCGGTGTACGACACGGTCCTGGTTGTGAAACTGGAAGTGCCGCGGCAGTGCCGGGGCCGGGCTGACTCCGGCGTCCGCGAGCAGTGCCTTCGCGCGGGAGATCTCGGGAATCGACGCGCCCGGCAGGTAGTCGTCGAGGCGGTCGCGGGTGATCCAGCCCTTCGCGAGGGCCTTGTAGCGCGAGGCGTACGGCTCGGCGACGCCGCTCGCTAGCAGGAGCACGGTCGACGTGGTGCCGTGGCCGTGGCGGTGGTCGCCGGCGCGTTCGCGGGAGATCGCGCGGCCGGAAACGCAGTCCATCATCAGGCCGTCGACCATGAACGGGGCGAAACTGGCCTCGACGGCGTCCAGGAGCACCGCGCGGTTCGGGTCGGTGATCTCCCAGGTGGAGCCGCCGAGCAGGGCGATCAGGTTCGCGACGCCGCCGAGTGCGACGTTGCCGTACGTGCCGACGTACGCGAGGTTGCCGTGCTGGACGAAGGATCCGTCCCGGTAGAAGCCGTCGCCGCTGGTGACGTACTTGAAGACGCTGTTCTTGCCGGCTTCGGCGACGTCGCTGAGCGCGTCGCGTGCTGTCGACAATTTGATCGTCGACTTTCCGACGATGCCGCGCAGCGCGACGATCAGCGCCTTGTCGACGCGGTTGGCGCCGGTCTCGCGCAGCGTCGGCGAGTTGGTCCGGCGGTTCGGGTCGGGGACGAACCTGTCGACGGCTGTCACGTACCGGGTGAGCTGCTCGGCGGACAGGACGTCGGCCGCCAGGATGCAGGTGTCGAGGAGCGCGCGCGGTGCGCCGATCTCCCAGAACCACCAGTTGCCGGTCTCCCGCAGCGTCTCGTTGTAGGCGTTCGCGTTCAGGAAGTCGAGCGCTCCGCTGAGCTGGTCCCCTGCTGCCTCGGCGCTCACTGCGGCCGCCGCCGCGCCCGGGGCGGCCGACCCCACGCCTGTCCCTGAGGTGGCGCGGGCCAAGGCGATCGTCTTCAGGCGCGTGTAGCTGATTGCGAAGTTCCCGCTCGTCGGGCTCAGCGGCAGGTCTGCCCAGAGCGCGGTCCGGTCGGCCGCCGTGATCATCGTGTCCAGGAACTCCCGCGCCTGCGCGCCGAGCTTCCCGAGCGCATCGCCGTACGCCGGATCGGCCGGGTCGATCGCTCCGCCGGTGTTGAGCTCGGCCCAGCGGGTCCGCAGTACGTCGAACTCGTCCTGCGCGAACGCCTTGACCGGCAGGCCGAGCGTACCGAGCGCACCGGCGGCAAGCCCGGCCTGGAGCACCAGCCGACGACGAATGAATGGCGGCATCGCGACTCCTCGGAGAGAGATAGTAAACGCTTACCGCACAGAGTGCCGGGTGCTCGTAACAGTCGTCAACAGCTCACTGTGATCACTTCTGATCACTTTCAGGGCAGCAGCTCCCGAACCACCGCATCAGCCAACAACCGCCCCCGATCAGTCAACACCAGCCGCTCACCGTTCGCCGGATCGCCGTCGGCGATCACGGCGAGGCCGTTGGCTACCACCTGGTCGGCGGCGGCTCGGCCCGCGGGGTCGAGGACGTCTAGCGGGAGGCCGGCCGAGAGCCGGACCTCGAGGAGGACTCGTTCGATCCGGCGCGTTTCCTCGTCGAGGGTTTCGCGTGCGTACGCAGGGCTCTCGCCCGCGGTGATCCGCTCGGCGTACGCGCTGGGGTGCTTCACGTTCCACCAGCGCACGCCACCGACATGACTGTGCGCACCGGGACCGATTCCCCACCACGTGTCCCCGCGCCAGTACAGCTCGTTGTGCCGGCACCGTGCCGCCGTACTGCGTGCCCAGTTGGACACCTCGTACCACCGCAACCCCTCAGCGGAGAGCATCTCGTCGGCCAGCACGTACTTGTCCGCAAGGTCGTCGTCATCCGGCATCGGCAGCTCACCACGCCGGATCCGCCGCGCCAGCTGCGTGCCGTCCTCGACGATCAACGCGTACGCGCTGACGTGATCCGGCTGGGCCGACAACGCCGACTCCAGCGACGCCCGCCAGTCGTCCAGCGACTCCCCCGGCGTGCCGTAGATGAGATCCAGGTTCACATGCTCGAACCCCGCAGCCGTCGCCTCCTTGACCGCCTGCAACGCCCGCCCCGGGGTGTGCTGCCGATCGAGAATCCGCAGTACGTGCGACGCCGCACTCTGCATCCCGAAGCTCACCCGCGTGAACCCCGCCTCGAGCAGCGCCTCGAGGTACGCCGGATCCACCGACTCCGGATTCGCCTCCGTCGTCACCTCCGCGCCCGGCGCGAGCCCGAACTCATCCCGCACCGCCGCCAGCATCTTCCCCAGATCCGCAGCCGGCAGCAAGGTCGGCGTACCACCCCCGAAGAACACCGTGTCGACCGGCCGATCCAGCTCGCCAAGCACCCGCCGCGCGAGCCGCACCTCGGCGACCGCGTTCTCGGCGTACGACGCCTGCGAGCCACCACCACCGAGCTCTGTAGCGGTGTACGTGTTGAAGTCGCAATACCCGCACCGCGACGCACAGAACGGCACATGCAGATAAAACCCCAACGGCCGCCCCGCGGCCTCGAGCACAGCAGCATCCGGCAACACCCCGTCCCGGGGCGCAACCTCCCCCTCGGGCAATGTCGACGGCACCCACCCATCGTACGGACCACACACCGAACCGAAGCACGGGTAGTCCCCCGGCAGTCCCCCTTCCCCTCGGCGCTCGCCACGCTCAAGCCCTCCGCGTACGCCCACCATGGCCCGACCACTACCCGTCCTTCGGTCCCTCAGGACGTTTCGTGACTGGATCATCGAGAGCAGAATCTCGGCGCCGGGTGCGTTCCGAGGCCTCGCCGGGACCGGGCTGACGCTGGTGACGAGTTGGGCGGCACCGTGTGAGCCTGGACGTCGACGGCGATCATCGCGATGACGGTCGGCTCACTGATCGCGCTCGGAGTGTTCGCATCAACCGATCCCACACCACCGGCAACCACGCGGCCCTCACTACCACCTGGGCGACGCGTCAGCTCCGGCGAGCCGACTCCCTCGACGGGTGCCAGGCAGGCAGGTGCTCGGCGTCACGCGGATACGCCTCCTGATCGTTCTCCAGCAGATCCGCGTCGCCACCTCCCTCGAACGGCGGGTTGTCGTAGTCGAACTCGGCCTCGAGCCCACCGTCCGGTGTCACGACGAAGGTCGCGTTGTACCAGGTCCCAACACCGTCCTCGTACATCCGGTCCCGCAGATCGTCGCACGCCAGCTGCGCGTCGACGTCGATGCTCTCCCCACCTTCGACGCTTCCGTCCAGCATCTCCACCGCCAGCCGCGTCTCCATCGTGGCCGCCACCGCCGACACTGTCAGCACGGCCCGCCCCCACCCGTCAGGCACGGCCTTCAGCACTGCCGCACCAACAATCTCCAGACTCGCTTGATCAGGAACTGCCATCTCTGCTTCCTTGTCCACGCCGCGGAGTGTTTCGAATGGTCTGCTGGGTGACGACGCCGTCGATCGCGTACCGGACAGCGATCAGATCGGGTCGATTCTTGTCAGTGCGGTACACCAGGTCAATCTGCACATCGACCTCCGACCCGGCTTCCAGCGCGGCCCGCCACGCGTTCTCGGCTCGCTTGTACGCACTCAGATTGACCGATCGACCCGCCATCGGCGTCAGGTTCATCTTGCCGATCGGTCCTCTGAAGATCCTCGCGAACAGATGACCGGCATGATCGCCCGGCAGCTTCCCGTCCAACGCCCGCTGCGACGCCGTGTCGCGCGGATGCTTCAGGTCGACGACGTCAAGGGTTGCCTTGGCCCGGACGACCCGCCCGGCTCCATCGGTCTCGTAGACGAACCGCTTGTCCACCCGGATGGTGCTGTCAGGTGGTGGTCGGCTCAGCAGTTCCTTGTGCTCGGGATCGGTGGTCGACAGTTCGACGACCTTCTGCTCGACCTGACCGGCTGCCCCACCCGCCACACGCCGAGCCACCTCCGCCGGCGCGACAGTACGGCCCCCGCTGACCATCTGGTCTGCCCATGCCCTCGCCTTCAGAGGCGTCTGCGCAGCCAGATGAGCTGCTCGCTCGCAAGCTTCGGCGGCCGCCACGAGCTGGTACGCGGCGTGCCGTGCTGCCGGGTTGCCGGATGAGAAGTCGGCGACGAACGAAGCGTTATCGCGGCATTGCCTTGCGAGCCGCTGAAGGTATCCCACGATCGACGGCATCTGGCCGAGGCACTCTACGAGCGCAGTGGCGACCCGTTGCAGTTCCGACGGCATCGGTTCCTAGATCTGGTTCGCGTAGCTGGCGCAGCCCGATGCGGCGATCTGCAGCGCCTGGACAGCATCGCCGACTGCCTTGCCAGCCGCATCGAGGAGCTCGGAGATCTCTCGATCGGTTCTCGTCGCAGATCCCGCGATCAGCGCCTGAACCTGTGCGCTGCTTCGGGCAAAGTTGCTCTGGAATCCGCCTAGGCTGCCCGCCGCCCGGTTGGCCTCTGTCGACATGTGGTGCAACTGCTCTTTCAACTGCTGTACGACCGACATGAGTTGTGTCCTCACAGCTGGAACGCGGGGCCGACGCGGGCGTCAGGGACCAGCACGCCGGCCCCGCTGCTTGGATGGAAGTCGACGGGCGCTCGTCACGCTCGAGCCGATGCTTCATGTTCGCCCTCGGTCCGGAACCGCGAAATTGACTCAACCCGTGGACTCGTCCCACGTACGGACATCCACCGCTACGCTCTGTAGGTGAGGATCCAAGTCTCGGGAGGGTTGTGACTCGTCGGCGAGTGTTCGATCCCGGCACCGTGCCGGCGTCGTTCTGGCACCGCAGCGACGTGCAGGAGGCGTTGGCGCGGCGCGATGTCGCCCAGCTGTTCCGCCGGTACCTCGCGGACTTCGCCGACTGTACGCAGACGCAGCTTGCGCTCCTCACCGAGCACGACCGGTCCGACGTGTCGAACTGGGTCCGGGGCACTCGTCATGGCCAGGTGTCGGACATCAACGTCCTGACGCGGATCGCCGAGGGCCTGTGCATTCCGGACAACGGCCGGATCCTGATGGGGCTCGCGCCGGCCGATGCGCTCGTGTCGTCCGTCCGCGACGAACGTGAGCTCGCTCGAGGCGGCGAGGTCACCGAACAGGTCCGCCAGCGGGTCGACGGTTCCGACTCCGCGAGTACCCGGATCGCCATTTGTGGCAGCAGAGCTCCGGGCACCAGCTCCGCGGTGATCGATGCAGCCGTGCGGTCGCTCGCGCGCCTCGTGATGGTGCGTCGCCTGCTCGTGAACCACGGTCCCGTCGGCGTGGGCATCGAGGTGATCACGCACATCGCCGACCACTACCAGCCGCCCGGACTGCGCGGAGCGGTGGCGATCTTCGGCCGGCGGAACGTGATTCTGGACGCTGAGTACGTGCTGGTCATCGGAGGCGGCAGTGGCACCCAGGCGGAGGCCGACATCGCGGTGTCGATGGGTAAGCGGATCCTGCCGCTGGGCGCGACCGGGGGCTCAGCCAGGGCCGTGTACCAGCAGGCAATGCGCAGTCAGCGTTCGTCTGCCTGGATGTCTCGGGACACCCGAGACACCCTTACGCGGTGCGCGGAGATCTCAGAGCGGGCCGCGCCCGACACCATCCAGCAGCTGACGGATGATTTCGTCTACACGATCGAGAAGCTCGTTGATGCCGATGAAGGAGACCATGCGTGACTGAGCGGCCCTACGTACTGTTGTCGGTGGCAGCGTCTGCCGACGGCTACATCGACGACAACAGCGATGAGCGCCTCCTGCTCTCCAACGACGAGGACTTCGACCGTGTCGACCAGGTCCGGGCCGGCGTCGACGCCATCCTGGTCGGAGCGAACACGATCCGCAGGGACAACCCGCGTCTGCTCGTGCGCGCCGAGGAACGCCGTCAGGAGAGGATCGGCAGGGGTGAGACGGAATCACCGCTGAAGGTCACGGTCTCCGCGTCGGGTGACCTCGATGCCGAGGCCAAGTTCTTCAGCGCCGGTGAGGTCGACAAGATCGTGTACGTGCCTTCCGCCGGGGCGGCGAAGGCAACGGAGGCCGTCGGCCAGGTCAGCACAGTCGTCGATGCGGGTCCTTCGGTCGACCTGGGATTCCTGCTCGACGACCTCGCGAGGCGAGGTGTGAAGCGTCTCATGGTGGAGGGCGGCGGCACGATCCATACGCAGTTCCTGTCGGCCGACCTCGCGGACGAGATTCAGCTGGTCGTCGCTCCGTTCTTCGTCGGTGACAGCAGCGCCCCACGCTTCGTCGGTGACGCCGTCTTCCCGCAGAGCCCGTCCAACCGGATGGACCTCGCCGAGGTACGGCAGATCGGCGACGTCGTCCTGCTCCGCTACCTCCCGAAGAAGAGCACTGATGACTGAGCTGGATGATCGCCACTGGCTCCAGCAGGCGATCGAGCTGTCGCGCTCTTGCCCACCATCGGCCACCGCGTTCTCCGTGGGTGCCATCATCGTCGGTGCTACGGGGAAGGTTCTGGCTACCGGCTACTCTCGCGAGACAGATCCGCACGATCACGCCGAAGAGATAGCCTTGAGCAAGCTCGCCGCGAACGATGCCGATCTTCCCGAGGCAACGATCTACTCGAGCCTGGAGCCCTGCAGCAAGCGGGCTTCCCGTCCTCGGACCTGCACCGAACTCATCCTCGCCGCAGGAATCCGTCGAGTGGTCATCGCCTGGCGCGAGCCCTCCGTATTCGTCGACTGCGAGGGAGTGGAACTCCTGACGGCAGCGGGCGTCGAGGTCATAGAGCTGCCTGAGCTGGCGGACCAGGTGAAAGCTCTGAACGCTCACGTCCTCTAGTGGCGCGGGCCGTTGGGGTCGAGGCCAGCTCAGTCGCCGGGGCCGGGCCGCCGCTTCTCGTGACGAGGCTGCTGATCGCCGGCGCGTATGCTCGCTCGCATGTTGCGTGATGGGGTGCGGACAGTCGTTGTGGGTGGGGTTGGGCATTGGGTTCGGGTGGTGGGGGCCGGGAATCCGGGGGTGCCGTTGGTGATGGTGCACGGCGGGCCTGGGGAGAGTTCGTACAGCGTAGAGCGGTCGGTGGGGGATGCGTTGGCTCGGGTGGCGCCGGTGGTGTTTTACGACCAGCGGGGGTGTGGGCGGTCGGAGCAGCCGGATGGTGCGGCGACTTACACGATGGGGCAGTTGGTTGCCGATCTGGAGGAGTTGCGTACGGCGTTGGGGGTCGAGCGGATCGTGCCGTGGGGTAGGTCGTACGGGTGCCTGCTGGCCGCGGAGTACGCAGTTGCTTATAGCAATCATGTGGAGCGGCTGATCCTGCACGCGCCGCCGATCGCCGACCCGTTGCATCCGGGGGTGTGGGCGATGCGGCCGGGGGCGGTCGATCCGGTGCTGACGGCGGATGAGCGCGTCGCTCTGCGCGCGCAGCTCGACGGCGTGACGGAGCCGATCGAGCGGACGGTGGCAGCGCTCGGGGCGATCGCGCAGAGCGCCAACGCCGCCCGGTTCTTCTACCACGATCCGTCGAACATCCCGCCCGACGACGAGAACGCCCCGCCGGCCAACCTGGAGATGGCGATGGCGCTCGTCGGCACCGAGCGCGCCGGGCTGATCGACGACCTCGCCGCCCTCGACATGCCGACGCTGATCCTCGCCGGGCTCTGGGACCGCCACGTCGGCTTCGACATCCCCCGCGACCTCGCCACCCGGCTCCCGCAGGCGACGCTCGAGATCTTCCACCACTCAGCGCACTCCATCGACGAGGAAGAGCCGACGGCGTACGTCGAGGCGATCCGGAAGTTCCTGGCCCGGTGAGCATCATGCAGTCGGTCGAGTACCCCGGTCGCGGTCTCGCCATCGGGCGTGACGTCGACGGCGTCCCGTTCTTCGCCTACTGGCTGACCGGGCGCTCCCCCGCGTCGCAGTCGCGCGAGCTCGTCGTCCGGGAGCGTGAGGTCGTCGTGCAGGACGTCTCCGGCGCCGCCACCGACGATCTCCGGCACTACGTCGCGGCGACCCGCGGCGACGACTGGGTCATCGTCGGCAACGGCACCCAGGTCGGCGAACTCACCGCCGCTCGCGCGCAGCAACCGGACCTGCAGCTCGCGATGCGGCAGCTCACCTACGAACCCGACCCGCCGATCCGCACCCCGCGCATCACCGCGGGCGCCACCATCACCGGCGCCGAACTCACCGACGTCGTCATCGGATCCGCCCGCGCGTACGACGGTACGCCGGACCTCACCGTCCACCCGTCGCTGTACGCGGCCCGCATCGCGCCCGGCTCCGCGCTCACCACGACGACGTACGCCGGCACGACGCAGGAGGTGATCACCAACGGCCGCCCGGAGGTGATCACCGTCGAGTCCAGCTGGTCCGCGATCGCCGATGCGCTCTGGCAGTCGCTGCGCCCGGAGCTCCGGGTCGCAGCGATCGCCGTCCGCCTGGACGTCCCGGCCTTCACCGAGACCGTCCTGCACACAAGGACCTGAGCAGCGCCTACTCGTACATCTTGTCCAGTACGTCGGCGTACTGGTTCTCCACGTGCTTGCGCTTGAGTTTCAGGCTGGGCGTCATCTCGCCGGACTCCACCGTGAGGTCCCGGTCGAGGATCGTGAACTTCTTGATCGTCTCCCACCGGTTCAGGCCGGCGTTGAGTTCGTCGACGTATCCCTGGACCATCTCGCGCGCCGCGTCGGACGTGACGATCTCGGCGTACGACTTGTCGCCGAGGCCGTTCGCGGCCGCCCAGCCCTGGATCGCATCCGGGTCGAGTGTGACGAGCGCGGAGACGAAGTTCCGCTGGTTGCCGTGTACGACGAACTGGCTGGCGTACGGGCAGATCATCTTGAAGCGGCCCTCGATCACCTGCGGCGCGACGTACTTGCCGCCGGAGGTCTTGAAGAGGTCCTTCTTCCGGTCCGTGATGAACAGGAACTCGTCCTCGAAGTGCCCGATGTCGCCGGTGTGGAACCAGCCGTCGGCGTCGATCACCTCGGCGGTCTGCTCGGGCTGGTTGTGGTACCCGCTCATCACGCCGTCGCCCTTGATCAGGATCTCGCCGTCCTCGGCGATCCGGAACTGCGTCCCGGGGAACGCCGGCCCGACGCTGCCCAGCCGGTACTGGTCCAGCCGGTTCAGGGTCGACCCCGCCGACGTCTCGGACAGGCCGTAACCCTCCAGGATCAGCAGGCCCGCGGCGTGGAACCACTCCGCCAGCTTCTTGTCCAGCGCCGCCGACCCTGACACGAAGAACCGGATCCGCCCGCCGAACCGCGCCCGGATCTTCGACAGCACGAGCTTGTCGGCAGTCGCGAACTGCGCCGCGAGCAAACCGCTCGGCTCCTTGCCGGCCTGGCGCAGCGCCGAGACCCGCGCGCCGACGCCGAACGCCCAGTCGAACAGCTTGGCCTTCACGCCGCCCTCGGACTGGATCATCGTCACGATCCGCCCGTGCGCCTTCTCGAAGATCCGCGGCGCCGCCGCCATGAACGTCGGCTGCACGACCGCCGCGTTCTCGACGATCTTGTCGATCCGCCCGTCGACCGCGGTCGCGAACCCGATCTGGAACTGGACGGCGAGCAGCACCTGCCCGAACACGTGCGACAACGGCAGCCACAGGAACTGCAGGTCGTCAGGCGACAGCACCCGCATCCCCTCGACCGCCGCGCCCTCGTAGGTCCACACCGAGTGCGGCAACCGCACGCCCTTCGGGCGGCCCGTCGTACCGGAGGTGTAGATCAGCGTGCACAACGTGTCGGGTTTGATGTCGGCGATCCGGTCGTCGACGGCCGTTGGGTGCTGCGCGAGGTACTCGTCGCCGAGGATGTCGAGCTCGCCGAGCCCGATCACCCAGTCGCCGTCCTCCTCGGCCGGCGTGCCGTCGAGCAGCACGACCTTCTGCAGCGACGGCGTCTCGGAGCGGTGCTTGCGGAGCTTGTCCACCTGCTCCGCGTCCTCGGCGAACACCACCCGGACGTCGGCGTCCGCAACGATGAACGCCACGTCGGACGAGATCGTCGACGGGTAGATCGTGGTGGTCGCGGCGGCGGCGAGTACGGCGGCCAGGTAGCACTCGATCCACTCGATCCGGGTGCTGGACGCGATCGCGACCCGCTGCTCCGGCTCGACGCCGAGCGCGATCAGGCCCGCGGCGCGGCGGCGCGTCAGTGCCTCGGTCTCCCGCCAGGTCACCGACTTCCACTGGTCCCCGCGCGGGAACCGGAACGCCTCCCGCTCAGGGGTCGAGGCCACCCGGTCCAGGAACATCTGGGCCATCGTGTCCTTGCGGTTGCTGAGGAGTGCGAGCTGGCCGGAATCGGCGACAGGCTTCATAACTGGCCTCCGTAGGGGGTCAAGTAACCGGAGGGTAATCGCTAGCGGGCGTGCCTGACCATGGCACTCGCACGCCCAGTGACAGCTTCTGCATTACGTTTCCGCAACAGGCCCACACAGTGCGTGCCGACAGTCTCACTATCCGTCCTCGCGGCTCTCCGGGGAAGGTACTACCGCTGTTTGGCCAGGCACTCCCGGACGGTCGCGGCGTCCGGATGGTCGAGCGCGTCGAGGATCTCGAGCGCGGCGGCGTAGCTGGCCTTCGCGCCTTCCCCGCGGCCGGCGCGGTCCTGGACGCGGGCCATCGCCATCAGGCAGTCCGCCGTGTCCAGCCGCCGGCCGAGCCCTCGCAGTACGTCGACGGCGACCGTGTACAACGCGATCGCCTCGTCGTACCGCCCGAGCCCCGCGAGCGCGTACCCGCTCGTGTCGCTGGCCACGGCGCGCCCGAACTCGGAGTCCACCTCGGAGTACAACTTCAGCGACTGCTGCGCGTAGTCGAGTCCCGCCTCGTACTCACCGAGCTCGGAGTGGTACCAGCCGAGGTTGTTCAGCGCGTTCGCCCGCGCGTGGAAATGATCACAGCGTTCGTAATCACGGGGTTCGTAATCATCGCGTTCGTAGATCCGGAGCGCCCGCAGCGTGTGCTGGATCGCCTTCCGATGCTGTCCGATCCGCGTGTACACCCGGCCGAGCCCGAGCGAGCCGTGCGCGATCCCGGCCTCGTCGCCGATTTCCTCCGCGATCCCGAGCGCCAGCTCGTGCTGCCGGATCGCGTCGTCCCACTCGCGCATCGCCATGTGCCCGCGCGCGAGGTCCCGCCGCGTGTGCGCCTGCTTGGTCAGGTCTCCCAGCCGCACGGCGGCCTCGAGCGCCAGCTGCTGCGCCTGCGGGTAGCCGGACCGGCCGCGGAAGTCCAGGTAGTCCGCGATCGCCCACACATACAGCCACAGCAGTACGTCGTACCGCCCGGCCGCGGCCCGCAGTACGGCGAGATTGTTGGGCTGCTCGCCGTCGAACCAGGCGAATGCCTCCTCACGGTTCGCCGGCACGACCAGCTCGACGTCCGGGGGCGGATCCGGCAGCTCGATCCGGACCCTGGCCGGTGACAGCAGGATCGCGCCGGCGTACCCGCTGTGGACGAGGTAGCCGAGCAACCGCGCGAAGGCGGCGTCTGCCTCGTCCGGCTCGCACAACTCCTGGCCGTACGCGCGGAGCAGGTCGTGGAGCACCCAACGATCCGGCCCGACCTCGACCAGCTGGTGGTTGGCGACCAGCTCCGCGAGCATCCGGCCGGCCTCGCGGATCGGTACGCCGGCCAGCGCGGCCGCGGCCCCGAGCGTGATCTCCGCGCCGGGATGCTGCGCGAGCAGCCGGAACATCCGCGCGAGCTCGGGGCGCAACTGCCGGTAGGACCAGGAGAAGATCGTCCGGACCCCGACACCGTCCGCGGTCGACAGCGCGTCCAGCGGCGCGTCGCCGAGCGCGTCGACGAACGAGGCCAGCGACCGCCGCGGCCGCAGCGCGATCTGGGCCGCCAGCAGCGACAGCGCCAGCGGCAGTCCCGCACACCGCTCGACGAGCGCGTCGACGCTGGCCGGATCCGCGGCGAACCGGTCCGCGCCGATCCTTGCCTCCAGCAACTGTTTCGCCTGGGCCGCGTCGAACACGTCCAGCCGGATCGGCTCGGCCTGCTCGGTGGCGACCAGACCGGCGAGCTCGTTGCGGCTGGTGACGACGGTGCAGCACCGCGCTCCGGCCGTCGCGAGCGGCCGGACCTGATCAGCGCTCCGCGCGTTGTCGAGGACGACCAGGACGGCGCGGGCGGCGAGCAGGCTGCGGTACATCCCGACCTGCTCGTCGGCGGTCGGCGGCAGCCGGTCGGGCGGCGTACCGAGCGCGACCAGGAAGCGCGACAGGATCGCGTGCGGGTCCGCCGGCTCGGCGGAGGGCGAGAAGCCGAGCAGGTCGGCGTACAGGACGCCGTCGGGGAAACGGGCCTCGACCTGCCGGCCCCAGTGCACGGCGAGCGAGGTCTTGCCGACCCCGGCCGGACCGATGACGAGTGCGAGGCTCCCTGTCGGCAGCAGCTCGTCCAGCCGCCGAAGGTGCTCCGTGCGGCCGGTGAACGCCGGAACGCCGGCCGGAAGCTGGCGCGGCACAACGGTCGGTATACCGCCGGGCGCGGTCTCAGCGCCGGTTGCGGAGTCGGTCGCGGCGAGGAGTTCGGCGTACAGGGCTCGGAGCTCGGGGCCGGGGTCGGCGCCGAGGAGCTCGCGCAGGCGCTCGGCGACATCGCCGTACGTCGCCAGCGCGAGCGCGGTCCGGCCGGACGCCTGATGGGCGCGGATCAGCTGCGCCGCGAAGCGTTCGCGGGTCGGGTGGCGCTCGGCGAGTTCGGTCAGCTCCGGGACCAGGTCGGCCGACTCGCCGGCCGCCAGGCGCGCGTCGAAGTACAACTCACGGGCCTGCAAGTGCTCTTCCGCGAGGCGTGGGACGAGTTCGCGGGCCACGGCGCCGGTGTCGAGTCCGGCGAGCGGCTCGCCACGCCACAGTGACAGCGCGGCGGCGAGCGGCTCGATCCGCGCGGCCGGGTCAGCGGTGCCGACGGCCGTGCGGACCAGCGTCCGGAACACCTCGACGTCGACCCGCGCGGGGTCGGCGCGCAGCGAGTAACCGCCCGCGCCGGTGCGGATCACCGAACGATCGGTGTCGCCCAGGGTCGTGCGCAGGCGGGAGATGTAGATCTGCAGCGCGGCGCGCGGATTGCTCGGCAGCTCGTCCGCGCTCCAGAGCAGATCGACGAGTTCCTCGATCCGCATCGTCCGGTTGACGCGCAGGACGAGCGCGGCCAGCAGCACCGCGACCCGCCGCGACGGCAGCGGTACGACGTCACCGTCGGCGTCTCTGACCTCGACAGCCCCCAGCACCCGGAACTCCAGCCCGGCCACCTCCCCTCGCCAGAACACTCAACTCTAACGTCGGGGAGGTCCTCCAGGTCTGGACCGGAGCGTCGTCAGCGCTGGGCGAGCAGCTCCGCGATCTGGACGGCGTTCAGCGCGGCGCCCTTGCGAAGGTTGTCGTTCGAGACGAAGAGCACGAGGCCGCGGTTGTCCGGCACCGACTGGTCCTGGCGGATCCGGCCGACGTACGACGGGTCCTGGCCGGCCGCGAGCAACGGTGTCGGGAGGTCCGTGACCGCGACGCCCGGCGCGCTGCCGAGGATCTCGGTGGCGCGCTCCGGCGTGATCGGCTCGGCGAACTCGGCGTGGATGCTCAGCGAGTGGCCGGTGAAGACCGGCACCCGGACGCAGGTGCCGGCGACCGGCAGGTCCGGGATGTGCAGGATCTTGCGGCTCTCGTTGCGGAGCTTCTGCTCCTCGTCGGTCTCACCGGTGCCGTCGGCAACGATCGAGCCGGCCAGCGGGAGCACGTTGAAGGCGATCGGCGCGGCGTACACCTTGGGCTCCGGGAGCGCGATGCCCTCGGTCCCGCGGGCGAGCGCGCCGCCGGTCCCGACGAGCGCCTGCGCCTGGTCCGCGAGCTCATTCACGCCGACGCCGCCGGAGCCGGAGACGGCCTGGTACGTCGAGACCACGAGTCGCGTCAGGGTGGCCGCGCGGTGCAGCGGGGCCAGCACCGGCATCGCGGCCATGGTGGTGCAGTTCGGGTTCGCGACGATGCCCTTGGGGATGGTGTCGAGGTCCTCGGGGTTCACCTCGGAGACGACCAGCGGCACGTCGGGGTCCATCCGCCAGCCGGACGAGTTGTCGACGACGACGGCACCCGCGGCGGCCACCTTCGGGGCGAGCTCCTTGGACGCGGTCTTCCCGTTGGAGAACAGCGCCAGCTCGAGCCCGGCGAAGTCGGCCGTCGCGGAGTCCTCGACGGTGATCTCCCGGTCGCCGAACGGCAGCGTCGTCCCCGCCGACCGCGCCGACGCGAAGAACCGCACCTCGTCAACCGGGAAGCCGCGCTCCACCAGCAGTTCCCGCATGACCCCGCCGACCTGACCCGTGGCACCGAAAACACCTACTCGCATGCGCACGAGGGTAGTTGGTCGGCCCTCGCACGACACGCTGGTTTCACCCAGCGGACGACCGCCAGGCCATCACGATCGAGCACCGCGGCGGGCGCCGCCGTCGGGGCTGGGACTTCCTTCCGGATCGTGATGGCCTGGAGGTCCGTGGGTCAGGCGTCGGCGACGAGGGTGCCGCCGTTGGCGACGTCGGTCTTCTCGATCTCGGTGAAGACGATCCGGACGGATTCGCGCTTGGCGCCGAGGATGGCGATCGCGGAGTCGGTGACGGCGGCGACGAACTCGCGACGCTGGTCGAGGGTGCGGCCGGAGAGCAGTTCGACGGTGATGTTCGGCATACGAGGATTCTCCTTGACGGTTCCGTGTTGTGGGACGGTGTTTCAGATTCTGGAAAGCGCCTTCTCAGGACAGTGCGGCCGCGCGGCGGGCGGCGACCTCGTCGGTCTCGTCGGGGTCGGTGTTCAGCGACCCGACCAGTTCGTCGACGTCGGTACGGCGCTCCGGCAGCAGCACCCCCAGTCCGACGTACACCAGCAGGGAAGTTGCCAACGGCAACGCGACCAGCGTGGTGTCGGTGGATCCGACGCCCCACTTGACGATCGCCCAGGCGACCAGCCCGACCGCCCAGGACGCCAGCGCCGCCCGCTGCGCCGGAACCACGGCAGCAACCCGAGCATCAGCGGGATCGCGATCGGCCCCATCGTGGCGGCGACCAGGTCGACGACGATCTTCAGGACGACGCCCTCGCCGTTCGTGGCGATCGCGATCAGCATGCTGACGGTGACGAACGTGAACGTGACGATCCGCGCGAACTTCAGCGCCGCGGCGTCGGTCAGCCGGCGGACCCGCGGCACCAGCACCGGCGCCAGGTCCCGCGTGATCACCGACGAGATCGCGTTCGCGTCCGAGGCGACCATCGCCATCGTGTGCGAGAAGAACCCGGCCAGCACCAGCCCGATCAGGCCCGTCGGCAGCAGCAGCTGCGACAACTCGACGTACGCCTGCTCCGGCTTGCCCGGCTGCACCAGCAGCGGCGCAGCGCACATCGGGACGAACAGGATCAGCGGCCAGACCAGCCACAGCACGGACGACAGCAACGCGGATCGTCCCCGTGGGACCTGGCGGCGCGGCTCCTACCGCTTCGCCAGGTCCCACGGTGTCTCACGTTGCGTTCGTTGTACTCGAACGTCTTGTTGGCGTCCCCCTGCGCCCGCAGGCCTCAGGGTTCCAACCCTCGCGGGTTGAGGTTCGCGGTTCACAGCCGTGCCTGACTGCGCAAGAAGGCTCCCCGCACTGCCACGGCCCGCCCGGCCGCGGTTGTCGCTGCTCCTGCAGTTGGCTGCTTGGTTATCGCAACCAGCGACCACATTACCCACCGCAACCGACAGAACACGAGCCCGCCGATCGCGACCCACTTCGAGGCGATGTCGACGACCTTCAAGGCGGCGCCGGAGTACGCGACCGCCGCGAACGCGACGAACATGACCCCGCCCTTGGCCGGACATGTGGTGCGAGATGCCGGACAGCCACCAGGGGATCCGGCCGCCGGTCGTGAAGTAGTCCACGACCGTCTTGATCTTGGTGCGCGACCAGACCCCGATCAGCACCATCAACACGAAGTAGCCGACCAGGACCGTCCAGTCCAGTGCGGTCATCGGGAAACCTCCCAGGGGCAATGGGCGAGTGACTGGAAGGTTCCATTGACCAGAACTCGGTGTCAATACACGGAACCCGGAACATATCCCGGCCGAGTTCCACTGCAAACCGGCGTTGACACCTCGTTCTGCTGAGTAGAACCTAGTTCCGTGACTCTGCAGATCAGGCACGCCACCCATCCCGAGCAGCTCCCCGGTTTCGACACCGCGGCGCTGCGCCGCCACTACCTGGTGGACGACCTGTTCGTCCCCGGCGCCGTCACCGCGGTGCTCACCCACCACGACCGGATCGTGCTCGCCGGCGCCTGTCCGGCGAACGGCCCGCTGACGCTCGCCACCTACCCCGAGCTCCGCAGCGAGTACTTCCTCGAGCGCCGCGAGGCCGGGATCGTCAACGTCGGCGGCCCCGGTACGGTCACCGCCGACGGGACGAAGTACGAGCTCGCCACCGGCGCCTGCCTGTACGTCGGACGCGGTGTCCGCGACGTCGTCTTCGACGGACCGGAGGCGGCGTTCTACGTCTTCTCGGCGCCCGCGCACACCGCCTACCCGACCGCCCAGGTGAACCCCGGCGAGGGCAACCGCCTCGAGCTCGGCGACCAGCAGACCGCGAACCGCCGGACGATCGACCAATACATCCACGCGGACGGCGTCCGGAGCTGCCAGGTCGTGCTCGGCGTGACCACGCTGCACCCGGGCAGCACGTGGAACACCATGCCCGCCCACACCCACGACCGCCGTACCGAGTGCTACCTGTACTTCGGCCTGCCGGAGACCGAGCGCATCGTGCACCTGCTCGGCGAGCCCGACGAGACGCGGCACCTGCTGGTCGCGGACCGCCAGGCGATCATCTCCCCGAGCTGGTCGATCCACTCCGGCTGCGGTACGTCGTCGTACAGCTTCGTCTGGGCGATGGCCGGCGAGAACCAGGCGTTCGGCGACATGGACGGCGTCGACGTCCGGGACTTGCGGTGAGCCTTTTCAGCCTGGAAGGCCGGACGGCGCTCGTCACCGGCGCGCGGCGCGGGATCGGCGCCGCGATCGCCGCCGGGTACGCCGCGGCCGGCGCCGAGCTGATCCTGATGGCCCGGGACGCCGCGCTCGAGGACACCCTGGAGGCGATCAAGCAGCTCGGCGGCAGTACGGCCGAGGTGGTGATCGCCGACTTCGCGGACCCGGCGGCGGTCGAACGCGCGGCGATGGAGATTGTCGACAACAGGACGATCGACATCCTGGTCAACAACGTCGGGACGATCCGGCGGGCGCCGGCGGCCGCGACGACGACCGCCGACTGGCAGCACGTGATCGACGTGAACCTCAATTCCACCTGGGCGGTGACGCGTCCGATCGGGGCGGCGATGGCGGAACGCCGTACCGGGAAGATCGTCACGATCGCGTCGTTGCTCAGCTTCCAGGGCGGGATCACCGTCCCGGCGTACACCGCCAGCAAGCACGCGGTCGCGGGGCTGACCCGGGCGCTGGCCAACGAGTGGGGGCCGGCCGGGGTCCAGGTGAACGCGATCGCGCCCGGATACATCAGCACCGACAACACCACCG
Source organism: Kribbella sp. HUAS MG21 (assembly GCF_040254265.1). Taxonomy (GTDB): domain Bacteria; phylum Actinomycetota; class Actinomycetes; order Propionibacteriales; family Kribbellaceae; genus Kribbella. Next base: position 8,377,743 of record NZ_CP158165.1, read on the forward strand.
CGTTGCGCGCGGACCCCGACCGGGAGGCGGCGATCCGGCAGCGCATCCCGGCCGGTCGCTGGGGACGGCCCGAGGACGTGGTCGGCGCCGCGGTCTTCCTGGCCTCGGCGGCCGCCGATTACGTGAACGGCCACGTCCTCGCCGTCGACGGCGGCTGGCTCGCCCGCTGACCCCGCCGGACGTACTCGGCCCGCTGACCCCCGCCGGACGTACTCGGCCCGATAACCCCGCTGGACAAGGAGTGGCAGGATGTCCGACATGAGTTCACCGTCGGCCATCGACAAGACGTTGATGGTGCTGGACGCCGTACTGGAGCACTCGCGGTTCACCGACGTGGTGAATGCGACCGGTCTGGCCAAGTCGACCGTGCACCGGATCATGGCGTCGCTGGTCGAGCACGAGTTCGTCGCCCAGGCCGACGACGGGTCGTACCACCCGGGCCCGAAGGCGCTCCGGCTCGCCGGGCACGCACTGACGAACGTCGACCTCGCGACAGTGGCCCGGCCGGTGCTCGCGGACCTGGTCGCGCAGACACGCTGCACGGTGCACGTCGGCCTGCTCAACGGCGACGAGGCGATCTACGTCGCGCGACTCGACGGCCCGAAGCCGTACCGGATGCCGTCGCGGGTCGGCAAGGCGATCTGGCTGCACTGCACCGGCATCGGCAAGGCGCTGCTCGCCGAGAAGGACGACGAGTCGCTCGACGTCCACATCACGAGGACAGGTCTTCCGGCACGTACGCCGCTCACGCACACCACGGCCGCCGCGCTGAAGGCCGACCTCGCCCAGATCCGCGCCCGCGGCTACGCCCTCGACGACGAGGAGAACGAGCCCGGCATCCGCTGCGTCGCCGCGGTCATCCACGACCACACCGGCGCCGCGATCGCCGCCGTCAGCATCTCCACCCTCTCCCTCGAGCAGTCGATCGCCCAGGTCGCCCTGATGGCCCCCGCCGCCATCGAAGCCGCCCGCAAAATCTCCGCCGCCCTCGGCTACCGCGAGCCCACCAACTGACGCGCTCCGCAGAGCGCGCCGGATGCCGGGTGGTGCCCGTTCGACACCCGGCGCCTGCGTCGCGATGTCCGGAAGGGCTCGCAGCTGAAGTTCCTCAGCCGCCCAGTGAGTAGTACTCGTAGCCGAGATCAGCGATGTACTGACGCGGCGCAAGATCGCGCCGCGGGGTGCCCGTGCAGTTCTTGCTCGTGTAGAGCCGCTGGGTCACCGACGTGTTGTTGAAGACAGAGCTGCCGCCGAACCAGATGAGCCGGCACGACCCGGGCGTCACCGGCACCTGCGTGAGCTTGGTGAATCCCTCGAACCCCGCGTCCTGCCAGATGCAGATCCGCGAGGCCGTGCAGATCGGCCACCCCGCCGTCCCGGCATCGGGCGCGGAGCCAGCGCCTGCCACTGACGAGCTGCTCACTTTCAGCTACAACGCCAGTGAAGGCGATTGGGCTGCCGCCCAGCGCACGACCGGTACGAACAAGAGGCCGATCACGGCGAACCAGGTGCCGAGGATGATCCAGCCGGGGACGCCGAGGCCGAGTGGCAGCAGGGCGAGGACTGTCGGCGCGATCATCGTGCTGATCGACATGCTGGTGTTCCAGACGCCCTGGTACTGGCCGTGGGCGTGCCCCGGCGCGAGGTCGAAACTGAGCAGGAACGAGCCCGAGGACTGCAGCAGTTCGCCGATCACCTGAACCAGGGCGCCGAGCGCGAGCAGGCCTACCGCGATCGCGGCGTTGCCCCAGGTGGCGCCGGCGAGCAGCACCATCGATGCCATCAGCAACAACCCGGCGGTCCGGGTGGCCCGCGCGGCCGAGGCCGGATCCGCGATGCCGCGCGACGACCGTACCTGGAACAACGACACCACCACGGTATTGATGATCAGCAGCAATGCCACCGTCCAGCGCGGCGCGTCGGTGTGGTCGACCACCCAGAGCGGGATCGCGACGTCGAGGACGGCGAAGTGGATGCTCATGCCCGCGTTGAGCGCCGCGACCGCAAGGTACCCGCGGTCGCGCAGCGCGATCCAGACCGGCCCGCCGTCGTCATGGGGCTGCGGAGCGACCCGCGGCATCGCCAGAACGACGAACGCCGCGATGCTGCTCAGTACGGCGTCCAGCACGAACATCAGGCGGTAAGCCGTACCGGTGTCGAAGTGCAGCGCGAACGCGCCGACGCCCGCGCCGAGCATGATGCCGATGTTCGTGACGGCCCGCAGGTACGCACGCGCCGCGACCCGTCCCGCGCCGTGCGTGACGGCGGCGATCAACGCGGCCCGGACGGCGCCCGCGCCGCGGTCGACCATCGTCAGCACGATGCTCACGACGAGGAACTGCCAGAAGTTCTGCACCAGCAGGTAGATGAGCGAGAGCCCGCAGACCATCAGGCTCAGGACGACGAACAGGCCGCGCGGGCCACGCCGGTCGGCGAGGTGCCCGAGCGGTACTGCGGACAACAGCCCGAACAGACCCGCGATCGTGAGGCCGAGCCCGACCTGCGCGATCGATAGCCCGACGATGCGGGTGAAGTACAGCACGCTGACCGTCATCAGCAGGCCGTTGCCGACCCGGCTCAGCAGCGTCGCGAGCGCCAGCGGCCGCAACGGTCCTGGGGCAGGGAACAGCCCGCGGGTGATCGGTGCCTGGGTGTCCGGCGTGCTCACCCGCGCGCCAGGACGCGGTGTGCGGTGTCGCGGAGTTCGTTCATCAGGTCGACGCCGGAGTCGAGCATGCGGCGGAGTTTCGCGGGGTCCTGGTCGCCGAACATGTGCGCCACGGTGACCTCGTGGTCCGGCCGGCTGACGATCTCGATCGGGTCGCCGGCGCCGATCGTGCCTTCCTTGAGCACCTTGAGGTACGCGCCCGGGCGGCCTGCCTGGTGGAAGCGCTTGACCCAGCGCGGCTCCTGCATCCGGTGCTGGAAGGTGATGCACGGGATCCGCGGCGCGCGCACCATCACCTCGACCTCGGCACCGATCCGCCACACCTCACCGAGCAGCGCGCCGTTCACGTCGAGGCCCTCGGTCCGGAGATTCTCGCCGAACAGGCCGGTCGGGATGTCCCGGCCAAGCTCGGCGGCCCACCAGTTCGCGTCCTCCTCGGCATACGAGTAGAGCGCGAGGTCCGGGCCGCCGTGGTTCTTGGTGTCGCAGACGCGGTCGCCCGCCAGCCCGAGCTCGCCGACACGCACCCGCCCCGACTGCGGCCGCTTGTCGATGGCGGTGAACCCCGTCTCCTTCGGACCCGGAATCAGCTTCTCCACCACATTGACCGTCAGCAACCGCATACCCGCATCCTCCCCCGGCCGGGCGCGCGCTTCCACCGGTTTATCCGTGCCACTCGACACTGCCGCAGTACTTGCCATAAGCAACCGGCGTCACCTCCCCCGTCCGAGGGAGGCGCCTGGTCCCCAGTGGTGATGCCCCAGGTGACGGCGCCGGGAGAGCCTTTGGTCACCAGTACGGCACAACCGGAGGTCACCATGACTGCCCCGAGCACCCTGCCGAGAACGGCCCGGCTGGTCGCCTGGTCGCGGCGGTGGCCCTTGTGGACGCCGTACGCCGCCGTCTCCTGGGCACTGCTCTACGCAGCCGTCCAGATCACCTGGGCGGCAACCGACACCACCGTTCCCCTCACCCCCAACGAGCCATACCCCGCCTGGTCCCAGGTACTGCTGGCCTGCATCGCCCTGCTGGCGGGAGCGGCCAGCTGGGCCAGTCTGCGAGCCACCGGACGCAAGGCACGCGTCGCGACTGAGACGGCCCTCCTGCTCGCCCTGCCCGTCTTCGCGATGGGCATGGCGAGCCTGCCCGCCCACTTCGTGACCCTGGTGTCGTTCTCGGGCATCGACAGCGGGACAGGGCTCGTCCAAGTCCTGCTCAGCTGCGCGGGAGCCACTCTGCTGCTGCTCGTAGCTCTCTCGCACCACCGGCGGCTGCGCGGCCGCTGCCCCCGATGCGGACAGACCCACGACGGACCGTCCCACGGACCGCTCGTCCACCCCGGTCCGAGCACCGCCTCCAAGCGGACGCGGCGCACTGTCTACCTGCTGATGTGCGGCGTCCTGCCGTGGGCGGGCGCCAAGACCAGCTGGACGTTGGGCGGCGACGCACTCGGCCTCACGGCCGAGGCCTGGCGCGAGACCAACCAAGGAGAGTCCGAGGTGGCGCGGGCGCTGTCGTCGGTGGGCATCGACGTGACAGTGCTGGCCGCAGTGGCGGGCATCTTCCTGCTGACCGGCCTGATGTACCAGTGGGGTCAGGTCTTCCCGCGCTGGACGCTCGTCCTCGCCGGACGCCGGGTGCCGCGCCTACTGCCCCTCATCCCCGCCCGGCTCACCGCGGTCGGCCTGTCCGGGTACGGCGTCGTCCTGGTGATCTACGCGCCGCTCGGCGCAATGGGCATCCTGCCGCGGCTGGAGCCCACCGGGGGCTTTACCGACTCCAGCGGGCTCCTGTGGATGGTGGCCTTCGGCGGACTGGCGTTCGGCGGACTGGGCTTCGGACTGATCGTGGCGGCCCGTTCGTACAGCGCCCGCACCCGCCCCGTGTGCGCCTCCGGTGGCCGGCTCAGTCCTGAATCGCCTTGACGATGGCGATGTTGCGGGTGAGCCAGTCCTGGGGCAGGGACTGGTCGGGCGTCGTGGACTCGAGAGTCCACAGGACGTTCAGCAGTTGACGGACGATCACCCAGGCACGGGCGCGGTCCTCGTCGAGGCCGGCGGCGTCGATCGTGGTCCAGAACCGTTGCCGGACGGCGAAGCGCAGGTCGTGGGCGTTCGCCACCTCGTCCCAGCGGTTCCAGATCAGCGGCGCGACCTCGTAGTGCGGGTCGCCGGACAGCGGTTTCGGGTCGATCACCAGCCACGGTTCGCGGTCCGCGGCGAGCATGTTCTCGTAGTGCAGGTCGGTGTGGATCAGCCGGCCGTCGGTGTCCGGGTCGGCGGCGAAGTCCTCGGCCAGCGAGATCGCCTGCTCGACGTACCGGTGCGGCACCGGCGCCGACGCGGGCAGCCGCCGGAGACCCTCGGCCCAGCGCCGCAGCTCCCCCGACAGCGTCCGGTACTGCGGACCGGCCGGGACGTGCAGCCGCTTGTAGGTAGCGCCAACAATCTCGCAGGCGTCCAGCGCGTCGATCGTGGTCAGGTCCCGCGGCTCCAATCGCTCCAGCAACAGCGCGAACCGGTGCGGGTCCGCGCGGAGCAGGCGTACGGCGCCGTTGCCGGCCCACGTGCGCAACGCCAGGTGCTCGGTCTCCGCCTCCCAGTGCGGGAACTGCACCTTCAGTACGGCGCGCTGACCGTCGCGCGTGAGTACCGGTACGACGAGCGCGCAGTTCCCGTAGGCCGTCGTACCGTCGACCCGCAGGTCCCACTCGTCGAGCAGCTCCCGCACCAGCCGCGGCAGCCGGTCGAGCCAATCAGCCCAGTCCTGCCCGCGAGACGCGACGACGAGCAGCCCGGCCGGGATCTCGACCGGCACTAGCGGACCACCTTCCGGCGGAGTACCCGGACCGTCCCGCCCCCGGGCATCCGGACGGCCGCGCGGTGGTGCACTACTTCTTGCCGGCCTTCTCGCCGGTGTCGGTGGTGCGGAGCGCGGCGATGAAGGCCTCCTGCGGGACCTCCACGCGGCCGACCATCTTCATCCGCTTCTTGCCTTCCTTCTGCTTCTCGAGCAGCTTGCGCTTCCGGGTGATGTCACCGCCGTAGCACTTGGCGAGCACGTCCTTGCGGATCGCGCGGATGGTCTCGCGGGCGATCACCCGGGACCCGATCGCGGCCTGGATCGGCACCTCGAACTGCTGCCGCGGGATCAGCTCCTTGAGCTTGCCGGCCAGCGCCACGCCGTACCCGTAAGCGCTGTCGCGGTGCACGATCGCGGAGAACGCGTCCACGGTCTCGCCGTGCAACAGGATGTCGACCTTCACCAGCTGCGCGGACTGCTCGCCGGTCGGCTCGTAGTCGAGCGACGCGTAGCCCTTGGTCTTCGACTTCAGCTGGTCGAAGAAGTCGAACACGATCTCGGCCAGCGGCAGCGTGTAGCGCAGCTCGACCCGGTCCTCGGACAGGTAGTCCATACCCTGCAGCTGGCCGCGCTTCTGCTGGCACAGCTCCATGATCGCGCCGATGTAGTCGCTCGGGCTCAGGATCGTCGCCTTCACGACCGGCTCGAACACCTCGTCGACCTTGCCCTCGGGGAACTCGCTCGGGTTCGTCACGACGTGCTCGGTGCCGTCCTCCATCACCACCCGATAGACGACGTTCGGCGCGGTCGAGATCAGGTCCAGGTTGAACTCGCGCTCGAGCCGCTCGCGGACGATCTCCATGTGCAGCAGCCCGAGGAACCCGCAGCGGAACCCGAACCCGAGCGCGCCGGAGGTCTCCGGCTCGTACTGCAGGGCGGCGTCGTTCAGTTGCAGCTTGTCGAGGGCGTCGCGCAGCGTCGGGTAGTCGTCGCCGTCGATCGGGTACAGACCGGCGTACACCATCGGCTGCGGGTGCTTGTAGCCGCCGAGCGCCTCGGTCGCGCCGTTGACGTTCGAGGTGACGGTGTCACCGACCCGGGACTGACGGACGTCCTTCACGCCGGTGATCAGGTAACCGACCTCACCCACGCCGATACTCTGCGTCTTGCTCGGCTCCGGCGAGATCACGCCGACCTCGAGCATCTCGTGCACCGCGCCGGTCGACATCATCTTGATCCGGTCCCGGTGGTTCAGCTCGCCGTCGACGACCCGGACGTACGTGACGACACCGCGGTACGTGTCGTAGACGGAGTCGAAGATCAGCGCCCGCGGCGGCGCGTCCTTGACGCCCTTCGGCGGGTCGATCTGGGCGACGATCTCACTGAGCAGGTCCTCGACGCCCTCGCCGGTCTTCGCCGACACCTTCAGCACGTCGGACGGGCTGCAGCCGATGATGTTCGCGAGCTCCTCGGAGTACTTCTCCGGCTGCGCGCTCGGCAGGTCGATCTTGTTCAGCACCGGGATGATGTGCAGGTCGGCGTTCAGCGCGAGGTAGAGGTTCGCCAGCGTCTGCGCCTCGATGCCCTGCGCGGCGTCGACCAGCAGTACGGCGCCCTCACACGCCTCGAGCGACCGGGACACCTCGTAGGTGAAGTCCACGTGACCCGGCGTGTCGATCATGTTCAGGATGTACGTCGTACCGTCCGGGGCCAGCAGGCCGCCCGGGGAGTCCGGGCTCGGGGTGAACGGCAGCCGGACCGCCTGCGACTTGATCGTGATGCCGCGCTCGCGCTCGATGTCCATCCGGTCGAGGTACTGCGCCCGCATCGAGCGGTCGTCGACCACGCCGGTGATCTGCAGCATCCGGTCGGCCAGCGTCGACTTGCCGTGGTCGATGTGGGCGATGATGCAGAAGTTCCGGATCAGCGACGGGTCGGTACGACCCGGCTGCGGCACAGTCGTGGGGCCAACGGGCACGGATAGGGTCCAGTTCTCGTCGCGGGTGGTAGATCCGGTCAATCATCCCATGCGGGTCCAGCGGATTCGAAAATCAGTAGCGTGGGCCCGCTAGCGTAATGACGCATGGCGCACGCTGCTGGGGTCCGGTTGCCGTACGAGGAGCTGCCCGCCGCGGTGCGGGCCTGGGTGGAGCGTACGCTCGGCTCGGTCGTGGTCTCGGCCGCGACGCAGCAGGGCGGCTTCTCCCCCGGCACCGCCGCCCGCGTGCTGACCGCCTCCGGTCGCCGGGCCTTCGTCAAGGCCGTCGGTACGGCGCTCAACCCGAAGACGCCCGAGCTGTTCCGGCTGGAGATCACCGCGGTGCAGGCGATCGGCCGGCTCCCGATGGCGCCGGAGCTGTACGCCGTGTACGACGACGGCGACTGGGTCGGGATGCTGTTCGAGGACATCGAGGGGCGGCTGCCGGCGCATCCGTGGGAGCAGGACGACGCGGACCGGGTGCTGGACGCGCTGGCCGAGCTGACCGACGCCCTGGACCCGTCACCGTGGCCGGACGCGCCAGTGGCCGCCGTACGGAGCCATGACTTCCTGAGCCGGTGGGAGAACGTGCTGGCGGACGGCCTCGCCGTACCGTCGTGGATGGACGGCCGGGTGGAGGAGTTCGCGGAGCTCGCGCGGACCGGGATCCGGGCGCTGGCCGACGGCAAGGCGCTCGCACACTGGGACCTGCGGGCCGACAACATCATCCTGACCGACGAGCGGGTGGTGTTCATCGACTGGGCGCATCCGGCGCTGGCTCCGCGCTGGGCGGACACGGTGATCCTGCAGGCGGAGATGCGCGGGTCGGTGTCGGTTCCGGAACTGCCGGACGACGAGGCAATCACCGGGTTCATCACGGCCATCGCGGGTGGGCTGTGGTGGGGTTCGGCGCAGCCGGCGCCCCCTGGGATCCCGACGATGCGGGCCTGGCAGCGCTCGAGCGCACTGGTTCATCTGGACTGGGTGCGCGATCGGACGCAGCGTTTGTGAGTCACAGGCGTCTGTAGCGGTGTGACGAATCCAATGGTGAGCATCGAACGCCCGGCGCCTGTGGACGCACAGGCGGCTGTGTCGGAGCTCTACCGGCAGCACTGGGTGGGCCTCGTCCGGCTGGCCGTTCTGATGGTCGACGACCGGCAGGCGGCGGAGGACGTCGTACAGGAGGCTTTCGCCGAGCTGTACCGCCGCTGGCCGCTGCGGGGGTCCGACGCGGCGCTCGCCTACCTGCGTACGGCGGTGGTGAACCGCAGCCGGTCGGTACTGCGAAGACGCAAGGTGGCGCGGCTGTACATCCCACCCCACCAGGCGCCGCACGCCTCCGCCGAGAGCTCGGCGGTGCTCGGTGAGGAGCGGTCCCAGGTGCAGCAGGCGCTGCAGGCCCTCCCCCGGCGTACGCGCGAGGTCCTCGTGCTCCGGTACTACCTCGATCTGGCCTTCGCCGAGATCGCCCAGATTCTCGGGATCAGCGAGTCCTCCGCCCGCGCCACGTCGTCCCGCGGCCTCGCGATCCTGACCGAACGCCTCAAGGAACTCCGATGACCGACACCGAAACCCGCCTCCGCGACTACCTCCACACCCAGGCCGCCACCGTCCCCGACACCGCCCAGGGCCCGGGCCTGGACGAGCCACGGCGCCGAAACCACTGGCCGGTCCTCGCGACAGCCGCCGCCATCGCATTCGTGCTGGTCCTCACCGTGACCGTCCTGACCCGGATGTCGCCCGACAGCGCGATTCCGGTGCCGGCCGGGCCCCCGCCGGGTCCGGTGTCCCGCGCGGCGCCGGAACTGCCGTACACGGTCGCCACCCGCGCACGATCCTCCGCCATGATCTTCACGCTGCACGACGGCGACCGGCGCGTCCGGCTCTCAGGCGGGGTCACGGGGTTCTCCGGCCGGGTCGACAGCGGCTGGCTCGGTTGGACGATGGGGCCCAGGAGCAGTTCGCAGGCAGGCGTTCTGAAGCCGGACGGAACCTTCCGGACGCTCGGCCCGGAGCGCTCCGAACTGCCGGTGCCGTCGCCCGATCGCCGCCAGATTGCGGTCATCCACCGCGTGGACGACGCCAAGGGCAGCATCGTCGTGGTTGACGTCAAGTCCGGCAAGGAGGTGTCACGCAGCCCGGAACTGCCGATCGCGCCCGCCCAGCTCGGCTGGAACGAGAGCGGGATCTGGTACCGCGTCGACGAGCCGGCCGGACCCAACAAGCCCACGCAGTACAGCCTGCACGTCTGGCGGCCGAAATCCGACCGGGTCGCGCACGTCACCTTCCCGGAGTACAACGGCGGTCTGGCCGTTCCGGGCGCGTCCGACGTCGTCGGGCTCACGACCCGGCGTGGGAACAACCGGTGCCTGAAGGCGGGAGTGCTCCGGGACGGAGGGTTCGACGAGGTCCGCGAGTACTGCGACGTCGCGGCCGCGGCGACGTACCCCGTGCTCTCCCCCGACGGCCGGACGATGGTCAGCAGCGACGTGAAGCTCGCCATCGACATCCGGTCCGGGAAGCAGACGAGGCTCCGGCTACCCGCGAACCAGGAGGTGATCACCTGGCCGCAGCCGGTCTTCGAGAACGTGAGCCAGTTGCTGCTCGTCACCCAGCCGCTGGGCAACAACCGCAAGCCGGTCCCGGAACAGGTCCACCGCTGCGATGTCCGGAGCGGTGAATGCGTGGCAATCCTCATGGGCAGCCAGATAACGCTTCACGAGCGGTGAAAATGCGAAGAGGGCGTGCCGGCACAGTGCCGAGACGCCCTCTTCGTCGGTTCAGCTGTCTACTCGGAGCACTGTCGAGCCGGAGCCGGATGCGCCGTCGGAGAAGTGGAGTTGGCCCAGGTAGCGAGTGGCTGCGGTGAGGCCGGTCCAGCTCGCCGTCACGCTGGTCTGGCCGGCGACCGTGACCTGCTGGCTGGCCGGGGTGACCGTGAGGTTGCCGGCTGCCTTCTGCAGCTCCCAGTGGTTGAGCTTCACCACCTGCTCGTTCGCCCCGGCGTACAGGTCGACGTACACATCCACCTGACCACCCGCGGGCCGTGGCAGGTTCACCTGTTCCTCGGCCGAGCCGCCGGTACTGCTACCGAGCAGCGTGTTCGTGCCCGCCTTGTAGACGAACACGTCCAGGTCGGTGCCGGCCGGGTAGTCGGCGTCGAACGTGGAGAACCGGGCGTACGTCGTACCCGCCGGGACGTCCACGGTGAACTTCGCGACGTGGTCGTTGACCTTCGGCGCCGTCGTCGGGAACGACACGCCGCCCGGGTTCTTCAGCGCGGCCTCGCCGACCTTCGCCGCGTCCAGACCGACCGCCGTGGTGTTGAGCGTCCCGGCGTACCCGGCGGTGACCGGGACCTCGACGGAGCCGCTGGTGCCGGTGCCGTTGACCTGGACAGGTGCCTTCACGGTCAGCGGCTTCACCGCGAGCGTGCTGGCGACCGTGTGCTTCGCCGACTTCCAGATCAGCTTGCCGAACGAGTACTGCTCCAGCGGGGCGCCGTCGTGCTCGATCGTGACCTTGTACGTCGTGCTGCGGCCGGGCAGCGTGACCAGGATCCGCGGCGTGACGGTGACCTTCATGCCCGTGAGGCCCTCGACCTTCGGGAAGTACACCTCCGGCACCGTGCCGACGTTCGTCACGGTCCGGGTCACGGTCTGCTTGCCGGCCAGGTCGCCGATCGCGATCGTCGGGTAGTTGAGGTCGCTCAGGTCGATCTTGCCGTTCGCGCAGAGCGCGTGCGTGCTCGGCACCTGGCCGGAGCCGCAGACGAACTTCGTCCAGTCGGTGTACGTCGAGTCGTAGACCAGGCCCGGGTCCATGCCGTACTTCGGCCGCACCTGACCGGCGCCGTACCCGAACGGGTTGGCCGCCGAGCCGGAGTCGTTCTGGATCGGCTTGCCGCTCGCGTCCTTGTCGGTCGCGGTCGTCATCAGCGCGGACTTGATCGCCATCGGGGACCAGGTCGGGTGCTTGCTCTTCAGCACGGCCGCGATCCCGGCGATGTGCGGGGTGGACATCGAGGTGCCGCTCATGAACGCGTACTCGCCGCCGGCCGCGCTGAACGCGGTCGTCGCCGCCAGCACGTTGGTGCCGGGCGCCATGATGTCCGGCTTGAGCAGGTCGCCGTTACCGGCCGGGGACGGGCCGCGGCTCGAGGAGCTGGCCACCTTCGGGGCGTTGACACGGACCGGCGTACCGGCGCCGATCGTCGCGGTCGGGCTCGCGGTGCCGCTGACGTACGCCTTGACCTCCGGCGCCGCCTTGTCGTCGAGGTGGACGGTCGGGACCGAGTGCAGGTCCGCGTCCAGCGTGCCCGGGGTGATGTTGAGCAGGATCATGCCGACGCCGCCGGCGTTCTTCACCTGCAGGCTCTTGTCGACCCGGGCGTTCCCGCCGCGGTCGCAGGCGACGATCTTGCCGGTGACCTTCGCCGGGTCGAGCGTGTTCGCCTGGCAGAGGGTGAGCGCGGCCGGGTCGGCACCGGCGAGGCCGACGTCCTTGGCCAGCACCACCGGCGTCTGCGGCACACCGGAACCGATGCCCGCGCCGGTGTAGGCCTTGCCGTTCCCGAGCGTCACCGTGGTCTGGATGTCGCGGTCGTGGGTGCCGTTGGCAACCGACGTCACCCAGGGGTACGTCTTGCCGACGGTCGCGTCGCCGGGACCGGTGTTGCCGGCGCTGGTCGCGACGAAGACGCCCGCCTTGGCCGCCCGCAGGAACGCGAGACCGGTGGCGTTCACGTACGTCGATCCGCTGCCGGAGATCGAGTAGTTGATGACGTCCACGCCGTCGGACACGGCGGCGTCGATCGCTGCCACGAGGTCGGCGTCGGTACCGCTGCCGCCGCCGCTCGCGTCGACCGCCCACAGCGCCTTGTAGATCGCGAGGCGGGCGTGCGGCGCCATACCGGAGCCCTTCCCGTAGTCGCGGCCGAGGACGCTCATCTCGACGCCGTAGTTGCCGGCCGCGGTGCTGGCGGTGTGCGTGCCGTGGCCGCCGTAGTCGCGGGGCGACTTGAACTCCTCCGGGATCGGGCGGTTGCCGATGCCCTTGTCGAAGTACCGGGCGCCGATCACCTTGTTGTTGCAGGCGACGGGGGCTTCCTCGCCGGTCTGGCAGGTGCCCTTCCACTTCTTGGCGACGATCGCGTCGGACTGCTTGCTGGTCTTGATCGGCGCGAAGCTCGCCCGCTCCGGCACGTAGCCGGAGTCGATCACGCCGACGATCACGCCGTCGCCGGCCTTGTCGATGCCGCCCGCCTGCTGCCAGGCGCCGCCCCGGCCGGACAGGCCGAGGAACCGCGGGGTGTCGACGGTGTCCGCGTGCTGCAGCTCGCTCGGCTCGACGCTCTTCACCCCGGACGACTTGGCCAGCTTGACCGCGTCGTCGTACGACATCTCGGCGGAGAATCCGGCGTACGTGTAGCTGTAGTCGTAGAGCTTCTGGACGCCGGGGACCTTGGCGAGGACCTCGTCGCGCTGGCCGGCGAGGTGCCGGACGTAGTCGACGACGGGCGCGGCGGTCTTCAGCAGCTTGCCGCCGGGGACGACCTTGGTGGCCGGCAGGCCGGCGATGTCGCCGTCGTACTCCGCGACCGGCGAGTCGTCGAGCTGGACGATGTACGAGCCGGTGGTGGAGCGCTTCACCTCCGGATCGGCGGTCGTCGGGGTCGGCTGGCTGGCGTTCGCGGCGTTCACCAGCACGGGCACGCCGGCGCAGGCGGCGATCAGTGCGGTGGCGACGACGATCGCCGGGCGTTTGCGGATCACAGAATTCCTCCAGGCGGACGGAGCTCGCGGACGTCCCGGCGCCCGGGCGTCACGGAGGCCGAGTATGCCGCCAGCCGCCGACAGTGTCACGTGCATCGAACCAGGTGCAAGGGAAAACCGGCTCAGGACGGTGTGCTCAGGCCGGTGTGCTCAGGATGGTGTGAAGGTCAGGGCGCCGGTCGGGCAGCGGTAACTCCAGCCGCGGCGGCCGTCGCTTCTCGGCTGCGGGTCGATCTCGCGGTCCCACAGGCAGTCGGCGAGCGAGATCCGTACCGCGCGATCGCCGCCGACGGCTTCGACCGCGATCGGACAGGCGTCGGTGCGGCCTATCCAGGCCTCGACAGCCTGCGCCGACGGGGTGTTCGCGGTGGTCCGGACTGTTGCCGACTTCATCGTGTACGCGCCGGGGACGAGCCGGACGATCTCGTCTCCGCCCGGACCCGTCTCGCGATGCTCCACGATGTTCCGCTCGAGGACGAGATCGCCGGGAGCGTCGGACACCAGTACCCCGTCGAGCTGCACCTGAGCGCTCTCGATGTCCGGGCCGCTGTCCGCCGGCGGCGGCAGGGCGGCGGCGGTTCGGATGGCGCTGCCGCGAACGGTCAACTGGAGACGCCCTTTCGCCGGGACGCGGAGCGAGGCGACCACCGCGCCGGAGACGATCCGGGCGCTGCCGGTCGCACCGGTGGCGACGTCGTGGTGTTCGACCATGAAGTCGTGCTGCGCCGGCGAGGTCAGCCAGGCCCAGAAGCCGGACGACGGCGCCGGGAGCGGCAGTTCCACCGTGCAGGGAAGCACCCGGCTTCTTCCGGGAAGGAGCCGGCGCTCCCCGTCGCCCGTGGCGTACTCGATCAGGTCCCGCTGGACCGTGCACCCCTCCAGCCGGCTGGAGCTGCCGATGAAGCTGCCGTTGACGAACAGCGCGAACGAACCCTTGTCGACGTCCTCGACGGCACCGGGCCCAGGATCACCCTTGGGACCCTGCGGCCCCGCCGGACCTTGTGGTCCCGCCTCTCCTTGTGCGCCTGCCGGTCCTTGTGCGCCTGCCGGTCCGGCGGGACCCTGGGGCCCCGCCGGACCTGTGTTGTTCCACGTCAGGCGCGTCTCGTTGGCCCTGCACGCCTGCCCTGCCGGTACGACGCGAACGGTTCCGGTCGCCTCCTGGACGCAGGCCTCGATGGGGTCGGCCGGTGTGTCGGCGGTGGCCGTACTCACCACCAGCAGACTGCCGAGTCCGATCACCAGCGCCCGTGGCCCCCACGAGAATCTCATGCTCTGTCCCCTCTCCCCCTGAGCACTCCGCCCGGACCGGCCTGCTCGCCCCTGAAGACAGCCTTCAGGCGCGACGACCGGCGCGGGCGGTACGGCGTACAGCGTGCTCCGAGAACGAGGGGCCTGGCCAGAGGTCAGACCAGCGTCGCCTTCCAGATCTGCGCCTGGCGGTTGTCGCAGGCCTCGACCGTCACCGGCCGGGGGTCGGCCGCCGAACCGTGGGCGGTGACGCAACGTCCACCTGCTTTGAGCTGGTAGTAACCAAGCCCGGCGTTGCTCAGCTGCCAGGTCTGACCTGCACCTGTGTCGCAGCGTTCCACCCGCCCGCTGTTCTTGAGACAGGTGTTGTCGCTACCGCGGACGACGTACGAGCGGTCGCCCACGGCGTCCACCTGCCAGCGCTGCGCCGACGGTTGGTCGCAGCTCACCTGGATCGCCCGACCGGTGGTGTCGGCACCCAAGCAGGCAGCCGTGGCGGCACTGGTGAGGTGTGAGGTGGCGCCGTCGCGGACGCCGGTGTCGTCGCCGGTGCCGACGCTGGACCCGCTGTCGAAGTACGCCTTGCACTCGCCGTCGGCGGCCCAGGCGCTGGCGATCTCGATCACCCGCCGGCCGTCCTCGGAAGCGAGCAGCGGCGAGCTGTAGTTCGGGCAGAAGTTGTTGTACGGGTTCGGCACCTCGACCGGCGCGGCGATCTCGTACCACGGTCCGGCGCCGTTCTCGGTGTTCACGAAGATCGTCCTGCCGTTGCCGTCAGCAACAGCACCGTCGGCGTTGTGGAGGATCTGCCCGATCAGCAGCAGCTTGCCGTCCCGGTCGCCCTCGTTGGCGCTCCAGGCGACGGTCGGGGTGTGGGTGAAGTACTTGCCGTCGGCGGTCCGCGGCGAGCTGCCGCGATCCTTCGGGTCGCCCCAGTTCCAGCCGTCGCGGGAGGTGCGGTAGAACACGGCGCAGTCGTACTGCCCGCCCAGCGCGCAGATCTCGTACGTCAGGAAGTAGGTGCCGTTCGGCAGCTTGCGGACCACCGGCATCCCCGGGCGGTGCCGCGGGTCGTCGCTGGTCACGGTCGCCCGCCGATCGGTCCAGTGGATGCCGTCGACCGAGCGGACCTCCATCAGCTTCTGGTTCTGCGCCGGGTCGGTCTCGTCGGCGTAGTGACAGACGAGCCGGCCGTCGGCCGCGATAGAGAACTCCGGCTCCCACAGGCCACGCAGGTTCACCGCGTCCGCGCAGCTCGACAGGTAGGACCAGGTGCGGCCGAGGTCGTTGCTGCGCCAGATCCGCAGCGACATCGGACGTGCGGACTGGCCGACCGACGCGGCCCACAGCAGCGTCCCGGCCGGGAGCTGACCGACCTGTTGCGGCAGCTCGTACAGCGTGGCGCAGCACAGTCCTTGGCCGTCGGCCGCCTCGGGGTCGGCGACGGCACCGACCTGACGGAAGCTGGCACCGTCGTCAGTGCTCTCGTAGATCGCGCCGAGCCCGTCACCGTTGCCGACGAACGTGACGACGCTGGCCAGCACCCGGCCGTTGGCCGCGCCGTTGTGCTGCAGGCGGATCAGGCGGGGATACAACCCGGCCCCGTCCCGCAGCAGCGTGCCCCCGGCCCCATCCGCGAGCGCCTGCTGCTGCTCAGCGAACTGAACCTCTCCCGGCAGACCCGCTTGCGTGGCGGGCGCAGACGGATCGCCGGGCGCGGTCATCGCCGCGGACGCGCTCGGTGCGGTCATCGCGCCGGACGCGCTCGGTGCCGTCATCGCGCCGGACTCGCTCGGTGCCGTCATCGCGCTGGATGTGGTGTCGCTGGATGTGGTGACGTCACTGGACGTGGTGACGTCACTGGACGTGGTGACGTCACTGGACGTGGTCACGTCACTGGATGCGCCGGCCGTCTGCGACGTACCGGCCGCCAGACAGGCGGACGCGACGACGGCGGCGAGCGTCGTACGCAAGGCAGTCCTCGGCACGGTTCTCAGTCGTTTCAGCATGAATCCGGTTCCTCTCTGGGGCGGGGGGAGCCCGGCCGGTGCGGTGGGCGGACCGACCGTTTGCATCGTTGCAAGGCATCATGGCGAGCCCATTTCAACGATGCAATGGCGACTGCACGGTAATTTCGCACCTAACCGGGGAGGCGCCCGGGCCGAGGCGGCGCCGGATTGGTCGCGAGCGTCAGCCCGCGGGTCCGGCAGCGGTGGTCGATTGGTGGTGGGAGGCAGATGTTGGTAATCTGTCTGTTCGCGCGTGTGCGTTGGTACTCACCCGTGCACGCAACACGTTCCTGTAATGACCGCATACTTCTGATCGAGGCTCTGCTCAGTGGCGAACATCAAGTCCCAGATCAAGCGCAACCGCCAGAACGAGGCTGCGCGACTTCGCAACAAGTCCGTGAAGTCGACCCTCAAGACGGCTGTTCGCCGCTTCCACGAGGCCGTCGAGGCCGGCGAGGCCGAGAAGGCCAACGAGACCGCCCGCAAGGCCGGCCGCCTGCTCGACAAGGCCGTCAGCAAGGGCGTCATCCACGCCAACCAGGCGGCGAACCGGAAGTCGGCCATCTTCAAGAAGGCCGCCTCCCTGTAACTCCCGGCCCGCGTCCCCGACGCGAGCCCCAAACGATCGGCCGTCCCCCAAGACCGGCCGATCGTTTTCGCATGCCCAGATCTGGTACGACGCCCGCGACCGCGCCCGAGTCTGGGACGAGCGGAACCCACCGGCGGTACGGCGACAAGCGGACCCCTCCCGGGGGTAGGGCGACGAGCGGACCCCTCCCCGGGGGAGGGCGACACGCAGAACCCTCCCGGGGGACGGCGACACGCGGAGCCGTGCCGGTACGGGTGGAGCGGGGCCCGTCCCGAGCTATGGGGACCAGAGGTCTCGCAGGGTCCGGGAACGGGTTAGCGGCGGCCGTGGGCTCGGGTGATGGTTAGGACCATGCGTTCGAGGGCGTAGCCGGCGTCTCCGGAGGCGCCTTTGACGTCCGCGTCGGCCTGGGCGACCGCCTTGATCGCGGTCGCCAGCCCACCGGGGGTCCACCCACGCGACTGCTGCTTGAGCTGCTTGATCTTCCACGGCGGCACTCCGACCTCACGCGCCAGGTCCGCGTCCCGCATCCCGCTCGGCGCACTCGTGAACTTCGCCAGCCCCCGCAACCCGCCCGCCATCGCGCTCGTCACGAGCACCGGCGCGACCCCGCAGTCCAACGCCCATCGCAACTGCTCGAGCGCCGGCTCCGTCCGCCCTGCGATCGCCGCATCCGCGACCGCGAAGCTCGTCACCTCCGCACGCCCCCCGAAGTACTGCCCGATCAGCTGCGCCGTCACCGCCTGACCGCCCGAATCCGACACCAGCTGCGAACAAGCCCCCGCCAGCGCCCGCAGGTCATGCCCGACGGCATCCACCAGCGCCGACGCCGCCCCCTCGTCGACCGTCCCGCCGAGCAGCCGGATCTCCCCCGCCACGAACTGCGGCAGCTCCCACGCCTTCGGCGCCGTCGCGACGACCTCGTTGACCGATGCCTTCCGCAACTTGTCGAGGACGCCCTTCCCCTTCTGCCCACCGGAGTGCACCAGCACGACCAGTACGTCGTCCGCCGGCGCACCGGCGTACTCGATCAGGTACGGCGCCATCTCGCTCGGCAGGTTCTCCAGCGCGCGCAGCACCAGCACCCGCTCGGTCGCGAACAACGACGGCCCGGTCAGTTCCGCGAACACGCCGACGTCCAGCGTCGACGCGTCGAGATCACTCACCTCGACCGAGCCGCCGCCGTCGGAGGCGGCGGTCTTCGACACGGCCGCGATCGCGGACCGCACCGCCCGATCCGCCAGGAACGACTCCGAACCGGTCACCAGCAGGACGTCACCGAGCTTCGGCGCGGAACCTTTACGAGCAGCCACCCCGTCAGCATCCCACGCCGCTCCGACAATCCAGATGCACACCCACACCGAACCCTCCAGGATGGGCCCATGACCTCACCCACCGGTACGCCGACCTGCGACGCCCTGATCGTGGTGGACATGCAAACCGCCTTCGTCTCCGGAACCGACGCAGTACCGGGCGCTGCGCAACTCCTCGACCGGGTCGGCGAACTACTTGACCGGGCGCGCGCCGCCGACGTGGTCGTCGTACATCTGCAGAACGACGGCCCGCCCGGCGCGGACGACGAACCCGAAACGCCCGGCTGGGAGCTGTACCTGCCGGTGAAGCCCGGGCCGCGCGAACACGTCGTCCGGAAGCCGCGCGACGACGGCTTCGACGGAACGCCACTCGGGGAGCTGCTGGTGTCGGCCGGCGTACGTTCGCTCGCCATCTGCGGGGTGATGTCAGAGATGTGCGTCCGCGCGACGGCGACGACCGCTCTCGCCCGCGGGTACCAGGTCGTCCTCCCGTACGACGCCCACGCCACCTACGACGTCCCCGCCGTACCAGGCGTCGCCGATCGCATCCCGGCCCACGTCGCGTCGCGCGTCGCCGCTTACTCCTTGGGCGATCAGCCCCACAACACCGTGCCCACCAGCGCTGTCACCTTCACCTCCCGCTCGTAGGTTCGTCGGCTCGGTGAGCCGGGCGGGTGGTCAGGGCCAGGTGGTTGTTGGTATTGGTGATCAGGAGGGGGCCGCTGACGTTGGTGGTTGCGATGCGGAGGGCGTTGTGGGACAGGAGGTCCAGCGTTCTCGGGGCGGGATGACCGTAGTCGTTGTCCCGGCCTGCGGAGATGAGCGCGAGACGCGCGTCGACGGCCGCGATGAAGCCGGGATCTTGCTGGGCTGAACCGTGGTGCGGGACCTTCAGCACGTCGGCGCGGAGGTCCGCGCCGGTCGCGACAACGGCTCGCTGGGATTCGGGTTCGAGGTCGCCGGTGAGCAGGATGCGGAGTCCGGAGAGCTCGACCATCATCGTGACGCTGGCATTATTCTCCGGCGATCCCTCGTCGCTCGAGCTCGCGGACGACGTCGCGCCCGGCATCACGCTCGATGCCGCGCCCGGCGTCACGCTCGATGCCGCGCCCGGCGTCACGCTTGGTGTCGCGCTTGGTGTCGCGCTCGACGTATCCGCTGCGGGTAACGCCGGGACCTTGGCCGGCCACAGCGTCGTCCAACTCACCTGCCCCACGGCCCGCTGCTCCTGGTACGCCGCGGTTCGCACCTCGACGCCGTGCTGTCCCGCGAGCTCGACCACTCGGTCGTACTCGGCGCGCGGCGAGAAGTACGGCGTCACCTCGATCTCGCCCACCTGCCGATCGCTGAGCACACCGGCTAGCCCACCGACGTGATCAGCATGGAAATGACTGAGCACAACGACCGGAATCCGTTGGATCCCGAGGTCCTTCAGACATCGATCCATCGCCGCCGGATCCGGCCCGGTGTCGACCACGACCGCCGTACCCTCCCCGGCCCGCAGCACCAGCCCGTCGCCCTGCCCGACATCGCACGCGACAAGCAGCCAGTCGTCGGGCGGCCACCCGAGCGACCCGGCGGGCCGCAGTACGACGACCGCCAGCACGACGACCGCGATGATCATGGCGATCGGCCGGGCGAGGATGCGGTGGAGACCTAGTACGAGCGCAACGCAGAGCAGTGTCAGTACCGCGACACCGACCACGGTCGCGGGCCAGGCGCCTGCGGCTCCGGGCAGGTCGGCGCCCTCGCGGGCTACGAGAATGATCCAGCGGGCGGGCCAACCCGCAGCCCAGCCGACGAGCTGCGCCGCTTCGGTACTGATCATCGCGACCCCGGCCGCCACGAAGCCGAGGATGGTTGCCGGGCCGACTGCTGGTGCTGCCAACAAATTCGTCGCGACGGCCACCAGCGAGACCTCGCCCGAGATCCACGCGACCACCGGCGTACACGCAAGCTGCGCAGCGAGCGGACATGCGATCGCGTCCGCCAACCATCCGGGCAGCCATCTGGCGAGCGCGTCGCGCCAACCTGGGCCGAGCAGGACGATGCCCGCAGTCGCGAGCACCGACAACGCGAACCCGGCCGAGCGCGCGAGTGACGTATCGAGCAGCAGGAGCACGATCACCGCGACCGACAGGCTACGTACGGCGCGGCGCCGCCCACCCCCACTGGTCAACGCGAGCAGCGCGACCACGCCCATGGCAGCTGCGCGGAGGACGCTCGGCTGCGGGCGCGCGAGAACGACGAACACGACGACCGTCATCCCGCCGACCACCGTCAACCCGCGTGCTCGGACGCCGACCAACCGCGCCACCGGGAGCACGAACGCGAGCAACAGCGTGAGGTTGGTACCGGAAACCGCCGCCAGGTGCGTGAGACCCGTCGTCTGGAAGTCGGCGTTCAACTCGCTCGAAACTCCGGAGACGTCGCCCATCACCAGCGCCGGGACGAGGCCGCGTACATCCTCCGGCTCGTTCGCCACCGAGGCCCGCAGTCCCGCGCGAACCTGCTCAGCCGCCCGCAACCACCACGGCGGCTCGTCGACCGGCCGCGGCGGAGACCTGGTCGAGAACATCGCGGCGATCTCGGACCCGTTGTCAGCTCGCTCGAGCCGGCCGTTCGCATCGACGTGCTGGCCGTATCTGACCGTCGCCCACTTGGCAGTCCCGACAACGAGCACCGGCGTACGAACCCGCACAGTCCTCAGTTGTCCGTGGGCCCGACTCCGGACCTCCGTGATCGTCGCCCGCACCACCACGTACGGCGGCCGCCTGCTGCCCGCGCTCTGCCGAAGCACGGGATCCTCGTCGACCCGCATCCGCACAACCACCGTCGAGGCCCCATCCGCCAACTCATCCACAGGCCCCGCACGCAAACTCGCACTCTGAAACCCAGCGGCAACCCCCAACCCACCAACCGCCACCAGCACCCCCACAACAACCCACCACCAACCGTGGACCCGAGCTTCGAGTCGTGAATGGGAGCCGAGACGCAGACAGAACACGAGGCGCGAAAGGAACCTGCGGTGCGATCTGGACACGCGGCACGCACTGGACACGCGGCGCGCACTGGACGCGCGGCGCGGCCTGGATGCGCGGCGCCGACGCGACGCGCGGTGCCGACGGGACACGAGGCGCGAAACGGTCCGGCGGCGCGGACGGAACATGCGGAGCGGATGGGACTTCAGGCGCGGATGCGCGCGCGCCCGCGCGTGCCGCAGTACCAGCGCGAGGACCAGCGCAAGGGCAAGCGCGAGGCCGCCAGTGACCCAACCGGCGACTGGCGACCGACTCACGAACACCGCGGCCACCAACCACCCAGCACCTGCCGGCAACAACAACCGCAGATCAGCCGGCTCCCCCGCCTCCGCAGGCGGCTCGGCACCGGGCTGCTTTGGGTCGGGTGGGCTAGATGCGGACATGGGGCTTTAGAGAGTCAAACTTCTTGGGGCCTACGCCTGGGACCTCCTGGAGTTGATCGATGGTGGTGAATGGGCCGTTCTGGGTGCGGTAGTCGAGGATGCGTTGGGCGAGGACTGGACCTACGCCGGGGAGGGCGTCGAGCTCGGCGAGGGTGGCGGCGTTGAGGTTTACGGGGGTGTTGGGGACGGGGGTAGATGCCGCGCCGGTTGGTGGCGCGGTAGGTGGTGCGACGTTTGTTGGTTGCCCGACGACGATCTGTTCGCCGTCGACAACTTGGCGAGCGAGGTTGAGAGAGGTGAGATCCACTCCGCGGAGAGCGCCGCCAGCAAGCCCTAGTACGTCGGCCACCCGAGAGCCGGCTGGCGCGCGAACTAGCCCTGGCCGGCGCACCTTGCCTGCGACGTGGACGACTACATGCGCTTGGGCGGAAGCCGGTCCGAGGCCGGGCGACTGACCGGCGCCCGGCGGCTGTGCGGTGCCTGGAGGATGTTGTGCGCGGGGCTGGGTCTGCGCGGAGCCGGGGCCGGGCTGAGTGGAGGGTTGAGCTACGGGGGTGCCCGTCGCCGCAGTGGTTGGACGAGTATCGGGGACAGGCTCAGGCCGAGCGCGAAGGAAGGTCCAGGCAGCCCAGGCCAGGCCGACCGCGAGTAGTAAGGCAAGGACTCCAACGTGGCGCGGAGTAAGAGTCCAGCGGGCGTCACGTAGCCGCTCGGCACCACCCGGCCGCTCCGGGTCGGGTCGCCCCGGGACGGGTCGCTCGGGGTCGGGTCGCTCAGGGCCGAAGTGCTCAGACCCAGGTCGCTCAGGGCCGTGGCGGCCGGGGCTGGGTTGGTCGGGGTCGGGTTGGTTGGGGATCCATCCGCCTCGCACCTCTTCACGCTCCTCCAGGTCTTCGGCTTGGGGCCGGGCGGCGGCAGGCGGGGCGCCGCCGTGGGCGTCGGTCAGGTGGCTCCTGTTGGTGGGTGTGCCGGCCGTCGCGATCGGCGTTGGCGGCAAGGTGCGCCTGGTGTTTGGGATGTGAAGGTGGTTGTCGGGCGCGTGGGCGTGCGGTGCGGGCCGGGCGGCGAGGCGGGCGAGGGCTCGGGCTCGGGCGTCCGGGTCGGGGGGTGGGATTCGGCGGAAGACCTTCACGCCCAGAGAAAGTACGAGTCTGAGGTCCCGTCAGGACTGTCAGATGGATGCTGTGGAGAACCGGACCAGCATCCGCCGGCTCCGCGGCTAGTAGGGGCTTACCACTACGGCTAGGAGGCCGGGGCCTACGTGGGCTCCTATTACGGCTCCTACTTCTCGGAGGACTACTTCTTCGGCTTTGGGGAGGCGGGTGGTGAGGGTGTCGGCGAGGGTTTGGGCCTTTTCCAGGTTGGAGAGGTGGTGGACGGCCAACTGGACGGGGGCGTCGCCGGCTCGTTGGACGGCTATGTCGGCCAGGCGGGCGATGGCTCGGGAGGACGTGCGGACCTTTTCCAGGGGGACGATGCGGCCGGCGTTGATGGTCAGGAGCGGTTTGACCGCGAGCGCGGTGCCCAGCAGGGCCGCCGCGGCGCCGATTCGTCCGCCGCGGCGGAGGTACTCGAGGGTGTCCACGTAGAAGTACGTCGCGATGGACGTCATCCGGGCCCGCGCGGCTGCCTCGACTGTCGCGGCGTCTTCGCCGGCGGCTGCTGCGGCCGCGGCCGCCAGCACCGGGAAGCCCAGGCCCATGCCGAGTGATCGGGAGTCGACCACGTGGACCGGGATCGGGGACTCCTTGGCGCCGATCATCGCGGCCTCGAAGGTGCCGGACATGTCGCCGGAGAGGTGGATCGACACCACCGCCTCGGCTCCGTCGGCGGCGCAGGCGGCGTACGTGTCGGCGAAGGTCTGCGGCGCAGGCCGGCTCGTCGAGACAGGCGTGAACGTCTTCAGCGCCTCCGCGACCGCGTCCGCGGACGTCGCGCCGTCGTCGTACGACGTCCCGCCGATCACCACCTGCAGCGGTACGACGGTCAGCGGGTGGCGGAGCACCTCGTGCGTGGACAGACCGGCCGTGGAGTCGGTGACGACCTGCACGCGGGCTGCCATGAAGCGAGGTTACCGGACGGTTAATGTCCCCGCGCAGTGCCAGACTGCACAAGATGAAGGAGACCGAAGCGGAAGTTGCCGAGTTGCAGGCGCTGATGGACGCGGTCTACCCGCGGTCCACCGAGCACCTGCGCAGCATCATCACCGGTCAGCAGCAGCTCAGCGCCGCGGCGCTGGTGCGGATCCTGACCGGCATGCGTGTGCTGACCGTGGCCACGGTCACGGCCACGGGCGAGCCGCGGATCAGCGCGGTCGACGGACACCTGCTGCATGCGCGCTGGGTGTTCACCACAGCCGGTTCGGCGGCCAAGGCGCGGCACCTTCGGGCCAGACCGGCGGCCAGCGTGGCGTACGTCGACGGCGAGCGGATCGGCGTGTTCACGCACGGGACCGTCGAGTTCCTCACCCCACGGCACCCGGACTTCGCGGAGACCGAGGAGTACCTGGTCGGCCACTACGGCAGCTCCCCGTCGAGCTGGGGTCCGGACATCGTCTACTGCCGGCTGGAGCCGACCTGGATGGTCGGGTACGGCGACGAGCGCAAGCTGCTGCCAACGGCAGCGAGGTGAAGGCCACCCCTCCTGGGCCTTCACCTCGCTCGGGTACTGCGCCGGGCTCCTGACGTCCCCTGTGCGTCAACAGCCCGGCCTGTCGTGCTGACTCCCCCTCGTTGTCAGCCGAAGTACTGTCGGCCGAAGTACATGGGACCTCGACGAGCTACTCCCCGTTTCCGGTTCCCCCTGGGAACCGGTCTGACCGCGAGCTCGCCGAGGTCCCGGGAGGTCCCAGCGGCCGGCCCGCCGGCGGGTGACCAAGCCCGCCGGTTCAACCGTGCCAGCCGGGCCGTGGCACTCGTCCCCTGTGTCGTGTGCCTGACCCTGTGCTGGGACCCCGCCCCGGAAGCAGTGCCCTGACGGTGCACCGCGCCCGGTACAGGCAGGACGGATCCGCAATCCGCAGCACTCCGGAGCTCTCGGCCGCCGATCGGCGCCCCCACCAACCAGCCACCGGAGGCCCTCCGCGTCGCCTTCGCCGGGTGCGGCAGTCCAGCGGTGTGCCATGGCCTCTTCATGGTCCACCGCCTTTCGCTGCCGTGTCCGGTGTCGGTCTCTGCTTCGTGGAACCTGCCCTACGGCTGTAATTCTTGGTCCGGCAGCCATGTCAGGACGAGGCAGAACAACCGGCAGTTACCCGGCAGCTTCCGCGGATCCGCGTCAGGAAAGAGCGGCGAGTACGTCGTGCGCGAGCCGCTGCACCGCGGCCGCCGCGTCAGGCTCCGGCCACCCGTCCGCCACGGTCGCGCTGTCGCAGGACTCTTGCAGCACGGCCCAAGCGGTCGGCAGCATCGGCGGGTCCATGGACCGCTGCCAGGCGAGCAACTCGCCGCAGACCGCGTCCCCTGCCTCCGAGCGCCCCAGCGCGTGCAGCACCGCCACAGCTTCCGGCAGTACTTCGAGCAGGTAGACGACCCGGCCTTCGAGCAGCAACCGGTTGAGCGCGTCCCGGATCGCTAGCCGCGCCTGCTCGACCTCACCGGCGGCACGGGCCAGCCGGGACCGGTACAGCATCACCAAGTAGTCGAAGTACCCGCGATGCCCGCGGATGTCCGCGTCGGCCTGGTCGAGCAGCGCCCGCGCCTCGTCGTACCGGCCGTCGTGGTACTCGACCATCGCGAGGCAGCCGGCCACCTTCGTCCGCTCCGGGTCGTCCGACGCCTGGCTGTCGCGGGCGAGCAGGGCCCAGTGGCGGGCGCCGGACAGGTTCCCCAGCTCGAGGTCCACCCGGCTGAGCGCCATGTACGCGATCTCGTCCGGGTAGACGCCCGGATTGACCAGCGCGGCCTCCCACGCCAGCAGAAGCTC
Source organism: Kribbella sp. HUAS MG21 (assembly GCF_040254265.1). GTDB lineage: Bacteria > Actinomycetota > Actinomycetes > Propionibacteriales > Kribbellaceae > Kribbella. The sequence goes on from NZ_CP158165.1 coordinate 8,403,475, forward strand.
CTTGGCCTCCACCAGACGGCCCCACCGCAGTAGGGCCAGTCCACAGATCGCCTGCACCGTCGCCGACCGCTGCAGGTCGCCGTGCTTGCGAGCGTCGTCAACCAGCGCAGGTATCTCGGCCAGGCTCTGCGTGTCCAGCAGGTGCGAACCGGACGATACCCAGCCGCCCCGTGCCACCAGGCCCATCTCGGTCTCGCCCGGGATCAGCGTCCGCGCCTCGCCGTAGTGCCGGCGCGCGCCGTGGATGTCACCGGTCAGGCTGGACAGCCGGCCGGCGATCGCGAGCAGCCTGCCACTCGTCTCCTTGTCGGACACGTTCTCCGCGCACAGCGTCGCCCACCGGATCCCGCTCTCGGCCACACTCGCCTGGTACTGCCACGCGACCCGGAACCCGAGCACGATCCGCGCCGCGGTCTCCCACTCTCCCAGCTCGGCGGCCCGCGCCAGCGCCACCTCGAAGAGCGCCGAGTTCGCGTGCGCCGCCCGGTACCGCCGGTCGCGATCCGGCGAGGACCACGCGCCTTCCAGCCCGGACACGTACGTCGAACACCACTCGACAGCCCGGTCCCGGAACTCGGTGAGGTCGCCCTGCGACGCGAGTCCGGCGTACGCGTGCTCCCGGATCGTCTCCAGCAGCTTGTACCGCGCGCCGTACAACTGCTCGAACTCGTGCACAGGCTGCAGCAGCGACTTCTCCACCAGCTCGGCCAGCAGCATCGGTACGTCGATCTCGTCGATCGGCGGGCCCGTGCACACGCCCGCCACCGCGTCGAGGGTGAACGGCGAGCCCAGCACCGACGCCCGGTACAGCAGCTGCCGCGCCGGATCCGACAGCGCGTCCACGCTCCAGGCGATCGTGTCGGCCAGCGTCCGCTGATGCGGCGCGCCGAACCGCCGCGGCCCGGACAGCAACCGGAAGCGGTCGTCGAGTGCTGCCAGGATCGTCTCCACCGACAGCGACCCGGCCCGCGCGGCTGCCAACTCCAGCGCCAGCGGCAGGCCGTCCAGCCGGCGGCACAGGCGCGCGACGATCGATGCGTTCTGCGGGGTCAGCTCGAAGTCCGGCCGCACCCGCGCCACCCGCCGGCAGAACATCTCGACGGCCGGTGACGCGGCGATGCCGTCGAAGTCCTCGTCGTTCGCCGGTACGCCGAGCACCTGCACACGACGTACCACCTCGTCGGGCAGGCCGAGCGGGATCCGGGACGTGACCAGGACGCCGATGCCCGGGAAGCTGCGGACCATCCGGTTCGCGACCGTCGCGACGCCGTCGAGCACGTGCTCGGCGTTGTCCTCCACGATCACCAGGTCGCCGGGCCGGCGTCCGGACAGGACGTCGTCGAGATCCGACGTCCCCGGCGCGGTGCCGAAGGCGTCGAGGATCGCCGACGGTACGGCGGCGTCGCGCTGCACGGTCGTCAGGTCGACGACGACCACGGTCGTGTCGGCGCTGGAGAACCGGTCGGCCGCGGCGAGCGCGAGCTCGGTCTTGCCGACCCCGCCGGGGCCGACGAGCGTGACGAGCCGGTTCTGCCGGAGCAGCGCCTCCAGCTCGAGCAGCTCCTGCTCACGTCCGACCAGCCCGTCCGGGATCGGTCGCGTGCCACGCCAGCGCAAACCGGTCGGAGCGGCGTCCGCCACCGAGACAACAGGCGTCGCGGGCGCGGCCGGCCGTACGACGGGACGCGCCGAGCCATGGCCGGCCGCAGCGAGGAACGCAACGGTGTCACCGTCCTGGAGTCCGAGCGCGGACGCGAGCAGCCGGACCGAGTCCTTGCGCGGCCGCGCGACCCGGCCGGCCTCCATCTCGCGGATCGAGCGCACACTCAGCCCGGCGCGATCGGCCAGTTCCTCCTGGGAAAGGCCGGCCTGGACCCGCAAGTCGAGCAACAGCTCGGCGAAACCTCGCCGACCGTCAGCCCGGCCTTCCGCGTCCGACACAGCCCGTCACCCCTCTGGAGGCCTCACGTACCTGTCACAACATAACGTGACGGGGACGTTCGTGCCGGGACCGCCCGGCGCGCGGGATGCGTCCTGGATCACACAATTCGTTGAGAACGGCAACGAGCGGGAAATAGCTGTGAGTTCAGAAATGCATATTTCAAGCAGTTGCCCGAACCGGAGCGGATTCCTTTTCCGCGGCGTACAGGGAAAGCACGCCGGCCCAGTCCTCGAGCCGCGCGCTGGTGTCGGCGCGACCGGTGTCGGCATTCAGCAGGCTGCCGTCGGAAATCCCCCGGGTGGCGCGAACCAGGAGCTCAACGGTGACGTCGCGCAGCGTGTCCAGGGCAGCCATGCGGACAATTCAAGCGGAGTCGTGTTTCGCAAACGTAACGCGATCGGCAACATCACGATAAGTCACCAAAATACCGGTCGGCGAGTTACTGCGTGGTCCGTTAACCCGGCAGCCAGGAAAGCCGGACCTGACGCCGTGGATTGTCGACGTTGGTGTCGACCAGGCAGATCGACTGCCAGGTGCCGAGCATCATCCGTCCGTCGAGAACGGGGATGCTGGCGTAGGGCGGTACCAGGGCAGGCATGACGTGGTCGCGTCCGTGTCCCGGCGTACCGTGCCGATGCCGCCAGCCGAAATCCCGCGGCAGCAGCTCCTCGAGCACCGCGAGCAGGTCGGTGTCGCTGCCGGCGCCGGTCTCGAGGATCGCGATTCCCGCGGTCGCGTGCGGCACGAACAGGTGCAGCAGTCCGTCACCCTGGGCCTGATGGGCCTCAGCGTTGACGAACCGCTCGCACCTGCTCGTCAGGTCGAAGACGACCTCGGTACCACCGGTCTCGACGTCGATCAGCTCAGAGCGCATCTGAGCAGCCTAGTCGTGTCACGCGGGGACGATGTTGACCAGCTTCGGCGCCCGCACGATCACCTTGCGGGTACCGCGGCCGTCCAGCGCCTTCTGGATCGCCTCCGACGCCAGCGCCAGCTGCTCCAGGTCGGCGTCGGAGATGTCCGGCGCGACCTCCAGCCGGTCCTTCACCTTGCCGGCCACCTGGACCACGCAGGTCACCGTGTCCTCGACCAGCAGCGCCGGGTCGACCTTCGGCCAGCCGGCCTTGGCGACGGTCGGCTCGTGGCCCAGCTCCTCCCACATCTCCTCGGCCGTGTACGGCGCGACCAGGCTCAGCAGGATCGCCACGGTCTCGACGGCCTCACGCACGGCCGGGTCGGCCGCGCCGGGACCGGCGTCGATCGCCTTCCGGGTGGCGTTCACCAGCTCCATGATCCGGGCGACCATCACGTTGAACCGGTGCGAGTCGATCAGCTCGGCCGCGTCGGCCACCGTGCGGTGGGTGATCTTGCGCAGCTCGACGTCGCCGGTCGAGGGATCCGAGCCCAGCGGCGCCTCGACCGCTCCTGCCAGCCGCCAGGCCCGTTGCAGGAACTTCAGCGAACCGCCCGGGGACATGTCGGCCCAGTCGATGTCGTCGGCCGGCGGACCCGCGAACACCATGGTCAGCCGGACCGCGTCCACGCCGTACTCGTCGATCTGGTCGCCCAGGTTCACGCCGTTGCCCAGGGACTTGCTCATCGCCTTGCCCTGGTTGATGACCTGACCCTGGTTCAGCAGCCGGGTGAACGGCTCGACCGCGTTCAGCAGGCCCATGTCGTGCAGCGCCTTGACGAAGAACCGCGCGTACAGCAGGTGCAGTACGGCGTGCTCCTTGCCGCCGACGTACTGGTAGACCGACATCCAGCGGTCCGCCACGGCCTGGTCGAACGGGCCGTCGGTGTACTCCGGCGACAGGTAGCGCAGGAAGTACCACGACGAGTCCACGAACGTGTCCATGGTGTCGGTGTCCCGCTCGGCCTTGCCGCCGCACTTCGGGCAGTCGACCTCGACCCACTCGCGGGCCGCCGCTAGCGGGGACACACCCTTCGGCGCCAGGTCGGCACCGCGCAGGTCGGGCAGTTCCATCGGCAGCTGGTCGTCCGGGACCGGCACCTCGCCGCAGGACGGGCAGTGGATGATCGGGATCGGGCAGCCCCAGTACCGCTGCCGGCTCAGCAGCCAGTCGCGCAGCCGGTAGTTGATCGTCCGCTCGCCCAGGCCCTTGCTCTCCAGCCAGTCGATGATCCGCGACTTCGCCTCGGCGACCTCCAGGCCGTCCAGGCTGATCTCGTCGTTCGCGCTGTTGATGGCCGGGCCGTCACCCGTGTACGCCTTGCCCTCGAAACCCTCCTCCGGCTGCACGGTCCGGACGATCGGCAGGTCGAACTTCTCGGCGAACTCCCAGTCCCGGGTGTCCTGGCCCGGGACCGCCATGATCGCGCCGGTGCCGTAGTCGGCCAGCACGTAGTCGGCGGCCCAGATCGGGATCCGCTGCCCGGTCACCGGGTTGATCGCGTACGAACCCAGGAAGACGCCGGTCTTCTCGCGCTCGGTGCTCTGCCGCTCGATCTCGGTGGTGGCCTTCACCTTGGTCAGGTACGCGTCGAAGGCGGCCTGCTGCTCCGGCGTCACCAGCTCGGCGGCCAGCTTCGCGTCCGGCGCCACGACCATGAACGTCGCGCCGAACAGCGTGTCCGGCCGGGTGGTGAAGACGCGGATCGGCTCCGCGCGGCCCTCCACCTGGAAGTCGGCGAACGCACCCTCGGAGCGGCCGATCCAGTTGCGCTGCATCAGCAGGATCTCTTCCGGCCACTGCAGCAGCTCCATGTCGTCCAGCAGGCGCTGCGCGTACTCGGTGGTCTTGAAGTACCACTGGGTCAGCTCCCGCTTGGTGACCTCCCAGCCGCAGCGCTCGCACTTGCCCTGGACGACCTGCTCGTTGGCCAGCACGGTCTGGTCGTTCGGGCACCAGTTGACGTACGACGCCTTCCGGTACGCCAGGCCGCGCTCGTACAGCCGCAGGAACAGCCACTGCGTCCAGCGGTAGTACTCCGGGTCGGACGTGTGCAGCCGGCGGGACCAGTCGAAGCTGATCGCGTACCGCCGGATCGACTCCGCCTGGGTCTCGATGTTGGCGTAGGTGAACGTCGCCGGGTGCTCGTTGCGCTTGATCGCGGCGTTCTCCGCGGGCAGACCGAACGAGTCCCAGCCGATCGGGTTCAGGACGTCGTACCCCTGCTGGAACCAGTAGCGCGCCAGCACGTCGTGCAGCGCGAACACCTCGGCGTGGCCCATGTGCAGGTCGCCGGACGGGTAGGAGAACATCGTGAGCGCGTAGCGGCGCTCCGCCGAGCCGTCGTCCTTCGCCTTGAACGGGTCCAGCTTCTCCCACACCGGACGCCACTTGGCCTGCATGGCGTTGAAGTCGTAGCCACCCCGGTCGATCGGGGTGTCGTCCACCTGCTCCGTCACGGTCCTACTCCTGCTTCGTGGTCTGTTGAGCCTAAATCTGCCAGAAATGAAAAATCCCCTCACACAGGAGGGGGTGCCGCACTGACCGGCGCTCAGATTCGCGCCTGGATGCCAGTACGGCTAACTAAGGAGCAGGCTCACTCGCATAGGCCCAGAATAGCACCGGTGCCGCGCTCTCTTGAGGAGGTCGCGGCACCGGTGCAGGTCAGGCGGTCAGCCGATCGGTACGCCGAACGTCTTCAGCCAGTCCTGCACGACCTTGATGTCGATGCGCTGCAGGCCGTCAAGGTAGCGGCAGTTCTGCGTGTAGCCGTAGCTGGTCACGGTCACCTGGTAGCCGCCGTGGAACGTAGGCCCGCCGGAGTCACCGAAGCAGGTGCCGCCGGTACCGCGGTTGTCGTGCTCGTTGCCGTTCACCTGCAGGATCTGCGGCGTGAGCTTCTGCCCCGGCTCCTCCGCCCAGCGCCGCAGCAGCGGGTACGACATCGGGGTGGGCTTCTGCGGGCCGGAGTCGGCCTTGCGGACCTCGGTGCCGTAGCCGACGGACTTGAAGATCGTGCTGTTCAGCTTCGGCTGCTGGTACGCGTCGAGGTAGTTCGCCGGAGCGATCTTGACCGGGGCGATGTTCGTGATCGGCCGGTCGAGGACGATGACACCGACGTCGTTCCAGTTGTCCAGGTCGGTGAAGTCCGAGTACTGCGGGTGCGCGTACGCCGTACCGGACTTGTAGCCGGCCTTCTCGAGCTCGGCCTGGGTGTAGCCCTTCGACGGGTCGGCGGCGACCGGGAACGGCGACGGCGGCTGCTCGGCGATCACCGAGTCGAACGTCACCAGGGTCTTGCCGAGCGTGCCGAGGGTGCAGTGCGCAGCGGTGACCAGCACCGTCGGCGACACCAACGAGGCCGTGCACCGGAAACGCCCGTCCGGTTGGTAGAACAGAATCAGTCCGACGTTGGGATGACCGTTGCCGTCGGGTTCGCCGCCGGTGATCGCGCTCGCGGTCACCGAGGGCGCGACGGACAGTCCGAGTGCCAGCGCGCAGATGCCGATGATGCGGCTGAGTCGACTCCTCATATTTCGCCTCCATGGGTGCGGCATGAGTGCCTCAGGGCATTTGAGCAGTGACTCAGCGCGTTGTCCAGAGATCGTTTGACTACGTTCTGTGACCGTCTAGATGAATTCGGTGCCGCCCGCGCGGCGGTGCTCGCCCGGCGTACGGCCGTAGCGGCGTTTGAAGGCGGTGGAGAACGGGCGTACGTCGGAGTACCCGCAGGCGCGTGCCACTTCAGTGATGGACAGCGTGTGGTCCAGCAGCAATTGCCCGGCCAGCTCCAGCCGGAGGCGGCGCAGCGTGGACATGATCGAGGCGCCCGTGTGGTGGGTGAACAGGCGTTCGGCGTGGCGCTCTGACAGGTGTGCAGCGGCCGCTACGTCCCGGACCGTGATCGGCCGCGAGAGGTTGTCGCGGAGGTGCCGTTGCATGGCTTCTACTACCAGCGGTCCCCTGTCACGGCGCACTGGTTCAACAGCCAGGTCCTCGTCCAGTGCGAATGCCCTCGCCGTCTCCATCACCAGTGCGGTGCCGAGAGCTGCCAAGGAAGTAGCGTAGCCAGAGACGGGCGCAGCAGCCTCTCCTGCCAACGCACAGATGAGGCCTGGAAGGGCGCCTGTTCTCGTTGACATGACAGGGCCGTCGGCACGTGTCAGACCGGACCACCAGCCGCGGTCGTCCGAACCAGGCCGGAACGTGAAGCCCCAGAACGCGATCCCGAGAGGTGCGGCACGAGAGGACTCGATCTCGTGCACGTCCCCCGGACGCGCGAGAAACACGGAGCCGGGCGTCACGTCGTACTGGACGGAGCCGTTGTTGAAGCGGCCCTCGCCGGAGTACGCGAGGCACACCTCGTGGAAGGAGTGGCTGTGCCAGTAGTTGCGCCAGTACTCCGGCCGGTAGTGCCCCCAGCTGAGGAAGTCCGCGCGGAAGCCGTCGACCTCGCAGGACTCCAGCAGTCCCGCGAGGTCGACGAACCGGTCGGCGCCGGCGACGTCCGAGAGCGTCAAACAGCACTCCTGCCCGTGGGGTCGACTCCGCGCAGCATCATGCCCTGTCCCAGCGAGTGGTCGTGCGTCTTCACCGTCGGCGGGTCCGCCGGGTCGCGGTACTGGATCAGCCAGGTGGTGCGCGGCTCGTTGCTGGTGTTCACCCCGGACCCGTGCACGGTCAGGTAGGTGAAGAACAGTACGTCGCCCGCCTCGGCCGGCTGCGGAGTCGCGGCCTCGAACGCCGGCTCGGTGAGGTGGAACGACCCCTCCGGGTTGTGCTCCCGCGGGCCGTCCTTGTGGCTGCCGGGGATCACCCGCACGCAGCCCTTCTCCTCCGGCGCGTCGTCGAAGTGGAAGATCGCGGCGCCGACGCGGTGGTACTTGTGCGGGAAAAACGGGTGGTCCTGGTGCAGCGGGAACGGCGAACCGTTCTCCGGGGGCTTCACGAACAGCTTCGTGTGGTGCAGCTGCACGTTGTCCACACCCATCACCGCGGCGGCCACGTCGGTGAACCGGGGGTCCACCAGCAGCTTCGCGAACTCCGCGTCGTAGAACTGCGCGTCGTGCAGGTGCTGCAACCGGGTCGCACCGTCGGACAGCCCCATCGCGGACTTCCAGGTGGGGTCGTCCTTGCGGTTCAGCTGCGCCAGCAGGTCGTGGCTGCGCTGCCGGTAGTACGCCGCTTCTTCCTTGCTGAGCAGGCCTTTCACCAGCACGAAGCCTTCGTCGGCGTACTGCTGGGCGAGCGACGACAGCTCGGGCCGCCCGGATGTGATCGTCATGTCGGAGTACCTCCTGATCGGGTACTTCGAGCCTACGAACGCCGGCGCCCGGACGGCAGGACCGCGCCGGACGCCGATGTTCGTCAAACGGACACGGCTGGTCGAACGGCTACTGCTCGGACGGCTTGTCGTCGACCGGTACGGCGATCGGGCGCAGCCGCGCCCAGAGCACGAACAGGGCGGTGAACACGAGCATGCCGATGCCGCCCCAGAGGTTGATGTTGATGCCCGCTGCCTTGTCGGTCTCCGGCTGGCTCTGCACCAGGCCGAGGACTGTGAGAACCACGCCGTAGATGCCGATCAGGGCCGCGATCACGATCCGGATGTCGAAGGCGCCGGCCTTCTTCTTGTCTGCCATCAGATGCTCCCGATCAACCGAAGACGATATTGAGGACGACGGTCAGGGCGAGTGAGATACCGGCCAGCAGCACCGGCTTGCGGTACCAGCCGCCGTCACCGGCCACCGCCACCTCGGTGCGCTGTTCCTTCGGCGTCAGCGAGTACACCAGCCCGACCAGTTCGGTGTCGCGCTTCGGCGTGGTCACGAGGCTGACCAGCACGCTGACCAGGATGTCGACGACGAACGCCGCGCCCGCGCCGACGAAGCTGGCGCCCTGCCCCGGCAGGTTGATGACGCCGTTCTCGGAGAGGATGAAGACCAGGATCGCGGTCGCCGTACCGCTGACCAGACCGATCCAGCCGGCCGCCGCGGTCATCCGCTTCCAGAACATACCGAGGATGAACGTCGCGAACAGCGGTGCGTTGAAGAACGAGAACAGCTGCTGCAGGTAGTCCATCAGGTTGCTGTAGCCGGAGGCGATCGCGGCCGTTCCGATCGCGATCACCGTGCCCGCGACCGTCACCCAGCGACCGGTCCGCAGGTAGAAGTCGTCCGGACGGTCCTTGATCACGTAGCGCTCGATGATGTCGTACGACATGACCGTGTTGAACGAGCTCAGGTTGGCCGCCATACCGGCCATGAACGACGCCAGCAGACCGGTGATCGCCAGGCCGAGCATGCCGTTCGGCAGCAGGTCGCGCATCAGCAGCAGCAAGGCGTCGTTGTAGTCGACCTCACCGCTGCCGGTCGCCTTGTACTGCGCCAACTCCGGGACGATCACCGCCGCGATGATGCCGGGGATGATCACGATGAACGGCACGAACATCTTCGGGAACGACCCGATGATCGGCGTCCGGCGGGCCGCCGACATGTTCTTCGACGCCATCGCGCGCTGCACCTCGACGAAGTTCGTCGTCCAGTAGCCGAACGAGAGCACGAAGCCGAGGCCGAACACGATGCCGATGACCGACAGGAAGCTGTTGCCGAACCCGCTCAGCGCGTTGCCCGGCCAGGCCGACATCTGCTCGCCGCCGCCCGGCGACGCGGTCACCTTGTCGACGAGGCCCTGCCAGCCGCCGACCTTGTGCAGACCGACCAGCGTCAGCGGCAGCAGCGCTGCCACGATCACGAAGAACTGCAGCACCTCGTTGTAGATCGCCGCGGACAGGCCGCCGAGCGTGATGTAGCTGAGCACGATCAGCGCGGCGACCAGCACCGACACCCAGATCGGCCAGCCGAGCAGCACGTTCACGATCGTCGCCAGCAGGAACAGGTTCACGCCCGCGATCAGCACCTGCGCCAGGGCGAAGCTGATCGCGTTCACCAGGTGCGCGGGCCGCCCGAACCGGCGCAGCATGAACTCGGGCACGCTGCGGACCTTGGAGCCGTAGTAGAACGGCATCATCACGACGCCGAGGAACAGCATCGCGGGGATGGCACCGATCCAGAAGTAGTGCACGGTCGGCATGCCGTACTGCGCACCGTTCGCCGACATGCCCATGATCTCGATCGCGCCGAGGTTGGCCGAGATGAAGGCCAGGCCGGTCACCCACGCGGGCAGCGACCGCCCGGAGAGGAAGAAGTCCAGGCTGCTCGACACCGCGCGTCTGGCCAGGTACCCGATGCCCAGCACGAAGCCGAAGTACAGGGCGATGATGATGTAGTCGATCGCCGTGGCGTCCAGTCTGAGGATGGATTGTTGCGCAAGCATCGGCCCTCCGGATCGTCTCGCTGACGCATCGTGGTGTTACCGGTGAGGAACGTTACTCCTACTTTCAACCACACCGGCGGCGACCCGTCGGGCAGCCGTTCTCCACCCGGATCTCCACCCGCGGGCCGTCCTCGGGAAGACCGGGCAGAGCTACCGTCCGTGACATCATCCGGAGCGAGACCCGAGGAGTGGACGAGCCAGTGAAGCTGAAGGCACTGCTGCCGGCGCGCCCGTACGGCGAGAGCGGTTGGATCGGCCGCGCGCTGACCAGCGGTGTCGCGATCGCGGTACTCGCCACGGCCCGGCCCGCGCAGAACTGGGTCTGGGGCGTACTGGTCACCTGCTTCGTCGTCTTCGTCGTGGGCTCGTTCCTGATGACGTCACGTCAGTACGTCGCTTTCGGCCTGCTGACGGCTGCCGCGATCGGCGGCGCACTGGTCTGTGGGGTGGACAGCTCCAACTCCCTCGTGCTGGTGCTGGTGTCGATGACCGATATCGCCGTTCTGCAGTTCCCGCGGCACAGCAACCGGCCGGTCATTGCTGCGAGCACCTGTGTCGCGGCGGCGTACGCAGTGTCCGCCTGGCTGTTCGAACGGCCGGACAGCTGGTACTTCACGCAGCTGTTGTGGACCGCCGTACTGGTCGCCTTCGGGTTGAACCGGAGGCAGTACGAGGTGCAGGCGCGGCAGACTGAGCAGCTCCTTGAGCAGACCCGGCTGGCTCAGAGCGAGCACGCCCGCGCGGCTGCCCTGGAGGAGCGCGGCCGGATCGCTAGGGACCTGCATGACGTGTTGGCGCACTCCCTGGGCGCGTTGAGCGTTCAGCTCGAGGTGGCGGAGGCTCTACTGGAGGAGCGTGGCGACACGGCCGGGGCCCTCGATCGGGTACGCCGTTCCCGCAGACTCGCCGTACAAGGGCTGACTGAGGCACGGAGTGCGGTGGCTGCGCTGCGAGCGGACGAGGTGCCGGAGCTGCCGGCGGCGCTGGCTGCGTTGGCAGAGCAGCATGAGCACGACCACGGCACTGCTGTGCGGCTGAGCGTTGTCGGTGAGGAGGGTCGGGGGCTGGACTCAGGTGTCTCGGTTGCGCTGCTAGGTGCGGCTCGTGAAGCGCTGACCAATGCTGCCAAGCATGCGCCCGGTCAGCCGGTGGAGGTGCAGCTTGCCTATCAGGACGGCGTACGGGTGTCTGTGCGGAACAAGGGGGTCACCACTGGAGAGGGGTTCGGGCTGGAGGGGATGCGCGAGCGGCTGGCCCTGGTGGGTGGCACGCTGACCGCAGGTGCGGACGGCGACGACTGGTTGGTGGTGGCAGCGGTTGAGTGAGGCGATCCGGGTGGTTGTTGCCGACGACCAGCAGGTCGTTCGGGAGGGACTGGTCGCGCTGCTGGGACTGATCGACGGCGTCGACGTGGTCGGTGCGGCGGCGAACGGTGTCGAGGCTGTCGACCTCGTTGCTCGCGGCAACGTCGATGTGGTGCTGATGGATCTGCGGATGCCGGTGCTCGACGGCACCCAGGCGACGGCGCGGATCACCGCCGACTTCCCGCAGGTCGCCGTACTGGTGCTGACGACGTACGCCGACGACGCGTCGATCGCGAACGCACTCCGCGCGGGCGCCCGCGGGTACCTCACCAAGGACGCCGGGCGCGCCGAGATCGGCGCCGCGCTCCGGTCGACCGCGGCCGGTCAGTCGACGTTCGACGCCGAGGTGACCAAACGGCTGGTCGCCGGCCTGGCGCCGGGCCCGTCCGCGCGGCAGACCGACGGCCTGACCGCCCGCGAGACCGAAGTACTGCGGCTGATCGCGGGCGGACTCAGCAACCCGGAGATCGCCGCCCGGCTGTTCATCAGCGAGGCGACCGTGAAGACGCACATCAACAACACCTTCGCCAAGATCGGCGCCCGGCACCGCGCCGAGGCCGTCCGCTACGCCTATCGCAACGGGATCGCGTCAGAGGCGTAGTTCGGCGACGACGGGGCGGTGGTCGCTGCCGGTGGAGCTCATCACCCAGGCCTTGGTCGGGGTGACGCCGCGGACCAGGATGTGGTCGATCCGCGCCATCGGGAACGCCGACGGCCAGGTGAAGCCGAAGCCGGTCCCGGCGGCGCCCTGCGCCGAGCGGAGGCCTACGGTGAGCGGCGCGAGGCTACGGTCGTTGACGGTGCCGTTGAAGTCGCCCATCACGATCACCCCGGCCGACTTGTCGGCGGCGATCTGCCCGCCGAGCGCCTTGATCGTCTCGTTGCGCTGGTCGGACGTGAACCCGCTGGTACCGACCCGGACCGACGCGAGGTGCGCGACGTACACCGCGACGGTGCCCTCCGGCGTCTTCACCTCCGCGCGCAGCGCCCGGGTCCACTTGAAACCGACGTCGACCGACTTCGTCTCGACGACCGGGTACTTCGACCACAGCGCGACCGTGTCGCGGGACACCTGGTACGGGTACGTCTTCGCGAACGCCGCCTTGTACGTCTTCAGATCCGACGAGGTCAGCTCCTCCAGCGCGACCACGTCCGCGTCGGCGCCGAGCAGGTCCTGCGCGGTCTTGTCCGGGTCCGGGTTGGCGGCGTCGACGTTGTGGCTCAGCACCCGCAGGTCATGCTCTCCCCCGGCAGCCTTGCCCGGCAGGAGCAGCCCGCCGAACATCAGGCCCCAGATCGCCGCGGGCAAGAGCAGCGCGACCCCGGCCGTCGCGGAACGCCGTACCAGAGCTGCGACACCGAGCACCGGAACAGCCAGCCCGACCCACGGCAGGAACGTGTCGAGCAGACTGCCCAGGTTGCCGATCGAGTTCGGCACGCTGCGGTGGAACATCATCACCATCGCCGCCAGGATCGCCAGCACCGCGATGATCCAGCCACGCCGCCACATGCCGCTCTTCCGCCGCCGGCGCGCTGCGGTGCGCGACGGCGGGCGCGTACGGGTGGCGACTGCGGTCTGGCGGTCCGGCATGCAGCGATTGTTGCGGACAGCCGGGCCTGACCAAAGTCCGTGCCGGGTCAGTGAGGCCGATTTCATCCGTACGGACGATCCGCGCCGGACCGGAATGATGAGGAACGCGTGAGAGGGCTGGTGCCTTCGGGTGACACCGCCCACAATGCCGGTATGCCGACCGCGCGAAGCACCGAGCCGTTCGTCGTCAAACGCCACGGGCTCGGTACGACGAAAACCGCCCTGGCGCTCGGCACCGCGGTCTTTGGCCTGATGGTGCTGCTGACACTGACGATCGTCGTCGTGCAGGCTCTCCGCGGCGCGTCCATTCGGGGACCGCTCGAGGCTGTGTGGCTGGCTTGGGGAGGTACGCCGCTGATCTTCGCGGTCGGACTGCCGGTGTTGTTGCTGGTCGGCGCGATCACTGCGCTGGAGGAGCGCCGGGAGGACGACGCCGACGACGTACTGCTCACCGTCTCCGATGCCGGCATCTATCTTGGCGGCGAGCAGCCGCGCACCATTCCGTGGCAGGAGATCCGCGGCGTGTGCCGGCTCGAACAACACGAGACCGAGGAGACCTGGGAGCCGCGGCTGGTGGTCATGCTGGTCGACGGGGATTCCTTGCCCCGCAGTACGAGGGCTTGGGGCCCGTCCTGCCCTTGGCCCGGGACCCACGACCTCCTCAGCCGCCCCCTCCCGTACGCCGACCTCGCCGCCGCCGTCGCGGCCCGCGCGCCGCATGTCCCGGTCACGAACCTTGGCCGAGTGGAAACCTGAGAACTGTCCGGCCCACGCGTGCTCCCGCAGGCGCGTCCTTCGTCGCTCCGCTCCTCAGCGCACCTGCTACGCCCGCTCCCACCCACCCCCGGGCTTAGCGCCCGGATCTTAGTTTCCGGCTTCCGCCGGTTCCTTCCGGCTTGCGCCGGGAGCTTCCGGCTTGCGCCGGTAGTTTCCGGCTTGCGCCGGTTCTTCCGGCTTCCGCCGGGAGTTTCCGGCTTGCGCCGGTTCCTTCCGGCTTGCGCCGGTAGTTGCCGGCTGCCGCCGGGGGTGCGGGCTTGCGCCCTTCATCGACTCCGGGCTGCTCCGGGGTCTGAGGGGCGAAGCGGAGAGGATCCGGGGGAAGGCAGGTAGCCCACGCGCGCTACGCAGGCGCTTCCTTCGTCGCTACGCTCCTCAGCGCACCTGCTACGCCCGCTCCCACCCACCCCCGGGCTTAGCGCCCGGATCTTCGTTTCCGGCTTACGCCGGTTGCTTCCGGCTTGCGCCGGTTCTTTCCTGCTTGCGCCGGTGGTATCCGGCTAGCGCCGGTTCTTCCGGCTAACGCCGGGAGTTTCCGGCTTGCGCCGGTTGTTGCCGGCTGCCGCCGGCGGGTGCAAGCTTGCGCCCTTACCGGACTGCCAGCTGCGGCGGGGCCGGGGGGTGCGCTCCTGCCAGGAGGCGATCTCGGATGCTCCGGCAGACGGACAGCCCACGCGTGCTCGGCAGGCGGTTCCTTCGTCGCTGCGTGCCTCAGCGAACCTGCTACACCCACTCCAGCCAGCTCGGGCTTGACGCCCAGAAGTCTGCTTCCGGCTAACACCGCGAGGTTCGGGAATCGTGCCGGGGCGCGGTCCTGCGTGAGCTCTGCCTCGGCAGCGTTCTTGGGCCGGTCGGGTTCTCCCCTCGGCTTGAGGCGGTGGCCACTACTTAATCAGGTTGCACGGGCGTGCAAGCGCGGTGTCTGATCCCGGCTATGACGATTGTGCTGAGTACGCCGGCGGCCGACGGGATGCACGCGGCTTTGGCGGCGTTGCGGGAGTGGCAGCACGACGGAGCGCCGATGCAGTTGCACCCCGGGGACATCGGCTGGAACTACCGGTTCGGAACGCCCGAGACGGCGGCCGTGGTGCGGACCTGGAGCCGGGACGGGCGGATTCTCGCTGTCGGGATGCTGGATTCGCCGACGCTGGTGCGGATGACGGTCGCACCCGATGCCTTCCAGGACGAGGAACTGGCGCGGCGACTCGTCGACGACTTTTCGCTGCCTGAGCGCGGCGTACTGCCCGCAGGAGCAGTGTCCATCGAAGCGCCGCAGGGCCTACTGCTCCAGGATCTGTTGACCAAGGAGGGCTGGGATTTCGACGACCCGTGGACGCCGCTGTTCCGCGACCTCGCCGACGAGGTGGAGGACCTAGGCGTGCCGATCCGGCCGATCGGCCTGGAGCAGGCGCAGGACTTCGCCGACGTACTGCGTTCCGCGTTCAACACCACGCGCCCCACACGCGAGTACCGGCACGAAATGGCCGCGGCGCCGTACTTCGACGACGCCCGATGCCTGGGTATCTACGACGACGAGGGCAACCCCGCAGCGGTGGTGACGGTCTGGTCGGCCGGCCCCGGAAAGCCGGGTCTGATCGAGCCGATGGGCGTCCACGCGGACCATCGCGGCCGCGGCTACGGCCGGGCGATCACCGTCGCCGGCGCGGCCGCACTACGAGAGCTGGGTTCCTCGAGCGTGCGCGTGTGTACGCCGACCTCCAACCTCGGCGGCGTCGCGGCGTACAAGTCGGCCGGGTTCGCGGCGGGACCGGAGATCGCGGACCGGATCCGGAAGCCCTGACGCCAGAGCCCGGACCGCCCTGGCGCCCACCGCGCGTCCCCAGGTCGTCTGAGGGATGCGCCAATCGAAGACGTGTCCGGCGACATCCAAGAGCGATCCCGGCGTGAACGTTCTGGAAGGGGAGGCGGAGTGATGGACGACGCACTTCAGGCACCGGGGCTGACTGTCCAGGAGCGTCCGGCGAAGGGATTGGCTGCGCGGCTGGAGGGGATTCTCGTGGTGGACGAGTCTTCACAGTGCCTGGTCGTCCGCAAAGCTGGACGTCACATCGACGTGGCCTGGCCACCGGGATTCGCAGCAGCCGTGCGCGAAGGAACGATCGTACTGATCGATGCCTCCGAACAAACGGTGGCCAAACTGGGCGACACGATCGTGGTGGGTGGTGGCTACGTCGCACCATCGGCTGCGCATGCAACCTCCTGCACCGGCAGCGCGAGGGTGTTCGCAGCTTCTTCAGTTCAGCTGCTCTAGGTGTGACACTTCATTTGACGGGCGACCGGCCGTCATGGGCGGGCAAAGGACCACACAGGTCGCGCTGTGGTCTCGCCCGCTTTCAGGTGCAGTTCGGCCAGCAGCGGACGCAGTACGTCGTCCACGAACGACGACCCCTCCGACTCCGTACGCCAGACGTCCGCGACGACGAACCCGTCACCGTCCGGGTAGACCACGTGCGACATGAGCCCGGGCGGCGGTCCACCTGCCTCCTCCATGGCCTGGCCCACCCGGTCGTCCAATTCGTCGAACTGATCGTGGGTACCGGAAATCACCGAGACTTGCAGCAGAACAGCCATGGAACGCATTCTCGCCGACCTCCGGACACGAAGACAGACCCCGGAACCCGACAGCGCCTGCAGACCACCTGACCAGTCCGTACCGCGCGATGCTCGCGTTGTCGTCGTCCGCAACCTCGGCCACATGCGCGGCATCTTCGAGCGCTGAGGTCCGGATGCTCCGGCCGGTCGGAATTCCCTGTCCTCGCAGTACCCCGACGAATAGGCTCGTGTTCATGACCGATGGCGATTGGAGGGACGGCGGGTTCAGACAACGTCGGCCCTCCGCGGAGACTCTCGCCTGGGTTGCGGCGTCGATGGGCCAGGGCAGTCGTGTCGTTGGCCATCGCCGAATGACCGGTGGCGTGTGCTCCGCCGTACATCGGCTGACTGTCGAACGACGTGG
Organism: Kribbella sp. HUAS MG21; assembly: GCF_040254265.1. Lineage (GTDB taxonomy): Bacteria > Actinomycetota > Actinomycetes > Propionibacteriales > Kribbellaceae > Kribbella. The sequence goes on from NZ_CP158165.1 coordinate 8,420,375, forward strand.
AGTGCGAACGTTCGTCGTACTGCGGCAGTACCCGGGCGGCCTTGGTCTGCAGGAGCCCTTGGAGAAGGAGATCGCCAACCTCGGTGTGGTGGCGGGAAGCGGGCTCCCGGTTCCGAGCGTCCTGGCTGCTGATGTTGCCGGTGCTTCCACGGGCGGCGCGCCGTCGTTGCTGATGAGCCGGTTGCCGGGGCACGTCGACCTCGACCCGTCGGACCCCCGGTCGTGGCTGACGAGGATCGCGGAGCTTGCCGTCTTGCTGCATTCCCTCGATCTCCCCGCGAAGGCGTTCAGGCCTTGGACGGATTCGTGGATCGCTCCGCCGGCCGGGTTTCGGGTGCCGGCCGACGCACAGAACCCGGCTGTGTGGAAGGCGGCCTTCGATGTCATGGCGGCGCCGCCGCCGAAGGACGCTGCCGTCTTCCTGCACTGCGATTTCCTGCCCGTCAACATGCTGTGGTCGCGCGGGAGGATCACCGGACTGACCGACTGGAACTCCATCCATCGTGGGTCGCGCGCGATCGACGTCGGGCACTGCCGGAGATACCTGACGGCGCTGTACTCGCCCGAGCGGGCGGAGCAGCTTCGGTCGCTCTACGAGTCGATCGCCGGCGTGACCCTCGACCCGTGGTGGGACCTGTATGCCCTGCTGCACTACGACGACAGCGGGGCGAAATGGATCCACGGCCAGGTCGCCGGGCGCCGTCCCGTCGATGTTCCCGGCATGACTTCCCGAGTCGAGATCGCCGTCGAGACAACGCTCCGACGCCTCGGATAGCTGGCTTTCAGTCGTTGGTGGAGGCCCCTGGTGCAGTGGCGGCGTACCGGGCGGTGATGGTGCGGACGGCCTCGTCGACTACCTCGGCGACGCGTTCGGCGCTCACCTCCCAGCCCGGTACGAGGAGTGTCGGCCAGAAGACGTAGTTGGAGATCATGCCCAGGAACTGGGTGGCTGCGAGGTCCACGTCCTCGACCCGCACCGTTCCCGCCTCGTGCTCGGCCAGGAGGTAGCGGCGTACGGACTCGAAGTACGGCATCTTCCCCTGCGAGAACTGCGCGTGAGCCAGCTCCGGGAACCGCGGCAGTTCGGCGATGACGATCCGGAACAGGTCGGTCATCTGCGGCCGGCTCAACAGCTCGGCGTACCGGCGACCGATGGCGCTGAGCCCGTCGACGACGTTGCCCGCCGGCGGCGGATCCTCCTCGTCGGCGGTCGACCAGGACTCGGTGACGATGGCGTCGAACAGGGCAGCCTTGGTCGGAAACTGCTTGAACAAGGTGGCGCGCGAGACACCCGAGCGCTCTGCGATCCGCGCCAGCGACGTCCGGTCGTAGCCCAGCTCGAGGAACAGTGCGGTCGCGGCCGTCACGATCAGCGCGCGCTTCTCCTGGGCGACGCGCTGGTGGTACGTCGGTACGACGCTGCTCATGGCCCGAGTCTATGAGGTGAGTGGCTTGACTCACCACTCCCGCCGACCTAGTGTCGAGGCAGTGGTGAGTCACTCGACTCACCACGGCCGGCCGGGCATCTCCGATGACGCCGGTCGGTCGCTCGCGTACCGAAGGAACCTCTGATGAACCGCTTCGACAACCAGACCGTGCTCGTGACCGGTGGGACCGGTGGCCAGGGATCGAGCCACGTACGCGCCTTGCACGCGGAGGGAGCGAACGTGGTGATCGGCGACATCGACACCGAACGCGGCGCCGCGCTCGCCGCCGAACTCGGGACCCGCGCTCACTTCACGCAACTCGACGTCACCGACGAGAGTTCGTGGTCCGCCGCTGTGCTGGCCGCCGAAAGTGCTTTCGGCGGCTTGAACGTGCTCGTCAACAACGCGGGCGTCCAGAACCCGCCGGCGCCGATCGAGAACACGGACCAGACCACATGGTCGCGCATCCTCGACATCAACCTCACCGGGACCTTCCTCGGCATCAAGGTCGCCGCTCCCGCTCTGCGCCGCGCGGCAGGCGGAGCCATCGTCAACATCGCCTCGACGATGAGTCTCGGCGGCACGGCACACTACGCGCCGTACGTCGCCAGCAAGTGGGCCGTGCGGGGCCTCACCCGAACGGCGGCACTCGAGCTCGGCCGCGACCACATCCGGGTGAACACCATCCACCCCGGCGTGATCGCGACCCCCTTCATCCACGAACCAGCAGCCGGCGCCACCGCGGCAATCGCCGACTTCTACTCACCTGAGCCGTTCGCCATCCCCCGGCTGGGAGAGCCGCACGACGTCACCCGGCTGCTCCTGTTCCTCGCGTCGTCGGACGCGTCGTTCATCACGGGGTCGGAGTACGTCATCGACGGCGGACTCCTCCTCGGGCCCGCCCTCCAGAGCGAGGCCGCATGAGCAGTCCAGGCGCGACCGGCTGGAACGACGCCGCACGTGACGCGTCCTTGTCGCACCTGCCCGATCACATCCGGCGAGCCATCGAGATCACACCCGCCGCAGGCACCAGCGAACGGATCATCGACATCACGACGCTCGGCCGCCGCACCGGCCGACCACGCCGCATCGAGATCTTCTTCAACCGAGCTGCCGGCAACACGTACCTGTGCAGCGGCGCCGGCGGCGCCGCGACCGACTGGCACGCGAACCTCCTCGCCAACCCCGACTTCACCTTCCACCTGAAGAACAAGATCCGCGCAGACCTGCCCGCACGAGCCACACCCGTCACCGACCCAGCCGAACGCCAGGCCGTACTGACGGAAATCGTCGCGGACCTCAATCAACCCCACGACCCCGGCACCATCCGCCCAACCCACCTCGAGGACTGGACCAACAGCCGACTGATGCGCATCAGCTTCCACGACCAACCGTGATCGCGGACCCCGTCGACAGACGCGGGTGTAACCGGCGCGGCGGTCCCAGACGGACGCCGAGGTCTTCAGAGCCGGCCAAACCTCGAACCCGACCGCGCGGGCAGCAGGCGCCGGATCCCGCTGAACGGCGCAACCCCGCACCCGCCAGCCGACAACAACCGGCGTGAGCCGGAAGCCACCGGCGTAAGCCGGAAGTAGACCCGGGCGCCAAGCCCCGGGCGGATGAGAGCGGGCGTTGCGGGTGCGCTGAGGAGCGCAGCGACATAGGAAGCGCCTGCGGAGCACGCGTAGGCCTATCCGTCTGCCGGAGCATCCGCATTCGCCCCCGGTCGGAACAGCACCCCGGCCGCGGCGCAGCCCGCAGTAGATGAAGGGCGCAAGCCCGCACCCGCCGGCGGCAGCCGGCAATAGCCGGCGCAAGCCGGAACTCCCGGCGTTAGCCGGAAGAACCGGCGGAAGCCGGAAACTAAGATCCGGGCGCTAAGCCCGGGGGTGGGTGGGAGCGCGCTGAGCGGGCGCGCTGAGGAGCGCAGCGACGAAGGAAGCGCCTGCGTAGCACGCGTGGGATCGACCGCCCCCAGCAAAACCCCCTACCCCTTGGACCCGAGAAGGTTCTGCAGGTCGTCGAGGACCTTCATCGCGCCGATGGGACCCAGCCCGAGGAACCACACCTCGTCGTCGACCCGCTCGGCCTTCCCCGCCTTCACAGCAGCCAGCGACTTCCAGAGGTTGCCGTTGACAACCTTGTTCTCGTCGGTGGTTTCCGGCTTGCCGTAGCTCGAGTAGAAGATCCAGTCCCCGGCGCCCTGGCCGATGTTCTCCTGGGAGACCTCGACGGCAAGATCCTCGACGTCCTGGATCTTGGGCCGCGGCAGGCCGACATCCTTCAAGATCACACCGATGAACGACTTGTTGCCGTACAACCGGATCTCCCCCGGCCGGAACCGGACGAGCGAGATCGTCGGCGTACCCTCGACCTTCGACTTCACCTCGTCGGCGCGCTTCTGGTAGCCGTTCAGGATCTCGGTCGCCTTGGATTCCTCGCCGACCGAGTCCGCGACCAGCAAGAAGTTCTCCTTCCACGGGAACCCCGGCCGGATGCTGAACACGGTCGGCGCGATCGCGCTGAGCTTGTCGTACAGGTCGTTCGCCCGCAGCTTGCTGCCGAGGATCAGATCGGGCTTGAGCGCCGCGATCGCCTCGAGGTTCAGTTCGCTGATCCCGCCGACGGTCTTGATGCCCTGCGCCTTGTCCGCGAGGTACGACGGTACGCCGTTCTGGCCGGCCGTCGTCGCCATCCCGACGGGAGTGATGCCCAGCGCGAGGACGTCGTCGAGTTCGCCGCTGTCGAGTACGACGATCTTCGAGGGCTTCGCCTCGAGCTTGGTCTCGCCGAGCGCGTGCTTGACCGTGCGCGGGAACGCGCCGGGCGCGGCGTCCGATCCGAGTTTCGCGGTCTCGGCGTCGGCGGTGCCGAACAGCCGCCCGCCGGTGGCCACTTCCTTGTCACCGACGCCGGCGTCCGCGCTCTTGGTGTCCCCGCCGCCACCACAGCCGGCGAGTACGAGGACTGCGGCCGACGCGACGATTCCGATCAGCTTCTTCACGGACGTTGAGACTACAACAAAGTTGGTTAGGTTCACCTAAGCAGGTCCAGCTGTTGGCCGGCCGCCAGCTCGACGGTCCGCTCCCCGCCCTGCCAGGCGATCCGGTGCGTTCCGGCGTACGTCGCCCGTACGACGGCCTCGGTCAGCGCGCCGTCCCGCCAGCTCACGTCGAACGCCAGCCCGCCGCGCGCCCGCAGGCCGCGGAACGACCCGTCCGGCCACTCGGTCGGCAGCGCGGGCAGGATCCGGATGACGTCGGTGTGGCTCTGCAGCAACAGTTCGGGGATGCAGCCGGTCATGCCGAAGTTGGCGTCGATCTGGAAGATGTCGCCGTCGCGGTGCAGCAGGTTGTCCGACACCAGCCGGCTCAGGTAGTCCTGGATCACCGCGACGGCACGTGCCGGTTCGTACAGCCTGGCCCAGAGTGCCACCAGCCAGGCCGCGGTCCAGCCGCCGTTCACGGCACCGGCGGTTCGCAGCTCCAACGAAGCGCGTGCGGCCGCGGCCCAATCCGGCGTACGCACCGGATCGATCTCGGCGCCCGGATACAGCCCGTAGAGGTGCGACTGGTGCCGATGCTGCGGCTCGGACGGCGCCCAGTCCGTCGGCCACTCGTGCAGCCGGCCGTCCGGCGTCACCCGGATGTCCGGGAGACGCGCCGCGGTCGCCCGCGCCGCCAGCGGCGACGAGAGTCCCAGGACGCCCTCCGCCTCCACGAGGTTGGCGAACAGCTCGCGGATCAGCCAGATGTCGTACGTCGACGTGAGATCGACCGAGGCCTTCGCACCGGACGGCAGGACGAAGTGGTGCTCCGGAGCCGTCGACGGGATGAACTGCAGTACGCCGTCCCGGTCCGGCACCAGCATCGACAGCACGAACTCGGCCGCGCCCGCAATCACCGGATACGCCCGCTCCCGCAGGAAGTCGACGTCCGATGTGAAGCGGTAATGCTCCATCAGATGCGCCGTCAGCCAGACCCCGCAGGTCGCGCACATCGCCCAGACGGGATCGTCGCCGCCCTCGCCGACCGGCCAGGTCGCCCGCCACAGGTCTGCGTTGTGGTGCGCGACCCAGCCCGGGGCGTCGTACAGGATCCTGGCAGTCTCGGCACCCGACTCGGCGAGGCCTTCGAGGAGGTCGGTGAGCGGTTCGAAGCACTCGCTCAGGCCGGTCAGGTCGGCGAGCCAGTAGTTCATCTGGGTGTTGATGTTGTTGGTCCAGTCGCTGGCCCACATCGGCCTGCGGTCCTGGTTCCAGATGCCTTGCAGGTTGGCCGCCTGCGTACCCGGCCGGGAGGACGCCATCAGCAGGTAGCGACCGAGGTTGAACGTCAGCGCGACCAGGTCCGGGTCGTTGCCGCCGGCAGCGACCGCTCGCAGGCGATCAGCCGTCGGATTGTCGACAATCGGACCGAGCTCCAGCGAGGCCCGGTCGTACAGCGCGACGTGATCCTCGACGTGCCGCTCCCGAAGTTTGTCCACGGCAACCGAATCCAGCACGTCGACCGAATCCAGCACCTCGACCGCCGCGGCGAGCGCGACGAGCGGATCCCGGCCCGGCGGCACCTTCCAGCCCGCGAACGTGCTCGCCGCCGCCAGCACCACCGTCACCCGCGAGGCCCCACGCACCACAACACCTTCGGCGGACGTCACCACGGAGCCGTCGGCGAACACCCGCAACGCGACACCGAACCCGATGCCGCGCCCTTCCTGGTACCGGATCGGGTCCGGCGAATCCCGGTACTCGATCGTCAGGTCCGACGGCGCATGACCGACGACTCCATAAATGTCGCCGGTCGCCTCCACCCGCACCGGATGCTGGCTCTCCAACCCGATCTGCAGGTCGACAACCGGATTGTCGGCAATCAGCGTCCACACCAGCACCTGGTCCGGCGCCGACACGAACGTCTCCCCGCGGAACCGCACGCCGTCCACCGTGTAGTCGACGGCGGCGATCCCACTCCGCAGATCCAAACTCCGTCGGTACCCCGCGAGCGGCGCAGCCGGCGCTGCGGAGGCGGCGGAGGCGGCGGAGGCGGAGGTGGGGGTGGCGGAGGTGGGGGTGGCGGAGGTGGGGGTGGCGGAGGTGGGGGTGGCGGAGGTGGGGGTGGCGGAGGTGGGGGTGGCGGAGGTGGGGGTGGCGGAGGTGGGGGTGGCGGAGGAGATCACCAGGTCGGCGAGCGGCTGGTACGACTCCACCAGCGGGCCCTGCAGCGCCCGTGTGCGTTCGGTTGCCGCCAGTTGGTCGTCGTCCTCCAGCAGCATCCGGCGTACGTCGGCCAGCACAGCCGGCCCGTCGGCGACGGTCAGCGTGCGCGGACCGTCGCCGGACCAGACGTCGTCGAGGTTGAGCGCGATCCGCTCGTCGGCGACCTGGCCGTACACCTTCGCGCCGAGCCGCCCGTTGCCCAGCGGCAACGCCTCGAACCAGTCCGGCGCCGGCGTACGGAACCACAGTTCATGCGACAACTACTTGCTCCCGGACTTGTACTTGTCGTACGCCTGCTGGTTGATCTCCAGGTACCGCGGCATCCCCGTGCTCTCCAACCCCTTCACGTACGCGTCCCACTCGGTGTCGATGTTCTTCGACCCGGTGATGAACGCCAACTGGTTCTGGTTCACATAGTTGTTCAGGTTGGTCTGCAGCGTGGCGAGCTCACCGCTCAGGCTCGGGTCCGGCCAAACCGACGTCTGCGGGAACCACTGCGCCTTGTCCTCGTGCCCCTCGTACTGTTTGGTCGCCTCGAACAGCCGCCGCTCCAGCCCGTCGCCCGAGTAGATGTCCTTCGGCACCACCTGCGAGTTCCGGAAGGCGAGCGTGATGTTGTACTGCGCCATCGCGTCCCAGGACAGGTTCTTCGGCTGCTTGTCGCCCGAGAACCGGTACCACGCCGGCGCGCCCTCGAGCCCGATCTCGCCGGCCTTCGGCTTCCGCCAGCCGACGTTCTCCGGACCCATCAGCGAGACAGCCCGGCCCTCGTCGCTGTAGATCCAGTCGAGCATCTTGATCGCCGCGACCTGCGCCTCCTTGCTGGCCTTGTTGGTCAGCATGAACGTGTACCCGGTCGAGCTCGGGTAGTTGTACCCGGTGTAGCTCTTGCCCTCCGGCCCGGTCAGCGGCGGCACCGCGTCGTACTGCTTGTCGCGTCCGTCCTTGGAGTCCAACTGGACGAAGATGCCCGGCCACAGCACCGGCACCGAGCCGAGCACGACGGCCTTCGGGTTGTTGCCCTGGGCCTGCAACGCCTGCGCGTTCTGCGTGAACGCGGCCTGGTCGATCAGCCCGTCCTTGTAGAGGCCGTGGATGTACTTCAGGCCTTCCTTCCACTGGTCCGAGGTCACCGGCGTGACGACCTTGTCGCCGTTCAGCGTGACCAGCGACCGTACGCCGTTGTTCGCCCCGACCGGGTTGTACGCGAACGCGTTCATCAGGTACGCGATCAGGCTGCTGTCCTGGACGTCGGTGGTCATCGGGATCTCGTCGGCCTTGCCGTTGCCGTTCGGGTCCCTGGTCTTGAACGCCTCGAGCACCTTGCGCAGGTCGTCGGTGGTCTTCGGGACCTGCAGGCCGAGCTTCTTCAGCCAGGCGCTGTTGATCCACAGCTTGTCCGGGTACGTGCAGTGGAAGCAGTCCGACCACTGCGGCAGGGCGTAGATGTGCCCGTCCGGTGCCGTCGACATCTCCTTGAAGGTCTTGTTGGAGCCCAGCGCCTTCTGGATGTTCGGCGCGTTCTCCTTGATCAGCTCCTCGAGCGGCTGCGCGACGCCCTGCTGGCCGAGTTTCAGCACCTCCGCCTGGGTGAAGCCGTCGACCCACGGGATCAGCAGGAACAGGTCCGGGTAGTCGCCGCTGGCCAGCGCGATCTGCCGCTTCTCCTTGGCCGGTCCGGCGTCGAACGTCGTGGTCTGCCAGCGGAACTGGATCTTGAACTTGTCACTCACCAGCTTGGTGACCGCGTTGGTGTCCAGGTTGGTCCCGTTGGACGGGTCGGCCGGCGCGAACGCGTCGATGACCACCTTGCCGTCGGCGCTGGTCTCGTTCTCCGCACCCTTGCCGGACTTGTCCGAACTGCATGCTGCCAGGGCCAGCGCACCGGCGGCGGCCAGCGCGGCGACCTTGCTCACGGATGAGCGCATTGCTGTGTTCCTCTCTGAAGTAGGGCGTCAGCCCTTGACCGCGCCGACCATCACGCCCTTGGTGAAGTGGCGGGCGACGAACGGGTAGATGATCAGTACGGGCAGACTCGAGATGACGATCAGCGCGTACTTCAAGACGTTGGCCAGCTGTTGCTGTTCGAGCTGCTGGGCCAGGTCCTGCGAGCCGGTACCACCGAACTGGTTCAGGATCAGCACGTTCCGCAGCACGATCTGCAGCGGGTACAGGCCGGGGTCCTTGAGGTAGATCAGGGCGTCGAAGTAGCTGTTCCACTGGAAGATCGCGTACATCAGCGCGATCACCGCGATCACCGGCTTGGACAGCGGCAGCACGATCGACCACAGGAACCGCAGGTCGCTCGCGCCGTCGATGGTGGCGGCCTCGTACAACTCGTCGGGGATCGTGCTGCGGAAGAACGTCCGCGCGATGATCACCTGCCAGACCCCGATCGCGCTCGGGATCACCATCGCCCACCGGGTGTTCAGCATCCCGAGGTCCTGGACCACCAGGTACGTCGGGATCAGGCCGCCGGAGAACAGCATCGTGAAGATCAGCAGGCTCATGATCACGTTCCGGCCGAAGAACGTGCGGCGCGACAGCGGGTACGCGATCGCGATCGTCAGCGTGACGCTGATCAAGGTGCCGCCGGCCGCGTAGATGAACGAGTTCAGGTAGCCCTTCATGATCAGCGGATCGCTGAACGCCTCCTGGTACGCGCGGATGCTCGGCTCGACCGGCAGGAGCAGCACCCGGCCGGCGCTCACCGCCGCCGGGCTGCTGAACGAGTTCGCGACGATGTAGACCAGCGGCAGCGCGACCAGGATCAGCGCGATCCAGAGCATGATCTTCACGCCGATCAGGAAGATCCTGTCGGTCTTGGTTTCCCTCATGACCAGAGTCCGTTTCCGGTGATGCGCTTGGCGGCGAAGTTCACGGCGAGCAGCAGGAAGAGGTTGATCACCGAGTTGAAGAGCCCGATCGCGGTCGCCATGCTGAAGTCGGCGTTCAGCAGGCCGGTCTTGTAGACGTAGGTGGCGATGATCTCGGACTGCGCGGTATTCAGCGGGTTCTGCAGCAGGAACGCCTTCTCGAACCCGATCGACATGATGTTGCCGACGCCGAGCACAAGGATGATCACCGCGGTCGGCATGATGCCGGGCAGGTCGACGTGCAGGATCCGCTGCAGCCGGCTGGCGCCGTCGATCCGCGCCGACTCGTGCAGCGCCGGGTCGATCCCGGACAGTGCGGCCAGGTAGATCACCGCGGAGTACCCGGTGGTCTGCCAGACGTCGGACCAGACGTAGATGTGCCGGAAGTAGTCCGGCCGCCCGAGGAAGTCGATCGACGGTACGCCGAACAACCCGATCGCGTCGTTGACGAAACCGAGCCGCGGCGACAGCACCAGGATCGTCATCGAGACGACCACGACGGTCGAGATGAAGTACGGCGCGTACGTCACGAGCTGGACGGTCTTCTTGAAGCGGCCGTTGCGGATCTCGTTGAGCGCGATCGCCAGGATGATCGGGATCGGGAAGCTGGCGAGCACCGTGTAGACCGACAGCAGGAAGGTGTTCTTCACCAGCGTCCAGAACACCGGGTTCTGGAAGAACAGTTCGAAGTTGCGGAAACCGACCCAGTCGCTGCCCCACGGGCCCTTGATCGGGCTGTAGTTCTTGAACGCGATCACCGCGTTCGTGATCGGCACGTACTTGAAGATCACGAAGTACGCGAGCGGTACGACGACCAGCAGGTAGAGCTGCCAGTGCCGTCGCAGGCTGCGCCGGGCCTGGGTCCGGCGACTCGTTCGCGGTGGCTTCCGGACCGTCGGCCCGGGCGCCGGCGCCGGTGCCGCGGGCGCCGGTTTCACCTCGAAGGTTGCGCTCACTCCGCATCCTTTCCCTCACGCGCTGGAGTGGAACCGATATCCGATAGGATCTCGGGTTTCGCTATCCCGGAGGATGACACATGATCCCGGGACAGCGGAAGAGTTGTCGCCCGAGTCGATACCGGACGGTGACCGAGGCGCCCAGATCCCTTGCGGGCAAGGGATATCCGGCGTTGCCTCCAGCAACTACCGGTGACTGAACGACGAATGATCCGATGGCTCGCCACCGGATCCGGGCACACGTCGATCACGCCCGGAGTCGCTCTGAGCCACCGACTCCGGGTCGGTCCACAATTTGTTTCTCGGGTTAACTATATGGCAGTCAACCCGTCAGCGGCGGCCTGTGTCAAGACTTGGCCTTGGCCAGCTGCCGGGCGATCATCGCCTCGTCGAAACGGCCGATGTGCTGCCCGTCCCAGAGCTCGGCCATCACCATCAGCACCCTGAGGACGGCCTGCAACGGCTCGATCGCAGCCAGCTCCCGGTCGCTCAGCGGATCGGCCGCGGCTCGCTGGTAGCCGTCGATCATTTCCGGCGCCCGGTGCACGCGGGCGATGACGAAGTCCCAGGCGCGGCTGTCCGGGTGGCACAGGGCGAAGTCGATCACGCCGGCGAACCGGCCGTCGTCGTCGAAGTGCAGGTTCCAGCTCGCGAAGTCCCCGTGCACGATGGTCTGCGGCAGCCCCAGCAGGTCGTGCGCGACAACCAGCTCCTTGGCGCGCTGCATCGCCCGCTCGGATCGGTCGGCGAGCTCCGGCCGTTGCTCGCGGAGCAACTCGACGCCGCGGTCCCAGCCCTGGAACTCCCCCATCGCGTCCAGATCGGCGGCCTGGAAGAACCCCTCCCGCGGCCCGAGGTCAAGCCCGCGCAGATCCGCATGCAGCCGAGCCAGCAACGCACCCCGCTCGGCTCGCTGCGCCGCCGTCTCCTCCCGATGCGGCCGCCCCGGCACGAAGCGCGTCACCGCCCACAAATGGCCGTCGTACCGGACTGGCGGGACCACCTGCACCGGCACGCACCAACCGCGCGCAGCGACGTGCTCGAGCACGCGCGCTTCGTACGCCAGGTTGGCCTCGGTGTGGAGCACGTGGTAGCGGCGGAGAATGTGGTGCTCGCCGTTGGGCGTCCAGAGGTGCCAGTTCCCGTTCCCGAACGACGCCTCGTCCTCCGCCCGGGTCGGCTCCAGGCGGTCGGCTTCGACACCCAGCGCGGCCAGCACGCCACTCAACGCGTCCATCGCGTCATCGTGGCAGTTCGGGAGGGGGCTGCGCAGGGGAATTTCGGACTGTCGCGGGCCAGAAAAGAACCTGACCCGACCATCACGGGGGAACGGCCGGGCCAGGCAGTGTCAATAGTACCCCGGTTCACGAGGGCGGGCCGCGTAATTCAGCGGCGGACGCGCCGGGTGCTCGCCTAATCTTCGTCCTATGCGTACCCGTTCCTGAACGCGCACCTCATCTGTGCGCCACGCAAGCGTTTGACCGGCGCTGGTAACTCCCGGTCGCGCTTCGACCTGCCCGCACACGCCTTCAGGAGCACACCACGATGCCGTCCTACCGATCCGCCGATCCCACCAGGACGTACTACGCCTACAACGCCGCCTGGTCCTTCCTGTCCGCGCTGGCGTTCACGCTCAGCCTGGTCTACTACGTCCGCGACGCCGGGCTCGACCCGCTCCAGATGGTTCTGGTCGGGACCACTCTCGAGCTGACCTGTTTCCTGTTCGAGGTCCCGACCGGGATCGTCGCCGACCTGTACAGCCGCCGGCGCTCGATCGTGATCGGCTTCGCGCTGATCGGCGCCGGGCTGCTGCTGCAAGGCCTGGTGCCAACCTTCCTGGCGATCCTTGGCGCGCAGGTGCTGTGGGGCGTCGGCTACACGTTCACCTCCGGTGCCGACCAGGCCTGGATCACCGACGAGATCGGCGCCGAACAGGCCGCCCGCGTGTTCGTCCGCACCCAGCAGTTCGGCCTGGCGGCGAAGATCGCCGGCACCGTGACCGCCGGCGGTCTCGGCCTCATCAGCCTGCCGCTGCCGATGGTGATCTCCGGCGCCGGGATGGTGCTGCTCGCGCTGCTGCTGACCCTGTTCATGCGCGAACAGAACTTTCATCCCGTCCCGCGCGAGGAGCGCGAGACGTTCCGGCACGCGGTGGCGACGTTCAAGGACGGCCTCGAGGTCGCCAGGCGGCGGCCGGTCGTCCGTACTCTGGTGATCATCAGTCTGATCGGCGGCCTGTCCAGCGAGGCGTTCGACCGGCTGTGGTCGGTGAAGATCCTGGAGTTCACCTTCCCGGACGTGTTCGGTACGTCGGATCCAGCGTTCTGGTTCACAGCCTTCGCCCTCACCGGGACGCTGCTCGCACTGGGTGCGTCGCTCGTGCTCAACCGGTTCTCGCCCGAACGCCTGCAGGCGTCGCACCCGAGCGGGATCCTCGCCACGCTCGCGCTGTTGCAGGCCGCGGGCGTACTCGGGTTCGCGCTCGCCGGCTACCTCTGGCTCGCACTCGCCGCGATGTGGCTGGGAGCCGTCGCGGGCACACTCACGTACCCGATCGAATCCGCCTGGCTGAACCGGCACCTGGACTCCCGGACCCGCGCGACCGTGATCTCGATGGTGTCCCAGGCCAACGCGATCGGCCAGGTGGTCGGCGGCCCGCCCCTCGGCGCCCTGGGCCGCTCGTCGCTGCGCGCCGCCCTGCTCGCCTCAGGCCTGCTCCTGCTCCCGATCCCCGCGTTGTTCCTGCGGCTCAAGGACGTCCGTCGTACGGCGGAGAAGGTCTGAATCAGTCGTCGGCCTTGACGCGGACCGCGGCGCGGCGGCTGTCGTACGACGACTTGACCAGGCTGACGACCGTCGTGACGAACAGCGTGCCGACGATGAAGCCGAGCGAGGTCAGGATGCCGATGTGCGGCAGGTGGATCGCGCCGAGGTCGTCGATGTGCGAGCCGTGCAGCGCCTCGACGATCAACTTCACGCCGATGAACGCGAGGATCACCGACAGGCCGACGTTCAGGTAGACGATCCGCTCCAGCAGGCCGCCGATCAGGAAGTACAGCTGCCGCAGGCCCATCAGCGCGAACGCGTTCGCGGTCAGCACGATGTAGGCGTCCTGGGTGAGCCCGAAGATCGCCGGGATCGAGTCGAGCGCGAAGATCACGTTCGCCGTCCCGATCGCGGCGATCACGATCACCAGCGGGGTCAGCTGCCGGCGGCCGTTCGCCCGGGTCGTCAGCCGCGCGCCGTCGTAGTCCTGCGCCAGCGGGAGGATCCGGCGCAGTCCGCGCAGTACGGCGTTTTCCTTGAAGTCGTCCGGATCGCTCTCGCCCTCGAGCGCGAGCCGGACCGCGGTGTAGACCAGGAACGCGCCGAACACGTAGAACACCCAGCTCGCCGCCGAGATCGCGGCCGCGCCGGCCAGGATGAACACCGCGCGGAGCAGCATCGAGACCACGATGCCGACGTACAGCACCTTGTCCTGCGCCGGCCCCGGTACGGCGAACCTCGCCATGATGATCACGAACACGAACAGGTTGTCGACGCTCAGGCTGTACTCCGTGACGTACCCGGCGACGAACTCGCTGCCCGACTGGCCCGGCGCGAACAGGAACAACCCGAGCGCGAACAGCCCCGCGAGACCGACGTAGAACAGCACCCAGCGGGTCGCGTCCTTGATCGTCACTGCGTGCTTGCGGCGGGCGATCACGACCAGGTCGAACGCGACGAGCCCCAGCAACCCGGCGATCGTCAGCACCCAGACGACGGGGGACATGACAGAGACCACGACGAAACCTCCGGACATCCCCCTACCCGAACATCGGCAATTGTATCGGGAACCAATTGAGACATTGATGTCTCAAATGAGGTAGGCTCGTCTCATGGCTTTTGATCGGGACGAGGTACTGCGGGCCGCAGCGGGCCTGTTGATGCGGAAGTCGACGGCGACGATGGACGAGGTCGCGCGGGCGGCCGGGATCAGTCGCGCCACGCTGAACCGGCAGTTCGCAGGGCGGGACGCATTGATCCGCGCGCTCGAGGAGCTCGGCATCGCCGAGTGCGAGGCCGCGCTCGGCCGTGCGGGCATCGAGGAAGGGCCGGCCGCCGACGCCGTCCGGCGCCTGGTGCGCGAGCTGGAGCCGGTCTCGGGGCAGCTCGCGTTCCTGTACTCCGAGAACCAGCTGTTCGAGGGCGACGAGATGAACGCGGGCTGGGCCCGGCTCGACGAGCGGCTGGTCGCGCTGTTCCGGCGCGGTCAGGAGGCCGGCGAGTTCCGGATCGACCTCAGCCCGGTCTGGCTGGCCGAGTCGCTGTACGGCCTGCTGATCGCCGCGGCCTGGGCCACCTACGAAGGCCGGGTCGCCCCCAAGGACTTCACCTCGAACGTCACCGACCTGCTGCTCGGTGGCGCCGTACGGAGAGCGAAATGAAGCAACAAGCGGATGTCGTCACCCGCCCGGGCCGCTGGCTGGCCCTCGGCGTCCTGGTGCTGGCCGTGCTCCTCGTCGCGCTCGACGCGACCGTGCTCGGGCTCGCCACCCCGTTCCTGTCCGAGGACCTGAAGCCGTCGAGCACGCAGCTGTTGTGGATCGGCGACGCGTACTCGTTCGTGCTCGCCGGATTACTGGTGTCGATGGGCAGCCTCGGTGACCGGATCGGCCGCAAGCGCATCCTGCTGATCGGCGCGACCGCGTTCGGCGCGGTCTCGGTGCTGAACGCGTACGCGAACTCGGCCGAGCTGATGATCGTCGCCCGGGCGCTGCTCGGTGTCGCGGGTGCGACGCTGATGCCCGCCACGCTCGCGCTGATCCGTAACCTGTTCCACGACCCGCGGGAACGCAGTGTCGCGATCGGGATCTGGGGCGCGGCGGCGTCGGCCGGTATGGCGGTCGGGCCGATCGTCGGCGGTGTCCTGCTCGAGCACTTCTGGTGGGGTTCGGTCTTCCTGATCAACCTGCCGGTGATGGCGGTGCTGGTCGTCGTCGGCGCGAAGCTGTTGCCGGAGTCCCGCAATCCCGAGCCGGGTCCGTGGGACCTGGTGAGCGTCGCGCTGTCGATGGTCGGGATGATCGGTGTCGTCTACGCGATCAAGGAGTTCGCGGCGCACGGCTTCGCGTGGGTGCCGGTGATCGCGGCACTGGTCGGCGCGCTCGCGCTGTACGGTTTCGTCCGGCGGCAGCGGCGGTTGCCGATTCCGTTGCTGGATCTGCGGTTGTTCCGCAGCCGCGGGTTCAGCAGCGCCGTTCTAGCCGATCTGCTGACGATTCTCGGGTTGTCGGGGCTGATCTTCTTCCTGTCGCAGTTCCTGCAACTGGTGCAGGACCGGCGGCCGATCGAGGCGGGGCTGGCGGAGCTGCCGGCCGCGATCGGAGCGATCGTCGCCGGTCTGCTCGCGGGGCAGGCGGCGCGGCGGTTCTCGGTCCGGGCGGTCGTCGCCGGTGGCCTCGGGGCGATCGGGCTCGCGCTCGCGGCGCTCACCACGATCAGCCATGACACCGGGTATCCGTTGCTCGGCGCGGCGTTGCTCGTCGTCGGAGCGGGTGCCGGGTTCTCCTTCACCGTGACGGCCGACGTGATCCTGGCCGCCGTACCGAAGGAGGAGGCGGGTGCGGCGAGTGCGGTGTCCGAGACGGCGTACGAGCTCGGCGCCGCGCTCGGGATCGCGTTGCTGGGGTCGATCGTGACCGGTGTGTACCGCGATTTCACGGGTCCTGCCGGCACGCCCGAAGCAGCACACGAGTCGCTGGGCGGTGCGGTCGAGGTGGCTGCGCAGTTGCCGCCGGAGACCGCCGCGGCGCTGCTCGACGCGGCGCGGGAGTCCTTCGCCCACGGCGTTTCGATCGCCGCCGGCGTCGGTGCCGTCGTACTGCTCAGCACGGCCGTCGCCGCGTGGTTCCTGCTCCGCGGCCAGGAGCTCAGCATTTCCACGGAGAACGAACACTAGGCAAAAAGTTTCCGTTTCCTCGATGACCTCTGGGAGATTCCGCCGAATCGGCGTACAACAGGTTCTGTAGGTCTTTGTCCGCCCCCTAGGGCCCTGTCGGGTGATCCAGCGCCGTAGCGAGGAGGTGCTCGGTGCGGTAGCTCGGCGTGCGGGGGCGAAGGACTCGATGCGGAGCATCGTGGCCTTTGCACCCGTGCGGCGAGATGCCGTGCCGAGTGCCCCGCAGTAGGCGATGGATCACCCGACAGGGCCGGACCTTGGAGGATCTGTCATGGCCGGATTCAACGGCGAAGCATCCTGGTTCTGTTGCGGAAACGCGTGGGGACCCTGTGCCAGCACCGGTCGCGGTGCCTGCGGCACGTGCAACTCCGGGAGCTTCCAGCACGCGTGGCCGAACACCTCGGACGCGTGCCTGTCCATCACCCGTCCGGATCGCTGCGGGTTCACCGGGATGTCCCGGCGTACCTGCGGCTTCCGGCACGCCACCACCAACCTGTGCAACGGAAAACGGGTCGTCACCTCGATCGCGGACTGCGGTCCGCAGACCGACCTGTTCTGCGGTGAGCGCGCCTGCTGCGGCGGGACCTGCGCCGCGAACCGCCTCCTCGACCTGACGCCGGCCGCGTTCTCCGCGATCGCCAGCCTGAGCGCCGGTCTCATCCCCGCGAACATCGACGTCGGCTGAGGAGGAACCCGAGATGACCGCAACGATGGACCGCCGCTCGCTGCTCACCCGCGCCGCGCTCGGTGCGACCGGCCTGGTCGCCGCGACCGCGATGGGATCGCTGGCACCCGAGACCGCGTTCGCGGCCGGCGCCCAGTTCCCCGACGCCGGCCAGCCGGACCCGAACTTCGCCGAAGGCGTGATCACCGGCCGGAACAAGGATCTCCTGCAGGTCCAGGGCTCCGACGGCCGGCTGCACCGGATCCAGCTCACCGGCGTGACGAGCGTCTGGAAGCTCCGCCCGACCACGATCGACGAGGCCCGGATCGGCGACGGCCTGTACGCGCGGGGCGTGCTGCTGCCGGACGGGATCCTGGCCGCCGAGGCGATCTGGGTCAACATCGTCAACCTGACCGTCTCGATCACGGCGATCGGGCGCAACGGCGTACACCTCGACCATCACGGCCAGAAGGTCGTCGGGCACCTGCAGCCGGGGAGTACCGCGGCTGTTTACAACGGCACCCCGGCGGTGTCGGACCTGTCGATGCTCAAGGTCGGCCGGCACGCGCAGGTGATCGGCGCCTGGCGGCCGGGGACCAACGAGATCGACGTCGCGACGATCTACACGTCGAACTGACATGGGTGCCTTGGCGGCTGCTCAGCCGCTCCTGATCGGGGTGCTGCTGCTCTGGTCGGCGTACGGGAAGTTCGCCGATCCGGCGCAGGCCGAGCGGACAGCCCTCCCCCGCCTGGTCGGCGAGTCCCGCGCCAGACCCGCGTACCGAACAGTCGCTGGAGTCGAGACCCTGATCGCGCTCCCGCTTCTCCTGCCACCTTTCTGGGCGATCGAGGCGTTCGCCGCTGCCGCACTGTCCGTCGGCTTCACCGGATTCTTGATCTATTCGAAGATCGTCGTACCCGAAGCCTCCTGCGGCTGCATGAAGGCTTCGGCGAAACCCGTCGGCCACCGGGCGATCGCCCGCGCCTTGTTGCTGCTGGCAACTGCTGCACTCGCGATCACGGCGGACAGCGGCTGGTGGTCGGCGGGCGCGGGTCTGTCGGTGCTGGTCGTCGAGGCGGCCGCGTTCGCGATGCTGTCCGCCGAGCTCGACCGGTACTGGTTGCTGCCGCTGCGACGGTTCCGGATCCGGCTCAGCCATCCGTACGCCGGTACCGCGTCCACCGGCACACCACTCGTCGCAACCCAGCGGCGCGTGCTGCTCAGCCCGGCGTACCGCGCGGTCGACGGGATGCTGCGTTCCGACATCCACGACTACTGGGACGACGAGGACTGGCGTTTCGTGAGCTACGGCGCCAGGTACGACGGCCGTACGGCGACCGCGGTCTTCGCCGTACCGCATCGCGACACCGCTCCGGAGTCCATCCGCGTCGCCGTCGTCGACGAGGAAGGCCTGACGTTGTACCGGCCGACGGTGCTGGCGACGGCGGGATAGCGACCGCCACGCCATCACAATCGCCCGCTCGCCGCTCCCGTCACGCTCGACGTGGCGGGAGCGGCGCGATTGTGATGGCGTGCAGGTCACTCCAACACGGTCGGCCGACCGAAATCGGAGTACGCCGGGATGCCGGTCGTGAGGGACTGCTGGGCGAGGGCCAGGCGGCGGGTCATCGACGGGCGGAGGCGGGGCGCGGCTTCGTCGAGCGTGAGGAAGTGGTGGGTGCGGGCCTCGGTGGGGTCGAGGGTGATGGTCTGGTGATCGAGGACGCCGCCGTCGAACACGAACGCCAGCGAGTCGGACCAGGGCCCGTGCGCCGGCACCCAGTCGACGACCAGCAGCCGCCCGATCTCCAGGTCGAGACCGATCTCCTCCCGCACCTCCCGGCAGCAGGCCTCGTACGGCGACTCGTCGTACTCGACGATCCCACCCGGGATGTCGAGCGTCGGCTTGTACGTCGGCTCCAGGAACAGGATCCGCCCACCCCGGTCCCGAACCAACGCACCCCCCGCCGCCGTCTTCCGCGGCATCCGCTCGGCAATCCCCGGATGAAACTCCTCCTCCGGCACACCCTCAGCAGCAAGATCGTCTTGTCGGTTCACCCGTCCAGTGTCGTTCGCGAGGAGGTACCGCGATGCTTCGAGGGCGATCCGCGAAGGGGCACTGGTTCGGGACGGTGATCGACGCGCCGGACCCGCAGGCGCTCGGGCTGTTCTACCACGAGCTGCTCGGGTGGGAGATCCACAAGAACGAGCCGAACGAGTTCACGCTGGCCGTGCCCGGCAACTCCGAGACCTACCTGGCGTTCCAGCCGCAGACGTCGGCGCCGTGGGCGCGACCGGTGTGGCCGGCTGCTGCAAGGCACCCGTTCTGCCTGTACGTCGGGGGTTGATCAGTTTTCAAGAAGCGGCGCGGGTTGGGCGGCTTCTAAGGTCTGGGGTGTTCGCAGGGACCACACAGGAGAAAGGGCAACTTCGATGGCCGGGACGAAGAAGAAGTCGTACGACGGGTTCACCGAGGCCGAGCGCGGGGCGATGAAGGATCGGGCCAAGGAGCTGAAGAGCAAGGAGGACCCGGCGGCGGCGCAGGCGGCGAAGATCGCGGAGATGGCGGACGCGGACCGGGTGATCGCCGAGCGGCTGAACGAGCTGATCCCGCAGGTCGCGCCCGAGCTCACCCCGAAGCTGTACTACGGGATGGCCGGCTGGGCCAGGAAGGGCAAGGTCGTCTGTTTCTTCCAGGACGCCGGTAAGTTCAAGACGCCGTACGGCACCTTCGGCTTCAACCCGCCCGTCGTCCTGGACGACGGCGACTTCTGGCCGACCGCGTACGCCCTCCTCAACCTGACCCCGGACGTCGAGAAGCAGATCGTCGCCCTGGTGAAGAAGGCGATCAGCTGAACCGCGGCCGCACCTGGAGCGGGACCCCGCGAGCCGATCCCTACACCCGGGGCGGCGGACCGAGAATCGTGATGCCATGCCGCGCCGCGACCGCGGCCACCGCCGCCAGATCGGGCGCGTCCGCGGGGTCGGGCGGCAACGTGAGTGCTTGAGCGGGCTCTCCCACCTCCGCCGCGAAGCGCTCGAAGCCGGCTGGGTTGTGTAGCGTCAGGAACCGGGCCTCCGCGGACGTTACGACGTACGCGTGTGGCACGCCCTGCGGGAGTATGGCCACGGTGCCCGGCCCGGCGGGGTGATCCTCCCCGTCGAGGACAACCCGCAGGTTTCCGTCGAGGACGATCAGCGACTCCTCCTCGTGCTCGTGAATGTGCACCGGGCTCCCGCTCCCCCGCCGTGCCAGGTTGTCAGTCAACGAGAACGCCCCGCCGGTCTGCTCCCCACTCACCCGCAGCTGCTGCAACACCCCGAGGAACCAGAGCGCCGTCTGCGTCTCCGGACTCGAGATCACCGCGCTCCCGCTGGGCCTGATGCGCCCGCTCATCACCGTCTCCTCTCCACCCCCACCACCCAACCCGCCCGAGCCCCGGATCGCCACCGCTTCGGCGCTGTCCGTCAAGGCCTGTGCGCCGTGGCAAAATCTGGCGGGTGCAGATCGCGATGCTGGGGCCGTTCGAGGTACGGGCCGGGGAAGGCGACCTCGTCGACGTGCCCGGTGCGCGGTTGCGGGGGTTGCTGATCGCGCTCGCGCTCGACGCGGGACGCGTGGTGCCGAAGGCGACCCTGGTGGACTGGATCTGGGGTGAGCAGCCCCCGGCGGATGCGGCGAATGCTTTGCAGCGGCTGGTTTCGCGGTTGCGGAAGGTGCTGCCGGAAGGTTCCGTCGAGGGCCACACCGACGGTTACCGGCTGCGCGTCGACCCCGACGACGTCGATGCCGTACGGTTCGAGCGCCTCGTCACCCGTGCGCGCACCGACCAGGATCCACAAGGCGTCCGGCTGCTTCGCGAGGCGCTCGCCTTGTGGCGCGGACCCGCGATGCAGGACGTCGGGCTGACCGAGAGCGGCGCGTTCGACGCGGCCGTGACACGGCTCGACGGGCTGCGGCTGGCCGCGATGGAGGACCGGTACGACGCCGAGATCACGCTCGGTCACGGCGCCGAACTCGTCACCGAGCTGACCGACCTGGTCGCCGCGCACCCGGTCCGCGAGCGCCTGGTCGCCGCCCTGATGCGCTCGCTGGTCGCCTCCGGCCGCGACACCGAAGCGCTCCGGGTGTACGAGCGCACCCGCGAAACCCTCGCCGACGAGCTGGGCGTCGACCCGTCCCCCGAGCTCTCCGCCCTGCACGTCGCCCTGCTCCGGGGCGAGCTGGTACGCCGGGACGAGAAGCGCAACACCAACCTCCGCGAAGAGCTGACGACGTACGTCGGCAAGGACGCTGACATCGCCGCCGTCCGCGACCTGGTCGCCGGGCACCGCCTGACGAGCCTGATCGGGCCCGGCGGCTCCGGGAAGACCAGGCTCGCGACCGAGGCCGCCCGGACGATGCTCGGTGACCTGCCCGACGGCGCCTGGATGGTCGAACTCGCGGCGATCGGGGCCGACGGCGACGTGGCGCAGGCGACGCTCGGCGCGCTCGCGCTGCGCGACGCGCTGCTCGGCGACGCACCGGACGCCGACCCGACGGCCCGGGTGATCGCGGCCCTCCGGGAGCGGTCGATGCTGCTGATCCTGGACAACTGCGAGCATGTCATCGAGTCGGCGGCGACGTTCGCGCACCGGGTGCTCGGCGAATGCCCGCGACTGCGGATCCTCGCCACCAGCCGCGAACCGCTCGGCATCACCGGCGAGGCGCTCTGGCCGGTGGCACCGTTGGCCCTGCCAACGGATTCCGCCGACGCCGAAGAGATCGACGCGTCCCCGGCCGTCCGCCTGCTGCAGGACCGGGCGACCGCCGTACGCGCGGATCTCACCGCGGACCGCGCCACGATGGCGCGCATCTGCCGCGCGCTCGACGGTATGCCGCTGGCGATCGAGCTGGCCGCGGCCCGGCTGCGCACGATGTCGCTCGAACAGCTCGCCAACCGCCTCGACGACCGCTTCCGCCTGCTGACCGGCGGCAGTCGTACGGCGCTCCCCCGGCACCGCACGCTCCGCGCGGTGGTCGACTGGAGCTGGGAGCTGCTCTCGGACGCCGAGCGGGCCGTCCTGCGCCGGCTGGCGGTGTTCGCGGGCGGCGCGAGCCTGGAAGCGGCCGAGCAGGTGTGCGCCGGCGGCGAGGTCGAGTCGTGGGAGGTGCTCGACCTGCTGACCGCGCTCACCGAGAAGTCGCTGGTCGTCACCAAGGACGAGGGCGCCCCGCGGTACCGGCTGCTCGGCACGATCAAGGAGTACGCCCAGCAGCGTCTCGAAGAGGCGGGCGAGACCGATCTGACCCGTCGTACCCACCTCGCCTTCTTCACCGAGCTTGCCGAGACGGCAGACCCGCACCTGCGCCGCGCCGAACAACTCGAATGGCTGTCGATCGTCGAGGCCGAGCACGACAACATCGCCGCGGCGATGCGCGGTGCGCTGGCGGCCGGTGAGGCCGAGGGCTCGATGCGGCTCGCCGCGGCCGCCGGCTGGTACTGGTGGTTCGCCGGGCACAAGGTCGAGGGCACCGAGTTCCTGATGGCGGCGCCGAACGTGCCGGGCGAGGTGCCCGACGAGTACCGCGCCGTGGTGTACGCGTTCGTCACCAACTTCATGACGTCGGGACGCGGCCGTGACCAGTTCAACGCGGTCGACTGGATCCGGAAGTCGGCGGAGGTCAGCCGGCGGGTCAAGAGCCCGCACCCGGCGGTGACGATGTCGTCCGCGCTGGAACGCCTGCTGGAAGGACCGGACTCGTTCGTGTCCGCGTTCGAGCCGCTGCTCACCGACGAGGATCCGTGGGTCCGGGCGCTGGCCCGCCTGCAGACCGGGAAGATGCGGATCATGCTCGGCGCCGGTGACGAGGACGCCGACCGGGCGCTCGAGGCCGCGTTGACCGAGTTCCGCGCGATCGGCGAACGCTGGGGGATCTCGTTCGCGCTGACCGAGCTCGCCGACCGGCTCGCGGTCCGCGGCGAGTTCGCCGCCGCGTGCGAGTACCACCAGCAGGCGGTCGCGGTCGCCGCGGAGGTCGGGGCGACCGAGGACGTCGTACGGCTGCGGTCGCGGCAGGCGCAGCTGTACTGGCTCGCCGGCGACCTGGATGCGAGCTCGGCCGCGATGGCGGACGCGCTGCGGCAGGCGGAGCGGGTCGCGTGGCCGGAAGCCCTGGTGGAGCTGGCATTGTGCAAGGCGGAGCTCGCGCGGTGGAGCGGCGATGTCGACGAGTCGCGACGGCAGCTCGACCAGGCGACGAAGCTGCTGGGCCAGGAGGCCGAGCGGGCGAACCTGCGCGCGATGATCGAAGGCGTCCTCGGCTACCTGGCCACGGATCCCGACGAGGTCTGGCAGCACCGTAGCGCTGCCTTCCAGGCGGCGGCCGAGGGCGGGCATCCGCCCGGCATCGCGCAGATGCTCGTCGGGATCGCGGATCTCGCCCTGCGCACCGGCCAGGACGAGCAGGCGGCGCGGTTGCTCGCCGCGAGCACCGTCGTCCGCGGGCTGCCGGACCGCTCAAACCCGGACGCGGCCAGGCTGGAGGCGGAAACGCGTCGTCGCCTCGGTGATCCGAAGTTCACCGAGGCGACGGAGGAGGGCCGGCGGGCGAGCTGGCGGGAGCTGGTCGAGGTCACGCTCGCTTCGTGAACGTCGAGGTCGCCCAGACGTACCCGACCACGGCGATCCCGAGGCACCACGCGAACGCGGCGACCAGGTCACCGGTCTGCGGCGCGCCGTTCAGCAGGCCGCGCAGCGACTCGATGATCGGCGTGAACGGCTGGTACTGCGCGAACTGCTTGACGCCGGGCCCCATCTTGTCGGCCGGCACGATCGCGCTGCTGAAGAACGGCAGCATCACCAGCGGCACCGAGGCCAGCCCCGCGGTCTCCGGGCTCTTCGCGAACAGCCCGAGCGCGACGGTCAGCCAACCGGTCGCGACCCCGAGCAGTACGACGAGACCGATCACGCCGAGCCACTGCGCGAAGCTCGCCGACGGGTCGAAGCCGAGCGCGAACGCGACCCCGATGATCGCGGCGATCGCGATCAGGTTGGTCAGCACGCTGGCGATCACGTGGCCGGTCAGCACCGCGCTGCGCGGCACGTCCATCACCTTGAACCGGTTGATGATGCCCTTGGTCATGTCGGAGTTCACCGCGGTCGCCACGGCACCGAGTCCGTAGCAGACCGCCAGCAGCAGCATGCCGGGGGTCGCGTAGTCGACGTACGGGACGCCGACGCTGAACGCGTCGCCGAGCATGTAGACGAACATCAGCATCACCACGACCGGCATCAGGACCGCGTTGAACACGGACGTCGGGTTCCGGGCGATGTGCTTGAGGTTGCGGCGCAGCATCACGATCGAGGGGTTCTTCATTTCGCCGCCTCCGCGGTGTCGTGGCCCGTCAGGGCGAGGAATACGTCGTCGAGGTCAGGGGTGTGCACGGAGAACTCGCCGGCGTCCAGCGAGTGCTCGTCGAGCCGGTCCAGCAGCTCGCGGACCGAGCGGGTGCCGCCGTCGCTGGGGACCCGCAGGGTGAGCGCGTCGTCGTCGCGGGTCGAGCCGGGCAGGATCCTGGCGGCGGTGTCGAGCTCCGCGAGCGACTCGAACCGGAACCGGACGTGCGTGCCGGGAATCTGCCGCTTGAGCTCCTCAGGGGTGCCCTGGGCAACCAACCGGCCCTTGTCGAGGACCGCGATCCGGTCGGCCAGCTGGTCGGCCTCGTCGAGGTACTGGGTGGTGAGGAAGATCGTCACGCCATCGGCCAGCAGTTCGCGGATGATCGTCCACATCGTCCGCCGGCTGCGCGGGTCGAGGCCCGTGGTCGGCTCGTCGAGGAAGATGATCCGCGGGTCGCCGACCAGCGTCATCGCCAGGTCGAGCTTGCGTCGCATCCCGCCGGAGTACGTCGCCGCGGGCTTGTCCGCCGCCTCCGCCAGCTCGAAGCGCTCCAGCAGATTGTCGACAATCCGCTTGTTGTCCTTGACCGGGGTCAGGTCGACCATCAGCTGCAGGTTCTCGCGGCCGGTCAGCAGCTCGTCCACCGCCGCGAACTGGCCGGTGACCCCGATCGCGGAGCGGACCGCCTTGGCCGCCGTCGCGGCGTCGTGCCCGGCCACCCGGACCGTGCCGCTGTCGGCCTTCGTGAGCGTGGTCAGCACGTTCACCGTTGTCGTCTTGCCGGCCCCGTTCGGGCCGAGCAGGGAGAAGACGGTGCCCGCGGGGACCTCGAGGTCGATGCCGTCGAGCACGGTCTTGTCGCCGTACGCCTTGCGCAGTCCAGTGACCGCGATCGCCGAAGTTGTCATGGGAACACCTTCGGCGGCGGTCCTGACACGCTCCTGACACGCCGCCTACACGGTGTCAGGCACCGGCTCCGCAGCGGTCACAGGGCCGTGTCAGCCGGTGCGGAGACGGTGGTCGCACCGACACCACGAGGAGCGAGCAGATGTCCACCTTCAGCACCCCCGCACCGATCTCCGCCGCGATCGACATCGTCTTCGGCAACATCACCGTGCGAGCGACAGACCGCACCGACACCGTCGTCGAGGTCCGGCCGGTCGACCCGGCCTGGGACCTGGACGTGAAGGCCGCCGAGCAGGTGGTCGTCGAGTTCACCGACGGGAAGCTGCAGGTCAGGCACCCGAAGCTGCGCTCGATGTTCAGCAAGCGGTACGGCGCCGTCGTGGTGCTGATCGAACTGCCGACCGGTTCGGACGTCCAGGGCTACACCGCGAAGGGCGAGTACGTCGTCGAGGGCCGGGTCGGGTCCTGCGAACTGAAGACCGCGAACGGCGACATCCGCGTCGGCACGGTCGCCGGCACGCTGCGCGCCAAGTCCGCCACCGGGAACATCAGCGTCGACGCGGCGGGCGCGGAGGTCAACGCCCGGACCGCCGCCGGCGACATCCGCGTCGGCGCCCTCGGCACCGGCACGGTCGACCTGTACACCGCCACCGGCGAGGTCGCGATCGGCGTCCCCGCAGGTACGGCGGCCACCGTCGACGCGCAGGCCTCGGTCGGCCGCATCTTCAACGACCTGCCCACCCTCGACCACCCGACCCACACCGTCACCGTCCGCGCCCGAACCCACGGCGGCAACATCACCCTGTGGCGCGTCTGACCCGATCCCCAGGCCATCACAATCCCCCGGGCCCGGACGCTTCCGGCCCGCGGCGCGGCTCGGCCGCCGATTGTGATGGCCTGGCGGTCGCTACACGGGCGCGCGGTCCGCGGCGGCGACGGCGCATTCGGGCCGGGTCCGGCGAAATCTCGGAGGTTTTTTGTCGGAGGGTTGACGGAAAAATTCCGGGTTCCTAGCGTCGCGGACGTGCAGACGCAGCCAGGAGTACAGGCACTTGTGCGGAGGACCCACGAAGAACGGGTTCTCCAGGTGCTGCGCGAGCAGGGCGCGCTCAGCCGGAACCAGATCGCCCGCGCGGTCGGCCTGTCCCGCACCACGCTGTCCGAGATCACCGGCAGCCTGCTCCAGCGCGGCGCGATCATCGTCGTCGACACCGACGCGGCGCACCGCGAGGGCAGCGGGCGGCCGGCCGAGCGGCTGGCGCTGGACCCGGCGTCCGGGCAGTTCATGGGCGTCGACTTCGGCCACCGCCGCGTGCACGTCACGGTGGCCGACGCCTCGCACGAGATCGTCGCGTCCGGCTCCGACCGGTACGAGGACCGCGTCGACTGGCCGACCCGGCTCGACGTCGCGTTCCGGCTGATCGAGCGGCTCAGCGACGAGTACGGCGTCCACTACGGCGCCCTGCAAGGCGTGGGCATCGGCATCCCCGGGCCGTACTCGGGCAAGCCGGGCGTCCGCGGGTTCCCCTCGCACCGCGCCGACGGCTTCCACGAGGCCTCCGTCGACGAGGCGTTCGGCGACCGGTTCGGCGCGCCGGTGATCGTCGACAACAACACCCGGCTGGCCGCGCTCGCCGAGGCGATCTTCGGCGCCAAGGCGATCGAGAACCTGCTCTACGTCCGGTTGTCCGACGGCGTCGGCGGCGGGCTCGTGGTCGGCGGCCGGCTCGTCTCGGGATCGGCCGGACTCGCGGGCGAACTGGGACACGTAACCGTCCGCGTCGACGGTGACCCGTGCCGCTGCGGCAAGCACGGCTGTCTCGAGACCATCGCCTCGGTCCCCGCGATCCTCGCCTCCTGCCGTTCCGCCGGCCTCGCCGTGGAGAGCCTCGACGACCTCGCCGCCGCCGTCGCGCGGTCGCACCCGGTCGCCGACCAGGTACTGCGGGACGCCGGCGCCGCCGTCGGCCGGGTCCTCGCCGCGGTCGCGATGGCGCTGAACCCGGCGGAGATCGTGATCGGCGGCGCCATCACCCGGCTCGCGCCCGCGCTCGTCGAGCAGGCCGCCGCCCGCGTCAGCTACGAACTCTTCCCAGGTGCCGCCTCCCCCGGTGTGCGAGCGGCGTACCTGTCCGACGACGACGGGGCGCTCGGTGCGCTGGCCGCCGTCTTCCACAGCTCGCCGCTGCTGGCGGGGTACCCAGAGGCGCCGGCGCCGGCCGGCGCGGGAGCCCGCCTGCGCCAGACCCCATCCCGAGGAGTGGCCGATGGCCGTGCTCACTGACCAGACCGCCGGTACCGCGAGGACGCGCGAGCGAACGCGCACGCGAACCACCGGTCTGCCCCTGCTGCTCAACGCGCTGTCGATCGGCCTCGGCATCGCCGTGTGGTGGATCCTCGCGCTCGCCGGGCTCAAGCTGCCGACGCCGCCCGAGGTCGTCTCGCAGGCGGTCACCCTGATCGGGAACGGCACGCTCGTCAAGGACGTGCTGGCCAGCCTGACCCGGGTGCTGATCGGCTTCGCGCTCGGCACCGCCGTCGCGATCCCGGTCGGCTTCCTGATGGGCTGGTACGCCGTCCTCCGCGGGCTGGTGGAGCCGTGGATCCAGTTCTTCCGGACCGTGCCGCCGCTGGCGATCATCCCGCTCGCGATCGTGCTGATGGGGATCGGCGAGGCGCCGAAGATCTTCGTGATCTTCCTGGCCGCGTTCCTGGCCTGCGTGATCTCGACGTTCCAGGGCGTGGTCAACGTCGACAAGACGCTGATCAACGCGGCCCGGGTGCTGGGCTCGAAGGACGCCGGCATCTTCGCCCGGGTCGTCGTACCCGCGTCGACGCCGTTCATCCTGGTCGGCATGCGGGTCGGGCTGGGCTCGGCCTGGGCGACGCTGGTCGCCGCCGAGCTGATCGCCGCCCAGCAGGGCCTCGGCTTCCGGATGCAGAACGCGCAGCTGTACTACGACCTGCCGACGATCTTCGTCGGCCTGATCTCGATCGGCGTCCTCGGCCTGCTGATGGACCGGGTGCTACTGACGGCCGAACGCAAACTCACCGGATGGCAGGAGCGCCGATGAAGATCTCGGTTCAGTCGGTCAGCAAGACCTTTGCCCTGGGCAAAGAGACGTTCACCGCGCTCGACCAGGTGTCGCTGGACATCGCGGACAACGAGTTCATCACCGTCGTCGGCCCGTCCGGCTGCGGCAAGAGCACGCTGATGAACATCCTGGCCGGGCTGGAGGAGCCGACGTCGGGGCGCGCGCTCGTCGACGGCGTACCGGTGTCGGGTCCGGGGCCGGAGCGTGGCGTGATCTTCCAGCAGTACGCGCTGTTCCCGTGGCTCACGGTCCGCAAGAACGTCGAGTTCGGGCTGAAGACCGCAGGCGTCGGCAAGCAGGAGCGGCGCGAACGGGCTCAGCACTTCATCGACATGGTGGGACTGTCCGACTTCGCTGACGCGCTGCCGAAGATGCTGTCCGGCGGGATGCGGCAGCGCTGCGCGATCGCCCGGGCGTACGCCGTGAACCCGTCGATCCTCCTGATGGACGAGCCGTTCGGGGCGCTTGACGCCCTGACCCGCGTGAAGCTCCAGGAGCAGTTGCTGGACACCTGGAGCCAGGAGCAGCGCACGGTCCTGTTCATCACCCACGACGTCGACGAGGCGGTCTTCCTGGCGAACCGCGTCGTCGTGATGGCCGCCCGGCCGGGGCGGATCTACGACGTCATCGACGTCGACCTGCCGTACCCGCGGTCGGAGGAGTTCCGCCTGAGCGCCGAGTTCGCCGAGCTGCGCAACCGCGTCTGGCACTCCGTCTACCACCAGGACGGCCGTACCGCGGCCGACTCCCCTGTCACCGTCCGATCCTAAGGAATCCCATGTCTCTCACACGGAAGCTCTCGGCGTTGACCGCCGGGGCCGTTGCCCTCGCGCTCGCCCTCGCAGGTTGCGGCGGATCCGACGACCAGTCCGGCGGATCGCTGGAAGAGGTGAACTTCGGTTACATCGCGGACTACAACGGCACCAGCCTGCTGGCGATCGCCGACGACCAGAAGCTGTGGCAGAAGCACGGCCTGAAGGCGAACACGAAGGTGTTCACGAACGGCCCGCTGCAGATCCAGGCGCTCGGCACCGGCGACCTCGACTTCGGCTACATCGGCCCGGGCGCGTTCTGGCTGCCGGCCTCCGGGCAGGCGAAGGTCGTCGCGATCAACACGCTGGGCAACGCCGACCGGGTGATCGCCCGCTCCGGCACCTCCTCGATCGACCAGCTCCGCGGCAAGACCGTCGGCGTCCCCGAGGGTACGTCGGGCGACATGATCCTCACGCTGGCGCTGAAGAAGGCCGGGATGACGAAGGCCGACGTCAAGGTCGTCAACATGGACGCCTCGACGATCGTGTCCGCGTTCGCGTCCAAGAAGATCGACGCGGCCGGCTTCTGGTACCCGGCGATCGCGACGATCAAGAAGCAGGTGCCGAACCTCACCGAGCTCGCGAAGAACTCCGACTTCGAGTCCCAGGTCTCGTTCCCGACCGCGTTCGTGGCCGGCAACGACGTGGTCTCCGGCGAAAAGGCCAAGACCGAGAAGACGATCGCCGTACTGCGAGACGCGATGGCCTACCGCTCCGCGAACATGGACAAGTCGATCGAGCTCACCGCCGAGATGCTCAGCGTCCCGGTCGACCAGGTGAAGGCCGACGCGGGCAACGTCAAGGTGCTGTCGGTCGACGAGCTGGACGCGAAGACCAAGGACGGCACGGTCGACAAGTGGCTGAACGGGATGGCCGACTACTTCGTCGAGGCCGGCAAACTCAAGTCCAAGGTCGACCCGAAGACCTACTACACCGGCGAGCTGTTCACCACGGCGGCCGCCAAGTGAGCGAACCCAAGAACATCCTGTTCCTGATGACCGACCAGCACCGGACCGACACGCTCGGTGCTTATGGCAACAACCTCGGGACGACGCCGAACCTGGACGAGCTGGCCCGGACCGGGACCCGCTTCGACCGCTGGTACACGCCGACCGCGATCTGTACGCCGGCGCGGGCCAGCCTGCTCACCGGGCAGGCGCCGTTCCGGCACAAGCTGCTGGCGAACTACGAACGCAACGTCGGCTACATCGAGGACCTCGGCGAGGGCACATTCACGTTCTCGCAGGCGTTGCGCGACCGCGGGTACAACTGCGGCCTGATCGGCAAGTGGCACGTCGGCACCAACAAGACGGCCGGTGACTTCGGCTTTGACGGGCCCGACCTCCCCGGCTGGCACAACCCGGTGGACCACCCCGACTACCTGGCGTATCTCGCGGAGCGCGAGCTCCCGCCGTACGAGATCTCGGACCGGATCCGCGGGACGCTGCCGAACGGCGGGCCGGGCAACCTGCTCGCCGCGCGGCTGCACCAGCCGGTGGAGGCGACGTTCGAGCACTACCTCGCCACCCGCGCCATCGAGCACCTCGAGCGGTACGCCGCCGACGACGGGCAGCCGTTCTTCCTGGCGCTGCACTTCTTCGGGCCGCACCTGCCGTACATCCTGCCGGACGAGTACTTCGACCTGATCGATCCGGCGGACGTCGAGCTGCCGCGGTCGGTGGCCGAGACGTTCCAGGGCAAGCCGCCGGTGCAGAAGAACTACAGCGCGCACTGGACGTTCGACACGATGCCGATCGAGACGACCCGCAAGCTGATCGCGATCTACCAGGGCTACGTCGCGCTGATCGACTTCGAGATCGGCCGGGTGCTGGCGGCGATGGAGCGGCTCGGGCTGACCGACGACACCGCGGTGTTCTTCACCTGTGACCACGGGGAGTTCACCGGTTCGCACCGGCTGCACGACAAGGGCCCGGCGATGTACGAGGACATCTACCGGACGCCGGGGCTGCTGCGGGTCCCGGGGCAGCCGGCAGGCGTCGTACGGAACGAGTTCGTCAGCCTGCTCGACTGCACGGCGACGATTCTCGAACTCGCCGCCGCCGAACCGAAGCTCGCCACGGACTCGCGCAGCCTGTTGCCGTTGACAACCGGTGAGCCGGTCGAGTGGGACGACGACATCGTGTGCGAGTTCCACGGGCACCACTTCCCTTATCCGCAACGGATGCTGCGCACGGACCGGTACAAGCTCGTGGTCAACCCGGACTCGGTGAACGAGCTCTACGACCTGGAGCGCGACCCCGATGAACTGCTCAACGTGTACGAGCACCCGGAGCAGGCCGCCGTACGGTCGCAGCTGCTGCGTCGCCTCTACACGGTACTGCGGGATCGTGGCGACAACTTCTACCACTGGATGACCTCGATGTACGACGTCGGCGACGTCAGCTACGACCCGAGCCTGAGCGGGCTCGACGAGGCGACGTACCGATCACCGGAGAACTGACATGACGTGGGCCCGCCGCCTGGCGGGCCCACGTTTCTCATTGCAGGGCACGGAAGTCGTCGATCCAGGCGTACCCCGGCACGGACATCGCGTCGCCCCGCGGCTGCACCGTCAGGGTTGCGAAGACGCTGTTCAGCAGCCACGGCGCCTTCGTCGCACTCCAGCCGGCCGTCATCGAGGGGATCTGCCGGAAGCCGTAGGTCGCCACGGCGAGCCGGCCCGTGGCGCGGAAGCGGTCCAGCTCGTCGCGCAGGAAATGCTTCTTGGACTCGAACCATGGACTGGCGGCGAGCAACTCGTTCCACTTCGACGACGGGAACGGCTGCTTGATCGCATCACCGATGACCTGCCACACCTGCGTGTCCGCCGTGTAACCGTACCGCTCGGCGAAAGTCGCCGGGATCCGGTCGGTGAGGTGCTGCTGCCAGTACCAAACCAACGAGAACTCCGTGACGAGGAAGGTCTGCTCGGGCCGGAGCCGCGGAAGCGTGTAGTCGAGGAAGTCCTGGATGGCGGCCTGGTCAGCAACATGCGGATGCAGGTCGACGCCTTCGAGCTCCGGCGTCTCGCGGACGAACTTCAGGTACCGTTCGACCGCCGGAGTACGGTTCTGTGCCAGATCCAACCGGTTCAGCGCACCCATGAACAGATGGGTCGCACAGGTCCGCGGACAGTGCCGGGCGCGGGCCGCGATCACGTGCCGGGCGACGGCCTCGTAGAAGTCGTTCAGCCGCTCGTCGCGTTCGGCGGGCAGACTCTCGATGAACGGCTCGTTGCCGATGGTGACGATGTCCACCATCCCGAGCACGAGCGGGAGCACGCGGTCCAGCCGGGCGAGCTCGGCGGCCAGCTCCGGGCTGCCTGGCCGGGGGAAGGACATTCCCGCCATGGGGAACTTCAGGCTCAGGACGGTCTTGAAGCCGCGCGCGTGCGCATCGCGGAGCACCCGGAGGGTCGCGCTGTTCTCCGGCGGTACGGAGTCCGCCTCCGGCAGCACGTAGAAGCCGCGGACCCAGCTCGCGCGTGCCGTGCGAAGTTCACGGTAGTTCAGCTGGTCGAGGTTCTCGTTGTAGTTGGCGCCCAGGGCGCCCAGAGCGGGCAGCGGCTCGGGATTCGGCGCCGGGGTGGCGGCTCCGGCAACGGAGCCGCCACTCACCAGGACCAGCGCGCTGACGAGGGCGACGAGTCGGGTTCTCAACTGTGGGCCTGCCGCTTCACGTACAGGCGGTTGGTGTCCGGTCCGGTCCATTCCATCCGGACGACGCCGGGGACCGCCGCGTCGGCGACGCGGGCCGGGTCCGCCCAGTAGCCGACGGTCGGGTTGCGGAAGAACGTGGCCCAGAGGTGACCGGCGGCGTCGGCGAACACGTTGTTGTGACCGGCTCCGACGCCCGCCGTCCACCGCTCCGAGTACGGTCCTTCGAAGTGGTCGGCGACCGCCATCACCAGGTCGTACTGGTACTGCACTCGTCCCGGGCCTGGTCGGTCGTAGGCGTTGCGCGTGCTGCCGTCGGGGTTGGTCGAGGTGCGGTCCCAGGCCGCGTGCATCAGGTAGTACTTCCCGCCGTGCCGGAAGACGTACGCGCCTTCGAGATAAGGCTCGGGCACGTACGGCGTCTGCTGGAACGCGGGCAGTGCGGTGCCGGGGACGATGTCCTCCAGGTCGTCGGTGAACCGCGCGTACAGGTCGTTGTGCAGCACCAGCCAGGCGTCGTCGCCCTCGGTGTACAGGCTGCCGTCGATGTGGTGGTACGCGCCGGGCAGGATGAACGCCGGGCCGCCGATGAACGAGTCGCCGAACGGCTTCTCGTAGTTGCCCTGGGCAAGGCGGTACGGTCCTTCGACGCCGCCCTCGCTGATCAGCAGGAACGAGCCGACCTTGCGCGAGTGGTCGCCCATGCAGGCGACGATGTACCAGGTGCCGCGGAAGTAGTGCACCTCGGGCGCCCACGCCTGGCCGCGCTTGCCGAACTGGTCGTCGTACCAGTACTCCTGCCAAGGGGCGACGACCGTGCGGCCGGGCGTGTTCTCGCCGACGAACTCGGGCGACCAGACCTTGCCCTGCTCGTGGTCCGGCCGGATGCCGGTGGTGTCCGCGAGCCGCCACGGGCCGCGCAGCGACGGCGCGGTCCAGACGAAGATGCCGTCGTTCCACGGCCCGGCGGCGGGCCGGCCCGGGACGCGCGTCGTACCGGTGGCGACGTACAGCGGGCGGCCGTCGACGACGAAGCAGTTGACGTAGGTGTCGCGCATCCACACCCGGCCGAGCTCCTCGTCGCGCGGGCGCAGTTCGAGCGGCAGCACGAACGAGTTGTCGTCGCGGGGCCACAGGTCGAGGCGGGTGTCGGCGAGACCGTACGGCTCGAGCTCGGGCCAGGGCTGCGGATAACGGCCGCGGCGGTCGGCGTACGCCGTGGTGGGTAGTGCGACAGCCCCTGCGACACCGGCCATTCCGGCCAGCACAGACCTTCTCTTGATGTCCATGGGCACACCGTAATGAGCACTATTTCATCGGTGAACAAGCGGCAGAAAGGGATTCTCGCCCGTGGATGTCAAGCTGGTCTGACCGGCTCCGACCACCTGGTGACGGCGCCCGAAGGCGGTGCCCAAAGAGGGAGTGTGTCTCATGTCCGAAGTCCGCGTTCACAACTTCTCGATCTCGCTCGACGGCTTCGCCACCGGCGAGGGCCTGAGCCTCGACGCCCCGTTCGGGCACGCCGGCGAGCGGCTGCACGAGTGGTACATCGGCACCCGGTTCTTCCACGCCCAGGACGGCCTGCCCGGCGGCACCGTCGGCGTCGACAACGCGTTCGCCGAACAGCACGAGCAGAATTTCGGCGTCGAGATCATGGGCGCCGGCAAGTTCGGCCCGCCGAACTGGCAGGACGACCCGGACTGGAAGGGCTGGTGGGGCCCGAACCCGCCGTTCCACTCGCCCGTCTTCGTCCTGACCCACCGCCCGCGCCCGTCGATCGAGATGGAGGGCGGTACGACGTACCACTTCGTCGACGCCACCCCGCACGAGGTTCTCGAGCAGGCGCGCGCGGCGGCGAACGGCGCCGACGTACGGCTCGGCGGCGGGCCGACCGTCGTCCGGGACTTCCTGGCCGCAGGCCTGGTCGACTACCTGCACGTCGCCCAGGTACCGATCGTCCTCGGCCGCGGCGTCCGGCTGTGGGACGGACTGGAAGCGCTGGAGCAGACGTACGCCATCGAGACGATCGCATCGCCGTCCGGCGTTACCCACCTGACCTTCGCGAAGAAGTCATAGCCTGGATTGTCGGATCGGGCCGGCGGCGGTCGTTGACGTGGTGAGACCAACCTTGGAGGAGACCATGACCGCGACCTACACCTTCGACGTCTTCAGCAGCCTGGACGGGTTCGGGGCGCACACCGGCGACTGGGGCGGGTACTGGGGCAAGCAGGGCCCCGAGCTGCTCGCCCACCGGCTCGCCCTGTACAGCGCGGAGTTCCGGATGATCTTCGGCGCCACGACCTACCGTGCGCATGCGGAGATCCTTGCTTCCGGCATCGAAACCGAGGCGCTCGACCCGTGGGTGACCCGGATGCGGGACCTGCCGGCGACGGTGATCTCGTCCACGCTGCAGGAGCCGCTCGGTGATCTGTGGCCTGACCGGCGCGGACCCGGTCTTCCGTGGTGCGGCCGACTTCGACCTCGAGCTCCTGGAGGCTCGCACCCTCGACGGTCACACGCAGGAGCTCACCTATCGTCCGCGGCTACGGTGAGCCCGGCGGTGAGGATGCCGACCATTTTGCGGGCGTCGTACCTGGAGTCCTCGCCGGCGCCGATGCTGAGGTTGCCGATCGCGCGCATGAGCTCGAGGGCTTCCACGTCCGGACGCACGACCTCGCCGGAGGCGCGTGCCGCGGCGAGGAGCTCGGCGCACACCGGGACGAGGCGGTCGAGGAAGTACGTGTGCAGTGCCGCGAAGCCCTCCGCCTGGCTCAGCGCGCCCGCCAGCCCGTGCTTCGTGGCCAGGAAGTCGACGAAGTCGTCGACCCAGCGGAGCAGCGCGGCGTACGGCGACCGCTCGGTCCTCAGGTACTCCGCACCGGCTGCCGCGCAGGCTTCCACCTGGTGGCGATAGACGGCCACGACCAGGTCCGCGCGGCTCGGGAAGTGCCGGTACACCGTCCCGACGCCGACCCCCGCCCGGGCGGCGATGTCCCGCACCGGCGCGTCGATCCCCGCGGCCACGAACGCCGCGGCCGCCGCGTCGAGCAGCGCCTTCTCGTTCCGGCGGACGTCGGCCCGCCGCCGCGGCTCAGCGCACACAGGTCCTCCCTTGCGAATCGGAACAGCGTTCCGTATTGTCGTTGGCGGAGCAGCGTTCCGCTTTGCTCCATGATGACATCTGGAGGCACTTGTGCAGTACCGCACTCTCGGGCGTACCGGCGTACAGGTCAGCACGCTGGCGCTCGGCGCGATGAACTTCGGCGCGATCGGCCGCACCGGCCAGGACGACGCCACCGCGATGATCGACGCGGCCCTGGCGGCCGGCGTCAACCTGATCGACACCGCCGACATGTACTCGAACGGCGAATCCGAGGAGCTCGTCGGCCGGGCGATCGCCGGTCACCGCGACGACGTGGTCCTCGCGACCAAGGGCAGCATGCCGATGGGCGAGGACCGCAACCGGCGCGGCGGCTCCCGGCGCTGGCTCACCACCGCGCTCGACAACAGCCTGCGCCGGCTGGGCGTCGACCACGTCGACCTGTACCAGGTGCACCGCTGGGACCCGACCACCAGCGACGAGGAGAC